>MGXV01000045.1 GCA_001801485.1 Gammaproteobacteria bacterium RIFCSPHIGHO2_12_FULL_37_14
GATTTCTGGACATCCTGATACTAATAGAAGGATTAGCCAGCCATGTGGTAGGATATTTGACTATTTTAATATACTTGCAAATGGTGATACAGCTCTTTGTTGTATGGACCCAGAAGGGCAAGTAAACTTTGGGAATGTGCTCGACATGTCCATAGATGATATATGGAATAGTGAAAAGAGGCTATATTATCTTGACATGCATAATAAGTATATGTGGAATGAACTCGAGTTATGTAAAGATTGTACCGGTGCATAAACATAAAGATATAATATGACAAATACAATAACCAATTATTGTTCGTATCTTCAGAAAATCTAATATTACAAGGATTAGACGACCAAGTAAAAGATACATATTTAAAATTGTTAGATGATAAAGATTTTGCTCCACTTGCATATTATAGACTAGGAGAAATTGAAAATAGAAATAAAAATATAGAAAAGTCATACTATTATCACAAAAATTAGATAAAAGCTTATCATCAAAAATTACAACTCCGGACCATCCTCATCGTAATTATGAATATTATAACACAGAAGAGATAAAAATAGAAAAATGCCCTCTATGCGACAATTCAACAGAGCGTGTTTCAAATCCGATCGATATGTTAGAAAAGATTGGATTTAATATAGTCAACTATAAATTTTCTCAACATTATTAAAACAATACATATATATTAGCTATGATAAATACACCAGAATTTATTATTCAATCCGTAGAAACGCCAGAATTTATCGTGGAAGATGTATGTGATGATATTCAGTCTCTCGCTGGTGGAATAATAAAACAATTTACCAGTCAAGCATCTCCATATGCGGTAATATTTAAGTGGGACTTTGGAGATGGTGCTACAATAAATACACATGATAGGTCGATAATACACGAATATGGTAGTACTGGTACATATATTGTCAGGCATCAAGCATGTTTACTTGACGCACCATGCTGCTACACCAATGATATACCATGGTGCACCAAAAGTGTAACTATAATACCTACAGATATATGTACGTGGATTACATCTAAAGGAGGATGGAATAATCTAAGAATATTTGATATAATGACACTTGTTAGTGCATATCTTGGACAAACTAATTTAGGATTTACGATTACGATTGCATATATAATGGGTGCTGTAGCATATTATCTTAATAATTTGCAAAGCGGTAATTCATTAACAAGATGTTCGTTTACATAATATCAACAATATATCAACGAATATTGTGTGCATATTCCGGCATTTATATATATGAAATAAGTTTAATATATTAAGATTTGATCAGATACATACAGAACAGCTGATGTAGGCATACTTAGTGTTGATGATATATTTGTTGATACGACACGGTATCTAGAGTGTATCATTAGAACTGAACACAGAACTGAACATGCCACAGTATCAACAACATTTATGGACTGAAAATATATCCGGTAGAAGGGGATACTTTAGAACTATGGGCAAATCCATTTAGTACCGTTATGGTATTTGTTAGAAATTACTTTGTACTAAAAGAACATGGTTGACTAATTCAATAACTATATAAAGCGATAAAAAATATAATATAATTGGAGAGATAATATGAAAAGAATAAATTTAGACCAAATGAAAAATATGTCTATAGATAATTTAATAGAATTATATAGAGATGGCTATAGACTTGAAGAACATACCCCTATCGCATCATTATCCAATATCCATAGCGATCTTTCTAATATTCATACGTTACAAGGACCATTATTAGACCCAGTAGTAAACTTTGGTAAAGTGACTGTATCAACAGGATATGATGCAGCAGCTACGTCAATAATTCTCAATACAAATGAAGGATCTAAACTTCCAGTTCCTTCTGTGAGTGGAGCATTTAACCTAGTTTGGTGGAACTCAACAGATTATCCAGATCCATCTGATGATCCTAATAAAGAAATAGTAAGATGTACTGCAATAACAACTGATACTTTAACTGTGGCAAGGCCTCAGGAAGGGACATCTGCATCTGTTAAAAATTTAGCAGGAAAAACATATAAGATGATCCTTTCTCCTACAGCTAAGACGATATCAGATATTAGCAGTACAATTACAGCCAGGGTTGTAAAAAGTGGTGATATGATGACTGGCACTCTAAACTTACCTTCAAATGGATTGATCGTTGGTACGAATCAAATAATTGTATCTGGAGGAAACGTCGGCATTGGAACGACAGGACCTATATCTAAACTTGATGTACAAGTAGATACTGATGTCCATATATCCTTTGGGGATACTGGTGCAATTCCATCTGGTGATGGTTATTTGCGACTAGGGTATGATGGTATTAATGAATATGGGTGGATATCTCCATATTTAGGTGGTACTGGGATTAAAGATTTGATTTTGCAACCGTGGGGAGGTAATGTTGGTATTGGGACAACAAGTCCTGGATATCGTAGTGACATAAATGGTTCACTTCGTGTCACTGGTGCTCAGTCTGGAGCTTCTTCTGGCGCAGGAGTAGAAATTCATTATGACTCTGCTAATAACAAAGGACAGATTTATGCTTATGATAGAACGGCTGGAAGTTCAAAACTGTTAACTCTTCAAGAAGCTGGTGGAGATATAAATTTTGCAGCGAATAAACTGTTTATAAATGGAAGTAGTGGCAACGTCGGCATTGGGACGGTAACTCCTGGTAATTATAAACTGGCAGTTGAAGGTAGTATCCGAATTGCTCATATTCGTGATATTTTGTCAGCGACAGTTAGTGAAGAAGGTTTCATTAGATTTAGTGGCGGAGATTATGTAGGTATGCGGATGGGAAACGCTAACGCTATAGCATTCTTTACAGGTCGAACCTCAAAAAATGTCACTTATACATCTAAAAATGACGGAAGTAGGTATTTTGTTGTCGCTCCAACCGATGTCGGAGGTGAAATTTTACCATCTACTACATTTACAGTAGGGGCAAACACATACACAGTTGATTGGTATCGTGAATCTCAAGGATGGGTTTATGTGTTTGAAAACATATCGGGCGAAGTAGCGACAGGAATATTGACTGGTCTAAAAGTTGCATCTAGATCAACGACAATCACCTCTGGGGGCAATGTTGGTATCGGGACAACGAACCCAACCGCAAAATTACATATCGGAGGTACTCCTGGTGTAGATGGAATAAAATTTCCTGATGGAACAACACAGACAACTGCTGCTACACTTACACGGCCAAAAACCACAGGCTCTTTTACTGGCAATGGTAGTGCAAATAGAGCAATAGCTCATGGGCTTGGTATGGTACCATTTCAGGTGATGCTTTGGGACGGTTTAAGAACAGTAATCATTCGCTATAAAAATACTGCAACTCCTGTTTGTCAGAACAACCATGTTGAAAATGGTGGAGTGGTTGATACGACATTATGGGATGCAACCTACTTCTATGTTACTGGTGCTACAGAAGGTGGAAACACGACTGGAGCAACAGAATATTGGACAGCATATGCATGAAATGTAAATATTATCGGTTAAGGAACTTTCCTGTGAGGCTTTGGTTGGGGATAACTAACTTAGAATAATATATCTCGAAATAATTTAAATATAAAATTTAAGGAAGTATAAAGTAAGCAAAGGAAAACCAATAGTCTTTAAGGAGATAATATATGCAACCATATTAGACCCAGTAGTCAACTTTGGAAAAGTGACCGTATTAGGAGGACACACAGATAGCATAGGTGATAATGAAGTAACACTGATCACAGGAGACGGCTCTAAATTACCGAATCCTCTCTACGATGGATCATTTAACCTCGTATGGTTCAATAATTCGTACTCTGATCCTGCAGATGATCCAAATGTAGCAATAAATCCAAATGTAGCAATAACGATCGTTTAAATATATAAAAGAGGTAAATAACATGGCACAAGAAGAAATAATAAAATTAAAAGCGGAAATATTTGATATAATAAGACAGCAAGAATTATATGTAGCAAACGCAAATCATCTTCAACAGAAAAGAACAGAAAAGTTGCAAGAATTAAGAGATGCGGAACAGAAAGGAGTATCAGAAGAAATAACAAAAATAAAGTCCCAAGCATTTGATATTATGATTCAACAAGAAGCATATATATCAGAAACGAATAAACTTCAGCAGATGAAAACACAAAAATTACAAATATTAAATGAATTAGAACAGAATCTTGAGAAACAACAAGTACCTCAACAAGCACCAATTCAACAACCTTAATAAATTCAAAAATATCCAAATTCGATATAAAGACTAATATGACATTTGGAGGATATGCTTACGGATCATCAGCATTTGGATCTTCTTCTCCGTCAATACCATGCCCAGCTCCAAGCTGTAATCTCATAGTTATGGAAATATTAGAGAGACTTAGAGACATGGGAATATATATTGACTGTTCTAAGAGTAAATCTAAATGATGAAAATTGGTTTGCTATGGACTGACAGTAATTATGTCTGGAACATATCCCAATTGAAGAAATTTATAGTCAACAATTGTAATGTATTAACAAATAAGAACAACGTAAAAGAGTAACCTATATGTCAATTCCATTAACATATCAAGAGGAATTTATCAGCTACATAAGCAGTTATCACAGAAGCAGTTCCCAGCTAAAGCTGGTCACTGCTCTAATGCCGATAACCTGCTGATAAATGCAGAAGATATTATAGAAACTTTTCAAGTCAAAAGGATCGCGATTAAATATGGTAATAACAAATGGAACATTTGATACAGATATAAGTGGATGGATCCCATCAGGAACTGGCAATTATGACGTGATATGGGAAGCTGGAAGAGCAAGGTTGAGAATATACCAGTGTTCAAATGCATATATGGAACAAACGTTTGTTGTAGACAGAGATACATTAACATTTGATTGGCAAACATATTCAGACAATTGGTATGAAGACGCAGGTTGGAACTTAATAATAGGTGGAACGACCGTAATAAGTGAAGGACTTGCTACAGCTAAATCTGGAGGATATTCAGGAACTAAAACTGTCAACGTATCCACGTATATGGGACAGACTGCAACAATAAAATTTCAGGTAACACCAGGTACATACTGCAGAAATGGAGACCATGCAAACACATATCTATGGGTAGATAACGTAACGTTAACAAACACAACTACTGGAACTCTAGATATAAGAACGCACGATGTTAATCAAAATCCCATAACAGATGCATATATTTTCATAGACGATGTTATTCAACCAGTACTAACTCCAGCAATAATTACAGGACTATCTACTGGCAACCATCAGTTAAAATTGACAAAAACAGGATATATTGATACATTTGCAATTACAAATATAAATTTAAATCAAACTACTATTGAAGATTTAGTCTTGGTCCTGGCTATAGCAAATATAACCGCAATTGATATAGTCATAAGTCCTGGCCCATATATACAACCAAGTACAACGACTGCTACTATAACATGGCAAAATACTGGCACTTTACAGGGATCATTTGATCCTGCAATAATAATTACTAAATTTTCTGATGGCACAACGACACGTATGAATATTGGAATTAATATA
>MGXV01000046.1 GCA_001801485.1 Gammaproteobacteria bacterium RIFCSPHIGHO2_12_FULL_37_14
AAATGCGTGAACCTTCTGGCTTTTTTCAAAATCACAGAACGCATTTTTTCGCAATGACAGGAATGTAGCCTGTAACTCGCTGTGCGAATTACAGAAAAGAAAAACAAAACTAAATAGAAGGTCGATTGTGAGCACTTAAGTCTAATGACTGAGATAAATCGTCTGTTTTTTTTAATAAATCGCTTGCTTCTTTAGGCATGGAACCATGGGCCAACCATGTTTCAAGTTCTTCTTTTACTTTTGATAAAAACTCTCTTGCCTCTTCTTTTTGTTCAGGTCCTAGCATCTCTTTATCAGAAAGGTTTTTGATAAGCTGGGTGTGGTCTTTGTATTTTTCTAAAAAATAAACAGAATTACTCTGGGCGTTTTCTTTAAAATCAGCCGCCAGTTCACTGAGAAGATTAGTTTTTTCTTCTTTTAAAAAAGTAGCTGCTGTTTTTTCGATTTCTATTTTTATATTTGGGTTGTTTTCAAGAATTTCATAATCTGAAAGCAGTTTGAATAACTCATCTTTTAAAAAAAACCTGACAGCAAAACTGTCTGTGCCTAGCTTAGCTATTTTATCGGATATCAAATCTGATACGACAGCACGCATTTTCTCTGTTTCTTCTGTTAAATTTAATTGTTTTGCGAATGTATATGCGGTTGCAAGCTGTGAGGTTTTTTCTTCAAATGATTGTTTGACGTCGAATGATTGAATGGCTTGTGTTATTTCGGTTCTTAAATCTTCAACTAACGGGGGATTACTTGATAAAACAAGAGATGCCTTGTCTGATAAAGGCGACAATTCTCCTTTTTTTATTTCGCTTTTTATTGTTGTTCCATATTCGGAAATAAGTTTAGCTCTTTCCTCTTGAATAGCTTTTGATATTTCATCTTGAAATGTTTTCTCATAATTTGAATCAGCTGAGGCGTTTTCTTTGCCGTACTTGTTATACATGACACGATACATGCTTAAAGTTTTTATTTCTTCGATAGGCATAGAAAGAATTTTTCTAAGAGAATCCGTATCCTTATGAATAGCGTTATTAATAAAATCTGAACTCATACAGACCCACATTTTTTTTATGTTTTCGTGTGTTAATTCTTCCTCTGGCACTTTTCTTACGGTGTTATGCGTGCTTGAGTATTCAAAGACAGGAAGGTTTTTTTGACTTGCTTTTTCATACTCATTTTTTAAAAAGATGGCTTCAAGCAAAGGGGCATAAGTGTGTGTGATTTCTTGAGAACCATACATATCTGCATTAAAAAGATTAGGATCATTTGAAAAATAAATAGCATCATAATCTTTTAGGTGATAAAGAATTTCATTGTGTCGTGATACGCCGGACTTTTCAGCGTTGTTAGCAAGCGTAACGCTTGCTCCCCCGAGTTTTAATCTTTCATGAAGCTCTTCAAGTTTTTTAGTTTTTTCATCATTTGAAGGGAGTTTTTCATCAGGTAAGTCTTTCTGAAGTCTTTCCTTCTTAAAACGACCTGTCCCCGCATCAGTCTTATCAATTGTTTTGATATCATCTAAGGCAGGATTAACGATGAAAAATCCAGCGTTACAAAATACAGGGCTACCATAGCCGATCATGGAAACAGAACGATTGGGGTTTCCTTCTTTTTCTAAGTTGTCTTCTTTAGAGGTTCTTGTGGAGATACCGGTGCGTCGTAATGTTTTTCGAATTTCTGTTTCAGCAAAGGTTTCCTCTGATCGAAGGTCTTTTAATTCTTTTTTGGTAATGGCAGAGGGACTTGAAACGCCGCGAGAGAAGACACGTCCTTCTCGGATAGCAGCTTGCATATTTTCTTCTGTCAAGCCTGCTTGGGGATCATGATGAACAGTATCCACTAAATTTGTTTTTTGTAATTCCTCAGGTGTATATAACTTCTGGCTTAATTTAACAAGCAGAGGATGTCTTTTGTCTAAGGCATTGCGTGTTTCCAAATAAGCGTTTTCACTCTCATAGCGTTTTTTGATTTCAGGCTTGGTGAGATTATGCGTGTCGCCTTCAATATCAATTAAACTTCTGCTTTCCGTAATCAGCTTTGCCATTTCTTCGACGGCGAGTGGATTTGCTTGAAATTCTTTATGAAAATCAAGATGCGTTGCATCGAATGTATCTTGAGAGCGGATGATATCAAGACACGATGCATCATGAATTAATTTTTGATAAATATTTTTTTCATCGCGTGCTTCGTTCCATTTCCATGTGGTGGTGTCAGAGTCTACGATACTAAAGTATCCTGCTTTATTTGGATCTTTGTTTGCTACGGCTTCTGTAATTAATTTTGCTTTATCTTGATCGACACCTAAGGTATGAGTCAAATGGAAATATAAAAGGGTGGCACTTTCATGATGCCATTTATCTTCACCTGCGCCTTCTCGTGCACTACTATTAAATAGTACGGCAATTTGTAATAGTTTAATGTCGGCTTCTGTTAATTTTTGGCTTTCAGGATCGCTGTGTTTTCGATAGAGGTTAGCAAAGACAGGAATATAAAGTGCTTCACGGGCAACATGTTGTATCCCATGAGTAAGGCGCGCGATGGTGTTTTTGTTCTGTGTTGCCATGGGAGGGGGTTGGTTAGCGATGGGATTTTTGTTCTGTGTTGGTATACGGAATTGGCGAGCCATGGGATTTCTGTTCGGTCTTGCTGGGGCGTTCGGTGGGACATTTTGTCTCGCTAGTGGGGCATTTGGTCTTGCTGGCGGGGCGTAAGGCATATTATAAATAAGCTTAAATGCCCATGCCGCATGGTCTTTTATAGGTCTCTCAATACTCATTTTATTTTCTGGAGCGAAAAGAGTGGGTGAAAGGTTTTTTCGCTCGAGTATTTTACTAACTTGAGATTCCCATTGTTGTTTAAGGCGATAAGTGTTTTCAGCATCATTCTGCAGGATGGCATCGCGGGCATCGGGTTTTATCAGATTGCTGGGTTGGGTATCATAATCAATACTGGCAATATCAAGCGTGAATTTTTCGATAAGTGAAGCGATGGGAGCGGGGAGTGTGTTTTCTGTTTTCGCTTCTTTAAGGATATCAACGATCTGGCTTCTTTCTTTTTTTGCTGCAGTATCATCAGCAGCAAGAGCACTATGTGCTTTTTCAAGTGCTTCAAGTTTTTCAATTGCAGAAGAAAGTGTTTGCTGTGTTTCTTTAAATTCATCTGTTATTTCGTGTAATGAAATAACGAAATTATCTAAATAACGCTGTGTTTTTTTCCTTTCCTCATATTGAGAGCTTATGTCTTCAATTTTTGCCATAAGTGTTTCTCTTGTTTATGGATTATTTAATAATAGAAGAGTTTTATTAAGGAAAAATGAAGAAATATTTCTAAAGTAAGACTTACGCAAAACGTCGTCTTTTTGATTGCAACATCGTTATAAATCTCGCTCGCATCCTCATTTATTATTTATAAACTGCGGTGCTTACTCGATTTATGCCTTGTTGCAATACAAAAATACTTGTTTTGCGTAAGTCCTATAAAGGTTATTTTATTTTTCGTAGTCTGTGATGAGCTTTGCTCAGCACAGGTAACGCGTAAGGGTATCTCTGAAAATTGTTCTTTTGCGTTATAACTTTGTTGCGCTCATTTTTTTAAATGCTTGTTCCCTGTAATTTCGCTGCGTTGCATTACAGGCTTGTATGTTTGAAATCGTAAGCAAAAATGCTTAACCTACTATTTTTTATCAAGTTCCCGAGTTTTTTAACTCAGCGAATCTTCTATGCGTACCCAAGTTTGAGTTCGGCCAAGCAAGGGCATGCCAATGTATCCTCGCACATCCATCGCTTGGCTTTGTTCTTTGAGTGCCAGTTTTGCTTTATAAACATTGCCTGATTCGGGATCAAGGATAGTGCCATTTTTCCAAAGCCCTTCATTTTCAGTGAAACCTTGGAGAATCATCAAACCTAAAATAGGTTTGTTTTTATTGTCCCCCGTGCATTTGATGCAGAGATCGTTTTCACTTTCACCTTCACGATAAAAAACCTTAACGATTTTTCCATACAATTTTCCATCTTGCTCCCAAATTTTAATGATACTACGGGGTTGTTCAGAAGCATCATCGATGGTTTTCCAAAAACCAACGGGGCCATAGTCTAGTTTTAAATCTTCTGCAAAACTGCGCGGGGCGGGTGAAACTAACATAGCAAGTGTTAAAAAGAGAATGTTAGAAATCCAAATTTTTTTTGCGTTCATTAAAGTATGCTCCATTTGAAAAAACAAAGAATAGTAAATGTAACGAACTCAATATCAAAATACAATAAAAAAATTTTTAATTTATATTTTTTTTTGTTATGATGGCTTGCCGTTTTTATGGGTGGATTCATTAATATTTTTATGACAATTATTTTTAGGAGTGATTCGATGAAAAAAAGGAAAACCAAAGATGTTATGGTTAACAGAGATATTACACAAACCATACGTTCTTCTTATGAAACTGAATTACAATTGCAAACTAAAACGTTAACTTCGTTGAAAAAGCAATTGAAAACATTGACAACGCAATTATCAAAAGCGATGTCAACGCGTCGTCAGCTTAAGAAGAAAAGGCAAGTGATCATGAAAAAGGCAGGTTTTAATCCTGCTGCAGCAATGAAAAAACAGCTTATGCAAGCAAAAGCTGTTTATGAAAAAGCAATGGAAGAGGTTAAAAATACTCAAAAAGCCATTGTGAGTGTTCGACAAGAATTACGTTTGACGAAAGAGCAAGTAAAGAAATTACATGCTTTAACACGATCTGTTTCGAAATTAGAGAAACGTTGGGGCAAAGCTATTGCTTCAAAATTTAAATCTCAAAAACGAAAAACACGTCGTACGAAAAAACGAAAATCTACTGCCGTAGGGCGTTCTTCTGAAGCCCAAGAAGTATTGCCTGTGAGAGAAGAAAGTTCTTTTGAAGTTGATCAAGGCTAGTTTGTAACTCTCAGTCTGTCTTCTTGCGCAGGCAAAAGTGCGCAAGAGGACGGTGAGATAAAAATCTGTTTAAATCCATTAGATGTAGCCTGTAATGAGCGCAGCGAATTACAGGTAACGGAGCTAATAACACACTTCCACCGCATCCTTCCCCAAAAACTGTATCAAACTTGAAAGTAAATCATCATGAGGGTTGACGTACCATTGCGAATCCAAATTAATTTTTACTTTTAAGTTATCTTTGTAGTACTCAATGCATAAAGGAAATTTCCCGCCAAGATAAGGTTTGATGATTTCCTTGAGTGTTTGTGCATGTTCATCCATGAATTTTTGATCTTTTATTTTCATTAACAAACATTTTGCATAATGCTGTCGTGCTTGTTCCAAGGTGAAAGCGTTTTGGCAAATGATTTTGTATCCTTGCGTGAATTGATCCAGGCTTGCGTTACCTTCCACAACAAGAATATTTTCTTCCGACAAAAGGTGTTGTATTTTTGAAAAACTTTCGGGGAAAAAAACAACTTCACATTGT
>MGXV01000047.1 GCA_001801485.1 Gammaproteobacteria bacterium RIFCSPHIGHO2_12_FULL_37_14
ATATCATCAGAAATACCAGTGTGCCTTAGCCAATGTACAGTAGCAGATTCCATTGCATCTGCTTCAGAGGATAGTTTTTCTTCTCTCAGCTTATTGATGGTTTTATCAAAACAATATTGTATTAATCTACGAATATGACGTGAATCAGTTATTGCCCCTTTACCTTTTTCTTTGGAAAAAAGGTAAGTTTTTTCAGTAGGTAAGGGTAGAGGAGTAAGATGTAATTGTTCACGATATCGCTTTAATGCTAAAAGCATATCATCACTGACTGCAATATCACGTAATTTATTACCTTTTCCAGCGACCTTGAACCACCATGCACCATCTGTTGTTTGGTAAAAATGCTTCATCATTGGAGTCCAGTGATCATTTGAAACTAATTCTGAAATGCGTAGATATAACAAATATAAGGCGGATAACATAAATAATGTTCTTTCATGTTTCTCCGGATTTTCTGTAGCCATTTCTTTTACTACTTGAAGACAAAATTGCCATTGTTTTTCTGTTAATCTCATAATAGTAGGCTGTTGTTGTCGTTTTTGCAAAAATTTACTTTTCTGTTTAATAAGAGCAATAGGATTAGCTGTAACCTTTTCATCTATCATTAAATACTGATAAAAACTACCTAATACTGTAAATATTTCTCGAATTGATTTTTGTGATAATTGGTAGTTATTTTTATCTGGTTTTTCCCCTTTTTTAAAATCCTGTTTACTAACAGTAGTAACAAAGGGACGCCATTTGTTGTTTATTCTTCTTATTCCATTTCTCTCAATAAAACGCGCAACTTTTTTTGTACCAATCCATGATTTTGGGGGATTTAAGCAAAATCCAATATAATTTTCAATGTCATCTCTTTTTAATTTTAATATAGATTTTTTATTAACAAGCCAAGACCATTGGATTAATCTTTCTATTTCACGACGATACGATTCAAAAGTTGCTTTGTTATTTTTATATTGTTTTAAAAAATCCAATATAAGTAACAAGTCATTTTCTGCGTAGTTTAATGCTTTTAAATGATCTTGTGGTTTATCGTTTGTATTATCTAAAGCATCAATAACTGGTTTAGGAATTGGGAGTTTTGATGGATGCATTATTACGACTCTTCGTCATCTTCTACATCATCCAACCCTTCAATTTTATTCAAAATTTCATTTTCTAACTCTTTTGGATCTGGTAGCTTACCAACTAATTCTTTTGGTAAAATCTTAGATAATTTAATTTCCGCTATGCCCATTGGTTTATTTACATCACGTAAAGCGTAATCAGCTTCAACAGAATTTCTATTTGTACAGAGTATTAAACCAATTGATTGATTCTCATCTGGTTGTTTTACATAATCATCTAATAGACCTAAATACAGATTCATTTTGCCAGCATACTCTGCTTTAAATTTTTTTGCTTTGAGCTCTACCGCGAAAAGTGACCTGAGGATTCTATTGAAAAACAAAAGATCAATAAAATATTCATTTCCTTTAGCGACAATCCGATATTGGTTTCCAATAAATGCAAATCCTTTACCTAACATCATAATTACTTCTTTAATTCGATCAACCATCTCATTCTCTATTTGTTTTTCTAACAAAGAATGTGATCCAAAAAATGGTTTATTAACTTCTAGAAAATATCCTGCTTTAAGTAAATTATCTGCTTTACTTGCTAGATGGTCTGGCAGCGTCGATTGAAAATTATGTTTTTTATTCGACAAGCATTCTCTTTCATAGGCACTTGATTTAATCTGCAGTTCAATTGTACTTCGACTACACATAGTGTCGCTTGCTAATTTCAAATAAAATTTTCTTTCATCAAGATCTTTTACCTTATACATGATAATTAAATTTGTGCTCCATCGAACAGTTTTGGCAATTTCAAATAATTCTGGTGTTTCAAAATATTCAGAATAAAATATGCCGCATATGTCGTAGATTTTGCTCTGAGTAGCCTTTAGCATTTGAAAAAGCTAGTGTTAAATCGTGTGAAAGGCGAGCTAAAATTTGCTTTCCCCATTGGTATCTGTCTTCTGCTTTTGCAAGTAATTTACCTAACTGCCAATACAATTCAATATTGGTGCGATTTGCATCCCTTAAGAATTGGTGTTGAGCCTCAAGAATAGTTTGCTTAGTTTCTTCCAGTAGATGCTTATATTCTATTAAAACAATATCTTTAGCCATAGTTTGTCCATTTTAACCTTTTCGCTAACATCTGTTAGCAAATGTTTATGTTATAAATCAATTAGTTAGGAAGTGCCCCTTTTAACTTGGCATCCTATATTTAAGGCATTAAGCCTTTCGCTAACATCTATTAGCGAAAGGCTTAATCTATCATAAACTAAATATTAATCATATTACTATATCTAGCCCAATAGTAATAACTACTGGGCTTATTGAGTTATTTGCAAGGTCACTATTAAAGATCCCTGGGTTCCGTGACATATAGGGACGAATTGCGGCGTTTACCACATTCATCTGAATAGAAGCGATTTTAAATACTATTATAATCAATGAGTTATCTTTGTTAGTTTGCCTGTAGTATAATTACCCATATATATTAAAAAATCCTAAAAAACGAGAGAAGCGATGACTACTTTCCAAAAGGTCAATCGATATAAAAAAATCATACAAGATTATATAAATAAGCATCCAGAAAAAAATAGTGATGATGTATTGAAACATCTTTTGCTTAGGCATATTCCACTTAATAAGGACTCAGAGCAATCTCTTCAAGCCCTTTCAAAGTTCAGAACAACGATTAATCCTTTTTTTAGGGAGTTAGTTAAAACGCTTAAAAATCCGGAGAAAAATATTATTGAGGTTCTGGATATTTATTTAAAAGCAAACCCTATTAAGAAGAATGATGATTTTTTTGCTTTGCTCGTAGCTTATTTTAATTCTTTTGAAGATCTTTATACGAATAAAGACTTACAGAATAATACTGCTTTATACCAACAAGTCATTGTACCCTTACATCTTTATCGTGAACGAATGGAAAAAGATAAAGTCGATTTAGCATGTGAGCTGCTAGAAAGAAGGCCTGTGCTTAAATATGAAGATCGTGATTTAAATGCCATTAATTTTATGTCACCTGACTATCGGCGCATTTCTAGCGAGTATTATGAAAATCAAAGAATAAAAGATAGTGTACGAAAGGATCATAGATTGGCTTGCGAAATGATAAGAACAATGGCTATTCCAAAAAAGGAACTTGGAAGAGTAATCACTGACTTACTTAAAAAAATCGATAGCGACGATTCACTTGTTTATCTAATTTTTGAAACGTTAGGAAGTTTGCCTATTCCTAAAGACCAACAGTCAATAGTAGTTACTAAGTTACTTGAAAAAGTACAAAATTCAAAAAATCGTTCTGATTCAGAAGCTGCTGTTAAAGCTTTAATTAAAATACCCATACCAAAACAACAAGGCGAACAAGTTGCAGGAATATTACTTGAGAATATCTATAGTGGAACATACGATTTTCGTTCACTTGTTCCTAAATTGGCTTCTATAGAGGGTCAACTTGAAAGAGTTGTCACACATGCTATTGAGACAGCTAGTAAATCAAAGCCCTCAAGCCGAATATTTGATAATAGTCCAGAGTATACAACTCATCGACTTGCTTGCGAATCTTTAAAAATATTAGCAGGCTTGCCTATTCTTACAGAATCTCTACGCGAAAGGGCTGTTGATGTTTTTTTAATTTTGGCGGGTTATTCAGACCAACAAATGTATCGCCCTGCGCTTGAAGCATTTCGTGAGATGACTATACCTGAAAGTCGACATGAAAAAGTAGTTAATAAATTGCTTGAGAATGTGGATAGTAAAGATGGTATTTACTGCTCATATTCATGCCAAGCGCTAGCAGTACCTACTGTTTTTGAAGGATATCATGAAAAGATAATAAACAAATTGATGGAAAAAATTCGTGATCCGAATGGAAAGAACATTATTTATTTTTGTGTTGCGTTAGCCAGTATGCCGCTGCTTGAACACCAGCATGATGAAGTTTCTAATAGGCTGTTTGAGCTGGTGGATACAAAAAATAGTGATGACTTTGGTTATACTGTTCAACAGGCATTTCGCGCGTTACTTAAAATGGCTGATAGTAATGAAGAGTATGAAAAGGTAGCTGCTAAAATACTTGAAAAGCTTGATAGCGGAGATTATCGCGTTAAATGTAGTGTTTGTAATGTTTTAAGAGGAGCCGTTTTACCTGAACGTTTCCATGTACGTGTTGTTACTAAGCTGCTTGAATTAATTGATGGAAAAGATTATACCGTAATGAATAACGTTTGCGAAACGCTAGGTAAGTTTCCAATTCCTACCTCTTTAGTTGAGCAAGTTGTAAGTAAGCTACTTCCTTGTGTTGATATTACTAGTGGACACCACTCCATTGATAAATGTGCCTGTGAGGCGCTGGGTAATATCTCTATTCCTGAGCATCAACATGAGGTGGTTTTTAATAAGTTATATGATCGAATTGATACATTTAAAGGTTCTTTTCCTCAGAGTGTTAAACCAGATGCGTGTGAGGCCATAGGCAAAATAAATTTTAACGCTCTTCAATGCCCGGTCATTTTTTATAAACTTTTTATGCGAGTAATGAATCCTGATAACGTATTTGAGACCTTGAATCGCGATAATATGATATTAAATACATTATCTGCGCTCTATAATAAAATGACCCCTACAGAACGCATTAATATAGTTGCTCGATTGGAAAGTATGCAAGATGATGTCGCGAGTAAGCAGCCAAATAGATTGCCTTTTTTGCTATCTGTGATACAGAAATGCCAAAGCATAAACGCATTTTCTGCCGGACTGCTTTCACATTTGCCAGCTGAAAAAGCTGAAGATGTGAGAAGCGGGATGGTGCGGTAGATTAGGTTCTTTAAACATCTAAGTTTCATTTTTTATAAAGCTCGCCATCAACAACTTACAGCTGTCGACGTAATTTTTTGATAATTATTTGCTGCTGCTTCGGTGTTTCAAATGAGCTATATTTATAATTATTTAGTCAAATATAATATGATCGATAATTGTTATTATTAATTTGATTGTTGAGTTGGGAGACCTCTCAAAATTGTGGTAACAGTGTCACCACAATTTATTGGCCATAGATATTTGTGATAAATATTACTATTACCAGACAATTTTTTTGTGGTCGCAATTTGCAACCACAAAAAATACAAATTTCCGCCCAAGTTGTGAGGATTTTTTTAATATTAAATTTCCGCGACATTGTCACGGATTTTCCTTATTAGTATTTATCAATTTTTTATTTTTTGCTGATTTATATCTTTCTTTTAATTCTATATCGTTATATCGATCTGTAATGGCGCTTGAACTATGGCCAGCGTCATCTCGCACATGAGAAATAGGGCGGCCACGTTTATTGATATCATCAGAAATACCAGTGTGCCTTAGCCAATGTACAGTAGCAGATTCCATTGAATCTGCTTCAGAGAATAATTTTTCTTCTCTCAGCTTATTGATGGTTTTATCAAAACAATATTGTATTAATCTACGAATATGACGTGAATCAGTTATTGCACCATTACCTTTTTCTTTAGGAAAAAGGTAATTTTTTTCATTCAGAGAAGGTAGGGGGGTAAGACGTAATTGTTTACGATATCGTGTTAATGCTAAAAGCATATCATCACTGACCGCTATTTCACGTAATTTATTGCCTTTTCCAACGATTTTAAACCACCATGTACCATCCGTTGTTTGGTGAAAATGCTTCATCATTGGAGTCCAGCGATCATTTGAAACTAATTCTGAAATACGTAGATATAACAAATATAAAGCGGATAACATAAATAATGTTCTTTCATGTTTTTCCGGATTTTCTGTGGCCATTTCTTTGACTATTTGAAGACAAAATTGCCATTGTTTTTCTGTTAATCTCATCACAGTAGGCTGTTGTTGTCGTTTTTGCAAAAATTTACTTTTCTGTTTAATAAGAGCAATAGGATTAATTGTAACCTTTTCATCTATCATTAAATATTGATAAAAACTACCTAATACTGTAAATATTTCTCGAATCGATTTTTGTGATAATTGATAGTTATTTTTATTTGGCCTTTCACCTTTTTTAAAATCCTGTTTGCTAATAGTGGCGACAAAAGGACGCCATTTTAGATTAGCCATTCTTATTCCATTTCTCTCAATAAAACGCGAGACTCTTTTTGTGCCAATCCAGTTTTTTGGTGGCTCAAGGCAAAACTCTATATAATTTTCTATATCTTGTCTTTTTAATTCTAATATGGATTTTTTCTCAATAAACCAAGACCATTGAAGTAACCTTTCAATTTCTCTACGATATGCTTCAAAAGTCGCTTTATTGCCATCATATTGTTTTAGAAATTCAATAACAGCTGAAAAATCATTTGGCGCAAAACTAGGAATTTTTGTATAGGCATAGCCATTTTGGAGAACATATTCTAAGCTATCAATTATTGGGGAGGGTATAGGATATTTACTCATTTCTTTATCCTGTAGCTATGAAACGATAATATCATTTATTTTTTATTAATATTTTGAAGAATTTTTTTCTTAAGCATTTCTGGATCAGGCAATTTACCTAATAATTCCCGTGGTAACACTTTTGATAGTTTTAATTCAGCAACACCTATAGGACGTTTTATTTCAGGTAGTATATAGTCAACTTCAACATCATTTCTATCAGTACATAATATTAATCCGATAGAATTATTTTCATGCTCTAGTTTAACTTTCTCATCAAGTAGCTTAAGATATAAATTCATTTTTCCTGCATATTCTGCTTTAAAATGTGTCATTTTTAACTCTACGGCCACCAATGATTGGGTAACACGATTAAAAAACAATAAGTCGATTCTGTAAGTATTTTTACCTGCGTTTAATAAATATTGATTCCCAAGAAAAGTAAATCCTTTACCTAGCATCATAATGACTTCTTTAATACGGCGAACCATATCATCTTCAACTTGTTTTTCCTGAAGCGGCTTTGTTAAAGCTAATGCCTCAGTTGCCTCAAAAAAATATTTTCCTTTTAAAATAGTTTCAGCTTTTGCTGCTTGAATAGAGGGTAGTGTAGTATGAAAATTGTGTTTTTTATCTTGTAAGTGTCCATGCTCGTATGCCATCGCAGATATCTGATTTGAGATAACATCTCGACTACACAGCGTTTCAGCAGCCATTTGTAAATAATATAGCCTTGCATGAGCATCTTTGACTTTATTCATGATAACAATATTCGTTCCCCAGCTTACTTCTTTTGCTAGGACAAGTAATTCAGGATGCTGCTTATATTCATTATAAAATTGTCTCATGTGGGCAAGATTTCTTTCTGAAAGGCCAGTATTATCAGGGAATATAATTGATAAATCTTTTGATAAATTTTCTAATATGGATTTTCCCCAGTCATACTTAACTGAATTCTCATCAATTATTTTTCCTAGACTTAATCTGACTTCCATACTTATGCGATTAGCTGAACGTACAAATTTCTCTTGAGATTGTATTATCAGCTGTTTAGCCTGATTTAATGCGTCCAAATATGCATTTGAGGGTTGCAGATCATTTTTTTTAACCATAATTTATCCTAAATAACTTTCAGAAACGACCGTTTCTGAAACCTATATTATCTGCGCCAAGTCACTGGCGGTCAAAGACAACTTTATCCCTAATTAAACTTTCAGAAACAGCCGTTTCAGAAAGTTTAAATCGATATTTAATTAAATATAATAACAAATATTCAATATTTTGTAAATAGCCCAATAGTAGTAACTATTGGGCTTATTGGGTTATTGACAATACCACTAAAGATCCCTAACATGTCCCCCATTACATAAATAGCTAATCCACGAGGATCAATCATGAAGTTAATCAATACGAATAACATATTAAGTTTCTTGCCAGAAGGCAATGAAACCGAAACAGAATTAGCATTTTTGGAGCGTATAAAACAGTATTCAGTGAAAGCTAATGGTGCCACTATTCTCATTTACAATCAAAACAATCGCTTGATGACTTGTATTAACCCTTTCGACAATACTCAATTTATTTGCGCTGATGATGGCTATACATTAGCTTCAGATTTTGGAGCAAAACGCTTTTTAGCAGGTGAAGCTCATAAGCAAATTAAAGATGAAAAAGCTAAAGAAGTAAATGCTATCCATTATTCTCGTGATTTATCATTCCCTATTAAAAAGAGAATGAATGACGTTACGTTAAATTACAATTTGCTAGATTTAGCAGGCATGTTAAATCAATTTCGTAGCGACAAAGATAAATTATATGATGTCTTATCTGAGTTATTTAATCGTTGTGCTGATTTTACACCAGGCAAACAAGATGAATATCTTGTTGGTGGGAAAAAAGAAGATAAATACTGCCGTTTTAATTTAGCTAATAATATGGATAAACAAGTAGCATCAACCGAACAAGTTTTTCTGACTGACGATAAAAATAATATTACAGGAACGATTAGCGCAACCGTTATTAAAAGTAATGATGGTAGTTTAGATATTTATTTTTACGATGAGATAGTCGATTATTTCACTTTACTTAATGCTAAAAAGATTGAAGAGCTTTATGCAAAATCACAGCAATTGCGTGATGAAAAAGCCACGGATGTTAAATCTAGGCTAGAAAAGGAAATTGCTGCCATCGTCGAGCCAAAACGTGCCATTTTAATGGCACAATTATTCTCTGCAGCAAGACAAGGCTTGAGAAATTCAATGAGTGATTTAGATGAAAAAATTGAAAAAGGCTTAGTGTACGCTTTTATTCGTGCAGCTGCGGGACGCGTGGATGCTTATGTAGAATTAGGCTGTAGCAAAACAAATACAGAGAATTTTGTTATTCATGGACAAGCTACTGCACAGCTCAAAATGTTGGATAACTATATAAAAACATGGGCTGCTGAACAATTAAAAGCATTACAACCTAAACCGAGCTCGATATCTCTAACAGCTTGTTACTTTCAACCACCCGCTATATTGAATTCCTCAGCGGTTGAGGTTCCTAAAATAATAGTTAACCCAGAAATACGAAATTTCGCACATAAGTGTTGAGTACATTGAAGAACATACTATCTGCTTTTTTCTATCTTCTGGAAAATTCAATTAGTAATATTTGGATGAGTCTCTACTTCAAAAACTAAAAAATTAAATAGCTAGGTCTACCCAAAGAGCCGCATGATCCGAAGCAGCATCCTTGGCTGCTTCAATACTTGGTAAATGGGGAAATAGTGTACCGTGCGTTCCACCCCACACACCTCTACGCTCAATCCCACCCGCTGTCACTTTTTCAGAAAGTTTGGGTGACATCAAAATGTAGTCGAGTTTGGCTGAAGCTGTGCCATTTCCATGCGTACCAGGACGATCATCCCCCAAAAACTT
>MGXV01000048.1 GCA_001801485.1 Gammaproteobacteria bacterium RIFCSPHIGHO2_12_FULL_37_14
TATCTCACCACTCATATTGGAAACAATTGGAATTGCAGGTCGCGACAAACTTATTTTATCTATCACCCTTTCAAATTTATCAAGAATAGGATCCATGGATGGAGAATGACCCGCTCTTGAAACATTTATTTTTCTTGTTTTAATTTTTTGGTTTTCAAAATAATCGCAAACTTCATTAACGCAATTTTTGTCTCCAGAAATAACAATCATATTTGGAGCGTTGTCCGTAGCAATAGAAATTTTTTCCTTATAATTTTTAATTGCTTCAAATATTTTTTCTTTTTCTGAAAATATTACTGCCATTTGCACATCTGCAGAGAGTGTCTGCATTAATCTACCGCGTTCAAAAAGTATTTTTAATCCATCTTCAATGCTAAACACATCTGCAATGCAGGCTGCCATGTACTCACCTAAGCTATGGCCAATTAAGATGTTAGGTTTTATACCCCATGAGATCCAAAGTGTTGCTAATGCGATACAAATTGAAAACAACGCAAGCTGCAAAAACAAAATATCATCTATTTCATTCAACAAACCATCAGAAGAAAATAAAATATTTTTTAGATTAATACCATAATTTTTTTCTAAAAATAAACTACATTTATCAATTATTTTCTGAAATGTTGGCTGCGTTTCATAAAGTCGTCTACCCATGTCAATATATTGCGAACCACCACCAGTAAATAGAAAGGCAATTTTTTTCGTGTCATTTGTATTTTTTTTAAAATCAACCGAGCTAAATTTAAATAAGTATGTTTTGAGTTTCTTTATAGCGTCTTCTTTCGAATGAACAGCTATCGCAAATCGATATTCAAAATGATTTCGTCCTGTATTTAATGTGTAACATACATCCGCAATATTTGTCTCAGTATCCTTTTCTAAAAAAACACAGTGTTTTCCAATGAGTTCTCGAAGTGCCTTTTTAGTTCGGGCGCTTATTGTCAGTATATGCCAATCTCTTTCTTGTTCATTTTTCAGTTTTTTTAGATCAGAAATTTCTTGAAGAATGACGTGTGCGTTGGTACCACCAAGTCCAAAGGCACTAACACCAGCTCGACGAAAATCCTTTACTGCCCAATCAGTCGCTTCACTGGCTACGTAAAAAGGAGTGTCTTTAAAATTTATATTTGGGTTTTCTTTTTGAAAATGTAGCGTCTTAGGAATTTTTTTATTTTTTAAAGCAAGTACTGTTTTAATTAATCCAGACATTCCAGATGCCCAACCAAGATGACCAAAGTTACTTTTAACGCTGCCAATTGCGCAAAAACTTTTTTTGGATGTGGAAAAAGCTTGCGTTAAACCAGCTATTTCAATTGGATCTCCTAATGCAGTGGCAGTTCCATGCGTTTCGATATAACTTATCGTTTCGCAATCAACATCTGCTATAGTAGGTAACCTAGCTTAGGTTACAATTCATTGATATTTATAATTTATTCCTGTATTATTTCATTATGGATGGAAGAGCAATATCACATGAAGTATTAGAACATTTTAGATTTTCTGCAATAAATTTGCATCGAAAAAATATTCCTGTTGACGACATAGCAGATTCTTTTGGTGTAACTCGCCAAGCCGTTTATCGATGGATCAATAAAGCTAGAGAAGATGGAAAGCGCAGTTTAAAATCAATTAAATCACCAGGTCCAGATTTTTATTTAACAGAAAAACAAATTGCAAAATTATTATTAATGATTAGGAAGCCAGCATCTGAATTGGGATACTCAACTGATTTATGGTCTGGTCCGCGTATTCGTCATTTAATAAAACATGAATTTAAAATTAAATACCATCCAAAGCATATGCCGCGGCTAATGAAAAATTTAGGACTTGAATTAAAATTTCCAGAGCGTAGAGCAATTGAGCAAGACCCAAAAGCATTACGCGAATGGAAAAATAAAAGATTTCCAGAAATTCTAAAAACTGCTAAAAAGAAGCATGCTTTATTGTTTTATGCGGATGAAGCAATTATTTCACTCATACCGTATGTTGGAAAAACGTGGGCGTTTCCAAATAAAAAACCCATTGTTCGGGTATCTGGAAAACGAGGACAAAATATTGGAATCACTGCTGCTGTTAATCAACAAGGTAGAATGTGTTTTGAATTAACAAAAGAAAAAGAAAGATTTACAGCGAAGGTATTTATTAGATTTATTAAAAAAATGAAGAAAGAATTTCCAAAAAGAAATATTATTTTAATTGTCGATGGTGCGCCAACACATACGGCAGGTATAGTAGAAAAATTTGAAGAAGAAAATAAATCATGGATTCAAATAGAAATTTTACCAGCGTATTCTCCGGAATTAAATCCAACAGAGAAGTCATGGCGTTTTTTGAAAACAAAAAAATTAGATGGGTCAATGGCAATAAATAAAGATGAGCTTCGTGACAAAACGAAAAAACATATCAGAGAAATTAAAAACGATAAAACAAGGATTGCATCATTCTTTGAGGATTTGTAACCTAAGCAAGGTTACCTACTATATGAATTTATTAATCATTGGCAAAACTGGATGTGGAAAAACCTATCTTGCTTGTGCATTGGCGCATAAGGCTTGTCTTTCAGGATTGACTTCAAAATACTATCGACTCGCGCGTTTATTTGAAGAATTAAAAATTGCTAAAGCCGGTGGCACATACCCAAATTTTTTGTCACAAATTGCAAAAATCGATTTGCTCATTTTAGATGATTGGGGTTTATCACAACCTGACAGTGATCAACGAAAAGATTTGCTAGAAATTTTAGATGATCGTTATCAAAACAAATCCACGCTTATCACAAGTCAATTACCGATTGCACACTGGCATGAACATTTAAACGATGCAACGCTTGCAGATGCCATACTCGATCGTGTTGTACATAACAGTATGCGAATAGAATTACAGTGTGATGATTCTATGCGAAAACGAAAAAAATCTTTACAGACTAAAAGCTCTTAGCAGATAATGTTCGTGAGTTGATTATATCGTTCGATTAAATTAAGAATCAGTGTTCGAGTAAAACCGGAATCACTGTTCGGCACGACATCGGAATCAATGTTCGGTTAGACCGGAATACGCAGTATCTGTTGAGTCTGCTCACATATCTCAACAATACATGGAGTTCTTGTAATAAATTCTGGCGTATAAGAAGGCAAGGTCTCTGTAAGAGTGCGACTAACAGCTTCATCATTCGGTGAATGCGTGCCCGCTTGTTTTCGCAAATAAAAATATAATATGAATGCGATAGTCGTCAAAGACAAGACAACGGCGGCTACGATTTTATAATTGCGATTCGAGGATTTTTTTGTTTCTGCAGTCGTGATGAGCGCATCAGTTTCATGCGGATCTTGTACACATACTTCTCTATCTTGATTTTGTAGCATTTTTCTATAATGTGCGGCAATGAGAAAATTCGCTCACCCTTCCGGGTGAGCTTCTGTTCGGTGTGTGCCGTGCTTATTCTTCCGTCGATTTTTCTTGTGCTGCCGTTTCATTCGCAGAGGATTTCAATGCTTCGCTTAACGCAAGCTCAATTTCATCTGACGTAATCGTTTTCACCGGCGCTGGCGCTTCTGCATTTAACAATGCCAACGCGTCTGCACGGCGTTTTTGATGGTAAGCGTAGCCTGTTCCTGCGGGAATTAAGCGACCAACAATAACGTTTTCTTTCAAACCGCGCAATTCATCACGTTTTCCAGCAACCGACGCACCTGTTAACACACGTGTTGTTTCTTGGAATGATGCGGCAGAAATAAAAGATTCCGTTGCAAGCGATGCTTTTGTAATACCAAGCAGTAATGGTTGATACGTCGCCTTGATGCCGCCTTCTTTTTCAACGCGTGCGTTTTCAGTGCGAAGATCAATGTATTCCACTTGCTCGCCCTTTAAGAAAGCAGTGTCATGCGATTCCAGAATAACAACCTTACGCAACATCTGACGAATAATCACTTCGATGTGTTTGTCGTTAATACGAACACCCTGGAGACGATAAACGTCTTGCACTTCATTGACGATATAGTTTGCTAAATTGCTAACACCCAGCAAACGCAAAATATCATGTGGATTGACAGGGCCATCAGCAATCACTTCACCGCGCGTCACTGATTCACCTTCAAACACATTGACGCGACGCCATTTTGGAATCAACGCTTCAAATGTTGAACCATCTGCTGCGGTAATCACCAAACGGCCTTTGTCTTTTGTTTCTTTACCGAAGCTCACAATTCCTGAAATTTCTGCAAGAATCGCAGCATCTTTTGGTGTGCGTGCTTCAAATAAATCGGCAACGCGTGGCAGACCGCCGGTGATGTCGCGTGTTTTTGAGGTTTCTTGCGGAATACGCGCGATGACGTCACCAATTGCGACATCCGCGCCATCTTCTTTTGCAATAAATGTACCTTCGGGCAAATAATATTGCGCGGGTACTTTGCCGCCTGCAAGTGTGATGTCGTTGCCTTTTTTGTCAACCAACTTCACCATCGCGCGCATTTCGCGGCCACCCTGGCCTTTTTGTTTTGCACCACCGGTGACAACAATACTGCTTAATCCTGTGAGCTCATCTGTCTGACGTTTCATAGTGACGCCGTCAACAAGATCAATGAAACGCAATTTTCCACCGACTTCAGTGATGATCGGATGTGTGTGTGGATCCCATTGCGCAACAATTTGACCCGCTTTCACCTTGCCGCCATCAGCGATTGATAAAAGTGCACCATAAGGCAATTTGTATTGTTCACGCTCAATACCAGATTGCTCATCATAAACAACCAATTCACCAGAACGCGATACCGTCACCAATTGGCCATTCGCATTTTGAATTGTTTTCATATTGTTTAATTTGATAACGCCATCTGCTTTTACCTGAACATTACTTGCTGCAGTAGAACGCGATGCCGCACCCCCGATATGGAAGGTACGCATGGTTAACTGTGTTCCGGGTTCACCGATCGACTGTGCCGCAACGACACCGACCGCTTCACCGATATTCACCAAATGCCCGCGACCCAAATCACGACCATAACAAAGCGAACAAACACCATGTGTGTTTTCACACATAATGATTGAACGAACCATCACGCGGTCAACACTGTGTTTTTCCAACACGGCAACGCCGGATTCATCTAATAATGTATTTTCCGTGAAAAGCACTTCACCTGTTTTTGGATTAACCACGGGCGCTGCTAATACACGACCCAATACGCGTTCTTTTAATGGTTCAACGATGTCACCACCTTCAATGTGTGGTTTCATTTCAATGCCATTTGTTGTTCCGCAATCAACGCTTGTAATTACCAAATCTTGCGCGACGTCAACCAAACGACGTGTTAAGTAACCTGAGTTCGCGGTCTTTAACGCAGTATCTGCCAACCCTTTGCGCGCACCGTGAGTTGAAATAAAGTATTGCAATACACTCAAGCCTTCACGGAAATTCGCAGTAATAGGTGTTTCGATAATGGTTGCATCTGGTTTCGA
>MGXV01000049.1:0-44430 GCA_001801485.1 Gammaproteobacteria bacterium RIFCSPHIGHO2_12_FULL_37_14
CAATCTCTAAAGATATGCATGGACCTAGCTATAGAACAGGATGGCTTTATAATGAGATGCATTGCGTTCAAGCAATTTTAGATAAGTACCCGAATATTAAACATCATAAATACACAACCGACCCAACAATTGATCTATTTCAGCAGCTTGAAAAATATTACCCGCTTATCGATCAACCAATTCGAAACATATTTAATTTTTCGTGGATTTTAGCGAGCTATGACTATATATTAAAAAACAACTGTCGTGTATTATTAACTGGAGGTAAAGGCAACGCATCAATATCTTGGCCTGGACAATCATGGAAAGCAAAACTATACTACGCTTATAATGCAGCTAAAATATGGCTTAGACCATATTCACAATTTTCTGGTTATTACAATTGTCTTCAACGTAAATTCCTTCACACAACATCGGCTAAAAAAATTTTACGCAAAATAGGCTGTATACTGGACCGACAATATTTTATGCTCTCAGAAGCTTCTGGCGGCGCTCGTAAAACCTCAGTTTATCCAATACAATTATGGTATGGAGTAGAGAAACTAGACCCGACTAATAATTTAGAATTAATAGAGTTTTGTTATAATTTACCACAAGCGGTATTTTTTTCTGGATCAGATATATTGCAACACCGTTTATTAGTCCGGGAAGGATTACGTAATATTGTACCTGAAATAATTTGCATGCACCAATACCGTGGTGAACAAGCTTCAGATTGGTATTTGACTTTTAATAATCATGCAAAATATTGGTGTGATGAACTGTTGAAAATCGATGCGTCTCAACATCTTTCCTTTGTTTGGGACATGTACAACAAAAACGATATTTTTCGTTTATTTGAACATCTACCTATTGAGCACATAACAGCCACTAACACACGAGATGTTTCTTGTGCCTTAATGCGCTTCTTAAGTATGATATTTTATCTAAATTTTATATCGTGTGCTTCTGGTGAGGCCAGTGTGATCTACTAAATCTTCCCGGTATTGCGCAGCTCTGATGCACTAAGGGTACTATGCACTGGATTTATCTGTATAAGTTCACACTTTCTTTTTCAGGCAGTGTCAAATTAGATTGTAACTATTCTAATTTATCTTTATCCAAAGCGAACCGATGATTTTTTATGTATCTCAATATAAATTTCATCTTTTCGATTTAAATAAATATTTTCAATGTCTTTTTTAAAATCTCTTATTTTATTCGCTATCATTTGATGCGCGTTAAAACGATTAACATAATTATTATCGCCAAGATTACCGATTAAATCTTTTTGTATTTTCCCAATAAGAGTTTCAACATTATTTAAAGATTTTTGAATTTGATCATTATCTATTGCAACTGTTTTAAGAGAATCGGTTAGTGTTTTTTTTATCTCAATCAATTGTTGTTGCGCGTGCTCGTAAACATTTAATTCCTTATTAGCATATTCCGGGAAGTCTTCGGCTTTATTTACTTGTATTAATTGAACTCTGTTTAATAATGCCGATAATCTTATTTGTTCGCGCGCAATCACAACAATTTTTCGTTGCAAATATGTTTGATTTTTTTCAGCTCGTACTTCTTCTAACGTCCCTACATTTTTACCAAAAAAACCATGGGGTTTATTTTGATAGTCAACCTTTTTGCGTTTCTCATATAATTCAGACAATTGCATTTCAAGTTTACATTGAATTAAACTTCGTAATTCAGATCCATCTAGTGCTCTAAGTATTGCACGTGTATCTGGTGATTTTGGATTAGTTAAAATGATTTCCCAATCATCTGGAGACAATTTTTTAAGTTGGATAAAAGAATGTTTTTTTGTTAATAGTAGTACTGAGTCTGGATATTGGAAAAGTTTTTGTCTAATTGCGGGTTTCATTTCCATCATTGTAAGGAATGGAACATTCGCTTTGTTAATTAAGGTAATTGCTGCAAGCGGATTGCTAAGAAGTTCATCCACATATTCGGGCGATGCACGCAGAATATCTTTAAGCGGTATTTGAAATGTTTCTTGTAACCATCTATCAGAGAGATACTTATCAGAAGGCTCAAATATTCTTTTCTTATTTTCTGCGGATAATGCAAGAATATGTAGTAGAGTAAAATCAGGTTCAACTAAATTCGAAAGTTTTTTCTTGTGACGAAGAATTATTTCGCTTTCATCAGGATCAGTGATCACCATCATAGTTATCTCTTCCTCTGAAAGTTTAACTTTATCTATTAAATATTTTATCGCGTTATAATTAAAAAGTAATACTTTCATAGCTGTTGGATTTTTATTAGCAGTACGATCAAAAATAAAATTAAAAAATTGGCTAATGTTTGTTAATACATCGCTGTCAGGAATGACACCATAAGTAAATTTTTTAAAGACAAGTGATAATAAATACTCCTGTGTCGTTTTTTCGCTCTGAATGAATTTTTCAAAACTGAGTCCATTGTCTATTAATCCAATTAATGTATTTAAATTTCGCATAGTATATGCGATCGGGTCAACAGATTTTATCAGCTCAAAAGCATCATCAGCTATTTTTAATTTTACTAACGATGCAAGCCGATCAGGAGTAAGCCACTTTACAAAAAAATTACTGCAACTTGAAATTCCAGTTAACATTTCAGATGGCAAAGTAATAAAAGATTCATAGGGAATTTTGCATTTAACAATTAATTCTTTTATAATTTTACCATATTGAAATATAGTTTTCCTAATAGGCGCTTCTGTCGATATTAATTTATTAAACGAAACGCCTACCACCAACAATTCTTGTATATCGTATCTATGTATATAAATTTCTTTCCTCTGTTCGGGTGATAGCAGAAAAAATATTTCCGGCATCGTATTTTGTTTTTTTAAGCAGATAAATAAATCATGATATATTATTATTTCATTTTGGTGTTCTACGGGTAGTTTAGAAAGTTCCTCGAAAGAAATAACATTTTCCTCTAGCAATTCTATACTTCTTGCAGCGGCGATGATGCCTAGAGTAAAAATTTCATTTATTGATATATTATAATATTTCATTAGATCACGAATACTATAAATATTTTTATAAAAATCAGATCTTTTTTCTTTAGTTAAATTAGCAATAGCTGAAATAGGCATGCAAGGAGTTATGCATAGGGCACATAAATTTTCTTTGCTCTCATTAAATAATTCTAATTTTATTTGTGCCGGCCATTTCTTAATTTCCTGCTCTGATAAGCCACCAATGATCATGAAGACAAAAGCTGCGGTTATAGCTTTTTTATTTCTTATAGTTAATAATTTCAATTCTTTTTCTTCTTCATTAGTATAGTCATACTGAGAGACGCTGATATTTGTTAATAATGGAGCAATATTCTGATGAGAAAATTGTTTAATAAAATCTATGTTTGATAATTTAGACCAATAAATTTCATCTAATGGTAAAAGTGATATTAAATTCAACTCTGATGCTCTCAACCACCTATCGATAAGAGGAGATTGATTAATTCTTTGGATAAATTGTGTTGAGTTCAATGTATTGATTGCATCAAAAATAGAATCTATATGGCCATCTATATGATAGCTGGTATATTGATTTTCTTGAATGTCAACATTAATTAAATCTCGTAATTTATTTTTATTGTTATTAATAGATTGTAATAATTCGATAGCCATAGTGGATAGGTTATAAGAAAGATTAATATTATTTGTTATAAAGAAATCTTTAATAGCACCTTCTAGAGTAAAACGGGTATGTTGCAGCTGAACCCATTGTGCATGTGTAATCACATGCGCATCGGATCCAGATACTGGCGCTTTTATTTGAAAGGTTTTTTGTTCATATTTTTGCTTAATATGGTTTTCTTGAGCTTGTAATTCGAGATATTCATTTTTTTGTTCGATGGTATAGTTTTGAAATAAATGAATTTTTTTATTAATTTCTTGTTTTAAAATATTTTGGTACTCTATATAATTTTCTGGCTCTGTTACATACAATTCAGGCGATTCAATCAATTCTTTAATGGATATTATTTTTTCAAATATTTTTTGGTTTTTTTCTGTGATTACAAATGATTCATTACCTGTCTGCAATTTTTCTAATTCATTAGCGACAAATTCAAAATCATGAAGTGTATAAACAGGAATATGCTGTAGGTATTCATTTATCATACTGATGTAGTGGCTTAAATCTAGAGGTTTTAGCGGCATAATATTTTCTCAGTACAAATTTGATTGATTCGAAATTTACCACGTTATTATTAACGAAATCTTAATTTGGCACTGTTGCATATTGCGACAATATTTTTATGCTATCGAATAAATACTTAAAACATGAAGCGGCAGGTAGTACTTTCTCGTAGACACGTTCCAATTATTTCATTAAATCATATAAATGTCCAATTAAACAATCACTTATAATGTATCCGACATTCTTATTGGATTGTTTGAGAGCTCACTAGCACTGTCAGTATCCAACCTCTTCTCTAATGCTATTTTTGAAGCTCTTGAATCTTATCTTCAGATAAGCCTGTAATGCGTTTAATCGTAGGATCATTAACAATACACTGTTTTCGCAAAACTTCTACAGCATGCAATAAATTTTTTTCTTTTACAGTTTAGTATGATTATACTTGTCAAAAGTTTTACGAGTAGCATACTTTTTATTTTTTGAAACGGTGGATTTGTGAATCATTATTTTCTATATCTTTCCTGGTTAAAAACTTCGGAGAAAATAAACGTGAACTATAACCGCCTCCTTGACTACTCAAAAATAAAAATTCTTCTTCAAGGGTGGTAAGATCGCTTGGAGATGTTTCTTCTTGAATCATCTTGCTAAGATCACTTTTAAGATAATGTTGAAGTAACTCTGTTTCTTGATCATCTAGAATAAAACCATCAAGATGCCTTTTCAATAATGCTTCTAGAGATGATATCTCTTCTATTGTTAGTTGATTTTCTGGAGGTAATCCTTCTGGAGAATTTTGAAGCAATACCCTTTCAGCGTCTATCAGACTTCCCTCCGGACTACCTTCAATTAGCGCTGCCTTTGCATTCAAACGATGCTGGCGCCTTATTCTTGCGTGCCGTGCGTCATAAGTCACCACTTGACTTTTGATTCCTTCACAAATAACATAATTACGATTTCTACTCTCTTGGATAATCTTAATTCCATCTGGGAGCGCTGATGGAAAAGAAGTCAATAATTTGGAATCGACAAAATACCATTTCTCCTGTTTTGTTTTTTTCTTAATCTTATTTTCACCTGTAATGCGACCTTTCCTTTTATGATCACGCATCAATGCCCTGGTAACTAATAAATAGTTATCCAAATAGAAACTCTTTCCTTGCACGGTACTGTTCGCTACTCTCAATCTCAATTTTGATTTACTAATTTCTTCCCCATTTATAAATATTCGCCCAGGTCGTGCTAGAAAATTTGCTATTTTCTTTTGTTTTTTTGTCGGCTCCTTCTCTTTTGGAGCAACTTCATAAAATGTTTCTGGTAATAACTCCTCTGACATCGTTAAGGAATATTCATTCATAATAAAAAATTCTCTCGTTCGTTATGATTTGAGCCTCTATTTTATCCATATCCATAGAAATACGATTAAAATAGGCTTAAGAATAAGAAAAAGTTGTGATACCAAAGGGAAAATGTCCCCTTCAGTATCATTTCACGTGAAAATTAAGCCTTACTTAACACTCGGGTAATTCGTTGATTTTAACCAGTTGGGATTATAATGACGCCAAGGGGTTTTATGCCCATCCTTTCTTGCTTGTAAAGATAATAAGGTTGAATTTTGGTTGCTTTGCTTATCATTTGGCCTATCTAATTGAGAAGATAATTTAGATTTAACTTCTAATCGTTGATAGGAGAGCTTTTGATTTTTGCTTAATAATTCGATTGAGTTATCTAAGTAATGTTTTATATTGATTAACTCCCCAGGGCTAATTATTTCCTCATAACCTGCTTTAATTTGGAAGAATTCTTGATTAAACTTAATAGCCCAATCATTCCTAAGTTTTCTTTTGTAAGTCCAACAAATAGTTTTAGAACATTTATCTTCATCAACGAAAGGTTCAGGTTTAACTGTTAATTTTTGATATAGAAGTTCAATATCGCCATACCAAAATTTCATAGAATAATCTAAATAGCGTTTCAAAATAATAAATTCCCCTGGGTGGAGTAAAAGATGTTGGTCTTCAGTTGAAACATGAGCATATCCAATAAACATTTTTCAGATTCCTTTTGATAAAATGGACAGAAATGGTAATATAACTCGTTCGGTATGAGCAAGATGTTTAACTATGAATTTTTAACCACTTTAGTACCGTTATTATGAAGGTTTAAGGTTGTTATTTGTAACTGTAGATCAGTAACAAAAACCTACGTTTTTGAGACTGCTTAAATATTTATAATTGATAAAATGTCAAATTATGTTAGTGCAAATGCATTTAGATTTTTTAAAGAAGTATTTAAAAATAATTTCTAATTAATTGTAAGAGTAAAATTCATGATATCAACAACTACATCAAGAATATTATATGGCTCCATTGTTTCCCCTTATGTTCGTAAAGTAGCTACCGTACTTGATCTCAAGAACATCGCTTACAAAATTGAAGTTATGATTCCATTCCTTGAAAAAGATAAACAAAAACTTTTACAAATGAATCCTCTTGGTAAGGTTCCTATTTATCAAGATGGAAGTTTTATGCTATCGGATTCATCTGTTATATGCGCTTACCTTGAAAAGAAATATCCGGTCTCATCAATTTATCCGACCTCTGCAGAAAATTATGCGAATTGTTTATGGTATGAAGAATATGCTGATTCACAATTAATTCCCACCATACTCACAGTAGCATTCAACATATTATTTGCAGCTAAATTTAATTTAGTACCTGATATGGATGCAGTTAAATACGCTTTAGAAAATAAGTTACCGCAAGTATTTACTTATCTTGACCGCGAGATTGGTAATAAAAAATATTTCGTTGATAATTGTTTTTCTTTGGCAGATATTAGTGTTTCAGTGCCTTTCCTTAATCTTGAAATAGCTGGGCATCGGGTTGACCCACAAAAGTGGAATAATTTATCACGTTACTTAAATGAAATGTCAAATGAGCCTATTATCGCAAAAGCAAATATATTAACGAGAGAGAGGTTTAAAGTTACGAGCACTAAATAACATTTAAATTTAATCGTATGATCATTAGCTAATGAAAAAACAAAGTTACCGAGACTAAGTGAGTAGCTTGAAAATTTAACCTTTTTTTACCAGGATCTAGGCCGTACCTCGATATGGAAAAAGTAGCGGAAGAAATTGAGTACGAATTGCAAAAATCAGACATTTGATACCTTTTTACCAGGATCGGGGCCGGACTTCTACTTATTTGCTGCCCAATTAGCACCAGTATTAGAGGGCATTTAAGCGAAGTTCCTGTCGATGGCCTTGAAAAGCCATCAGTTATAGCTTCAGGTATTATTCAAACTTTATCGTGGCAAGATCGAAAAACAAAATTTATAAAAAAAGTCAATCATGAAATTTTCGAGGCTGTTCTGCAGCGATTATTACCTTTAATTGGGGCTGATGAATTTCTAGGTAATTGTTAATTCGGGTTCTGTGGAAGAACCGACAAAAGTGGCCGGTTTTTACTGGCCACTACGGATAAATACATTGATATTGAATTGCGAGAGCGTCATCAGTCAGCAAGAAATAAGCCCATTTTGGAGGAAGATTGAGTTCCTACGAAAAAACTGATTAAAAAACACAAAACCTAGCGTGAACTCTGACTCAACCCTACACTATCGACATTGCACGTCTTAAAGAAACAAGGAATGATGTTCTTTTTACGAGATTTTTGAACATTTAGAAGATAGTCTTCTTCTTCCTCTTCTGCGTCTTCAGCCAAGAAAGGAAGGAAAACTAAAGCCGGATTAGTTGTCGTCGTCGTAGTGGATGCAGCTGTTGTAGATGAAGAACTACTACTTGGGGTACTTTTATATAAGTCAATTCCATTAAAGAAATGCGTTCCCTGGCCAATGGTATTTAATAATACGATAGAATCAGCACCTGTTTGACCTGCAAATCCATTAACCGTGCCAGTTAAATTAGCAGCGTTTGTATCAAGCTCCAATGCACCAACTGTCACTCTTCCTGTGGTGTTATTCGTGGTAATAGTAGCTGTACCAGTTGCTACTAACGTACTGCCACCTAATGCACTAAGCCCACTACCTGCACTTTGAGTAAAGTCACCTGTTGTAATCGTTGCATTATTAGTAATATTTGTTCCATTACTAATAACTAACGATGACAAGGCGGTTGTATTTCCTAAGTTTGCATCAAAAGTAATATTGCCTGCAGCACCAGGATTTAAGGTGAAAGCAGCCGTACCATCAACTGTTGCAGAGAAGGTCATATCATTTCCATTTGAAACAAATTCTGCTGTTTTACTGCTGCCATTCATGCTTAATGCACCACTAACGGTAATTGCTCCACTAGTCGTTACACTTAAATTACCTGATACTGTTGATGCACCTAAATTCAAAGCATTTGTATCCACTAAAGTGACATTATTACCACTCGTAATCAGTACTTTAGTAAAATTATTTCCTGAGTTTGAAAGCGTTAGATTATTGCTTGATCCTGCAGCAAAAGTAGCGGTTTTATCTGTACCACTGATAGTTAATGCGCCCGATTGTGTAATTGCACCGCCTGCCGTGACATCTAAATTACCTGTCATGCTTAATGCACCTAATGCAATAGCAGCATTATTAAATGCTAGCGTTAAATTACGTAAGCTGCTTGCTGATCCTAAGTTAGTAATCAACGATGCACTAGTATTAACATTGCGTAAATTAACATCGAGGATATTACCTAAGGTTCCACCGAGCGAAATTGTGCCATTTAAATCATTGGCTAGTGAAAGTGTAATATCTGAATTAGCTGCTGTACTTTCTAAAGTAAATGTTCCAGCACTAACTGCTTGAGTAATCGTACCTGATTGAGTAATTGACCCGCCTGATATTAAACTGAAGGCTCCACTGCCAACAGCTGATGTAGCAATATCTAAAGCATTACTACTAGTTAATCCAATATTATTCGCACCACTGTTACTTAAGCCAATGGCTCCTGTGAAACTATTACTCTTCGTTAACGTTATGGCGCCTGCATTACCTGTAATGGTTACCGCTCCTGCACCCGCCGCTTGGGTGATCGTCGTCCCATCTGCTTGAGAAATACCAACGCCATTTAACGTTAAGGTGCCTGTTCCGACAGAAACTGTTCCTGCACTCATCGCTCCTAATGTTCTCACTGATACATTATTTGCACCGCTATTCGATAGCGCTATCGCTCCAGTGAAATCATTACTTGCATTCGTTAACGTAATTGCATTTGCTCCTGCTGTGAAACTAGATGTACTCGGCACAACTAAGGCACCTGATTGTGTGATTGCTCCGCCTGCGGTAATTGCTAAATCACCACCACTTTGTAATGTCAAAGCAGGTAAGGCAATCGCTGCGTTGTTATACGTTAAGGTTAAATCTCTTAAACTACTTAAGCTGCTTAAATTCGTTGGTAAGGCGGCACTTGAATTTGTATTGCGTAAATTGAAATCGCGAATGTTGCTAACCGTGCCGCCTATTGTCACCGCTCCACTTAAATCATTCGCTGAGGATAAAGTCACATCAGAATTCGCTGCACTTGCTGTTAAGCTTGTTGTGCCACTTACAGTAAATGCACCTGTTTGAGTAATTGCACCACCTGCTGTGACATTCAAATTTCCAGTCATGGTCAATGCAGGTAACGATACAGCTGCATTATTATAGGTAATGGTTAGATCATCTAAATTAGTTACTGATGTACCAAAATTAGTGATTGCACCCGCGCCTGTATTAACGTTACGTAATTTAATATCAAGAAAATTACCCAACACCGTACCATCTAAGGCAACGGTTCCGCTAAAATCATTTGCTTGTGTACTCAAGTCAATGTTTGAACTAGCAGAACTGCTTTTAATAGTAAATGTTCCTGCACTCGCAGCTTGAGTGATGACACCGGATTGCGTCATATTACCTGCGGACGTAAATTTCAAAGTCCCTGTTCCTACATCGACTGTACCTAACACTAACGCTGCATTATTAACAAGATCAACATTATTCGCACCACTATTTGAAAGTGATACTGCGCCTGTGAATACGTTATTTTGCGTCAAGGTGATAGCATTCGCCCCTGCAGTGAAACCAGATGTACCATCAACATCAAGTACACCTGTTTGCGTAATGGCACCGCCTGCTGTGACACTTAAATCACCTGTCATGGTTAATGCTGCTAGCGAAATAGCAGCATTATTATAAGTCAGTGTAACGTTACGTAAACTAGCGCTTGATAAATTAGCTATTATTCCCGCCCCTGCATCAGTATTACGTAATTTCACATCACGAAAATTACTTTGTGTTCCACCTAATGTGACGGTGCTATCAAAATCGTTGGCTTGTGTACTTAAATCCATATCCACATTAGCTGCAGAAGCAATAAACGTGGCCGCGCCATCAACTGATAAGGCTCCACTTTGACTCAAAGCGCCACCCGTTGTTGTTTGGAATGTGCCGCGAACATCGGATGTTCCCAAATCAAGATCATCTACATCTACCAAGGCAACAGCATTACCCAGCGTAATAACCACTTTTGTAAAATCATTACTACTATCATCTAATGTAATATTATTATCCGCCCCTGCATTAAACGTTGCTGTCTTACTAGCACCATTGACAGTTAAGGTACCACTATCTGTAATTGCGCCTCCCGCTGTGATCGATAAATCACCTGATACAGTGGATGCACCTAATACGATCGCGCCTGCATCTACTAATGTCACATTATTACCGGAAGTAATCGCAACCGTTGAAAAATTATTTGCTACATCATTTAAGGTAATATTGTTACCAGAACCAGCAGCAAGCGTTGTGGTTCCACCAGTCGATGTGATAGTGCCGCTATCAGTTATTTCACCAGTATTAGTGATCGTAAGCGCACCAACTGTTTGGCTTACACCAGTAATATCCAGGGTGCCACTATTGGTTAATGAAATATCTCCACTGGTCGCGTTTGTCCCATTAAAACTGGTTATTGTATTAGTATTAGTAAGTGTCGTACCACCCACAGAGCTAGTTGTGAGTAGTGCGCCATTAATAATGGCAGAACCTGATGTTGAAATTGTACCTGCTGACGTTAAAGTAATATTACCGGTGGTGCTTAAATTAGAGGCTGTACCTAAATCATCTGCTAAACTGGCAATAGTCATATTACCTGTGCCATCTCTAAGAGAAATTGCTCCTCCTGATTTATCTGCCGCAATGCTATTTAAATTATTACTTGCGTTCGTTAAGGTAACATCACCGCCGCCACGCAGCAATAAATCAGAGGTACTGGTACTGAGGTTCAATGCCACAGAACCCTGTGTAATTGCTCCTGCTGATGCGAGAGTGAATACATCCGTCGCAAAAGCTGCATCAGGCGTCCAAGATGACGTACCAAACGTGATAGCACCTGCACCAGTACTACCAATGCGAATATCAGCAGCTTGAAGAAGATTTAATTCAGTTGCAGATAAATCCGCTTGCTGATCCGATCCTATAAGACCAATGGTTGTCGTATCAGGAACAGTGATCACAACAAAAGAGCTAGAGCCACCATCCACACTATTATCACTATTAATATTAAAATTTCCGGCTTTTAATGTTACCCCTTTAGTCGCCGTAATATCTTCCACACCAAGGATACCGCTATTAGCATTAATATTTACCCCACCATTCGTAGCGCTGATTACTGAGTTGATAGTTGTATTGCCTGTTCCACCATTGGTAATAACCACAGCATTAGCATTGGTACTTTTTGTTGTAATAGATGAGGTAGCATCAATATTAATACTATGTGCTCCTCCTGCTGTAGCACCATCTAAAGTGATAATGCCACCAGCAGTATCGTCAGCATTATTAGAAGCAATATCATCATCAGCATTAATAGTTAGGTTCTGAGATGCAGAAAGCGTAATATTACCGGTTGTCGTAGTAAATGTCCCTTGAGTACCTAAACTCCCACCTAAACTCTTCAATGTAATATTACCGGTACCCGTTGAAAGATTAGTGCTCGTTGGCAGTGTTAATGTACCTGATGATGTAACATATAAGCTTGCATCAGCATTCAATGTTGGTGCACCTAATGTCATATTACCTGTTGATTCAATAAACGCGCCGCCTGACCCTGCAGTCAAAGTAATCGTTTGCCCACTCGTAGTAATAGAGATAGGGTTGGCAGAGGTACCGATGCTACTGGCACTGGCGCTAGGTACTGTCAAGATGATTGAGTTACTATTTGACTGAACGGTACCTGCCGATCGTGTAATAGAACCACCCGTTGAATTTGATCCTGTATTGGTTGCAATCGTAATGCTTCTATTATTTGAAGTAATATTTCCACCATCTAAACTTACTCCGCCCGTTCCACCACCGGCTGCATTTACATTAATTGCAATCTTAGAAGCATTTCCACCAGCAAGGGAACCACTACTGCCGATCGTCACACCACTGCTACCACTCCCTTTTTTATTTGCATTAAGTGTGATTCCTAATGAATCGGTACCACCATTATCTGTGCTCAGTGCGCCATTAACAGTAATGGCATCTTGCGCATCAACCGTAATCGTTCCGTTATTAGCTGCAGTAATCGCACCCAGCGTTGCACTCCCTATTGCTTGTGTTGCATCACCCGCTGTTATCTGAACTGAACCACCGCCTGTCGTAATGCTTGAACCCGTTTGGAAAATGATATCGCCCGCTCCTACCGTGGTATTATCACCTGCTTTCAAGGTAAAAAAATTCGTACTGCTGGTTAAACTACTACTCAGGTCAACTGTTGCTGACGCACCACCTGATGTACCAATATAAATATCTCGTTTTGCTTCTAAAGTAATATTGGTATTGCCTAAAGCTTGTAATTTACCTACGGAAACGGTATTGCCACCATCGTCAGCAACATCAAAATCGATTTCGCCACTGGTAAAAGAATCATCTAATGTTCCCGTTCCATTTGCACCATCCACCACATATATATCAGTCGGATCTAATAACACTAAACCTGCTTTTCCAAATATTGTTTTTACATCTACATTACCTTCGTAAACTAAAATTCCACCCGAAGTTTCAACCAACCCACCATCACCACCTAATAAACCACCTCTTGCTGAAATTGTTCCATAAAACTTAGTGCCGTAATCTGACCACAAAATTACTGATCCACCATCACCTATAGTAATAGCGTCGGCGTTAGCGATTGCGCTCGCGCCAAAAAATGTATAATTCGCATTAGGTAATGGCCCCACACCGCGGAAATTACCACCCAATAAAATCTCACCACCACCTACATCACCACTGGCATCAAATAAAGCTTGATCTGTTACACCAACTTTTTCGCCGCTTACTTTAATTTTGCCGCCTTTGTACCCTGCACTCCTACCCGATGCATCTACTTTTCCTGTTACTTTCACCACACCTTCACTGCCACCAAACAAACTAATCACACCTGTTTTGCTAACCGATACACTACGTGCTTGTGCTACACCTTGCATATTAATGACATTATCCACCACTCCTTTCGCTACTTTCGCACTAATTTCAATTCGTCCGCCATCTGCTAATAATTCTCCCGTATTACTCACCGCATTTTTCATCGGATGACCATTCTCATCATTCGCTGCTTTGGTAACCGTACCTCCAACACTAAAATTAATGAGTTGATCACCATACAAATCCACCGTATAGGCTGTGCCTGATGCTAATGCTATTTTTCCCATCCGTGCTTTTATCACACCAGAGTTCACGACACCGGGTGCAACTAATGCAACTAATCCACCTTCTGCTGCCGTAATCGTACCTTTGTTGATGATCGTACCACCACTATCTGGTAATTGACTGAAAATTAATTTGCCTGCCATGAAATCTTCATTGCGAATATTTGCTGTGGTCGCGATTAATCCTCCAACATCCACTTGTGCGGTTGGACCAAAAACAATTCCTGCTTGGTTAATAATTACAACATGACCATTCGCATTAAGTTGACCATAAATTTGTGATGCTTGTGAATTATCGATGACACGATTAAGAATCATCGATGAAGAAGAAGGTTGGTTAAATTGCGTTCTTTCACCTTGCTGAATATTGAATGTACGCCAATCGATAATTGCTTTGTCACTCGATTGATTAATGGTAGTCGTTGTTCCCTCCACAACAATCGTCGCTGCTCCTCCTACTACTTGTCCTCCTTCGGGGTTCGCGATGGCAACACTTGATAGACCTAAAAATAGATAAATTGCAATTGATGGGAATAATTTAACCAGCCTATCTACTATCCTTGTTAATCGAATTTTATCCTCACTTAACAGTTGGGTAATAGTTAAGTTATTTTTTTTACACACCTTAGCGGCATCTCCTGTCAATCCTTAGACAATAAAAAGTATTTTAGATAACAAATATGCTACTTACATATATAAAGGTTAGTACGTTTTTTGGCTTTTTTATGGAAGAAAAACTAATTATTTCAATGGATAAACATTAACTAACTGAAAATATTGATAAAATTAAAAACGTGGTTTTTTGCCTTTTGCCAAATAAGATTGTTCATTATTTAACTTTCATTTAACCTGAAGAAGAATAGAAGACCATAAAAATCCGTGGGGGTCACTTAACGAAAAAAGGTCTTATCAAGCAAGATAGCGTCAGAGCTGAGCAACTATGGTTATGAGAATTAGCCATGGGTTTATCTGAGAATGGCCTAGTAAGCGAGAGCCGATAAAATTTCCGCAACTTTTTTACCTTTTTAGCTGATTTGTTTTCCAAATCGTATGGTTCGCATTCATATATGCTTGAAAATTTAGCGAGATAAAACTGTAAGTTCCACTACCTTTGACAATTAGGTCGCAATTATCTAACACATATTTTGCATACTCAAATTTATCTTTAAATATTTTCTTGAGATCTTCAGTTGTCACTGATTTCATAGAAGATTTTTCACCACCATGTATCCACATATAATATGCTAATTCCATTAATGATTGTTTTATAAATCTCCCTTCATCTAAACTTAAAATTTCATTTGTTATTTGGCTGTTTTCACCTACCAAATATCCTACTAAGGCTGCTATTTTTTGACCTTCAAATAAATTATATATTTCCCGCTTAGTTCTTATGGGATATAATTTTTCTTCCGCCTGGTCTTTTTCTTCATCAAGGTCTTCTTGAATCAGATTACTAATCACATTTTTAAGAATTCCATAATCAAGGGGGATATGACCTTCTTCTAATATATTTATCAAAGATGGTGTGAATGTCTTATCACTACGCTTAATTATTCCTTTTTCAAAGGGCAATTTAGTCAGATCACTATCTTTAACGGTTATTTTAGTGTAATCCCATTTTCCATCTCCATTTTTATCGCCATAAACAAAAAATTCGCTTTCATTTTTTCGCATTAAAATGGGTGTGTTGGTCTGCTGTGCTTTCTCTAAAATAGCTGGGCTTATTGTAGATAATTCTTCGCCATTATTTAGAGACATTAAAGAAAGGTCACACCCATCAGGGCTTTTTTCATCGAGGCCAAATCTATCGGCTAAGTCTTTTTGAAACGCTTTAAGACGTTCTAATTTTTGAGGGTTTTTTGAAAACATAATAATTATTCTCCTCTTATATCAATTAAGAGTACCAGCAAGAATCGTCCGCAAATGCTACACAAAAATTACTATAAAAAAAACCTTAAAACGTAGATCCATTTCATTTTACTTAATAATTTTGTAATTAACTATTGCATCAACTTCAATTTTAGTATCCTTATCATTGCAAGGAGGTTCATAGTCACAAATTTTTATTTTTTTTACAAAAATCTTTAAGCGTTTACCATGCCATTTTTTTGTTTCCTTGGAACTATCTCCAGAATTGCATAAACTTAAAGTTGAATTAGTATTAACAATAAATTTTTTAATTATAGTTTGATCGTTATGGTAAAAGGTACCAGTGACCCAGCAATAGTCACCCCATTCAATGAAATTAATAATAAATAAGTTATTCTGACATAATTTTGGCGATGCATTAGCATTTATCGCCGAGAAAATTATAATGAATAAAGAAAATATAAATAATATTTTGTTAAACAAGGCTATTTTCCACCTTATCTGCTAGTCCACAAAAACGACCCTTTATTCTCAATTTTTTCTCTTAACCCTCTAACTCCCCACCCTTGAAGACGACACATTTCTGTGTAAAAATCCCGTTTTAGTGGGTCATTAATAATGATTAATTTTAAAAAATGCGACCAGCTTAATTATTGTGACACTGTCACAATAATTGTAAGTGATTGAATTTAATTAATATTAATGATTCTATAGGGCAAAATAACACTTGTCAATAAGCTGATAATAAGAGTTATCACGCTTAAATTTAAATTGGTGAAGGTGGATTCACGTGTTTTAAGCTTATTTTAAGACTATCCGTATCTTATACATATATTACTTAGCTGTAATAATTCCCTCTATTTTAGGCGAGTAACACCATGAATAAAAAAATCTTGGAAAACATTTTAGATGCCAATCTAAATAATGAAAGTTTGCATGAGGAAATGCAGCAATTAAAAGAAATCTATACGCGCACTTCTATTGCAACTTTGCCAGATGAAAGTAATCTACCTCTAAAAGAACTTAAAGAAATTTTTCCTATTTTGAATAATTCTCTTCATGCTCAAGATCTCAAAAAAATAATTGAAGAAATTGATTCAGCCTTAAAGATTCATGATAATCTAATAAAGGAAATTTCTTCAGTTATCAATTTAAATGAAGAAAAATATCACAACTTCCTTGTTTCAATAGAAGCAAGAAATTACTCTCAAGCACTTCGCCGTCTTTGTACAACCACCTCGAAAGAAACCATTCAGGTAGTCAAATTATTACTTAAAGCCAAAAATGATATTCTTCTCAATATCGACGAACAAGCGGGTAAAGAAAAATTTTCAGCACTTCATTATGCAGCAAAAAAAGGCAATGAGCAGGTTTATAATCTTCTTAAAAAAGATAATGCCGATGAAAATTTAGAAGATAGCTATGGAAAAACAGCCGCAGATTATTTTAGTAAAACACACCGCGCTAAAGATTATTCAGCAAAACTGTTGGAATGCTTATTAAATGAAAATATTAAGCCAGAAAAAGTATTGGATGCATTGTTGAAACATTACATGAGCGGCACCACTCTCACCGTATTTGAACATAAAAATCATAAGCCTTTTGCACAAAAAATCTCTTCACTCATTGCGGATAAAAATAGCCTTGCACTTTGTTTCAAAAAATTAAATACTTATCTGGAAAAGAATCCTGAATATACCAATGAGTTTTCTGTCCCACTGAGAGTTTTTTTTCGTTACTATCGCGAAATGGGATATGCTTTAAATTTTGTTGATTATCCGCATTTAAAAAAATTCTTTATTTTCGATAGGCTCAATAATGCAAATTATTTAGACAAGTGTATAAAGCGTTTTATGTCTACTGCTAATGAAGATGAAGAAATAGACTTGATCTTTAATATGCATACCAATGATCCTGCGCTCAAATTTCTTCCGGATGAATATATTGCGACTATTATTGATATTTTGACCCGTCCAGAAGGAGCAACCGAACAATTTTACTACGCTATTGAAATGCTTGCCGAACGTATACCAAAAATAAAGCATAAAAATGTCATCGATGCCATATCCATGACCGACTATGCGGAAGGAGCAGAATTAGCGGTTTTTCGATTAGCTGAATATCTTTCTGATGAGCATAAGGAATTTCTTAAAAAGGACTTATTAGAAAGAATAAATTGCGGTAAATTAAAATATTCCCAACCAGCATGTAATACGCTGAAAATGCTTGTATTCTACCTGCCTCAACCAGAAATTCTTTTTAAAGAATTAAAAAATAACTTGAGCCGCTACGACAAAGATTTACATGACGACTTATGTGATACACTTGAAGCTCTTGCAAAACGTATGTCAAAAGAAGATGTCTTGGCTATCACTCAAGAATTATTTACCGAGATAGATGCAGAAAATGTGTCTAATAATTACATTTACAATTTACTTGGCAAATGTGCAAAACAATTATCATCTTCCACTACAGAGGAATCAATTCTTCTTGAGAAGATTGTTATAACCTTATTAGAAAAAGCTAAAAACGAGGCATTGGCCTTTCATATATGCAAAACGTTTTATGATTTTGCACTTTCTATTCCGATTACGCAGCTTGAATCGGTAGTCGGCTTTTTACTCACGAAAATAGATGAATATGATTGGGTGATTTGTAGAACACTGGGCAAGCTAGCGGGAAATATTCCTGAAACAGACTTACCACAAGTCATCGATAAGTTACGATATAAAAGTAAAACTAAAAGTGATGAGGCTTATGAAACTCTCAATAAGATTATGAAAAAGTGTTCTAAAAAACAAGTGCAATTGTTTATTACTGATTTATTTGCTGAGATAAACAAGAGTAAAGAAGATCCAAGAGAAGATATCTATCAATTACTGAGTAATTTAGCAGGCGCTATTCCTGCGACCACTAGACTAGCTTTCATTGAAGATTTATGTGAAAAAATACAGGCAGAAAAGAAAGAAATTCGTTGCATTGCTTATCAGGCATTGGTTCACTTTACACCGTTTATACCCAAATCACATATTAATGATGTTGTAGAACACTCACTAAGAGCAATGACAGATTCCGATGAAAGTACTCGAAGAAGCGCAAGCGATATACTTGGCAATATTATAAAAACTGGGCAAATGCCTTCATTCATACTTAACTCTGCTATTGTTGCCTTATTTAACATGACAAGAGATACAGAACGTTCTGCTTGTTTTTATGCTTATGAAATACTTAATAAAATTGCAGACCATATACCGCCAACACAATGGGAGGCTTTTATTACTACCATTCTTTTGCGAGCTCATGACGACACAACAATATTCGAAGAAGGTGGCTCTGTTATTCAAATGGCTTGCCAAGCGCTTAACTCCTTTGCTAACAGTAAAATACAACATGCTTTATATTTACAGCTAAGTTTAGAAAAAAGATTACAAGACTCCTCATCACTTGATTATTCTCAAAGTAGTATTCTCTATTCCTTATGGATCCAGACAAACCAGAGAATTAAAACACTCAGTCTTACCAGGACAATCGTGGAAAACCAAACAAATAATACTCTCTTTGAATCTAAGATAATAAATTCTCTTAATCTTTTTTCCGCGGAAAAAAATGTGATCGATGATCGAGAGACACATAAAAACTATCGCTTACTGGCTATGATGAAGATGAGTTAAGCAAGAAACGAAGCACACCAAAGAGGGCGGAGTGTCACGGAAGCTGCGACTTCTGTTCGCTGGATTGGATAATAGCTCGCAATAGTCTCTGCTTTTGTTCTCCATAATTTTTCCCAAACACCCCGCTTCGACCGCAGCGCCGCCACACCCGCGCGACCGCAGCCACTGCGGCCATTTTTATTGTACCAATCAAACATACCAGGAGTTGAAGAGATAAAGCAGGAATACCCATCATAAGGATCTACGAACATTGTGCGGCCTAACTTACCAACGAGTGGAGCCTTATCCATCGGAATGCCTATAGGATGACAGCAGAATAAACCATCTCCACGATCAGGACCTTCCTCCATCTTGAGAGTGGATAAACCTTTTTTAACGCACTGTCCATCTATGGCTGTTAGCACAGCTAGGGTTCCTCCTGTTACTTCACGGGAAAAGAAAACTAACTGGTCATCACTCCATAGGTCGAATTGAGCATCGTATACTTTCTCTATCTCTTTCATAATGCCTAATGGAAAATGCAATCCTGTTGCGATGACTTCTCCTTCTTTAGGCGCAAATATTTCGCATAAGTCTGCAACTGCTTTTGTTGTTTCATCTTTAGTTGCTTGACCATTTGTGCAAGGATCGGCTGTTATCTTTTTAACAATGCTCTCTAACTGAGCTTTCACTTGTGCAATTTGTGCTTTATTTCTCTCATCATAGAGCACTTCTTCAAGCATATTCGGATCGAGTGGCCAGGGACCCTTATAATCAGGAAACTGTACTTGAAATTCAGCTTTTGCTAGTGCTCCTCCGTTCTCTATCTCCGGTATGATTTCTATGTGCACTCGTTTTAGTGCCCATATATCCCCTGCGCCCAGAAAAATTCTATAGGGAGAACCTTCTATCCTTCGATCAAAGTGGTCTGTTATCTGTCTTGTTTGAAACAATAACTCAGGATGTTTTTTTAAAATAGTAAAGGCTGCCAATCTTGATGTATCGACTCTTTGATTATAAGCATCAGGTTCCGCATACACCGCGCATGATAGTAATTTGAAGAGAACAGTCTCTTGCATATCTTGGTACGATGTATGTGCAAAAAAACCAAGTGTTGTTGACGAGCAATAAGAGTATATTTTTTCTCTTATCTCTAACGGTAGACCAAATAATGGAAATGAAGTTTCTTCATGGGTATAGCTGTCATCATGACTTATTCGTAGATCTGTCATGATGACTGCTTGATCTATTGTTCTCACGTCCACAGGTTGCTCCTCGGATTATTATGTATGAATATGGATTGAATTTTGGCAGCTATTATTTAAGAAAAACTTAAAGGATACAAGTGAATTGCAGAAAAAAATGTTACCGAATCCATAGACTAGGTTGTGTCTTCGTTGCATCAAAATTATGTTACTGTATAAGGCGAATTTAATCTTATCCATCACATATTATTAAGAAAAAATTGTTCATCGTCATAGAGTCAGTTTATTAGAATTTTCTAATTGTAACGGGTTAAATAAAAACATAACGGTACCCATTAAAATATTTCCATCTGGTAATCCAAAAAATCCTTCTGGTGAATTATCTATTTCTAATTCCTTTAAACATTTTCCCGAATTAGCATTCCAAATACGCGTACTACATTTGTAAGGACGAGTATTACAATGTATCTTAGAATCGAAAGAAGTACTCATAAAAATATCCTGAGATAATTTTGTGAGTGAATGAACGTACCCTATGGTTGTGAAAGTTTTTTCGCAAACGCCCGTATTAGTGTTAATAATATGGATGTCCTTTGCTCCTATAGCTATTTTATTATTATTCAATTTAATAATATCAGAAATACTTTCTGAAAATCCTATGAATGGCTCTCGAGTAGATGATCTGATATCTAAAATATTTAGACTATTCTCTGTGCTACCCCATCCTGGTGCACCTCCAATAAGAACCTTATCGTCAGGTAAAACTTCTAAACAGGTTGGAAAAAATGATGAAAAATTTGAAATTGTTTTTGGATTTTCTACTTTCAAATCCCAAAGGTATACTTTTCCAGAATTATCTCCATAAATAATCCTGCCATCTGATAGTTCATTTAAACAGGTAATCTTCTGGGCATTGCGAGTGTGCTCTTCAGGATATAAACATGTTTTTATGCATGTTTGAGTAGTTAAATCCAATATTCTAAGTGTTCGATCATCGAATGCGATGATGACACGATTACCAGATAATTCTTTTATGATTTTTGGGAAAACAGAAGAATTCCTTAAACTATCAAAAAAAGGTGTGATCTCTCCAGTATGATAATTTAAAATTTTTATCTCGTTTAGACAATCAAAAAAAATTATTTTATCAACTGATTTTAAGTAACACGATAAAAAGCAACCGCGTAAACCGGAAATCTTATTTGTAGTAATTAAATGTGTATAGTCAGTTCGAGCTTGATTTTGCAATATAGAATCACGTGATAATCGGTAAAATTCTCGATTTATTTCTCCTGTTTTTGCAAGATCCCGTTTATTAAAAAACGAAAGAACGTGATGTTTCACTGGCTCGTCTAATATATCCCAATTATTGTTATTATTTTCATTTTTATCGGAGGACGATGATTTTGATTTCATAAATTATTTTATCTATTTATGTAACTCACCAGGTTATAGATAAACTAGGGTTATTTTTGTAACAAAATACGTGATTGTCATCCTTGGGAGTTACGTATTTACTATTATAAGAAGTATATTTCTAACATATTTAGTGCTTTATAGCAACATTAAATAAATTCTTAAATCAATCCGAATATACCGCCCAATTATTGCAAATAGGCTATCAATGCATGATCCTCTAAATGACTCACGCTATGCGAATAATTGCAATGTGGCGGCTCATGACCAGAAGCAATCAGTATTTTTCGTAATGATCGTTTGCTTTTTTGTAATTAGGGTACTGGCGTTATTACATTTATGATGGAACTTGAAAATCCCCAAATAGCGGAGTGAAAGAAGAAACCTAAAATAATAACAAATAAATGAACGCGAGTTATTTTCAAATTATTCTCCCTGTCTTTCCTAAAAAGTCTTTCGAAATCATAATGACAAAAGATTGATAAAAGAATTAGGGATAATACTAATGCGTATTGTGTGTATTATGATATTTCATGACATCTATTTATGGAAAAAATCCGATATTGATTCTGCAAGCGGAAAATCAGCCCATCGATCCACATGATCTTTAGCAGGAACATTTCCGATTTGCACCACGTCAAAATATAATTTCTTTCACTCTTTGCCAAGGTAATGCAATGATATTTTCAGAAATTTCTATAGCTTGCGGCGTTCTACAAATGATATAACCCTTATCTGTATTCTCATATTCCAATAAAAATTTTTTCAGGTGCCGCGCATCATTGATAGAGGGCTCTTCAGTCCATTTTACTTCGATTGGTATATATCTACCTGAAGTTTCCAAAACGTAATCGACTTCAACATTATTACTATCACGCCAATAACGAAGCTTGGCGCTCGATAACTTGCGTATTTGGTGAATGAGCTCGATACCTATGTATTGCTCAAAAAGATGTGCAAGATATTTCTCTGGTAATTGATGGCCTTCATTTGTGCAAGCACGCCGCACTCCAAGATCAAAAAATATATACTTAGGAGATTTGATCAATCGCCTATGTGAGATTGAATGAATAATAGGGTCAATTCGTAATGTTATCATGCAATCTTCTAGAACTTGATAATAATCAATAATGGTCGTTGATGCGACACCAACATCCTGAGACAGTTTGGTAAAATTAACAATATGCCCTGATTCACTTGCCGCGAGCTCTAGGAATCGAGAAAAATTTCCAATATTTCTGACTAATGCCTCTGCCCTGATTTCTTCTTCAAGATAGGTTGTCACGTATGAACGTAAATCTGCCTCTCTATTATCGTCATTCACATCCAGTACAATAAATGGCAGCGTTCCATAGAGTAAAATATCATTCAGATTTTGCCAATTCTTTGGCAATTCATCAAAATGAAGAGGGTCCATGATTAAGGCGACTACCCTACCCGGTAATAAATTTACAGTCGCGCCGTGCTTTAATTTATGTGCCGAAGATCCTGTCAAAATAAATTGCGCTTTTTTTTGATCAATGAGTAGTTGTGCAATATCCGTTACATTTGGCACTCTTTGAATTTCATCAATGAAAATGATAGGCAGTTTGTCCCATGTTTGTAATGAAAGTTTTAATTCGCGAGTAAGCAACGTTGGATCTTTTTCATATCGTATTCGTACTTCCGGGTCTACAAACGAATAAATAAGGTCAGGGACGATCTCCTGATTGATCATAGTGGTTTTGCCAGTTTGCCTAGCGCCAAGCAATAAGATACTTTTGCCGCGCTTTAATATGTCTAAAATATTGCCCGCTAGTTTTCTGCGAATATACGTCATAAGCTATATTATCAATGTATTTATAGCTTATGTCAAATATCTGTCAATTAGTTTAAATGATCTGAACGGGTAAAAAAACTGTCCCCTTATATCATGGAAACTATATTCATTGAGGTATATATTATGCTTATATTTACGACAGGGAGATGTCACATGGGCAAATTAGTAAAATTTTTCATTATCACTTTTTGTATTTTTTGCGTGGGTTTTCTCAGTCCTGCTATTTATGCTGCCCAAGGAGGTAATTCGCCTGGGCAAGGAAAAGGAAAGGCAAATGTTGGGCAGTCTAAATCTGTTGGCCAACAAAATAAGAAAAAAATAAAATCTGTGGGTAAACAAGGACAAAAATATGTAGCGAGATTTGCTAATAAGGATAGAGTTATTATTGCAGATCATTTTAGGGCTCATCCATTCGTAACCACCCCACTGCCGCCAGGAATCGCAAAAAATTTAGCGCGCGGGAAACCTCTTCCTCCTGGTATTGCAAAAGTATTTTTGCCTGAAAGTATATTATCTTCATTGCCCATCCGACCGGGGTACGATTATTTAGTAGCAGGCAAGGATGTATTATTAGTCAACTCAACGACAGGAATTGTTTCAGACATTCTTGCGAATGTATTGAAGTAATAAATATTGAAATTATTATCAAAAAAATGTTTTTCATATGACTATAAAACCTCGATTAATCAAGTCACCTTCAATTGAATTAACTAATTTGTCTAATGAGAAACCTGATTCGGGTCGAGAAATTTTTACCAACCCAACACGATTTGCAATAAATCCGCATTGTTGAAGAGTCACACTTTCTTGGACAATATTTTTGAGATAATTTAAACGATAAAGTTGATTTCTTAACGGTTGTAACTTTTTTGCACCTGTTAAATTCATTATATTTAATTCACTTTTATTGTGAGAATTTAAAATATAAATCATTTTCAGTGCCAAGGGTGCAGGTTGGAAATGAGAATCCAAAGGCAATGCATATTTTTCAATTGAGGGACGAATTTTTTTTAAACTAGATGTATCAATTTTCAATTTCTTAGCTGCATCTGCCCATAGCTTAATTTGTGGAAAACTAGGAAGCACTTCCCCTGTTTGATTAACGGCACATATATCATCTGCTAAAATGGAGTAACCACGATTTAAAAATGCACCTGACAGGGTAGACTTTCCAACACCAGATGGTCCTGCAATGGAAAAGGAATAATTGCCTACTTGTATAGCACTTCCATGCAAAACAAATAATGAGCGTTGCATCAAGAGAGCGCCGAAGCAAGAACCTAACAGAAATATGCGTATACTATCTTCATCAGCATCTGCAATAGGATCAATCGTAATATGTTGGCCTTGTGTTACCAAAAATCGAGCTATTTTAGGAACATGAAGCCATAGCATTGTCTCATTGACTTGAAAGAAAACGCCTTTATTTAATGGAGCAACAAGACCGTCTACAGCAACAATGCCAAATTGAATTTTCACGTCAATACCAGATGTTTTCTCTGGAAATTCTAGTAACTCAGGAATCATCATTTCACTAGAAATAGTCAGTTGAAAAGCTTGATAGTGATACATGACGCAATCCTTTACTTGGTATAGAGCTTGTTTACAGACAAGTCTACCAGAGAGCAAAATATTATAGAAATAACTTAATCTGCAAAATGGATCATTTCAGCTAGATGAGAAATAATATCCTTGTTCAAGAATAGGATCTCCGTTCTGGTCCAGATATCCAAAATTTCGCATTGTTTCACCATGATCATGAATAATACGTTTAATTTGAATTTGGGTAAGTGTTTCTCGCCAATCTCCTACTACACCTTTGCGAAAAAAGTATTGTGTTTTTAATGGTTTTTCAGAAAAATAAGCTTGCTTTTCAAATTGCTGTAATTTTTCAATGTGCGAATGCGATAAAGCACGCTCAATCTCATCAGCAGTTGCAGTTAGTTGTAAAAATTGCACCGCGCGAGTAAATGTTTCTTTACTATTTAATTTCATATCTTCATAACGTAACACCAAGATATTTATTTCGTTGGCTTTCATCCAGCTGTTAACGTGACCTGACCAAGATAACAACTTTTGTTGCAATTGATTAAATTGTCGGAATCGTCCACTACAAAAGGCATAATTTTCATTCCCCATCTGGTCAATTGCTATGTCAATACTGCAAGATAAATGATTAGCGAACGAAATTGCTACATCCAATGGATTACGAATAAAATAAATTACGCCTAGACAATTGGCTGCAGGAATGATTGGTTGTTGATTTTCCAAATAAGTGTAAGCATCGTGTATTTTATGATAGCTGACTTTCTCAGTATCTCCATACCATTCATAAATTAATGGTCTTAATGCATCTAATTCATTGTGTGAAAGATGGGCGCTCTCAAAACCCAAAGCATATTCTATCCACTCTCTAGCACTAGCAATGGTGCCAATGTTAATCGCATTGAGATCAACTGTTTCGTCAGACTGATTTAACAAATTAGCTAAAAAAATGCGAAACCACGTATTACCAGATTTTGGATAGGATGCAAGCCAATAGATTCCTTTTGATTTTCTCATCACTCTTCTCTTAAATACCTTTTTAATTCCACACACGCGGTTATGGCGAGGCCATCCATGAAGAGGGTGATTTCGGATTAAGATACTGGTTTTTGAAAACTAAGTCTATACTACTGAATGATTAAATTATTGGAAAACGCGAACGGATAGTCTTTTACAGGATCCCTAAAAGATTCATTTATTAAAAAAATTCGTTATTTTTTTTGATGTAATATTTTCTATATTCGGCTCTTTTAAAGGCGCTGGAGTAAACATAAGCGGGTTAAAACTGCCTCCTTGACCACTCCAAAATATAATCTCATTTTGCATCTCGATAATAGGATCGTTTTGAGATACTTCTTCTTGCATCTCGATAATAGGATCGTTTTGAGATACTTCTTCTTGCATCTCGATAGTAGGATCGTTTTGAGATACTTCTTCTTGCATCTCGATAATAGGATCGTTTTGAGATACTTCTTCTTGAATCTGAGTCAGATACTGTTCAACTATCTCGTTTTCTTGAGCTATAGTATGACCATCAAAATACATTTGACATAAGGTTTCTAATAATCCTTTTTCTTGATCACTAATAGTAGGGAAATGATCTACAGATAATATCGCTCCTATTGGTAACTGACTTTCCGCTGTCCTAGCTTCCACCTGTTGATCACGTCTCTTTTTGCGCCTGCATAGAGATTCTCCGGAAATTAATAAATGCCCCTTGTAATAGAAACGTATTCCTCTCTTAGTTCCTTTTACGCTCATGTCACATTCATCAATAGTTTTTTTATCAAGTTCATTCTCATCTTTATCATAAAATACTCGATTACGGTCCAAAAAAATTCTTATCTTTTCTTCTGGAGCAACTTCTTCCTCAACACGTCGCCTTTTTACTCTAGCATTTGTCGTTGGAAGATATTCATTTTCTGGAGGAACTCCTTCTTGAAAAATGTCAGGATAACTTTGAACTAATGTGTTTAGAATATTCTTTGAATCATTCAAACGACGATGGCGTCTTTTTCTTGCGTCCCGTGCGAAATAACTCACAACTTGATGTTGTATTTCTCTATCAATAACATAATTAAAGTTTCTGTTATTATCGTTGAAAATCTCAATTCCATCTGGGACCACTGTTGGAGAATCACTAAGTAAATGATCATCGACAAAATACCATTTCTTTCTACGCGTTCTCTTAGTCCTATTTTCTCCTGTCTCGTGATCCTCTTTCTCGTGATCATTCGAAAACTTGGGAATTAGTAAATAGTCGTCCACAGATGCTTCTGGTATTAGCTCTGACGTCGTTTCAAAACGTTCATCTTCTAGAGTACTGGTATGATATTCTAGAGGTAATGTTTCTTCTTGAGCACTAGTCAAATAATTTGGAGTAATTTCTCCTAGAAAAATATCAGGAAAACATTTAGATAATGTTTCTAGATCATTCATAAGAGAATCCTGGGGTAACGCTTCAGGAGTATTTTGAGGCAATATTCTTCCTAAATCCAAACGACGCTGCTCATTTTGTCTTTTGTTCCGTACAAAATAAGTCACAACCTCGCGTTCAGCGTCTTCAATCATGACATACTTATAAGTTCTGCTCTCTATGATTATCTCAATTCCATCTGGAACCACTGTTGGAGAATCACTAAGTAATTTATCATCGACAAAATACCATGCTTTTTTCACGGATTTTTTAGGCACATTACCTATTAGAGCAACTTCTACATCCAAAGGATTCAGATTCTCTTCATTTTCGCTAGTATTTGTTGTCTGAGTATCTTCATCAGATCTTTCTGAAAATAGCCCTGACGTCAGTAAAGAATATTGATTATTCATAGCCAAAACACTCTCTCGTTTTTATAATTTGAGCCTCTATTTTATCCAAATTCATTTAAATACGATTAAAATAGGCTTAAAACTAAGAAAAAAAGTAACTCCCCCAATACTGTCATCGCGAGGCCGCGCAGCGTTTGGCCGTGGCGATCCAGTCACCGAACAATGTTATCAAAGCACTTGAAAAAAAGATGAAATATACTCAAATAGCGCCGGGATGAAAAAGACATTCATTCTAGTTCATCCTGTTTAAAACCATGTTAGGATATAGACATTATTCCTAGCTATATACAATCATTTAATGGAGTAGATATATTGGAATCAATTAGGCGCTGGTTGCTATTCATTCTATTAGTTTGCGGATTAATAATTTTTTTCAGTTTAAACTTAGATAGCTATTTTACATTTGACACATTAAAGCAACATCGACAACAACTTTTATCTTTGGCTGAAGCACATTATCTATTAGCAGTTTTAATTTATATTGCTACCTATATTATTGCTGTTGCTATATCGGTTCCAGGTGGTGCTACATTTCTTACCTTAGTAAGCGGTTTTTTATTCGGCATTGTTTTCGGCACCATTTATGTTTTAGTTGGAGCGACACTAGGTGCAACACTGACTTTTCTCGCAGTGCGATTAGCACTAGGATCTTGGATAGCAAAGAAAACCAACCAATGGCTAGAAAAGACACGAAGTGACTTTCAGCAAGGAGCATTTCAATATCTATTCTTTCTACGATTCATTCCTATTTTTCCTTTTTGGGTAGTGAATATTATTCCCGCGTTGTTAGGTGTGAAAACATCTACCTTTATGATAACAACAGCAATAGGAATTATTCCTGGTACTATTATTTATGTTGCTTTAGGTAATGGCCTTGGTAAATTTGTTGATTATGATTATGGAGCAAATCTTGATATTATTTCTGATCCTACAATATTATTTCCTTTACTGGGATTAGCCTTCTTATCAATCTTACCCATCTTATATAAATGGATAAAATCAAATATTCCTTAAAAAATTATTTCAGAATACAATCAAAAATATCATTTTTTATTTAAAAGTCTTTGAACGGAGAGATAAATGCACATCGCCAGACACTTTTATCCTGGACCAAAGCTCATTATTTCCAAGCAGCTTTCACCTATATCATTATTTATATTCTTGCAGGGAAGGGTCTTGGGGCTATTTTTGATCGAAATACTCAGGTTATGTAATATGTACTACCTTTTTGCTCGTCATTTCCGAATCAATTAAACCAAGCATCATCTTCATCATTAACTCTTGATGATCAGTTTTTAGAAAGAATTCCTGATAAACAGATTCAGCATGATTTTTTTGGATAAAGAAAATTGTTCCTGGCATCGAAAGTGTTGGATTCAAGTCCGTTTGTATGCTGAGGGTTGGCCGCATATTATCAATATTCTTTAATACTTTCATTCGATCTTCATTTTTAACGTAAAAAGCAATATTTGATGGGTACATGTAAATATTATTAATGTTATGCAAACTAAGAATATTTTTAATTTTACTAAAAATAATAGGATCAACCCAAGTCTGAGCAATAACTGTAGTATGCAAAATAATCGATCGCATTAATTTATAACCAAATTCATTAATTATTTTGGAAAAAAATCTATAAGAATTTTGATTATGCAACTTTGTTCCTAGGACTTCTTGTATATCTGGTAAAGCAGCATGATGTTTCTCAAATTGATATTCATATAATATTTCGTGTTTTTTCAGAAAGCTTGGTAAGGTTGATAAAAATGAATCTTCATTTTTATTTTCTTCTGAAAATTTTCTTAATTCTCGCCAAAATGTACAAACGATTTTACTATTATCAATTAAAATAATTTTTGGTGTTTCATTTGAATTGTTCAGTTGGCATGCAACCATAAGGGCTCTCATACCTCCAGTTGCAATCAACGCAATTTTTTCATCTTTTTTAGATTTATATGAAAATATATCATCAGTCATAACAGGATCATTACCAACAATGTGGGTTGGATAGTTTGTTTGCGCATTAGGAGAAAGTTCTTGAACCTGATATTTTTTTTGAGCCAAATAAGTGCGGAAATTATTTTGAATTTTTGTTGCTGCATGTTGTCTAAACATCTTGTGTCCCTCTAGGTTGTACACAATATACCTAGAATTTATTAAAATAGTCTTAATTTTGGCTAATAATCTGTTAAACCAAAGTTGAAATGTCCACTTTTTGTATCATTCCATACTCAGATTTAGGTTCGCTTAAGCCATTCTCTAATGGTTGTTCATTGGGACGTTTTACTTGCAAAAATTCTTTTCGGAATACTACAATATTTTTCTTTTCTTTCTTTAGACAGAGCGGTATTCATCGCATCTGATTTTAGATTACTAAATGTTTTCACATTTTTGAATAAACTTAACTGTATTTCGTGAAGGGTAGATAGAATTGGTTGTATGCCGAATTCCTTACTGCTTTTATCATTATCAACTATCTTGTTTTCTGGAATGTTTTCTATCTTGCCATTGAATTGCTCATACTTAAAAATTGAATCTTCTGTTTCACAAAGTATCAGCATTAAACGAGACCATGTCCTTTCACGCTCAGAACTTGGAAGCTGGGCTTTAATTTGGATTAGCAGTTGCTCATGAGAATAACTAGTTTGATTGATCAAAATGATCTGTCTGCCGCCTTGATCGTGGGCATAATTGAGCACGCGAATTAGCTGATGCACAGAATCCTCATCAATTTTTTTCCCGAAAAAACGAGAATGATACTCCCTCATTTCAAGTGCTATCGTTTTACATGAGGTTTTTTCAAAATTTGAAGGATTTACTGTAAGATAAGATTCCATATAAAGGGGTTGACCATTTTCCATCAATGAAGAGACACCTCCAGCCTTTTGTATATTAATCCATCGTTGTTGTATAGGACTTAATGTATCGTAGGCACTTCCCATAGAGCCAGTTTTACGCAATGATTGTCGTATAGGAACTAGCTCTTCATTTTCATCAAAAGCAGGAATAAGCTCAACAGACTCAAGCTTACTTTCATTAATTTTCCAGGATGAATCACTCACGATAGCACCTATTGATTGTCCATCGCGTTTTGAACGAAGGCTTTCACCTGCTAAATCTGTTTTAAATTGCCAATTTAGGTATTGATAAGAATGGTAATCACTGAATGGGGGATAATAATATCTTCGGTCTAGTTTATAGCCATAACAATTTTTAAAGCTAATAGGTTCATTTGAGGTAATAAATAATCCTTTCCCTGTGTTTTTTACATACCAGGAATATATTTTTTCAAGCAATAAATTGCCACTGAAACCTGCTAAATTATCATCATCTAAAAATACTACGTCAGGTTTTGTCGCTAATAATTTATCTATTTCTAAGCTGCAGTTATTCAGATCCTCAATACTTTTAGCTTGATCTGTCCATCCGTTAACCATCACCTCTGAAATCCAAGCAATCTTCTTTCCTCTAGCAGCTAATTCTTTTGCGGCGCAAACAGCTGATGCTGTTTTACCAACACCTGCTTTTCCACTTAATATAACGAGTTTCGATTTACCTGCCATGACGCTTAGACAAAATTGCTTACTCATTGCCATTAATTCATTTTGTTGAGATGTTTCCTGTTTAAATGTAGAAAAAGTCATCGATGTTTTATTTTCAAATGGGATCACATTAAGTAATTCAATAGATATTTGAGAGTGATCAATTGCACATGGTAAATAATCTGTTTGAGCAACTTTTACGTGATTTTCCACAGCCCACAACCAATTTGAGAATTTATGAAAATCAAAGGTTAATTCTAAAGAAGGATTCTGTTTTACTTCAAGAAATTCTTCTTCGGTAAGCGTTGTGTTACGTAATATTTCAGCAGTTTTTATTAATTGACCATATGTTTGCAATAACTTAGGATGAAATTTCTCTGGATTTGAAGCGTATAAAGATAGGCGATCAGTATCATATTGCGCTCTTTCAGCATTAAATGCATTACGTAGTAAGTTCAGCACCGCTGATTCTGTCAGTTCCTGGATAACCTCTAAATGAGGATCAAAAATATAATGTTGCTTGCCAATCAAGATGCAATTTTCGCCGCCATAATTTCCTCCAGGGTGCTTTAAAGCATATAGTGAGGTATTTGTAATATGTTTGACATTAACAGAGGGAATTATCGCTTGTTCTTTTGTGGATAGAAATGAATAGAGTGGATTTCCCGAATAAGGTTTATCGTTATGTTCAATCTTATTGTAAACATTTTGAGTGATAAAAAATGGTGCGCGCCCAAAACATTGGTTAAATCTCGTATTACCCAACATGTATCGAATGCCAAACCAAAAACTTAATTGAGTAAACATGCCACAATCAATAACTGTTGGGCCCTTGACTAATTGATCCAACGCTTGTGCGGGTTGCTGACCTTTGTAAATCAGAGTAAAAAATTCATCCTGAAATATTGAATCCCACCCTAAAGGGGCAAGCGTTGACACATCTGTAGCTTTAATTGGGTCAGAGTTATGATGGGAGCTATTCCATAATTTTACTAAATCATTATTGTAATGTAAGCCTAAATATATATTTCCATATAATGCGTTTCGGTCATCTCCTGATTGGGAATGACTACTTCTTAGCGGATTGCTATTTGCTAACTTAATAAATAATTTTACACCTTCTGCGAAGGTTTCCGGATCAATTGACCGCGGCTTATCAAAGCTAGCTAAAAAATTTATCAATTTGGTGGAAGGATTTAATAATTGTAACTTATGGGAATATTCAATAGCCAGGTGCCTTTTTTGACTTGTTAATTCCGGGTTAAGCATGTAACGATTATTATTGTTTTTAGTTTCAGTGTAATGGGTTTTATCAGTTGAATTTGATAAAGAAATTTTTCTATTATCTGCCATGGTCTCGCCTCGTTATGTTATAAATTATTATGCCAGGAATTGTATATTATATGGGCGCTCAAGTCTATTGAAAACTGAGCGTGGATGAAAGAAAATTTACACCTATCGGTATCCAATTTATATCCCAATTACTTAGTCTTTCCTTGATTATCCAATCGATAAAATTGGTTTTAATTTTCGAATATAAAGAATGTTGTAATTCATCATGACCATATATTGATATATTTCTTGCAATAATGTTATTACTGCCCTCGCCAAACATTAATTCTGTGACCGTAACAAGTTCACGAATACAAATCAATCCAGTGAGGATTAGATCGCTCAATAAGCTTCATGATATTAGAGTATCACTTTTGTGATCAACCCTTCTGATATCCATCCTTTTAGAAAGGAGGCCGCTCGTAAACCCACCTCTTCTTCATCAATCCATTGGCATAAACCTTCGCATATTTCACTAAAGGTTGAACCATTAAGTATGGCATCGATTGCCCACGCTTCATCTTCCCTTAGTGAACAAAAATGATTAGTGAGTTCCTTTCGCCATAATACCCAATGAATAGGAACTGAATTTTCTATGGGATCAGGGAGCGTTTTATCATCAGAAATAGCTTGCCAAATGTGAATAACATTCCATGATAGCGTTAAACGGTGTAGAGAAGGATGCGCTTGTAATCGCATATTGACCCAGGCATTAGATGGTATGTTTCCCATTTCTTCCATTTGTAAAACAGTGCTATCCCAAGCATCAAAAACAAGCGTCAACGTCCATTCAAATTGTGCAAGCTCGGCTAAAACAGGAAATGCTTTATAATCAGAATGTTCCTTCAAAAAATTGACTAATTGATCCCCAAACCAACGAATGGATCGAAAAGAGGAAGGGTAAGCACGAAGATAGACTTTCCCTAACGTTTCAAATTGATCACAGCCTAAATAGGCTTGTAATACAGGATAATTGGCGGCAAGTGCTTCGATCAAACGTGAATGATAGGCATGACTATAGATGGCTAAGCGTGTTTCTGCTGGAATTTTTTTAGTAGTAACAATGCATTTTCGAAATAGTGGGTTTGAATTTAACAAGTAATCTTGAAATTGAGTTTGTAAACGTTGCAGTCCCTTCATGCTACCACCTGCGCTAACGTTATTTCTGCAATTTTCTTTGCATGATTTAACTCAGATAATAAAAGAGATAAAGGCGGAATATTATCATCGCGTTCTATCATCGTTGAGATAGGACCAAAACGCCGCAACACTTCAGCATATAAGTCCCACACAGGATTTACAATATCATGATCATGGGTATCGATTACATACTCACCCTTATTCTCGTGGCCTGCTAAATGGATTTGATATACACGTTCAGGAGGAATAACAACGATATAATCTAAGGGATTAAATTCGTGATTGATGCTGCTAACATAAATATTATTCACATCAAGTAAAATGAGACAATCAGCGCGCTCACTAATTTCTTTTAAAAAATCCCATTCTGTTAAAATAGATTCTTGATACGTAAGATAACTCGAAACATTTTCAACCAAAATTCGCTGACCTAAAAAGTCTTGTATTTGTTGGATACGATCAACCACATGATTAATCGTTTCTTCAGTATAAGGCAAGGGTAATAAATCGTGCATATTTTTTCCTTGCACGCCTGTCCAACATAAATGATCTGAAATCCATTTCGGTTGAATACGGTTTGCAAGTTGTTTAACACTTTCTAAATACGTCCAATCCAATGGATCACTACTTCCGATTGACATCGAAACACCATGCATTACCATGGGATAGTGCTCACGAATGCTATCGAGAAAATGAAGTGGCTTACCGCCTGGAACGAGATAATTTTCAGTAAGAATTTCAAACCAATCAATAGGAGGCTGTTCATCAAGGATGGTGGTGTAGTGATCAGTACGTAAACCTAATCCAAAGCCTAAGTAAGGTTTATTCTGCATAATGAAGCGCCATAGAAAATTTTTCACAAAGAGAGTGAACATCTGACTGTCTACTCTCTTTTCTTTATAGAAGCGATTTATGAAGTTGGTTCTTCTACACTGCCGCCAAGCTTTTTACATTTCTTAGCTGTTTTCATTAAGTATCCTTTGCTTTTGCAATCATTATGCCCTTTGCAATCGCTTGTTGCTGTTTTACAGGCACTCTTCCCTTTGCAAGAATTCACACCATAACAGTGCACTTTTTTGGCTGCGGCTTCTGACACTGTTGATGTGATTGGTGCTGTCGCAAAAGCAATCGCTGCGGCGGTTGCAATAGTTAAACCTAACATTTTCTTTTTATTTCCCATATCAGCTAGCTCCTTTAGCAATGACCATTAAAAGATAGAATTACGTTTACATCTTAAGAATATTCATTCTAACATAGGTATTAACTTTTTTTGAATCAAGAATGATTTGTTTTTGATATTGTAATCAGAAATATCATTTTTTATTTAAAAGTCTTTGAACGGATAGATAAATGCACTTGGATAAGGTGATAACAGCATTAATGAGGCGATGGCTACCACTTGCTATTCTGCTTGTTGGATTAGGTGCTTTTTTCTATTTTGATTTATCCCAATTTCTTAATTTTTCCACTTTACAACAGCATCGCCAGACACTTTTATCCTGGACCGAAGCTCATTATTTCCAAGCAGCTTTCATCTATATCATTATTTATATTCTTGCAGTCGCCATTTCTATTCCAGGGGCTATTTTCCTTACATTAGTGGGTGGATTCTTATTCGGCACTATTTTTGGAACGCTATATGTATTAATCAGTGCGACACTCGGCGCGACGCTTATCTTTTTAGCAGTACGTATTGCATTAGAACCCTGGGTAGCAAAGAAAACATCCCGATGGATTAAAAAGATGAGAACTGGTTTTAAGCAAGGCGCTTTTCAATATCTCCTCTTTTTACGCCTTGTTCCACTTTTCCCTTTTTGGGTCATCAATATTGTCCCTGCTCTGCTTGGAGTAAAGGCCAGCACATTCATGCTTGCCACCTTTATTGGCATCATCCCAGGTTCGATTGTCTATGTGACATTAGGAAATGGTCTCGGGTCTATTTTTGATCGGAATGAGACGCCTAATCTCGGCATCATTTTTGAACTTCCTGTTTTATTACCTCTTCTTGGACTTGCTTTCTTATCTCTAGTGCCAATTATTTACCAATGGAAGAAAAGGAAATCATCAACATGAATTCAATTAAATGTGACCTAGCAGTGATTGGTGCAGGCGCTGGTGGTTTAAGTGTAGCAGCAGGTGCAGCACAATTAGGCATAAAAGTCGTTTTAATTGAAAACGATAAAATGGGTGGGGATTGTCTTAATTATGGCTGTGTTCCTTCTAAATCATTATTAGCTGCTGCAAAAGCGGCTCATCATTTTAGAACCGTTGCACCTTTTGGCATTAAACCTATTGAGCCTGATATCGATTTTGCAAAAGTCATGAATCATGTGAGCAATGTCATCAATATCATTGGAACAACGAAAGATTCTATTGAACGTTTTACTCACATGGGCGTTAAGGTAATCCAAGCGCATGGACAATTTGTTAATCCATACACACTAAAGGCAGGCGATACAACCCTCACCGCACGCCGATTTGTAATTGCAACCGGATCATCACCTGCTATTCCTCCCATACAAGGTTTAGATAAGATCGTTTTTTATACCAATGAAACGATTTTTAATATTACAAAAAAACCAGAACATCTCATCATTATTGGCGGCGGACCCATTGGGTGCGAGCTTGGTCAGGCTTTTTTAATGCTGGGATCAAAGGTCACTCTATTAGAAGGCAACCATATTTTATCGCATGATGAAGAAGATTTAGTTGATATGCTTCGCACGCATCTTAAGAAACAAGGAATGGAAATTTTTGAAAATACCAAGACGATTAAAGTTGCACAGAAAGATAATCAAATAGAAATTTTTATAGAAAAAAATGGTCAGCAACAAACTATCATAGGTTCTGATTTACTTATCGCAACGGGACGTCGTGTCAATGTCGATGGTTTAAATTTAGAAGCAGCAAAAATTTCTTACACCAAAAAAGGAATTCAAGTTGATTCAAAATTACGTACGAGTAATAAACATGTTTACGCTGTCGGAGATGTTGCTAGTAGCTATCAATTTACCCATCTTGCCAACTATCATGCAGGGATAGTCATTCGAAATATTTTATTTCGACTACCTGCAAAAGTAGATTATCGCGCTTTACCTTGGGTAACTTATACTGAACCAGAACTTGCTCATGTGGGGGTAAGTAGCAAGGAAGTAGAAAAACAAGGTTCCACTTTTAAAAGTTTACTATTTGATTTTGCTGAAGTCGATCGTGCGCTTGCTGAAAATCAAACTCTTGGAAAAATCAAGGTGATTACTAATAAACACGGAAAAATTTTAGGTGTTACCATTTTAGGTTCTCATGCGGGTGAGCTATTAGTTCCATGGATAAGCGCTATACAAGAAGGAAAATCTATTCGTAGTATGATCAATATTATTGTTCCTTACCCAACATTAAGCGAGGTAAACAAATTTGTAGCAAACAAATTTTATTCGCCGATTATCTTTTCAAATAAAGTGAAATGGCTTGTTAAATTTTTACAGATATTTGGATAACGATTAGAAACCTATGAAAATCACAATTTGATTTGCTCGCTTAACCTACCTTTAAAAAAGCAGGTTAATGCAAGCATTTCGTGTTTAAAAAATTACGGGAGAGTCTTCACCCAATGACCAGATTTTAACTCCCAAACCGTGCATTTTCCATCTGCAGTAGCGGTTGTGCACGCCCAATAATCATTTACCCAGGCAACTCCTTCTACCCTGCTTTCATAGCGACAAACCGTTTGCGTATCTACCCATACATTATCTTCCCAATGTGCATTGACTGTTGTACAACTAACTGATTTTGGAGCAGGCGAAATAATGATATTCTTCTCTACCACTGGAACTACAACCTCTTGAGCTTGAATATTCATGCTAACATTCATTACTAACAATCCAAGTAAAGCGGATAATCCTAACCGAATAAATGACATAAATTTTTCCCCTGTTGAATAATGTTATTTTAAATTAATTTCCTACCTAATTTTATGATCCCATCCAACCCCATAAAAAATTTTCAATAATAATTATTATAATTCCTAATATTATCAGTAAATAAAAAAGTAATTTAGGTTTATTTTTTAAATAAAAATACAACCCCCAAATAATACTGAGAGACACGATGAAATAAATGAAACTATATATTGATAGAGCAATGGAAGTATTAATTTTACCTGTTGCATCGGTATGTAGTGGGCCTATGATATTTAACAATGTTGCTATGGTAAATGCGAATGATAAAATAATTACAATGATAAGATTTGATCTTTTCTGCCACCTCATGATTTACCCAGTATAAAAGTTAATACTGTTTTAGTATTACATAAAGGATGATTGGTTTAAATCATAAAGTGTTTAGTAGTATTACTAGTTTGATTAGTAAAATCCCTAATGTATTGAGTAAACTCCCTAAATTTCATATTTTATTATCATTACCATAATCGATATGCTAAACGTAGATATCCTGAATACAGGAAAGGGACATAATCTTCTGCTGGATCCAATTCAGATTCACCATATCCACCAGTATAATTGAAACCAATTTCTCCCATAATGTGCTCCGCTAAATTGTAATTTAATCCGAGACTAAAAGTTGGACTAATACGCCAACATTCCTTTATGATATCTTTTCGATGAACACGTGCTGCTCCAGCACTTGAAAAAGCTTTAATTTCTGTATATGGAATAGTTATCATAAATTTTGCCATTAAAGAGATTGAATCAGTGCTGGTATTTAAATCTGTTAACCCATTGTTTTCGAATGCTACCAAACTAGTTTCATCAAAAATGACTTTGGCATTTGGATAATGTGTATAACTCGCTTCGAGTGCAAAATGAGGAATTATTTCGTAACCCATAAAATATCCCCAAAGACCGCCGCCCTCACTAACGTCACTTGGTGTAGAAAGCAATAATGCAGCTGCTTGCTTATTGCGTGGAGGCACTAATCCTTCCCAAGTAGTCGAGCCATACCCACCAGTTATACCGAGATAAAATGGATAAGTTGAATGACTAAATTCAGCAGCAAAAATTTGATTGAAATTAAATAAGAAGATAATCAAACAAAAGATTTGTTTTATTCTAGGCATAACTCCTCGATTAAATAAAACGAAAATACCGTCAATAGAGGTTTGTATAAGTAAGAAATAACTTCTTCTATGATTAAATAAGATTAATGGCTATTTATTTAACAAGCTTTTCCCGTACTACTACACAAATTTCCATGGGAATCTTTTCCGCCTAAACGATAGCAATTCCAATCATCCATACATTCTTGAGTTGAAACATCTTTTTGATAATCACAAGCCTTCTGCTGACTGCCAAAGACACTGACCATACGATTATAAATTGCAGTCATATCTTTACACATGCCAGATGGTAACCCTGATGATGTACAACGACATTCTGCAGCAGTTTTAAAAGAAGCACAAAAATTTGCACTGACAACTGGATCAGCAAATGGACATTGTGCATGTTTAGTTGCGATAAAATATTTTAATATATCAGAAAAACTATATACATTAAATGAAAAAAATAAACTGATTATTGCTAGGCTTAAAGTAAATAATTTAATTTTCATTCTTAATCCTTAATGAATAATGATTTAGTCCCTAATTCCAAGTTTTTTATCTAAAAAGCATTAGAATTTTTCATTCTAATAAAATAGAGCTCCGTGAGCAAACAGAATATTCATCTTCTGAAATATGTTGGACTAGTCCTGTTTAATCTAAATTTAGCAATTAAAAATCTAAAATAATTTAAATAAGCAAAACCGGTATAAGTAACTGGAATATACTTGAATCCTCTTTTAAGCAACATTAATGTCACCATTGCTGCAAATTTAGCAGACATGAGACCTGGCCCCATAGAAGAGATAAAAGCAGAATGAACTAAATGTCGATATTGGATATCGCGTTGATGAAAATAGTAGCGCCCTGCTTTTGCATAATTTCGCTTAGATTTGGCATATATTTGGATTTTTTTAATGCCAAAACAGGGATGGCATTCAATTTCCGAACCAACCGCCCAGATTTCAGGAGGAACTAATTTGGTAATCTTTGCGGATTTATATAGCTCGATAATTCTAATATAGGAGTCACAATTTGCCTGTTGGGCGAAATCATACTTCGATCCATGACATAAAAATAAAATATCTGCCTGTGAAAGTGGAACTTGTAATTGATCGTATTGTTGATATGTATAATCCACCCCAAATTTAAGAGTAGTAACGATAGCACCCTCTTTTTCAAGTAATTTCTTCATCTGTGAACCCAAAGCGCCACTTGCACCTGTCATTGCTATATGCTTACCTACTAATGGGAGACTGGTACCAAATATATAGTCAAAAAATTTAATATAACTACTAAAAAAATAATTTGGGTAGATATGGTGTAAAGCATGATAATCGGCGGTAACAAATGGACCTCCTCGGTAAGAAGGTAAAATGGTATAAGATCGATGATGCAAATCTCTTCCATTAGATAACCAAACATTAATAAACAAAAGAGTTTCAATTAAAATAGCAAAGGTAATCGCTATTGGCTGTAAAAATAAATAACAAAAAAAAGTTCCAATGACTTGAACGGCATATTCAATTGCTGCATGATGCACTAAATTCAAACGGCTAAATTCTAGTTGAATCATTAAAGATGATGAAAAAAACCGATGATGAGCATTGTGCCAGCTTGCAATTGAACGTAACCATTTATTTTTAGATTTTAAACATTTATGAAAACTATAATGAACAATATCAAAACATACTGTTCCAATAAAAAAAGCAATCAGTACTTCAACAATCATCATTATCCAAAACATTGCGATTTCGTAATTCCTGTAATGAATAGTAGGTATCTCGCCAAATAATTCCCTGATGTCGATATGCGGCTATAACTGAATTCCATAAAGTATAAAATAAAAGCAATACTCCAACCGGATAAAAAAAGGCAATATACTTTTGAACTTGAAAATATCTAGCAACAATAAGAGCCATTCCAAATGTAAGTGTAATATTCACTATGTTAATGAATTGCAATAAACCTTGAAAGATAAAAATCCCTATAAATGGTACTATAAAAAATAAAAATGCAAAAATAAAATTGATAAAAAAAGTTATAAAGGAATAATTAAAAAATGCAAAACTATTTTTTTTCAATCCATCAACCATTTCGCTCAAGGAGGCATACCATTCACGTTCAATTAAATTTTTTCCATTAACAATATCTTGTTTAAAACCATTGTTTTTTATTAATGCCCCCAGCTTTAGATCATCCAAACATTCCATAGCAATAGCGTGATGCCCACCGCACTTAAGATAAGAGGATTTTTTTACAAGATTAAAAGCGCCATGTCCTAAATATTTTTTACTCCATGTGTATTTAATTCGCCATGGCTTCAACTTCATGCTATATGTAATATAATTAGCTAATAATAATATTTTTAACCAAAAGCCTTTATTAATATGATTTTCATAAATAGTTAGGTGATCAATATTATTGTTAATCACATAACTGATGGCTTTTGCTACCAAATCTTCTTTCATGACCACATCAGCATCCGTAAATAATAACCATTCATTCTTTGCTAATTGCGATGCAGTATGCAAAGCATAATTTTTACCTAACCAACCCTTTGGTAAGGTTTGAATATATTTAGTTTTAAAATTAACATCATTTTCAAACTGCTTCAAAATCAAATTAGTATTATCAGTCGATCGATCATTGATCGCAACAATTTCAAAATTTGGATAGTTAAGACTCCGCATGGAACGAATTGCATTTGGTAAGTGCCGCTCTTCATTGCGAGCACTAAATATAATCGAAATAGCAGGTAATTTTTCTGATGGTAAAATAGCTTGAGATAATAAATTCTTAATGAAGTGGAACCCAAAACTAATTTCACTGATTAACAACAACAAATAGATTAAAGTAACAATGGCAATGACAGTTAAAATTGCTTGCATTCATTTTCCTGCTTTGATCTTTTCAGTTTTAAAATCTGCGTTTGCGAATGTGCTAACTATCTTAGCTTCCACTTGCGATAAACATCCATAATGCAAGTGCAAATGAAATAATCAATCCAATGGTACTGGCTTGCATAGGGATGTCTTTTCCAGCGATAGTAATTGAGAATTTATAGTACAATCGTAAAATATGTATGATTGCAACAATACTGAAGACTAGACCAGCAGTGATTAATGCCACATTCTTATCCATTAGGAGATCATCCTTTTTAGAAATATGATGGGAGTATTCATTTAAAAGCTTGCTAGATCACTCCTATAATGTCAAGTAATTTTAACATAATCAATGAATTATGCTAATCTCTAATAATTTAATTTTTATTTATGTCAGACATATTAAAACCACTCATGCTTTTGATATCAATAGATTCCTCGGGTTGTTGATGAGGTAAAATAGTGCCAAGATATGGCACATCTATCTGTGACTTTAAATAATCAATATTTTCTATTGGATAATGCATAGCAATATCAATGCAGTTTGCAACCCAACCAACAAAATTCACCCCTGCTGCTTTAATAGCCCGCACTGATAACAACGCATGATTTAAACATCCTAGTCGTATACCAACAACAAGAATGACATTCAACTGAAGTGTGCGGACAATATTTTCCATAGTTTCTTTACTATTTAGCGGAACATGCCAGCCTCCTATCCCCTCAATAATTTGAACTTGCGCAGGATAGTTCAGAGCATAGTCAATTCTGCTAATAATGCTTTCTGCAGTTAATTGTATTCCTGCTTGATGTGCTGCAATATGGGGAGCAATCGGTAATTGAAAAGTAAATGCGTTAATTAAACGATAATCCAGCTTTATACTAGCATTCTCATAGAGTGCAGCAACATCACTATTTACATCAGTCATTCCAGTTGCTATAGGTTTTATGCCTAAAGTTGAATAACCATGTTGATTAAATAAACGCAAGATACCGGTACTTAGATAGGTTTTTCCTACCCCCGTATCAGTTCCGGTAATGAATAATTTCAAACTCATATTTCGATCTCAAATATAAATGCAGATACTATCAAAAATAGAAAATGGAAACCATATTATCAGAGTTATTGAATACCGATCAACATGCTTCAATATCAAAAATATTTAAAAATTTATTTTTTAAGAAAAAAATAGCCTATCTGGTAAGTTAATGTATACGGAGGCTCATTTTTCTTAAAAAATTTTTCTGTGATTGATTTTCCACATAGAGTTTTGTTCATTGATTGTGGTAGGCAATTTGCACCGATAGATTTGATAGAGTGTAGTGCTAATGGAACTGAATCAAATACATTCGTGATCGATTCGCTGTAATGATAAATAGTAGTGAAGCCAATCTCATTCAAGATATCCAATATTTTATCTTGAGTAAATAATTGGTTCACATGGCCCAGATTTAATTCATAAAATGTTCCAGAAAGCGGTATAGAAAAAGCTAGGATTCCATCACTCAATAATATTGAGTGAATTTTTTTAATTAATGCTATTAAGTCCAAACTCCACTGAAATGACATGTTTGAGAATATTAAATCGTATGCTTCAGTTTGATAATCAAGCAAATCAAAATCGGACTCGACAACGATAGCACCATATGCTGCTAGCCTTACACGAGCAATTTCAAGTAGTCGTTCAGCGAAATCTACAGCATGTAAATATTCATACTCTAAGGTTTCAGCTAATATTTTGGTTGATATACCTGTACCACAACCTAAATCGAATATTTTATTAAAACTTAATTGATAATTTTTTACTTGATTAATGAGTGATTTTGCAATTCTGAGTTGCACTTGGCAATTAGTATCATACGTTTCAGATGCTTTATTAAAGCAATCTCTAATTTTATTTGGTCTATTTATGGTAATCATAAAGCAAATCAAGTAAGCGTTCGATATCACTTTCATGATGATTACAATTGAGTGAAATACGAATTCGTGCTGTGCCAGCTGGTACTGTAGGTGATCGTATTCCAGCAACAAAAAATCCATGGCTAATCAGTTTGTTTTGCAGCATGATAACTTTTTGATTATCGCCAATTATAATTGTTTTGATTGGTGTTAAATTTTTGGAATTAAGTAAAATATTCCGTTGTTCCGCATGCTTTATAAAAAACTTGATTATTGATTGAAGTTTATCACGACGCCAATTTTCGGCTTGCATAATTTCAAAAGAAGCTAATATAGCAACAACAACTGCCGGTGGTAACGCAGTAGTATAAGTATAAGTTCTTGCAAATTGTAAAATAATCTCCATTAACTCTTCATTGCCAGATACTAACGCTCCTATACTACCCA
>MGXV01000049.1:44473-86154 GCA_001801485.1 Gammaproteobacteria bacterium RIFCSPHIGHO2_12_FULL_37_14
TGTGATATCAGTATAATCACAAATTCCTTTTGCTGAATTTCCGATCACGCCTATTCCATGTGCATCATCGACCATCAGCAATGCATGATTTTCTTGAGCAATTTTAGCTAATTGAGCAATAGGAGCAATGTCACCTTCCATGCTAAACACGCTTTCGGTGATAATCAAATTGATGGAAGAATTTTTTTTTATAAGGTGATTAACATGATTCACATCACAGTGTTGATAACGAACATGTTTTGCACGGGATAGCTGAATACCATCCATAATAGAGGCATGGCACAACCTATCAGATAAAATACTGCTGTGGCGATTAGCGATTGCCTGTATGACACCTAGATTTGCATGATAGCCACTATTAAATAGAATTGCTCGATCTCGACCAAGATATTCTGCAAATTTATCTTCTAGTTTTCGTTGTGGTTCGAAATAACCAGATATCATTGCCGAAGACCCGCTGCCAAACCCATAATTCCGCACACCTTCGATAAAAGCATCCTTAATAAATGGATGGGTAGATAATCCAAGATAGTCATTGCTGGAAAAATTGATTAAATTTTTCTGGTCAAGATAAATAGAAGTATCATCACGCGCATCAATTGGTCTTCGGTGGCGATCAAGAGAATTAACACGGTAACTTTCAAATTTATTTTTAACTGACAATGTTAACATCTGGATTCATCAGAAACTTGGTTTGATTTGGTTTTGATTCCTAAATTCTTTAGTAAGCGAAGGTCTCTCTCGTGATCAGGATTGCTCGCTGTTAGTAATCTATCACAATAAAATATTGAATTTGCACCCGCAAAAAAACATAAAGCTTGCATTTCATCTGACATATCATCACGACCTGCTGATAAACGAATCATTGCATTTGGCATAACAATTCTAGCAATAGCAATTGTCCGAATAAATTCAAAATTATCTATGGGTTCGACATTTTCTAATGGAGTTCCTTTCATGGGAATCAACTTATTGATTGGCACACTTGTAGGTGGTTCAGGCAAATTTGCTAATTGTACGAGCAAATTAATTCTATCGTTTCGCGATTCACCCATACCAATGATTCCTCCACAACAAACATTGATATTAGCTTGCCGGACACGTTCAAGTGTATCCAAGCGATCTTGGTAAGTATGGGTTGAAATAATTTTTTCATAATAACTTGGGGAGGTATCTAAATTATGGTTATAAAAATCTAAACCAGCTACTTTTAATGCCTGAGCTTGGTCAGTAGTTAACATTCCTAATGTAACACATGTTTCTAGTCCCATTGCTTTTACGGCTTTAACCATTGCTAATACTTGTGGAAAATCTTTTTCTGGCGGATTGCGCCAAGCCGCACCCATACAAAAGCGTTGTGAACCATTTTCTTTAGCAATTTTAGCTTGCGCCAAAACGCTATCAATATCCGCCAATTTTTCTCGCTTGAGATCTGTTTTATAATGGCCACTTTGAGTGCAATAACCACAATCCTCTGGACATGCACCCGTCTTAATATTTGCCAAAGTACATAATTCCATCTCATCCGTTAAAAAAACTTGTCGGTGAATGGTACGAGCTTGATAAAGCAATTCAATGAATGTTTGCTGATATAATTTTTCTATCGCCTCTGCCGTCCATTTTTTTTCTAACATATTCTTTTCCAGTTGATGGTTGCCATAAATACAGACTATATGTTAGCTTTATTTTACAGTCAACTATCAATCTAGAAGTGGTTAACTAATGCATAGCGAGATATCATCACACAGCAAAATGAATAATCAACCTTTATGGTATCCTTGTTCACAAATGAAGGATTATGAAACATTTAAGCCTCTCCCTGTCGTAAAAGCCTATGGAAGTTACATCGAATTGTCTGATGGATCCAAAATTATCGATGCTATATCTAGTTGGTGGTGTAAATCATTAGGACATGGACACCCACGATTAAAAAAAGCACTACTTAAACAAATTGATAAATTTGAGCATGTCATTCTAGCAAATACTACAAACGAAACGATTATTTCATTAACTCATCAATTAGCAACATTACTTCCATCGCTTAATAAAGTTTGTTATGCCAGCGATGGCTCCTGTGCGGTAGAGATGGCTTTAAAAATGAGTATGCAATCAAGACAAATTTTAGGCGAACACCACAGGACTAAATTTATCACCCTCGCCAATAGTTATCACGGTGAAACATTAGGGGCGCTGAGTGTCGGTGATGTTGGCCTGTATCGCCAAGTGTTTAAACCAATTTTATTTGAACCAATTGTTATTTCTCCAATACCTTATATTTTTAATAAGCAAGATCCTCTCTGGTATGATTGTGGCTTACAGTGGTCTGAACTAGAAACTAAATTATCAGCTTATGCAAATGTTGCTACTGCTTTAATTGTAGAACCGATCATTCAAGCAGCAGGTGGCATGAAAATTTATAGTAAAGATTTGTTGTACCGTTTACGTAAATGGACAAAAGAAAATAATATTCATTTCATCGCTGATGAGATCATGACTGGATTAGGTAGAACAGGAAAATTATTTGCTTGTCAACATGCAAATATTATTCCCGACTTTCTCTGCATAGGAAAAAGCCTCACTTCAGGATGGTTACCACTTAGTGCATTGCTAACGAATGATGCTATTTATAATATTTTTTATGATACTTATGATACCGGCAAATCATTTTTACATTCTCATACTTATGCCGGTAATGCTTTGGCCGCTAGTATTGCTTCAGAAGTATTATCTATTTTTAATGACGAAAAAATTTGCGAACAAGCGACTATACTGGGTGAACAGATGCTTGCAGCAATGCAAGATATCGCTGATGATTCTAAAAAAATTAATCACGTCAGAGGTCTTGGTGCAATGGTAGCGGCTGATCTCATTTGTGATCAGCCGCAGCGTCGATTAGGATATGAAGTTTATCAAGAAGCAGTTAAAAAAGGCGCTTTACTTCGTCCTTTAGGTAATACTATCTATTGGGTACCACCATTAAATATGGATAAAGAAACACTTTATCGTCTTAAAGAGATTACTCTCTGTTCAATTATGTCAGTGAATTAATCTTAACAAAACAGAGGTTTATTCTTGTTTAAGAAAAAAAAATATTATAGGCTTGATGACATCCATAAAAGGATAGGCGGTTTTAAGAGATTGAACGTCTAGTATAAAAATATTTAAGGACTAAATGTATGACCATAGCCAATCCCATCGGTACAGACGGTTTTGATTTTCTTGAATTTACTACACACGATAGAAAAAAACTTGACTCGCAATTTAAATCATTAGGCATGTCGCCAATAGCAAAACATAGCACACATGATGTATCCATTTATCAGCAGAACGATATTCGTTTTATGATTAACACAACGCATGATTCGATGGCAAAAACATTTGCAGATTTACATGGAGATTGCGTATGTTCCATGGGATTTCGTGTTAATGATGCAAACGCAGCCTTGAAACATGCATTAGCGCATGGCGCTATACTCTATCAACCGAAGCAAGAAAAAAATATTTACGGTATTCCTGCTATTTATGGTGTTGGTAACAGTTTAATTTATTTTGTCGATTACAAAAACAGCACGCCAAATTATATGCGATATTTTCCTGAACTCGCCACCACATCTAATCATCCAGGCTTGGGATTATCTTACCTTGATCACGTGACTCATAACTTACATCGTGGCCAAATGGATCGATGGGCTGACTTTTATACTCGTATTTTTAACTTTCGTGAAGTGCGATATTTTGATATTTCAGGTAAATTAACCGGTTTAAAAAGTCGGGCAATGACGAGCCCTTGCAACAAAATTCGTATACCGCTAAACGAATCGTCAGATGATAAATCACAAATTGAAGAATTTATTAAAGAATTTAAAGGCGAAGGTATTCAGCATGTTGCACTCGGTGCCAAACAAATCTATAAGAGTGTCGAATTACTTCGAAAGAATGGCTTAGAATTTTTAGATACACCGGATACTTATTATGAATTACTTGAGAAACGTCTTCCGGATCATGGGGAACCGATCGATGATCTTAAAAAATATCGCATTCTGATGGATGGTACAACAAAAAAAGAAAAAAAATTATTATTGCAAATCTTTACTAAGAATATGCTAGGCCCAGTATTTTTTGAAATTATTCAACGCAAAGGTGACGAAGGGTTTGGTGAAGGAAACTTTAAAGCACTTTTTGAATCAATTGAACTTGATCAAATTCGACGCGGTGTACTGAATATTGAAGATAAAAAAATATGAAAGTTGCTACTTTAAAAAATAATACTCGCGATGGGCAACTAGTAGTAGTGAGTCGTGATTTATCCCAAGCGATTGCCGTACCAGAGATCGCAACATCACTGCAACAAGCATTAGATAATTGGAAAAGTTGTCAACCTCAATTAGAAAAATGTTACGAAAAATTAAATCGTGGTGAGATTAAAAATTCATTAGCTTTTCAGCATCAACTGATTGCTTCCCCTCTTCCGCGAGCCTATCAATGGGCAGATGGTAGTGCGTATGTCAATCATATTGAACTGGTTCGTAAAGCACGGGGCGCAGATATGCCAGATAATTTTTGGCATGATCCTCTACTGTATCAGGGCGGATCTGATACATTTTTAGGACCTTATGACGATATTCCGTTACTCGATGAAAAATGGGGACTAGATTTTGAAGCTGAAGTGGCAATTATTACTTCAGATGTAACAATGGCAATCACTTCGGCAGAAGCCGAAAATACGATTTGTCTTATGATGTTAGTAAATGATATTTCTCTACGTAATTTAATACCGAATGAATTAGCAAAAGGTTTTGGTTTTTTTCAAAGTAAACCTTCTAGTGCATTTTCACCGGTTGCAGTTACACCAGATGAATTATCATCCTCCTGGGATGGGAAAAAAATTCATCTACCATTGGTATCACATCTTAACGAACAATTATTTGGCAAACCAAATGCAGGAGTTGATATGACATTTGATTTTCCAACATTAATAGCACATGCTGCGAAAACGAGAAAATTAAGCGCAGGAACAATTATTGGTTCTGGTACCGTTTCAAATTACGATCGATCCAATGGTTCATCATGTATTGCTGAAAAGCGAATGCTCGAATTGTTGGCATCTGGAAAAGCGATAACACCATTTATGCAAGTAGGGGATCGTATTAAAATTGAAATGCTTGATGAAAACAATCAAAACATTTTTGGTTCCATTTATCAAAAAGTAGTTTCTTATTTATGAAAAAATTAAAATTGTATGATTACTATCGATCAAGCGCATGTTTTCGAGTGCGTATTGCGCTTGAATTAAAAAATCTGGATTATCAACTCGTCCCGATTCATCTTGTCAAAAACGGTGGGGAACAGTATTCCGATTCATACCAAATGATTAACCCACAATCTCTTGTTCCTACTTTACAAGATAACAATCAAATCATTACTCAATCGCTTGCTATTATTGATTATCTTGAAGAAAAATACCAAAAACCGTCATTATTATCATCAGATCTTTACATAAAAGCACTCATTAAATCATTTGCGTTGACCATCGTTGCGGATATTCATCCACTTAATAATCTACGTGTTCTTAATTATTTAACCAATGAATTAAACATAACGGAAGAGATGAAAACCCAGTGGTATCATCATTGGGTAACAAAAGGTTTTTCAGCGCTGGAAAAGCAATTGAACTCAACAAAATTACATCGAGATTTTTGCTTCGGTGATTACCCTACGCTTGCTGATATTTGTTTAGTTCCACAAATGTATAATGCAAGACGATTCAATATTGATTTAAGCACTTATGAAACATTAGTTCGTATCGATAAATTTTGTCAGCAGCATCCGGCTTTTATGAAGGCCTGGCCTGAGGAAAAAATGACATGACAGATTTTCGGCTGTTAGCAAATCAGGGAGTACGCAATCTAACTCCTTACCAACCTGGAAAACCTATAGAAGAAGTTGAACGGGAACTAGGTATTACATCGATAATTAAATTGGCGAGTAATGAAAATCCACTTGGACCCAGTCCTAAAGCAATCGCTTCTGCAAAACAAGCCTTATTAACTGCTCATATTTATCCTGATGGTAATTGTTATGAATTTAAACACATCCTATCATCTTTTTTGGCAATTAAACCCGAGCAAATTACTGTTGGTAATGGTTCTGAAAATCTATTGGAATTAATTGTAAAATCTTATCTTAATTGCAATGATGAAGTGATTATTTCTCAATATGCTTTTCTGACCATTCCAATTATTATCAAGAGTTATAATATAAAAATGATAATCGCACCGGCAGTTAATTGGGGACATCATATAAAAAATATCATTGATGCTGTGAATGAAAAAACAAAAATGATTTTTTTAGTTAATCCGAATAATCCAACAGGTACTTATACAAATAAAAATGATTTTTTATTATTAATGAAATCTATTCCGCCAGGAGTAATCGTCGTCTCTGATGAAGCCTATGCTGAATACATCTTGCGAGATGATTATCCGAAAACACTTGATTATCTTGCTAATTATCCTAACTTAATTATTACGCGAACTTTTTCTAAAGCTTATGGGCTTGCTGCTTTACGTTTTGGTTATGCTATCTCATCACCCGAAATTGCTGATATTCTAAATCGTGCTCGACTACCATTTAATGTTAATACAATTGCTGCTAAAGCCGCTTGTGCAGCTTTATCTGATCAAGAGCATGTTCAAAAAACTCTTCTGTTAAATACACAAGGTATGCAGCAAATTGAATTTGGATTAAAAAAATTAGGATTAACCTTTATTCCATCAATTGCAAATTTTATTACGATTAATGTCAGTAATGCTATCGCTATTTATCAACAATTATTGTGTGAAGGCGTGATTGTAAGACCACTTCATGCATATGATATGCCACAATATATTCGTGTTACGATTGGAACAGAGCAACAAAATGCACGATTTTTAACTACTATTGAAAAAATATTAGCGGTTTCTGCATAAGGATACTGATATGCATACTTCTCTACACTATTTGTCCGGATTCGCCAATTATTTTGAATCAGAAGCGATTGATGGTGCGCTGATCAAACATCGTAATTCGCCTCAAAAAGTACCTTATGGTTTGTATACGGAACAACTGAGTGGTAGTGCATTTACTCTTCCTCGACATTTAAATTTGCATAGCTGGTTATATCGAATTTATCCATCTGTGAAACAAGGTGAATTTGTAGCGATTCCTCACGATAATTTATTCGGCACACCATTTGATCTTGCTTATACACCACCTACGCAATTTCGTTGGGATCCACTCCCTTATCCGAAAACATCCTGTCATTTTATTGAAAGCTTAGTGACTTTAGCTGGCCATGGATCAATCGATATGCATAGTGGCGCAGCAATCCATCTTTATGCGGTCACCCGTTCCATGCAGAATGAATTTTTTTATAACGCTGATGGTGATTTCCTCATTGTTCCACAAGAAGGCGAGTTACGATTTAAAACAGAATTTGGGTTACTTGATGTCAATCCAGGTGAAATTGTTGTCATCCCAAGAGGAATTAAATTTCAAGTTCAATTGTTATGTGAAAAAGCACGTGGGTATGTCTGTGAAAATTTTGGCATGCCGTTTCGTTTACCTGAATTAGGAATAATAGGAGCGAATGGCCTTGCTAATCCACGAGATTTTCAAATTCCAGTAGCAGCTTTTGATGAATTGCAAGGACATTTTATTTTGCTAACTAAATTTCAAGGTCAATTATGGCAAGCACCCATTGATCATTCGCCGCTAGATGTCGTTGCTTGGCATGGAACGTATATGCCTTACAAATATAATTTGAGTTTATTTAATACGATTAGCTCAGTAAGTTTTGACCATCCCGATCCATCTATTTTTACAGTATTGCATTCACCATCAGCTATTCCTGGCATTGCAAATGTTGATTTTGTTATTTTTCCACCACGATGGATGGTAGCTGAGGATACCTTTCGACCGCCTTATTATCATCGAAATATCATGAGTGAATATATGGGATTGATTCATGGTACCTACGATGCTAAGGAAAAAGGATTTGTTCCAGGAGGTGGTAGTTTACATAATTGCATGTCTGCGCATGGTCCTGATGCTGACGCTTATTACAAAGCTATTTCTACCAATTTACAACCTGAACATTATGAGCAAACACTAGCATTTATGTTTGAATCCCAACAAGTATGGCGATTGACCCCTTTCGCCTACCATGCCGATTTTCGTCAGAAAAATTATCTTGAATGTTGGCAAGGACTGCAATCGAATTTTCAGGTAGAATCTAAAAAATAAATGACGAAGAGGAGGCATCGTGTCGTATAAAAAAACATCCAATTATGTTGCAAGACCTGTTGATGAAAAAGGGTATGCTGATTATTCAGATGATGAAAATCGTGTTTGGCACGATCTTATTACTCGTCAAATTCCTATCGTCGAAGGACGCGCATGTGATGAATATATGTACGGTATTGATCTACTCCATTTCCCGAACGATCGAATCCCACAATGTCCTGAAGTTTCGGCAGCATTGCAGTCAAGCACGGGATGGTCATTAGAACCGGTTGCAGCACTGATTCCTTTCGATAAATTTTTTTATTTATTGGCTAATAAAAAATTTCCAGCAGCAACATTTATTCGTCGACGTGATGAACTCGATTATTTGCAAGAGCCAGATATCTTTCATGAAGTATTTGGTCATTGTCCACTACTAACGAATCAAGCTTATGCAGATTTTACTCAAACTTATGGAAAGCTAGGTTTAAATGCCTCTCATGAAGACAGAGTGATGTTGGCGAAACTATATTGGTTTACCATTGAATTTGGTTTGATAAAAACGAATTCAGGATTGCGAGTGTATGGTGGCGGTATTCTTTCGTCTAAAGATGAAACCGTCTATTGTTTGGAAAGTCCAATACCTAAACGACTTCCTCTCAATGCATTAGAAGTATTGCGTACACCTTATCGCATTGATATTATGCAACCGATTTATTATGTTATCGATAGTTTTGATGTGTTATTTCAACTCATTGATATGGATTTAATCAGCTTAATTCATGAGGCTCGTCAATTAGGAATGCACAAACCTTTATATCATATTTAATGGAGTCAATTTTATGTCTGAATTACATACTATACGTTGTGTCGGTTGCGAAGGCGGAGTGCCCGCATTGACACGCGATGAAATTGATAGCTTGCTTTCACAAGTGAATCAATGGCAATTAAACCGTGATGAGAAATTTATTAGTCGCCGTTTTACATTTAAAAATTTCTATAAGACAATGGCTTTCGTTAATGCAATTGCTTGGATTGCAAATCAAGAAAATCATCATCCAGATTTGGAAGTTGGGTTTAATTATTGTTTAGTCAAATATTCAACGCATGCCATTAATGGTTTGACTAAAAATGATTTTATTTGTGCAGCTAAAATTGATACTTTGGACGCTCAATGAAAGTTGGTATCCCTAAAGAAATATCCTCAAATGAACGCCGAGTAGCGGCAACTCCAGATACTATCCCTAAAATGATTTCAGCAGGACTTGTTGTCAACGTTGAATCTGGTGCGGGATCAACTGCTTATATTACGAATCAAGATTATATGCGCGCAGGCGCTGAAATAAAAGAATCGTCTAAAGAATTATATGAACAATCCGATATTATTTTAAAAGTTCAAGCACCTACTGGCGATGAAATTAAGCAAATAAAACCTAATGCGATTATCATTACCCCCCTAACAACAATACAAATGGATTTATTTAGAAAAGAAAAAACTTTAATCGTATTCGCATTGAATTTATTACCTCGCATTGCACGCGCACAATCTATGGATATATTGAGTTCAATGAGTAATATTGCCGGCTATAAAAGTGTCATTTTAGCTGCAGATTACTTAAGTAAATTTTTTCCCATGTTAACTACTGCTGCTGGGACTATTTTACCTGCTAAAGTGATCATCGTCGGTGCCGGAGTGGCAGGATTACAAGCAATTGCGACAGCACGTCGCTTAGGTGCGGTTGTGATTGCATTCGATACCAGACCAGCAACAGAAGAACAAGTTAAAAGTTTAGGAGCAAGTTTTGTCAGTTTGGCCACCACTCATGAGCAAACACAAGATCATAGCGGTTATGCAAAAGAACAATCTATTGATTTTTATCAAAACGAACAAAATATTCTTAGTCAATATACAAAGGATGCAGATGTTATCATTACGACAGCATTAATTCCTGGTAAACGTGCCCCTCTATTAATCACTGAAAAAATGGTCAGTGACATGAAACCAGGATCCGTAATTGTTGATTTAGCAATTGAGCAAGAAGGAAATTGTGAGCTATCTGAACGAGATAAAATTGTGGTTAAATATAATATCACGATGATTGGGTTAACGAATCTCCCCAGTACTGTTTCTCTGCATGCTAGCCAGCTCTACGCTAAAAACATATGGGCATTTTTGCATTATATTCTTCCACAGATCCAAGCAGGAACATATGACTTGAATGACGAAATTATTAAAAGTTGCTTAGTGAAATAGTTATATTACTTATAAAAGGAATTTATTCTATGTCATCAAACATTGGTGTAGCTGATATATATATTTTTATACTCGCTGGTTTTCTTGGATATCAATTAATTTCGCGTATTCCTTCACTTTTACATACACCACTCATGGCTGCAACCAATGCTATTTCTGGTATTGCACTGATTGGTTCGCTGATTATTGCCGGTGAAAATTATAGCTTACTCACGAATCTATTAGCCTTTTTTGCTGTCACCTGTTCCACTATTAATGTTGTCGGTGGTTTTTTAATTACTGACCGTATTCTCAAAATGTTTAAGAAATTACCCACAAACGAACGTAAATAATCATGAGTATCATTCAGGTTTGTTATATCATTTCCGCCATTTCATTTATTTTAGGTATTCGTGCCTTAAGTTCACCCGAAACAGCAAGACGCGGTATGAATTTAGCTGCATTAGGCATGCTAATAGCCATTATTGGTACGCTATTTGATCATCGCATTGTCAATTATTATTGGATAATCGCTGGTTTATTCCTTGGTACGGTATTAAGTATTCCAATTTCACTCTGGGTGCCAATGATCAACATTCCACAACGTATTGCACTCTCTCATGCAGGTGGCGCAATTGCTGCAGCTCTAATTGGTATCGCAGAATATTATCGCTATCAAGCAACGCTTGGTCAAATAAACGTAGGTATTATAGGTGTGGAGGTAGTATTAGGTGCACTTACTTTTACTGGAAGTTTAATGGTAGCGGGTAAGTTACATGGAGTTCTTCCATCACAACCTATGACGTATAAAGGACAAAACTCAGTAAACTTTTCATTATTTACTATCATGATTGCTATCTTCCTTTATTTAATTATTCATCCAACTCATGGTTTGTTTTTTTATATTTTATTGGCATTAGCATTTTTGTTTGGAGTGTTATTAGTGACACCTATTGGAGCAGCCGATATGCCAGTTGTCATTGCTCTCTTTAATGCTTATGGCGGATTAACTGGTGCAGCAATGGGATTTATGCTTGCCAATCACATTCAGATTATTACCGGTGCATTAGATGGCGCTTCGGGATTGATTCTTTCAATTTTGATGTGTAAAGCAATGAATCGCTCAATGAGAAATGTATTATTTGGTGCCTTTGGTAAAATACTTCCAAATCATGCGGCTATTGTTACTGAATTTAGCAATAAATCAGTAAAATCATTATCCATTGAAGAAGCATTGCAATTTTTTGAACATGCCAATTCCGTGATTATTGTTCCTGGATTTGGTATGGCCGCATCACAAGCTCATCATGCTTTGCGAGAATTTGCTGATAAACTTAAAACAAGTGGTATTCATGTAAAATATGCTATTCATCCTGTGGCTGGAAGAATGCCTGGTCATATGAATGTATTATTAGCTGAGGCAAATGTTCCTTACACCGATCTTTTTGAAATGGATGAAATTAATGCTGAATTCGCTCACACTGATATTGCATTAGTTGTTGGCGCTAATGATGTAACCAACCCAGCTGCGCGAAATGTTCAATCTAGTCCAATTTATGGAATGCCTATTTTAAATGTAGATCAAGCAAAAAAAGTTATCGTTTGTAAACGAAGTCTCAATCCTGGATTTTCTGGAATAGAAAATGATCTTTACTATCAAGATAACACTTGGTTGTTATTTGGTGATGCGAAAGAAAGCTTGTCCAAACTTGTTTATGGATTTAAACGTAGCTGGTAACTAAGGAAAATAAATATGCGTATCTTATATTATGTTGGAATATTTTTTTTATCTTTTATACAATCAGTTTATGCTGACCATTCTATTACTATTCCCATATCCTTGCTTAACGCGAATGGCCAAGAAATAAATATCGGTACCATTGTCGCAAAAAAAGTTAGTTGTGGGATATTGTTTACACCAAATTTAAGTAAGCTATCACCCGGTGTACATGGTTTTCATATCCATAAAAAACCATCTTGTGATAATAAAGGCATGGCTGCTGGCGGTCATTTTGATCCTCACCAAACCAATCAACATCAAGGTCCTTATCAACATGGACATTCAGGCGATCTACCCGTATTAGTAGTTGATCAATCAGGACGAGCAACTTTACCAACCCTAGCACCTCATCTCAAATTTTCGCAAATCAAAGGTCATGCTCTCATGATACATGCTGGAGCGGATAACTATTCTGACCAACCAGAAAAATTGGGTGGTGGTGGTGAACGGATCGCATGCGGCATTATTCCAACAGGTTCTTAATCTTGCATCGCATGTATCTTCCCAGCATGCCATTTATCATGCGAGATGACACACTATCCCTGCCTGGAACAAGAGATAATCGCGCGATGATATTAAGCATCATGATTGTGTCTGAGCTTCGTCGTAGGAAGAGCCAATCGATGCAATCCTTGTCAGATATTAGTCATTATTTGGTGTGATAACGCTTTTTTGACTAAATTATAATCTGTTTTGCGTGTACGTAGAACCAATGATGAAGTATTTAACAAATTTAGGTTTAGGGCATGATCTTATAATCAAATTAAATCTTAGGTGCAATATTAACGTGATGGTCTTCACGATTCTGATGTTGATAATATTTGTGTTCCCCTCTACCTGGCCGTGTTTCAATGTACTGAAGACCAGTAAAACTCTCATCAGCTAAATTTCTTAAATCTTCTTGCATAGCAAGTACACTTCTGGACATCTTATTAAAATATCTTATCTCACAACCATAAATAATGCTCCTCGTCATGGTATCAATAGGAGTCTTAGAAGCGAGAGTGAAATAGGATTTTTTAACAAACGGAACATCCTCAGGAAATTCTTTTTTATTAACCCGATATAATAATTCCTTTTGATATTGCTCAATGGAAAAATTATTTAATGTGTAGAGTTTTTCAGACTTGACGCAATAAATTTCTGAAATTAGCCCATCGGTTACTGGTAATAAAGCATAGAAATTATATTCAGAAAAAATGGTTAGCCCTTGGCTAAATCCAATAAGGATTTTTCGTAATTGATTATTAGTAAGATTATTCAAATAATCATCCAGCTCCTTTTTGAAAGGAACCTCATTAAACAACTGCAAAAATTTATTCAAACAAAATAAATTAATTGTAAATATATTGCCATATACTATGGTGTCTTTATTTTTTAATTTCAAATCAAATACTTTTTCGTTAAACTTTAATGAAATCAATAAAGATTCATGATTTTTATCAAAATAAAAACTTAATTGGTCGGATATGATCACTTCTAATCCAAAGTGCGGAGCAAAAAAATCACATAGTTTAAAAAATTGATTGAACTTTCCGGAAATATTTATTTGCTTTAAATCTATTGATAAACGTATTAAACCCTTCCGTACTGTTTTATAGCATTCATTGACATGATCAACGAATACCATTGGATCAACTAAATAAGGACAAAAGCAAATTACATTACCATCACCGTTCTGTATATCTACGCTCTCTAAAACATTTTTTTCATAGCGTATATTATATTTATGTAAAAGATGACTACCCAAAAATTTTTTACTTCTAATAATTTGATGAAGATTAGACCATGTTGTCCAATGATAAACTTTGTTATCAATGATCGCGTGCTGTTTTGCAAGCTCAAACACGATATTTCTAATTCTAGCACTCGCACTAAAAAAATTTAATTCGGTTAATTTACAGCCAAATACTTGTTTATGTAATTTGTACCTTGCGCAGCTGCGCCACCATTGTTGAATCGTAACGATGCTTTTAATGTTTTCTTCCTTTGAACCCAATGAAACATTATCAGATTGTATAGCTTGATCGCTAAAATTATCTTCGTCTTCTGTATCGGTATCTGACTGCAAGACAGGTAAATCATCGTATAATTCTAATTGATCGTCTTCATTGTTAATCATCAGTATGACTGCTTTATTAATGAGGTAGTGTAGAAAAATTTATCATAATTAAACTTAAAGTGCAAATATTAATTCATTTTGTTAATGCTAGATTATTGCCCGCGTGAGTATAGTGTAGTGATCCGCAATTTTATAAATACTTTATAACTATTAGTCTTAGCGAGTGTGCTCTATGAGAGAATCCGCGCTTGCGAGCAAAGAGGCGAGCTACCTCCTCCTCCCCCTTTGGAAGCCCCATCGGGAAAGTCCGAAAGCAAGTTTTTGGGTTTAAATGATAGATAAGGAAGATTATCCTCTGCATTGCTATTTCAATCCATGTTATATTGCCAATAATATTCTTCCTGGGGAGTACATCATGGATGATATTTTTCGTGGACGCCAAATTATTGCACGGCTTGATCGTCTTCCTATCTGGCCTTATCCGCGGTATTTTTTATTTATTATTGGCATTGGTTTCTTCTTTGCTTTTTTTGATACTTTAACAATAGGGCTTGCATTACCTCGTATTGAGATAGCATTTGGCGTGAATCTTCAGCAAGCCACTTGGACCATAACGAGTAGCTTAGTGGGTTATATTATTGGCGCATTTATTATTGGATATTTTTCAGATAAATTTGGACGTAAACTTGGTTTAATCTTGTCAATTTCATTATTTACGCTAGGATCATTCGCCTGTGCCATCAGTTTGGATTTATCATGGCTGATATTCTGGCGTTTCATCACTGGCATGGGTATTGGCGCTGAACTCATTATCGTGACAAGTATGATGGAAGAATTATCTCCAGCAATGATTCGTGGCCGCTCTACTTCAATCGCGATTGCTTTTGGGATGTTTGGGTTTGCTATTGCTCCCTTCATTGCCTATTTTTTAGTACCACAATTTGCAAATGGTTGGCGCATTTTATTTGCACTGGGTGGTATCGGCGGTGTTTTTATTGGAATAACACGATCTGTTTTACCTGATTCCCCACGTTGGTTAGTGCTGCAAAATGAATTTGATCGCGCAGAAAAGATCGTCTTAGCTGCCGAACAACAGGTGCGTCAGCAATGGGGTCAAGAATTACCGATACCTAAACACATTGATCATCATCAGCCACTAATTCGCGATTCATCATTAGAAAATTTTTTTCACCCACCCATATTAAAACGTGTATTTCAATTCTCGTTGCTATGGTTTATTTATTATATTGGTAATTATGCATGGCTAACACTAGCACCTAGTTTGCTTATCAAACAAGGGTTTACCTTAGCCAGCAGTATCGGTTTTGTTGCCATAGCTTCCTTTGGATTTGTTATTGGTTCGCTTCTAACCGTGATCTTAAGTGAATTGTTTGAACGTAAATGGTTAGCTGTTATTCTGATGTTTATCTGGGCGGCTACTTTATTTGTGATTGCTTGGTTTCCAAATCCTACCATCATTATGGTGGCTGGATTCATTGCCACGACAACAATTGCGATGACCATTCCTATTTTATATATTTATACCGGTGAAAATTTCCCAACGCATATTCGTGCGACTAGCCTAGCTGTGACTGATGGTTTAGGTCATTTAGGCGGAGCATTTTGCGGCCAGATCATATTTTTTATCTCCAATCTAACTATAGCTAATAGTTACAACTTTCATAGCGCATTTACAATCATGGCTATCACCGGAGTAATTACCGCATTTTTATTAATACCTGGTTTAATGATGACACATCGCAGCTTAAATGATTAAGAGTATCAATTTTTTGATCTATAGATAACTGAATTATTTTGGATTAAAATATCATATTCCATTAAGATAACAAGATTACAATTTCAATTTTATTATGCAATGGAGAAGATAATATGCTGAGACAACATATTAATTTGGGTATTTATGGCAATAGAAAAAGGATTCAAGCGCATAAAAAAAAGAAAAATAAACATAGCAATGAAGAGGATCAAAAATTGCTTATCCCTGATCATCAAACTAATTCAATCTGGGCACGACCAGAAACTCAATCGCCACAGTTAGAAAAATTGATTGAGGCGATTAATCTATATGACAGCGTGAGATTTCGTCGACTCTATCATAATCATCATCAAGTGGTAGATACCCAGACGCTTAGGTCAATCATTCTTACACAGAGTGATCAATTAAGTGAAGAAAAAATAGATGCAAAAATAGAATTTGATCAAGAGGTAAAATTATTAACAAATAGTGATGACATAACTGATATTGATCAAAAACAAATTGCTGAAGATCGTTTAAATCAAACATTAAAAAATATTGAGATGATGGAATCTGAATTAAATAAGATAAAATTTTGTTTGGAAGAGATACCCAAACATGTTCGTCGAACGAGTTGCCAAATCTTATAACTATTGTGAGGCTGTCGAAGCGAAAATATTCAGTTTAGAATAATAATCCTAAACCAAGTGATAGTGTATTTTGTATAGATGCTTCTCCTATATTATTTTGTAATATTTTAAATGCCCCATAATTTTTTTCATATTCATATTCAACAAATAAATTTACATTTGGCATAACGCGATAATACGGTCGAATAATATAACGCATTTGATTCAAACTGCTGCCGATACTCGCTCGTTGGACTGTTTGGGAGGCCAAAATACTGCGTATTCCTAATCTTATAATAAAGTTATTGGAAACTTGTGTATCGCGAGAAAATTCGATATCTAATTTTGCACTACCGCCATAATAATATCCCCGGACATTTGTATCTATAAAATACGGCATTAACCCTTCTATACCAATTCCTGGTTGCCAATAAGGAGTAGTTGCCGGACGATAAAAATAATTTACACCTCCTTTTATCGCCCAAAATTGACTAATAAGATGCCAATAAAAAATATCAATATCGGCATTTTCTACTTTACCTTCATTCATTTCTGCATCATTAGTAAACAATTCAATCTTATTCCAATCACGTCCATACAATCCTTTATATGTTAGATTCTGAAAATTCTTAAAAGGATCCATGCTCACATCTAAAAATGTAGCAAAAAATAAATTCATTGGATGCGGCATCGGATGTTCTACTAGCGATACATCAATTGGACGTATTTCATCGACTCGAACAATAGGTCGATTATGATAAGCTGTCTGTTTCACGATATTTTCTGGTTTAATTTCATCTTTAGTTATTTGAATCAACGTTGAATATTGAAATACTCTGCCCATTCCAGAAAACATATGATAAAGCATATGACAATGGAAAAACCATTGTCCGCTGGCGTCCGTATCAACATCAGCGGTTACAGTACTACCAGGCGGAACATCAATAGTATGCAATAATGGATCATAAGATCCATGTCCATTACGCAAAATAAACCAATGTCCATGAATATGCATAGGATGATGCATCATTGAATGATTGGTAAAAACAAAACGATAACGCTTAGCAGGATCAAGAATAATTGGCTTAGATAAATATTCAGGAACGCCATTAATGAACCAAATAAAACGATCCATATAACCAAAAAGTTCCATTTTAATCGTACCTGTTACAGCTCGATGTGGATTATTTGTTTTAACAGCTGCTATCAACGATTGATACTTTGTTCCATAAGTTTCCGAAGGTGTAGACTGAGATGAAGTTATTTTATCTTCAATGATGGTTGGTTCTGTTGGCATACTCATATTCATATGAGAACTGATACTCGTCATATGCTGGTGATGACCTGACATAGCTTCTATATGACTAGCATTGGAATGCATATCTTTCATATTTATCATCATTTCTCTAGTAACAGGTAATGGTTCGGGAAAGGGTAACACTTTTTTATAATTGACAATTTGCTGAGGAACGGTAGTTAACGCGCCATAGATAGCTCCAACCTTATCAGTTGATTCCAAATAAATAATGTATGGAGTATTTTTTTTAATATGAATTAAAATATCAGTTGTTTCGCCTGGCGCAATAGTAAAATCATCCATCTGATAACGATTTACATCATTGCCTTGCACATGAAACATTTGCATTTTTGTATCAAAAATTTTCACATGAAATATCGTACTCGCAGCAGCTCCAATAAAACGTAATCGCACACTATCACCCACATTCACTGGTGCAGTCCAAGGATGATTTTTAGGATGGCCATTCATCAAAAATGCGTCATAAGCGATATCATTGATATCATAAAGACTCATTCGCATTTGTTGCATCATCAGATAATCATTAATTAATTGCCGGCGTTCTACTGAATTTGCTCTTCGGTAATCATGAATAAATTTCATTAATGAAGGTTGTAATGGAAAGTTAGCCGAATAATAATCTCCATCTTTTTTTAAATTGGCAAAAATTTGATTGGCAGATGTATTGCTCCAATCTGACAAAACAACAACATAATCTTTATTATATTTCTGCAATATCGGTTTGATAGGATCTATCACTATCGCACCATACAAGCCTTCTTGTTCTTGAAGACCAGCGTGAGCGTGATACCAATACGTTCCTGACTGTTGTAAAGTGAATCGATAATGAAAGACATGACCAGGCGAAATGCCTTGTTGAGTCACGCCTAAAACACCATCCATTTGCCAAGGAAGAAGAATACCATGCCAATGGATAGCTGTTTCTTCATCCAGCCGATTATGAACATTAATAGTCACTTTATCTCCTTCCTTTAAATATAAGGTTGGAGCAGGAATTTGATTGTTAACTGCAATAGCTTTTCTCTGCTTACCTGCAAAGTTCACTATTTTGTAATCCACCACGAGATTGATGACACGATCTGCCGCAAACAAATTCGTAATGAAAATTAAATTTATAATAATAAACAAAAAATTTTTCACTAAATAGTACCTTGATTTATTGGAATGCTGACATGATATGCCTGAGAGAAAAATCTTACTATTTAATACTAGGATCGTGACTTAGTCGGCGCCTCATTAAACCACAGGTATAATCATCAGGGTTACGGTTTATCAATCACCACTTCCTGATCAATCCATTCGCCAGTACTAATTAACAATGGAGCATGACTCCATGGCCAATAATTTTACAATTACAATGCTCGCATTTTGGAGCTAAGGATTCGGATATTAAAAATAAATAGCTATCCAATCAGGACTTACGAGATATGCCTATTATCACCAGAATGATGCCTGCTGCTAGTGATAGACCACTTAATGCAGGTGGAATAATAATCGCTTTTTCTTGTTCAGTCGTCACCTGAATAGATCCAATTTCAGCAACTTTTTCATTGGTGGTATAGGTAAAGTATTTATAGGAATAACCAACAATCCCAATAATAATAAGAACTATTCCAACAAAACTAATAGTAGATTTCATTTTTTCTCTTCCCTGAAAAATAATTATCTATCATTCTAACATGAGAATCATTTTAAATTAAAGGGTAGCCTAGAAATTCAGTGTTTCTCAGAAGTGCTACAAACCCCCTATCCAAACAATGTTTTCGTATTCCATTTGATAAATCTATTAGAAATGATAGTATGATTCACTCATATTTTTGGTTGTTGATCAGATGAATCCTAACAGTTTAATAACTGCTGATTTTCTTGTAATTGGTGGCGGAGTGATTGGCCTGAGCCTTGGACGTTGTTTAAAGAAAACTTTCTCGGATGCCAACGTTATTGTACTAGAGAAAGAAAAAGAATGTGGTTTACATGCTAGTGGACGAAATAGCGGCGTACTACATGCTGGATTTTATTATACGCCCGATAGTTTGAAGGCAAAATTTACACGACTAGGAAATCAGCTGTTAACTGAATATTGTGAGGAAAAAAAAATACCTATTAATAAATGTGGCAAGCTGGTAGTAGCAAAGGACGAAAAAGATCTTGTTTCATTAGATGAGCTCCTAAAAAGAGGAAGAAATAATGATGTCATATTACATGAAATATCAGAATTAGAAGCTCAAAAAATTGAGCCTAGAGCGATTACTTATCAGCGAGCTCTTTTTTCACCCACTACTTCTTCAGTAGATCCTACCCAAATAATAAAATCCATAAAACAAGATGCCGAAAGAGAAGGAGTACAAATTCATTGTGAAACCAAATACTTGAAAAAAAAAGCTAATAATATTATTTTGACAACTGCCGGAGAATATCAAGCTGGTTATGTCATTAATTCTGGCGGGCTTTACGCAGATAAAATAGCTATGGATTTTGATTTTTCTGAAAATTATCGTATTCTTCCTTTCAAAGGAATTTATTTATACTCGAATGAACCTTCCTTTTCGATTAGAACCCATGTATACCCTGTTCCTGATCTGAAAAACCCTTTTCTTGGCGTTCATTTTACCGCTACCGTCGATGGACGAATAAAGATTGGGCCAACAGCTATCCCTGCTTTTTGGCGTGAGCAATATAATTTTTTTGATCGATTTAAATTTACCGAACTCACAGATATCTTAATCAGGCAAATCGGATTATTCATGTCTTCTAACTTTGATTTTAAAAAAATTGCTTTAGAAGAAATTAGAAAATATTCAAAAACTCATCTAGTTCAATTAGCATCAACGCTTATTCAAGGAATTAGAAAGGAAAATTTTACAAACTTTGGAAAGACTGGCATACGAGCACAATTACTGAATGTGAAAGAAAAAAAATTGGAGATGGATTTTATATTAGAAGGGGATAAATATTCAATGCATATTCTAAATGCCGTATCGCCAGGATTGACGTCATCTATGCCTTTTTCTCAGCATATCTGTGACAAAATTAAACAATTAGTGAGATAAAAATTTTTTTATTGGTACAACTTTCATTGATTGCGCAAATAGAAAACTCTATTTTGCTCGGTATTGTTCAAATGATGCTTTCTCCCATTTTTGATAATTAATACTACCATCACTAAACATATTTTCACTATAACGCGCATCTTCTATTAATATTGAACGTGAATGAACAGTAACATCATTATGTGCTGAATAAAATAAAGCAAATGCAAAACGCTCTATATTACCTTTTGCTTTCTTTACTACATGCTTGGTAGCTTTAACTGCATCATGCAAAAGTAATTGACCAAATTCACCCACTTGAAAAAGCAAAATGGATTTATCCGACGCACAGATTTTTTCAAAATCATTATTACTCGTCGCTTTTATAAAGAGACCCGCTTCTTTTGGTTCATCCACTTCCTTTCCATCGCGGAAATAATAAGCTGGCACTACTCCAGTAAATACACCATGATCGACATGTGCTCCACACCAGTTTTCATTCCTATTGCTTGCATCACTTTCTTTATGATAATGGAGCATCCGGCCATATCCAATTAAGTGTTCATGCTTTAATCCAGCAGTACTATTTAAGCCAATAAAATTTAATAATACTTTTCCAGTGTTAAAAATGACTTCTCCTAATATCAAATATGGCGTCCTCAGATCAACTTCTTTTGGCCATTTATTTCGTAAATCATCTGGCACAAATGCATAGAATGATGCCTTTTTATCATCCGTTTGCCATATTCCATTTGGATCTTTGAAACGTTCTGCGCCAAGCTCATAACCCTCAGTATCACCTGCTTCGCGATTAGGCGCATATTTTTGTTTAATACTATCTTCAAGTGCAGAAAATTGACGAGCAGCACTTATATATGCACGTGACTTTTTTTCAAATTCAGGAACATCTCGAATACCAACAATGCCTTTATATAGTAGCGCATTTTCCAAACTTTTAGCTGCCGATCTATTTTCAGGATTAAGTAAATCTCGATAAGAAATGATATCTAATTCCATCGTCATGACTCCATCTAAAATAATATTTTTTGCATGATCCAATGATCAATGCTGATAAATCTTCATGAATTGATTTTGGTAAGTCTTATTGGATGAATGAATACTAATATTTTGCCATTTTAGAATCAATCTCGTTTGCCCATGCTGTTATTCCACCACGTAAATTTTTGACATTTTTAAAACCTGCCTGGATAAGAAACTCTGTAGCCCGTCGCGACCGTCCGCCGGCATGACAATGTACAACAATCAATTGTTCTCGATTAAGCTCATCGAGACGTGAAGATAATTCTTTAAATGGAATCAAGCATCCACCTAAATTACAAATTGCATATTCATCAGGATTACGAACATCTAAAATGATAAAATCGGTTTTTGCATTTCTTAAGGCTTCAAGCTCTTGTACGGAAATTTCTGGAATGTCCACCTGCATCCTCACTTATCTCACTTAATAGCATGATACTATACTGAGCGTTGCATAGTTTGTAAATATTATTTAAAATGCACACGAATATATCATCGCCATAAGGAATGGATATGAAATTATTGATGACCACCCTATTATCACTTTTGTTTTTTTATACAGCAGCCGAGGCAGCATCGACACAAAGTAGCTCTTTCGAACCAGCCAACACTCAACTTTCAGGAAATCAAACAACCATGACACCCGCTGAATTAAATAAGATTGAAGAAGAAAAATTTTTAGAAGCTAATAAAGTTAAACCTGGCGTTATTACTCTCGATAATGGCCTGCAATATAAAGAACTCATTGCAGGAAACGGGCCTACCCCAACTTCAGGCGATACAGTGACAGTTAATTATGCAGGTACGCTAGTCAATGGTACTGAATTTGATAGCTCTTACAAACGAGGTGAGCCAGCAACTTTTCCCGTTTCTGGTGTCATTGCTGGTTGGACAGAAGCTCTTAAATTAATGAAGGTAGGTTCAACCTGGGAATTATATATTCCTGCAAAATTAGCTTATGGTACACGAGGCGTGCCATCAGTGATTGGACCGAATCAAATGTTGATTTTTAAAGTTCAATTAATATCTATTAAAAAATAGATAAAACATTTGTACATGAACCAGAAAATCTGAATATGTCCGTTCATTGCTTCCATCATAACTTTCCTGTAACGTATTATTATGCTATCGCGCTATTACAGGGAAAAAAATCTGGGAGAAATTATGAAGATTCATCATTCAGTAAAAAAAAATATTGATTCAGATTCTTTATTGTATGAAGCAATTTCTCTTATTCAAACAGCCGAAGAAGCAAAAAAATTTTTTAATGATCTATGTACGCCAACTGAAATTCAAGCAATGGCTGATCGATGGTTAACCGTTTCTCCAATTAAAGAAGGTAAACCTTATCGGAAAATTCACGAAGATACTGGCGTGAGTGTCACAACCATTGGGCGTGTTGCTCGTTGTATTATGTTAGGTGAAGGTGGTTATAATTTAATTTATGAAAGACAAGTGGATAAAAATAAAGGACGTCATCCATCTATTAAAAATCAGGCACTTAAAAATCGAGCCTCGAAATAATAAGATCATCTAATACACACTACCCAAATTGATCGATTATAATCCAATTTTTAATAAAATAGTTAAAAAATTGTAATTTCGAAATCTCAGTTGAAACAATTATCTCCATCAGTTATTCTTAATTGCATTATAAATATAAGAATATGCTAAGCCATCGTTTAGCTGTCATCTAGAACTAAAACCTCTCTCGATAATTGAGGTTAAATAATACACAAAAACGGTAGCGAGTAATGCATCATCACTTAAAAATCATTCTTATTATATGCTTGATCTCTTCTTTAAGTCGTTTCGTATTAGATAGCTATTTACCTTCCTTACCTGCTATCAGCCAATATTTTCTAATTCCCGACTCCAGTACTCAATTAACCTTAACTATGTATTTGTTGGGCTTTAGTCTATCCCAATTAATCTATGGACCTCTTTCAGATAAATATGGTAGGCGCAATGTGATCATCTCTGGAATTACTATTTTTTTATTTGGAAATATAATCTGCTCGATTGCGACCAATCATAATATATTATTTTTAGCTCGATTAATCGCGGGAATCGGTGCTGGTGCGTGTGGCGTATTAAATCGCGCTATTGCTAGTGATTGTTTTAAAGGACCTGAATTATCCAGAGCATGGTCTTACACTACGACAACGTTAGTGATTACATTAATTTTTGCTCCCATATTAGGTGGCTACATGCAAGATGTTTTTGGATGGCGAAGCAATTTCATGCTGGCATCTTTCTGCGTGCTAATTGTTTTTTTTATCGTTTTAAAATTTCTCCCTGAAACCCGATATTACAATATTGAATCAGATATCACTTCTTTTAAATTCCAACAAATTATTCGAAATTATTATGCTATTTTAAGTTCACCAACATTTATCCTTTGTACTTTATGCTATACGCTTGCATTTTCTGGATTAATCGCTTATTTCCAAATTAGTCCATTGTTATTAATTAATATATTTAGTTTAACGCCTTCGCAATATGGATGGTGCTCGTTAATTATTGCTGGAAGTTATTTAATCGGTGGTTTACTTGTTAATATACTTTCACATCATGTTAATATGCGATATTTACTAATTTTAGGTGCAATATTATTGGTTTGTGGTGGTACCTTAATGTTGCTTGCCTACTTTTTTCAATATAGAAATCTATTAGCTGTGTTACTTCCATCAGCAGTATATGTGATCGGTGCTAGAATTATTATTCCAAATGCAATTTCTGGAGCAATGAAAGATTTTAGACATCTCGGTGGTAGTAGCTCTGCTTTAATTGGCTGCATTCAAATGTTAGGATCAGCGATTGTAAGTTTCATTATTACGAATCTTAATTATGCTAACCCTTCATCACTAGCATTAACATTTATTACTTTAGGAATGATTATGCTTTTGACTATTTACTTTATTAATCCCATCGAAAAAGCTTTATAATTCTTTTTGAAATTGAACGATTATCGTGCTGCTAAGAACGATAATCACTCCAATAATTTGGATCTGTGAAATAGATTCACCTAATAAGGTAATCCCCACGATGATAGTGACAAGTGGTTCAAGCACTGAAATCAAGGAAGCACGCATAGAACTAACATATTTTAATCCTTCAAGCATTAATTGAATAGGTAATGCTGTCGCTAAAATACCTAAAGCAATCAGATATAGCCATGCTCTCATTGTATTGGGTAAAATAAATTGATGTGTAAATAGCAAAATACTAATAAAAATAAATGCACAGCTAAAACAAACCATCATCGTCAATACATTCGAATCAACTTTAGCTGATGAAAATCGTTTACTGCCAAATAAATATAAAGCATAACAAACTGCTCCAATCAGTGCTAAGCATATTCCTAATATACTTAATGGATGAGTTAAAGAATCACTTAAAAAAAACAAACCAATAGTCATCATGATGAATGTCACTATAGTAGTAATCGAAAGTGGTTGCCGATAAAAAAGCCATGAAAGTATAGCGATCATGATAGGATAAGTGAAGAAAATAACCATTGCTAACCCGGTACCAGTATAATGAATAGCTACAAAATATAATTCACTCGAACCAGCATACCCCACTGCCCCTAAAATAAACGTTAAAAATAAAGTACGTTTATCGATTTGGGAAAAAATGTTATTTTTTGCATGCTTTTTTATAACCCACAAAGCCATCCAGAGCCCCGCTAACAAAAATCGCCAAAATAACATGTTGGGGACTGAAATATTTTCGCTCATCACATTCACGCCAAGATACCCGAGGAATCCATACAAAATTCCTGATAGGGTAATGAGTATACTAGCTTGAAATATTGTCATTTGATTATTTTCCATTTGAATTGTCTCAAACTCGATTGTCTTCTATTAATTTTAATATAGACCAGGTTTAACAATACTAGTATCACCTGATGAAAATGCTTTAATTGTACCATGCCGAATTTCCAGCAATAAATTACCAAGATGATTAATTCCAGTTACCCGACCTGTATAATCTTGTGTGCCATTTTTCAAATTAACGATTTTGTTGAAAAGTAAATCAACCGATTGCCACTCGTGTTGAAAAATACTCAATCCATGAGTAGAAAATTTCTTCAAGTATGCAAACAAAGTATCAATCAATAAAGCGCAAATCTTGTTACGATCCATATATTGCTTGGTAATTATTCGCATTGACGTCCATTCTTGTGAAATATTTCCACCTTGATCATTTAACATATTAATGTTAATACCAATCCCAATTATTGCACGACATATTCCATGTGTTTCTGCCTCAATTTCAATTAAACTACCTGAGAGTTTTTGACCATTATAAAAAACATCGTTTGGCCACTTAATTTGAACATCGGACAACTGAAAATGCTTCAACATAGTCACCACCGCTAAGCTTACAATTAAACTTAATCCTGCTAATTCACTGATATCTTTTTCAAAATAATAGATACATGAAAAATAAATATTTTGAGCGAATGGTGAATGCCATCGTCGAGCTAACCTACCCCTACCATGCGTTTGTTGTTCCGCCAAACATATTCTTGGATTCCCAGAATGATCCAATAACTTCAAATAGTCATTTGTTGATGAAAGACGCTCGAAAAGATCGATAGTAATGTCCGTGGTCATTAGATATTCTTGAATTTTTATTCGATCGAGTAAAATTAAAGGTTCGAGTAGTGCATAGCCTTTTTTTTTCACTGAATCAATTTGAATGTCATAATCTTTTAATTTTTGAATAAGCTTGCAGACGGCTGCCCGTGATATTCCTAGATCTCTTCCTAGGGAAATACCATTATGATAGCCGCTCTTATTAAGAAGATAAACTAAATGAGATAAATTTAAATTCGTTTTTTTTAACAATTTTAATTGTTCCTTTCAGCAATAAAAAATATGCGATTGAATGAAAATAATGTATGGCCATTAGCTTGTTTGGGATAATATTTTTTTAAATGATCGCTATATATTTTTAAAAAATTTTGTTGTTCCGTTTGATCTAGCGCATTTAATATTGGCCGTAAAGTCGTCCCTTTCATCCATTCTATCACCGGATCCTCGCCTGATAAAATGACTAAGTATTGCGTTTGCCAGATTGAAATTTGATTAGATAATGGCGCTAATATAGTGTAATAAAACTCAGGTGTACCAACTGGCGAACGATCTTCACCATATTGAAGTAATGGTAATAGATGCTTACGCCAAGTGCTATGTAAAATAACTTCGAGTAAGACCCGATGAGAAGGAGCATGATAATTGCATGGCATTTGTACAGCCAATATCCCTTTTTTATTAAGAAAATGAAATAGCCTGGGAATAATAGTTTCGTGATTGCTTAACCACTGCAAACTTGCATTGGCACAAAACAAATCAGGAGGCGTCTTAGGTTGCCAAGTCGCAATATCTTGGTGTAGCCACTCGATATTCTGCTGGATAGCTTTAGCCTGTTCTAACATATTTAAAGAATTATCCATACCAATCAGATGAGCTTTTGGCCAGCGCTTCTTCAATAAGAAAGTACTATTCCCCGTACCACATCCTAAATCCACTATTTCCTGCAGTTGACGTTTAGGAATGCGCGCTAATAAATCAGTCGCGGGTTGCGTACGCTCTACAAGATAGCGAGAGTATTGCTTGGCTTGCCAAATATCTTTCATATTATAAGCTCACAGTGACGAATTCATACTAATATGATAAAGTTTCTAAATAATCAACAGAAAAAGTGGGGATGTAGGGGAATCGTAAGAAAATGGAACCAAAGGTAAATCTTATAATTGTGGGCACTTTTATTCTCACTTTGTTGACTTCCATTATTTTGATGATTATTTGGTTATCTTCTGGTTTTTCATTAGAGAAATATTCAACTTATCTTGTCTACATGACTGAATCCGTCACTGGTTTAACTATCAACTCAACTGTTGAATATAACGGCGTTGAGGTAGGTGAAGTATCGAATATTAAAATTGATCCTAGCAATCCTCACTTTGTACAATTGCAACTAAACATCAAAAGTACTACACCTATCACACAAGGTACCATTGCCACTTTGGCCACACGAGGATTGACTAATATCACTTTTGTCGCACTCAAAGACGCTGGGAAAAATTTAAATCCACTGAGTCGTCGCCCTGGTCAAGAATTTCCGATTATTAAATCAGGCCCTTCTCTATTTACTAGACTGGATATCGCCTTAGGGCGATTGGCAGCTAATTTTCGGCGCGTCAATGCTTCTCTTCAATCCCTTCTCGACGAGCAAAACTTGCAAGCCGTTAAAAAAACCTTAGCTAATCTCGACCAAATCACGCTCGTTTTAAAAGAAAATGATAAACGATTAAATTTGTTATTAGAAAATACATCAAAAGCTAGTCAGCAATTAATGCCTTTCATGCAATCGTCTCTGAATACAGTTCAATTATTACAAATACAAACCTTACCGATGGCTTATCGAGTCGTTTCAAATTTAAATACTATGTCGCGAGCAATTGCTGAGCTTGCTGTGGAATTAAGACAAAATCCTTCGCTCTTAATCCGTGATACACAACTAAATTATGGGGCTCCAGGAGAAGTGAAATGATAATTTTTAATCCTATTAAAATTAAATTACGAATTTTGCTTTATATTAATATGATGCTTCTTTCAAGTTGTTCGCTCTTTTCTCCCGTAAAAATGGAAGCTGAATCAAATTACATATTAAATACGATTCCGCATCCTGTTAAAACACAGCAAAAACATCCAATAACTTTGTTTGTTTCCTTGCCAGAAACTGTTCCTGCTTATAATACAACTCAAATGGCTTATACAATCAAACCCTATCAAATTGCTTATTTTATCAAAAATCGATGGGCCGAAACACCTTCGCAAATGTTGCATCCACTCATCGTCCAAACCTTGCAAAATACTGGTTATTTCCATGCAATTGTTACGCCTCCATTTATTGGAAACTATGATTACGTGCTTAATATTCAAATCCTACAACTGCAACAAAATTTTACTTATCATCCGGCTAAGTTACAATTAACATGGCGGGTTCAAATAAATAAAATAGCAACTGGCAAAGTTATCGCTACTAAGTTATTTTCTGTTCGTGAAACTATTCCGCAAAAATCTCCTTACGGAGGGGTAATTGCCGCAAATCGTGCCACTGAAAAGCTGCTAGCACAACTAGTTGAGTTTTGTTTGCAAAAAATACATTAGATTGGCGAGCATCTTATCCTCAAAATACTTACTAAGTGATTGATATTTATTTATATTTTTCATCCCTATTTAAAATTGACAACCCCTATTAATTAATATAACATTGTAATAATACATTAATACGCTATTGTTTGTCATTGGGCCTGGCACGCCTGCAGACAAAAATAATCACTAGAGATTGGTACGTCATGAAGCAACTCAACTCATCTAATAAAATTCTCAATGTTTTTTCATTGGTGATGATAAATGTTATTGCCGTTGATAATCTTCGCAGCCTGACTGTTGGTGCAGAATATGGCTTTTCGCTACTATTCTTTTATACTCTCGCTATATTATTATTTTTTATTCCATCAGTACTGATTACAGCTGAATTAGCCACAGGATGGCCAACGACAGGTGGCGCATATATCTGGGTACGTGAAGCATTTGGACCTCGTTGGGGGTTTTTAGCTATTTGGTTACAGTGGATTTACAACGTAGTGTGGTATCCAACTATTTTTTCTTTTGTTGCAGGAATATTAGCGTATTTAATTTATCCGCCCTTAGTGGATAACAAATTATTTATGTTTTCAGCTACATTGAGTGCATTCTGGAGTGTGACTTTACTCAATTGTCTAGGATTAAAAGTATCCAGTATCATTAGTATCATTGGGGCCATTATTGGTACTATTTTTCCAATGATATTAATTGGTAGCTTAGGAATGCTTTGGATTTATTTAGGTCATCCCAGCCAAATTGCTTTTTCAACTAAAAGTTTTTTTCCTAATCTTTCTAATCTTAATAACCTAGCCTTTTTAACAAATATTTTATTTGGATTAATGGGTATGGAAATGTCAGCTGTACATGCAGGCGATGTTCGTCAGCCAGCAAAAGATTATCCTCGTGCTTTATTTTATTCAAGTATGATCATTTTAGTAACATTAATTTTAGCTTGTTTAGCTATTGCTATTGTCATCCCAAGTAACCAACTGAACCTTATTTCGGGTCTAATAGATGCATTCGGAATATTTTTTAATGTTTATGGGATGGGTTGGTTGATACCCATTATTGCCGGATTAATTATAGCCGGAAGTTTAAGCGGAGCGACTGCTTGGATTATCGGACCAGCACGCGGCTTGCTAATTGCCTGCCATGATAATCGCTTACCCAATTTATTCAGAAAAACCAACAAAAAAAATATGCCCATTGGTATTCTTCTATCACAAGGATTGATTGTTTCCATTCTTTCTACCTTGTTTTTGATTATTCCTAGTGTAAATGCTTCCTATTGGATTTTATCAAATCTTACTGCTCAGCTTGCTTTATTATTTTACGTACTCTTATTTTCTGCTGCGATACGTCTTCGTTATAAACAATCAAGTATTACTCGAGCTTTTCGAATTCCTGGAAAAAATTATGGTATGTGGATAGTCGGTGGAATAGGAATGATAACCTGCCTATTAGCTATTTTGGTAGGTTTTTTACCGCCTAGCCAAATTGCGATGGGAAGTATCAGCAACTATGAGATTATTTTAATTACCGGGATCATTATTTTTTGTTTACCGCCGTTTATATGGAGCTATTTTACTAAAACTTCTTCCTAACCCCTCCATTTTTTTCTTTGGGGCGATAGCCACAATATTACAAGATCTTAGTTGATAGGACTTACCAAAAACAGGTAGAATGTCAGTCTTTTATCATTGGACACTTATATGCGCTTATTAAAATGGATTTGGCAATCCTATTCAAGTCGTAGCCCTAAACAATATTTGTCTGCTGAATACATTAACTACGCTGAATCATCTTACCCTAGCAATCATACGTACAAAATAACCAAGAACAAATTACAACCCAAACACAAATTAAATCGGCGTTTTATGAAAATTCGTAAATTATTCCCTACGCCACTCACTAGCCTTGTCGATATTGGTTGCTCCAAGGGGTTTTTTGTTTTTTCTGCAGGCAATTATGGTACCTGTACTCGCAGTGTTGGTATCGATATTACTGACTATGATATTAACTTTTGTCGGCAAATTAAATCTTATCTAAATACTCAAAATACAAATTTTGAAAATCTTCAGTTGCATGAATTAGCGAATCGTATTCATGATTTTGGTGGGCCATTTCAAACTGTATTATTGTTAAATATTTATCAATACCTCTATTTTGGTAGTGACCGTTTTGCTGATCATTATCTGAATCATGCGCTCATCTTTAAACATCTTCGTGAAATTTGTAGCGGGCGAGTTATTTTTAGTAATCGAGTGAATCTAGCGGATTGCCAAAATGAACAATGGATAGAACGCGCAGGCAAACAAAGTTTAGATTATTCAGAAGAAAAAATTATGCAAGCTGCATCTGAATTTTTTACTATTACCCAATACGGCCATCTTGGTCGTTATCCATTATGGGCCTTAGACATAAAATAGCTGCGAACGATCGTCCTTTTAAAAATGGTGCCGCCATGACACTGGGCAAAAGCAATGAGCGCCACAAGGGAGCCATTTTCTGATAAAATAAAAGTATATGTAAGATGAGAATATCTCTTATATGTTACCTAAGCTCAACATTTTACAGAATTTTTTAATTAAGCAATGTCTTCTGATACCTATGTTGCCAATCTTTTTATGGTGGCTATATGGCTTACGATGATCGTTATCGTCTAAGTGCTCATGGAATCTTTATTAATAACGATAATAAAATCTTATTGGTAAAGGCAACTTATGGTGATTTTGGTTGGCATTTTCCAGGCGGCTCACTCGAACCAGGTGAAACTATCCATGAAGGGTTAATTCGCGAATGCAAAGAAGAACTCGATGCAAATATCGAAATTTTATATATGAGTGGAATGTATTTTCACCAAGCTTACCATTCGCATGCTTGTATGTTTCGTTGCAATTTGATCACCCCATATAACATTAAATTAAGCTGGGAACATTCAGATTATGGGTATTTTGATCTGGAAGAATTAAATAATACTCATAAAGTACGTATCATTGACTGTCTAAAATTCGATGGAAAAGTTAAAAGCGGAAAATTCTAGCAGTAAAAATCAGGCTTGCCTTTTTCACTCCTGTGTCCTAGCATGAAGTTTGGCCTATTAAATTCTTATATCAGTTAAAAAATGATGGCCTATTGGATTTCATATATTTTAGGAGACGACAAGCAGGATTGCTAAATAATGCATTCTCATCAGTATTATGTACAGCTTGTTTTCATAGCTATTATTTTTGCCTATTTATCAGGTTGTATGGTTGGGCCAAATTTCCATAAACCCCCTTCTCCTCAGGCAAATTCTTATAATGAAACCCCCTTACCGTCAAAAACTGTACGTGTTTCTTCTATCAAAAATGCTGGTAAATCACAAGCATTCCTAATAAACATGGATATTCAGGAAAATTGGTGGTATTTATTTCACTCTCGAGCAATCAATGAATTAATCCAAACTGGCTTAGCAAATAATCCCTCCTTAGCCGCTGCTCAAGCCTCCCTAAAACAAGCGCAAGAAATTCTACGCGCACAAATTGGTAATACACTTTTTCCTGCATTTGATGCATTAGCCGACGGTTCCCGTCAACGCACAGCGGCTGCTTCATTTGGTGGCAATGTTCCCTCTAGTATTTTTAATCTCTATAACGTTTCTGCTAGCGTATCCTATACATTAGATATATTTGGTGGTGCGCGCCGCGAAATCGAATCATTACAAGCGCAAGTCGACTATCAACAATTTCAAGTTCTTGCCACTTACTTAACTTTAACAGCAAATATTGTTACTACTGCCATCACGATTGCCTCACTAGAAGAACAAATTCAAGCTACACATGCTCTCATTCAAGCAGAAGAAAAACAGTTACGGATTATGCGGAATCAATTTCAAGTAGGCGGTGTGGCTGATACGAATGTATTATCTCAACAAACACTCGTCGATCAATCGCGTGCTACCTTGCCACCACTCGAGCAATCGTTATCGCAATCAAAACATGCTCTTTCCGTATTAATTGGGGCATACACCAATGCACCTTTACCGCGAATTAAATTAAGTTCACTGACTTTACCTAAACAAATTCCTGTTAGTCTGCCATCTAAATTAGTTCGTCAACGTCCAGATGTTCGAGCTGCAGAAGCACTACTGCATTCAGCTAGTGCACAAATTGGTGTAGCGACTGCAAATCTATTTCCACAATTTACTTTAGCAGGTGGAATAGGATGGGTAGCCGAAGTACCTTCTAGCTTATTTCAATCCAACAATAAAGTTTGGGATTTTGGTGGAAAAGTGACGCAACCATTATTTCATGGCGGTGCTTTGCTCGCGCAACGTCGCGCAGCTATTGATGCTTATGATCAGGCTAATGAACAATATCGTTTAGTTGTGTTACAGGCATTTCAAAATGTAGCAGATTCGCTACGTGCGTTAGAAACAGGAGCGAAGGCTTTTAAAGCAAATAAAGCTGCTGAAATTTCCGCTTATCAAACGCTTAAAATTACTCAACAGCAATATTTTGTGGGTGGAGTCAGTTATATCAATTTACTTTCCGCGCAACAACAATATCAACAAACTCGCCTTCCAAGTATTCAAGCACAAGCAGCTCGCTATACCAATACGGCTGCTTTATTCCAAGCGTTGGGTGGTGGCTGGTGGAATCGAAAATCAAATAAATGCCATATTGATTCCATTAACCCAACACAAGAAACAACTAAAGGTTCCTCGTGAGGTGCGTATGACTATTAAAGAAAAATTCACCGAAGTGAAAAGGCCAATGCGAATAATGTTGATTATCGTTGGTACATTGTTTGGAATAATTTTTATTTATAAAGGAGTAACTGGATGGTTACTCCATCGAGCACTGTCACGTATAGAAAACATCGTCACGGTTACCTCAACAACGGTTGATTATTCTAATTGGCAACCAGAAATTAAAGCTGTTGGTAATTTAAGAGCAATTCTCGGTGTCAATGTAACAGCTCAACTTGCCGCTATGATACAAAAAGTATATTTCACACCAGGGAGTGTGGTGGAAGAAGGCACCGTTTTGGTACAACAAAATGCTGATCCTAATATTGGTCAATTACATTCGTTAGAAGCCAATGAAAAACTCGCAGAAATTACTTATGAAAGAGATTTATTGCAATACAAAGCAAAAGGAATTAGTAAGCAACAATTGGATTCTGATGATCAAAATTTAAAAAGTCTTCGCGCTCAAGTTGCACAACAAGCTGCTATTGTTCAGCAATTAACAATCACTGCGCCTTTCACTGGTCAGCTTGGTGTATCGAATGTCTACCCAGGACAATATCTCAATCCGGGAGATGTTGTTACTACTTTGCAAAGTTTAGATCCAATCTATGTTGATTTTTATTTACCGCAAAATACGTTATCACAACTTAAAGTTAAACAAATCGTCAACTTTACAATCGATGCTTATCCTCACCAAACTTTTACGAGTAAAATCACGACCATTAATCCGGTGGTTGATAAAGATAGTAGAAATATTAAAGTTGAAGCAACTGCAACTAATACACAACACAAATTGCTTCCAGGTATGTTTGTGAATGTTGCCGTACAAACGGGCAATCCACAACCCTATCTCACCGTTCCACAATCAGCAATTAGCTTTAATCCCTATGGTAGTATTAGTTATGTCATTAAAGATCAAGGCAACGATAAAAGTGGCAAACCTATATTAGTTGCAAATCAAGTTTTTGTGATTACCGGTGAAGCACGTGGCGATCAAATTACAGTTCAACAAGGCTTAAAAAAAGGTGATGTGATAGTAACGAGTGGTCAACTTAAACTTAAAAATGGTAGCTTAGTAGCAATTAATAATTCCACTCAACTTGCGAATAATCCATCGCCTGACTTATCAAATGATCACGGAGGATAGGCGTGCAAATTACCGATCTATTTATTAAGCGACCGGTGCTTGCATCTGTCATTAGCTTATTTATTCTGGTTTTAGGTTTGCGTTCCATCGATTTACTACCCACCATGCAATTTCCATTTACCGAAAATGCCGTTATTACGGTAACGACTGCTTACACTGGTGCTGATCCAGAAACTGTAGCAGGTTTTATTACTACACCATTAGAAAATTCCATCGCCCAAGCAAATGGAATTGATTACATGGTATCAAGTAGCACGCAGGGTGAAAGCACCATTACTGTCTATTTACAATTAAATTATGATGCAGTAAAAGGATTAGCTGAAATCAACTCTCAAGTGAATGCCGTCCTCAATCAATTACCTACCAATTCTCAATTACCCGTCATTACTATTTCGATTGGACAAACCATTGATTCCATGTATCTCGCTTTTTATAGCGATATATTATCACGAAATAAAATAACCGATTATCTATTGCGTATTGTCCAACCACGACTGCAAGCAATAAATGGCGTACAGCAAGCACAAATATTAGGTAATCGTCAATTTGCATTACGAGCATGGCTTGATCCTGTTAAGCTTGGTGCTTATGGTATTACAGCGGGTGATGTTGCAAGCGCGTTAAGCAAAAATGATTTTATCTCAGCATCTGGTCGGACGGATGGCGAAATGTTTATTCAGAATTTCACCTCTAATACCAGCTTAATAGATGTGAATCAATTTAAAAAAATGGTTTTAAAAGTTGAAAATGAAGCCATTATTCGACTGAGTGATGTGGCAAATGTCGAATTAGGAGCACAAAATTATAACTCTTCTGTGAGCTATAATGGTCGTAATGCTGTTTATATCGGCATTATTCTGACTCCAACTGCAAATTTATTATCGGTTGCTAGCGCAATTAATCAAATTTTTCCAGAAATTAAATCGCAATTTCCTCAAGGCCTGCAAGCTGGGGTCGCTTATGATTCCAGTGCTTATGTAAATAGTTCCATTAAAGAAGTTGTGAAGTCATTATTTGAAGCATTTATAATTGTGGCCGTAGTGATATTTTTATTTCTTGGCACTGTACGCTCAGTGTTAATTCCACTGATCGCTATTCCACTATCCATTATTGGTGCGTTTTTTATCATGTTATTATTGGGATATTCAATTAATCTATTAACATTATTATCACTTGTACTTGCCATTGGTTTGGTAGTAGATGATGCTATTATTGTCGTAGAAAATGTCCAAAGACATATTGAAGAAGGTAAATCGCCATTTGAAAGCGCTTTATTAGGCGCACGTGAATTAGCTAATCCGATTTTTGCAATTACAATTGTCCTGATTGCTGTGTACTTACCAATCGGATTTATGGGTGGATTAACTGGTGCTCTATTTACTTCATTTGCATTCACTCTTGCAGGCGCCGTTACTGTTTCAGCCATTATCGCATTAACACTTTCACCTATGATGTGTTCAAAAATTTTAAAACCTATGGAAGGAACCAAACACAAATTGGTTCATTTCATAGATCAAACATTTGGAAAAGTTGAAAAATCTTACGAATATTTTTTGCATCATTCACTTAACTTACTGCCTGTTACAATTGTTTTTGCTGTCATTATTTTATCAAGTAATTATTTTCTTTTTGTAACTTCCGAATCTGAACTAGCTCCTCAAGAAGACCAAGGTATTATCCTCGGCCAAATTACTGCACCAGGAAATGCCTCTCTCGCACAAACACAAATCTATTCAGATCAGGTATATAGCATGTTTAATCAATATTCAAAATATATTTCACACATATTTCAAGTGGTTGGTAGCAGTGGTCTTAATACTAGTATCACCGGTATGGATTTAGTACCATGGGATCAACGAACGATTACTACTAATGAATTACAACCGATCATACAAGGAGAATTTAATAACATTGCTGGCGCGAAAGTTGCTGCATTTCAGCTTCCCTCACTTCCTAGTAGTGCCAGCGGCTTGCCCATTCAATTTGTTGTGACGACCACCGATGATTTTTATAAACTCAATGAAGTATTGCAAAGAATATTAACTAAAGCTGAGGCTACTGGATTATTTGGCTATATTGATCCTGATTTAAAAATTGATCAAATCCAAACGACGGTGACTTTTGATCGCGATCAAGCATCAGATCTTGGATTAAATATGCAAGATCTAGGTAATATTATGTCAGGCGCACTCAGTGAAAATTATATTAATTATTTTAATTATGTAGGACGTTCGTATCAGGTTATTCCACAAATGGTAAGGAATCAACGACAAAATACTAAAGATCTATTAAATTATTATATCACTACCGCTAGCGGTTCATCCGTTCCTCTATCAACCATCGCTCAACTCAAAACCAGTGTTGTTCCAGAATCAATCAATCATTTTCAGCAACTCAATTCTACGACTATATCCGCTGTTGCTAAACCAGGGGTAACGATGGGTCAAGCACTGGATTCTTTACGCACCATTGCACAAGCAGAATTACCATTTGGATATGGAATTGATTATGCAGCACAATCCAGACAATTTGTTCAAGAAGGATCTTCTCTGGTTAGCACATTCTTTTTTGCACTAATAGTTATCTATCTTTCACTCGCAGCATTATTTGAGAGTTTCCGTGATCCACTCATTGTGTTAATTAGTGTCCCCATGTCAATTTGTGGGGCAATGATTTTTGTGAGCCTAGGCGTCGGTGGTGCAACTTTAAATATATATTCAGAAGTTGGTTTAGTTACATTAATTGGTTTAATTAGCAAACATGGTATTCTCATTGTCCAATTCGCTAACGATCTACAAAAAAGTGGGCATAGCAAACGCGAAGCGATTGAAATGGCTGCACGTATCCGCTTACGACCCATTTTAATGACAACGGCAGCAATGGTGTTAGGCGTGATTCCACTCATTACAGCAACTGGCGCAGGAGCACTTAGTCGCTACAATATCGGCTTAGTGATAGCCACTGGCATTGCTATTGGTACCTTATTTACTTTATTTGTAGTTCCTGCTATGTATGCTTTACTCGCCGAGACAATTACCGAAAAACCTGAATAATCTGCTGATAAGGAATGTATCAAATTACTCACCTCAGAATTTCTTAAGCTATCTCTTTTATAATTGATTTTTACAGTATTAAAGGGAAAAAAATACTATGTTATTTGAGTCTCTTCGAGAATTTTTGGGCCTATCTCAAGCTAAAATTAACAAAGATAAAATCAAAACAGAATTGCAACTTGCAAAAGAAGCAAAAAGAAAAGAATTAATTGTTGATCAAATTAGATTGTACTCACAAAGTTTACATAATTCAGTGGATATCACTACCAATAATGCCTTTTTAATATTCTTTAACCATATCCAAGATAATGTAAACGATTGGTATAATCGTTACAATGATGAAGGCCATCTTGAGCATTCTCCAAATAATACAATATCCAAAATTGCGCTTTCATTACCGGAAGGTAAACTGAGTGGCTTGATAAATGCTTTAAAAAGCACCATTGCTGCTTATCAAGTTTATTCAAAATCAGAAAATGTCGTCAATAAAGGACTAACGATAGGAATCGCTGCTACGAGTACTGCTTTGAGTGCAGCAACTTCACCCATTTTAGGTAGTGCTGTTTATTCTGCAGGAACCGCAGTAAAATCCGAAGTTAGCAATTTTCTCCGTTACACAGTGAGCCTCATTTCTCTAAATATTATGCAAGCTATACAAGGATCTAATCAGTTAGTTTATGATCGGATAACTATTGAGGAGTTTTGGCTGGGGCTTTCTGTTGATCAAAAAAACTTAATAGAAATACTAGCTGAAGAACACTTTAAATATTTATTAGCATTGGATAATCACTCCCTTGACGAAAAAACTCGTGATAATTATCAAAAACTCTTAATACAAACCACTGTCATCCTCAGTAATAGCATTGCCAATGACATTGAAGAATCACTTAACCATCAAACCACAAAAAATACTTTAAATAAATTCACAGACATGTTGAAAAGAGTATTTAATCAACATTCTTTAGTCTCAAGCTTTAATCTACAAGCACGAATTTTTTCCACTTTTTCAAAAAATTGTGAAGTTGTTATTAGCCAAGAAACTCTTTTTAACAAGCCTATGACAGAACGAATAAAGAATGACAAAGAAATATGGAAACAACTCAAAACCTTAGCAAGTAATCAAAGTAGCAAACTAGCGGATATAGAGCAGTACAATATATCTCTTTTGCAATTTAATCAATCAACTTCTGGAAAAAATATATTTCTTGGCAGTGATTATTGCTATTTTGTCGAAAATAAAATTTATGTTAGTATCTGCTCAGGAGAAGAAAACGAATCATTGAATTCAGAGTTAGAGAATAATGTTACTCAAGTAATTATTGCCTCAAAAAATCAATTAAAACATCTAATAGAGAATCCGCAAGATATAGATACACTAATATATCAAACAAAGATTTTTCTTGGTGATGAAGAGCATGATTCCAGTCAATTGGATGCTATTCACGAATCTATCTCATCGATTAAAAATCAGAGTCATCTTGAGTTTTTAGAATACAAACGTAAGGTGAGAGTACAAGTTTTAGAGCTTACACATTTGCTCGCATGTAAAGAGAATTTTCTTGCGAATCTTGAAATTATTCATAATTTAAAAAATTTTTATACGCAAACATTACATGGTAACACTATAGACTTTGAACATGCCAAAGAAAAACCTAACGACCTTTTACTCGAAAAGAAAAAATTAGCTGAATTGATTCACAGGCAAATTAATCCTGACGCCGGTTCTATCGGGTTGCCAATATTCATTGGCACAAATGAATATTGGTGTTTCGTTTCAAATTCGGATTCAACTATCAATAAACTAATACAATTATCTATTCATGAAAATAATAATCGAAAACTTCAAATATCAGAAAAAAATAAAAATAATGATGACAACCTATCCACCGTGATTAAAAACACTAAAATTTTTCTTGATAAGTTGAAGCAAGAAAATCTTGATTTATTTAATCTCTACCGTGCGATTGTTTCACAAGAAATTGCTGCACGGTATTATGATCCACTTTATAGCACACAACTGACCGCGTTAAATCAATTTCGACGTGAATTAGACATTCCATTACCATATTTAGATGATTTAAGGTATTCCACTACAACTAGTGTACAAGAAAATAATATTGCATTTTCCGATCAATTAGATTTTTATTTTCGTGCATCCGTGAATCAATCTACGGATGATATTTATCGGCTTAAGCTTATTCCCATCTCACTTAACGAAAAATCAGTAGCAGAAAGATTTGTACAACTCGATAAGGAAGCAGCTTACAATCGTTCTGAAAAAGCATTTATTGCTCTCAAACGTTGGCTTCCAAAGGATATTTCGCATAATCGGCTTGATCAAGCGTTTAGTATAGTCAAAGATAAGCTGCAAGCTAATGAGAATAAACCAAGATTAAATACTGTCGATTTCACGAATGAAAAAGGTATTGTACGCTCTATGTTTGCGACAGTTAAAAATACTGTTACTTCATATGGAAGTATGCGAGTTACTCAATATGGAGCTGAGCAAGCTTTATTGAAAGTTGCTGAGAAAGCTGGCGGAATTGCTCCGATAGCTGGACAGGAGCTTGGCGGTATAGCTAAATCTGCTGCCGGTGTGATTGCTAAGCCATTAGCAAAAGTAACTGGATTCATGGCTGGTATTATTTCTTTTAAAATTTTACAAAAATTGAGTAATCGCAAAGACGAAATTGTATATAAGAATGACTCGATTGACACCAATTGGCAATTATTGCCAAATAAGATACAAAATCAAATTTCAAATATTGTTGATATCTATTGTTACTATTTAGCTTTACTCGATAAGAAATCTTTAGTAAGTGACGACGAAATTAAAACCATTCGGCTACAATTAGGTAATGCTATTATTGTATTATCTACAATGAAAATAGAAGAAAGAGAACAACAAGCTAATGCACTAGCCGATAAACGATCCATTGGTACGCGAGTTAAATCAACATTAAAGAGCTGGTTAGGTCTTATTCAAAATGAATCTGAAATTTCGCCAGAAGATTTACAATCCTCACTTTATACTATTCTTGGCAATCTCTCAGGTGATGCAGCTTCATTAATTAAAAATAACCCATGGGCAAAATTTTGGCACGCAGCTGGAGAACGATTACGTAAATCTGGAGCAGGTAAGTTAGTCGATGCTATCGGTAAAATTTATGACAATTCTTTCATCGTTAATAGTTTTTCAATCTTGCAAATTGAACAAATGTCACCGGATAAACGAGCCATCCTCACCCAAGAAAAAACCAGTTGGGATAATAGTGCCAGTGATGCTCGAAATTATCAATTATTGCAAGCAAAACCTGAAACCTATTTGGCTACGTTAAAACAGTTTTCCGAGTCATTAAAAATCGAACCGATTAGGAATAAAAATAAATCTGGCAACAAAATTAGTGAGTATTCGAATTCAATCTTTAAGAAAATTGCCAAAGCTCAAAACGCTATTCAGAATAGTCATTTCA
>MGXV01000050.1:0-3795 GCA_001801485.1 Gammaproteobacteria bacterium RIFCSPHIGHO2_12_FULL_37_14
TCTCACTTTAATTATTTTTTTCCGCAGGGGAGAAAAAAGCTCATAATCCTTCCATAACTCGACAAGATCCATAATATCAACGACAACATTAACTCCACTAAAGTCAATTTTTAATCCTTGTGCTATAGGCTCAAATGAGTTATCGGTTGGAATCAAATAAACAATCAAATCATCCTGAAATTTACAGGTTAAAAAATACTGAGCAATATATTGAATATCAAAATTTCCACCTCCGATATTTTCTTTTTCCAAATACGAGTCTATATAAGATCGATCAAGTTGATACAGAGCTGGTAATTCAATATTTTTTTGATGAATCATTTTACCATTAGCGTCAAACTCAATTAAATCAGTCATTCTGGGGTCGATAAAATGAACATCTGGAACAAGCCTAACAAGTTGATTTTTTATGTCATCGACTGAGTTTTTTAAGTTATTAAATTTTATAAAATGATCTCGATTTGCTTCTTCTGAAAAATATCCTGCATAAGGCATGTAATACTTTGTTTGAGTTGTTTTGATATAATCGACTGCAAGCCTTAACACAGACATCCTTGATTTTTTATTGATTTCTTGGCATTGATCAACAGAATAATGCTCAAAACACCATGGATATCCAGAGGCACCACCTGCGAATGCACTTGCTAAAAAATTAATTGTTCTGGGGAGCACCATACGATTAAGCGCTGCAGCATCAACTGTGAGTAATCCGCTAAATCCTCCTGCCATGAAAAAAATTCCACTATCATCTCGGAAATCACCCGATTTTAAAATGGATAACAATATTTTATTTTCATGAATAGAATATAAATTATTAAATTCAAGAGGAATAATATTAGTGAATCCATAGTTCATTAGTGGTTTTTCAACGGATTTAGAAGAAAAATTTGGGATAACAATAGGAATATCAGGGCGCCTTTTTCTCAAATGAGAGAGGCTTTCCATATGCATGTGATCAGGATGATTGTGAGATATATAAATAAGGTCGGCATCCATCATTATATTCATTGCATCAGTTTTAGGAACTACTTTGTGCCACCATCCAGTCATGAAGCATGGTCCCATTAACCATGGATCCGTAACAATGGTAAACCCATCTATTGTAATAGCAAGAGAGGCGTGTGCCAGGAAGCGAATAGAGGTTTTGTTTATTGAGGATGTTTTAATCTCCTCAGGAACTTGAAGGTAATTCTTTTTGTTTTCAATAAAAAGAATATTTTCTTTTTGTTCAAAATTAATTTTTTCTTTCTTTACTTGAACATTAATGTATTCTAGTGTATCTAGATCAAGAGTCCATCCATGCAAAGGACATTTTGCTAGAGATTCGCAACCTTTTCGAGACAATTTTCCATTCGCATGATCACAAATACGCGAGATCACCCATTCCGTTTTTCTGTTGGACGAAAGTTTGAAAAAGAAATCATTTACTTCATTGATTCCTGGTGGGTATTTAGATAAATCTATTTCTAGAAAATTATTCTGAGAAATAGATTTCGATTTAAATAACCCTCTGTATTCAATAACCATTGCATGTTTTCCTTAATTTTCATCAGGTCATTTCAAGTAATCTATCTTTTTCTTTCCTAATGGTATCCGAAGAATACGCTTGATCGATTAGTTTCATGATCTCTAAAGCATCATCACTTGTTCCATGTATTATTGGAGATTCATTGCGTATTGCTTTAAAAAACTCTTCTAGCTCAATATCCCAAGATGGATCTGATTCAAAATAGGTGATTGTTTCTTTAGGCTTTCCCATTGCAAAAATTATGTTTTCGAGTACTCTTTCTCCTACAACTAGAGTTTCTGGTGAATAACTTCTAGTTTCAGAGAGTATCCCATCAAGATTAATGTGTCCCTTTTCAAATGTCATTTCTAGTAAAAACTTGTGTTTCCATTGATTAGCAGAAGAATGTAATGTTGCAATAACATTTTGCCTAGATCTTAATGTTAAAAAGGCATTATCTTCAAATTCGATATCCCAATATGATCTCGTTAAACAACTACTTAGGCACTGAAATTCATCATTTGTAAAATATCGAAAAAGATCCAACATATGAATACCCTGATCAAGCAATATCCCTCCTCCAGAATACTGCTTGTAATTTCTCCAGTTTTTTTGAAAATCAATGCTTCCAGCTTTTCCATAAATCCCCCGCATCCAAAGAAGTTTGCCGAGGGAGCCCGCATCTATTAGTTTTTTTGCCTCCATCACAGAGTAATGATATCGATGGTTAAATCCATACTTTAATATCTTATTGGACGTTTTCTCTGCTTGAATGACCTGAAGTATTTCTTCTGCAGAAATTGCAGGTGGTTTCTCACAAAAAACATGTTTACCGGCATTTAATGCACGGATGACATATTCCGATGAAACTTTCGCATAGGTTGATGCAATAATTGCATCAACCCCGCTTTCTAATAATTCTTGATAAGAATGACACTTTCTTATTTGTTTATCAGGATGGTCAAAAGGGATCACATCATAAATTGAGATGAGCTCAGCTCGATTGGATGATCGGATTGCATGCTCTCTAATTTTCCCCATCTTACCATAACCGGCAATTCCTATTTTTATTTTTTCCATATTCTATTCCATCCATTACTAAAATTCATTGCTGTGTTATATCTTCGCATCTTGAAATACGTTGAGTATAGAGGCATCATTGTAACGTCTCACGCTAATTAGGAATAGTATCTTCCAGAAGGTAGATTTGTATGAATGATAACGATCGTATTGCAGTCACATCTCGTTCATTTTCTAAAAATACGATATTAAGAAATGTATTATTGGAAAAATACTCGAATGTTAAATTTAATGATAATGATTTAGCGCTATCCAATCAAGAATTAGTTCGCTTTTTAAAAAATACAACAAAAGTTATTGCCGGTTTAGAAAAATTTAGCCATGAGATATTATCGCAATTATCTTATCTTAAAGTAATATCACGATTTGGAGTGGGATTAGATGGGATCGATTTTGACGCGCTAAAATTTCATCGTATAAAATTAGCAGTAACACCAGGCATTAATCGTCTTGATGTTGCAGAGCTTACACTATCTTTTATGCTGATGCTGATTAGACGTTCTTTTTTTTCGTCGCTTAATTTGAAAAACTATCAGTGGAAGAAAATTCCTGGTGAGCAACTTTCGCATAAAACGATAGGGATTATTGGTGCGAATTATGTTGGTCAAGAGGTAGTCCGATTGCTAAGGCCATTTGAATGTAAAATTTTAATCTACGATATCGCAGACTTATCGCATTTTTGCAAAACATCTAATTGTAAACAAATTGATTTTGATACATTAATTCAAGAATCTGATATTATTTCTTTACATGTGCCGGCAACAAAAAAAACACGCCACATGATCAACACTGATACATTATCAAAAATGAAAAAAACGGCTTTTTTAATCAATACTTCCCGTGGATCGATTGTAGATCAAACTGCTTTAAAGCATGCTTTAATCAATAATGAAATTGCTGGAGCAGCGCTAGATGTTTTCGAAGAAGAACCTCTTACCGACCATGAATTTTTATCATTACCTCATCTTATTCCAACGCCACACATTGCTGGTAATACAGTCGAATCAGAGTTGGCTATGGGATACGCAGCCATAGCTGGATTGGAAAATGCAGAAATGCCTGAATGCGCCTAAGTCACCCCGTGTGTGAGTACACCCACCGAATTACTCCGGTGAGCTCCTCTTAGGGGCGGAACGGTACGGAAGCTTCGACCAGCCGCCACTTTAGGCCCATTGTGAAGCTACGTCCGATGAGCCGCCAAGTGTGCT
>MGXV01000050.1:3819-9136 GCA_001801485.1 Gammaproteobacteria bacterium RIFCSPHIGHO2_12_FULL_37_14
CTGAATTGGTAACGAATCAATATTCAATGTTTCTTTTATTGAATGAGCCCCGGTTCCTAATGCACCCAATCCTGCTAAATTGGCAGATACTATAGATGCTATATGAGAAATATCACCAGCGCCGCGAACTCCTGGATCAAGAGGCTTGATTGACCCATATCCTAAATCGTTACTTGCACGACTATATTTTTCCAATAATTCTAAGTTACTAGAACTGGGTGGCATGGCAGGAATTCCATCTTGAAAATTAATTGAAGCAGTAGTGCCAGGTAAATGTTTTTTCACGATAGCTAAAATTCGTTTCTCTGCATCTAATTTTTGGTCAGCCGTTAAGAACCGCAAATCTCCTTTTGTCATCGCGGCTCTGGCAATGACATTACCTTTCCCGAAAGCCGTACCCTGCGAATTACTTTTGTCATAATTAATAGTCGTCCCACCAAAAATAAGTCCTGGGCTAAAAGATAAATATTTTTTTCCTGAAAGTTGTGTGAGCATAGTGTTAAGGATGCGTGTTAACTCAAAAATAGCTCCATAGCCAGCTGATTTCTGAAAAATCTCAGAAGAGTGAGCTTCATTCCCTTGCGCTTCAAGCACCCAATTAGCGATACCTCTGCGTGCAATAGTTGCAGTATCAGAAGTAATAGCCCATTCAAAATCTAAAGCAATATCACTATTCTGTGCAGCATCAAATAATGGTTTTCTTGAGATAGATGTTGGTTTTCCAGAATCTTCTTCATCGCCTGTTAATACGACGGTAATGGTAGCATTATCGAGAGCACGAGCAACTTGCAACGCTTTTAACGCGTAGAGAATAACAACATCCCCTCCTTTATCATCAATTACGCCTGGCCCTGTGGCAATATTTTCATGCCGCTCAAATTTTTGGAATAGACTATCTTTTGGAAAAACGGTATCTAAATGACCTATGAGTAGTAGTTTCTTTCCAGTTGTACCTTTACGCTCTGCAATTAAGGTGGCTGCTCGATGCATATTAGTGGGTTCTTCTACCCATCGCGTTTTGAATCCCAGTTGCTCAAACTGCAACCGTAAAATTTCTCCAACCTGATGAACGCCAGAAATATTAGCAGTACCACTATTGATATTGATTAGCTTTTCTAATAAGGAAAGCTGTTCATCTTTTTGTTGAGTTATATATTCACTAATTTGCTTTTCTACTGCGGATAATAAAGCTGCTTGAGTTGTTGAAAAAGACAACATTCCAGCTATTGAAAATAATATGAGTAACAGCTTAGTTAGCATCAGAGAGCCTTACGGATATGAAAATTAGGTATCTAATAAACGGTCCGGGCTGTTGAAAAACCCCATTTCTCCACACAACAATAGTACTTTAGCCGGTTTACATTAAATAATCTTGATATTTTTTTATATAAAAGTACAAATATGAAAAAGGCCACCAGCCTTTTCATATTTAATACGCTAGCTACCGTATAAGCTTGCATCTGCGTTTTCATTAAACCCCTATACTTAGCCATCGATAACCCATTTCTGAGCTTGGCTTCACTAATGATGCCTTCCATTTTCCACATTCTTTCAGTCATTTTTTTCTGAAATTCTTCTGTGGCCATTGATTCTTTCATGGTTTTAAATAATTTGTAATGCACGTGACGAGTTACTATGCGTATATTTTCTGAATTTTTTTGGCTTTGCTTTACAAGCTATTTTTAACTGGCATGATGTGTAATCTTTAAAGTTAGAGTAATAAATAATAGTATCGTTGGAAACAGATGGATATGGAGTTAAGAAATGACCTGCAGGACATTGATATCTATTATTTTCTTCATCATATATAAAATCTGTCTCATTATTTATTCCGCGGCTACCACTTCTGCCACTAAATAATGGAATATTTGGATTAATTTGTTTTTCAATTAGTGCTTGAATGATACGGCCAGACCCATATGCCCTATCAGTAATTGCTTCCGTAATATTTAATTTTAGATCATTTTCGATAGTTTCAATTTGCTGTAAATATACTTGTGATTCATGAGTGGCTCCCGTTGTAACTTTAGCATTCAATACAACGCGACTATCTGAATCAATTGTTATATGAGCCTTGTATTTTAATGTTCTTGGGGTTCCATTTTTAAAAGCTAGTGTTGCATCGGGATCGGTTTTACTAATGTGGGTTTTATTGCTAATTTTTTTTGTGGACGGAGCTTCTACTCCAATTTTAGTTAGGGTCACATTCTCAGTTTCATCTTCATGTTTGGGAACTAATGAATTTAACGAAGCATTAGCATCAAAAAGCGTCCCATCAGTCATGATACGCTCGCCTTTTACCAAGCCAATTTTCTTGCATTGCTCAACGATATTGATAAAGAAACTATTAAAGACATCAAGACCAAACCTATCTCGTATCCTTGTTAAAGAAGAATGATCTGGAACTTTCTCTTCAAGATTTAATTTGCAAAACCATCGATAAGCCAAATGATATTGAATTTCATCGCAAAGCTGACGATCTGAATCAATACCATTTAAATAGCCAATTAATATCATTCTGAAAAATAATTCCGGATCAATAGAGGGCCTTCCGTTGTTGGAACAGTAAAATATTTCCGTGAGATCCCTTACAAAGCCTAAGTCAACACATCTATCAACTTTACGAAGTAAATGATTTTGTGGAATTAACGATTCGATATCAAAATAATGAAATAATTGTCGCTGATATTGATGTTGGCCTTGCATAGTTCGCTCTTAAAAATAGGATTCATTAAACAATTTCGGTATTATAGCTGAATGGTAAAATTTGTATAATAAATGTCGGGTTTTTCAACAGCCCGCCTCGTTTTCGTTACTGATAAAAAATAAGTCATTATGAATAATTTAATAAAAATCTTTGGGCTTCTATTCATTCTGCCACTTTGTTGCTTTGGCGCTAATAATGCTTCCAATACAAAGACAACAACTTATGTTGTGCAGCAATCAGTATCGTTACCGAATAAGCTTATAGTTTACGTAGATCGATCTACTAAACATTCAACACAGCTTATTCTTAGTGGTGTATCGATGGGCGTTGCGAATCAAGTACAAAATGTGATGTGTGATAGGCGATTAATTAAGGAAGATAAACCTGGAATATGGTCTGTGCCTGAGAATTGTCAGAAACTCTCTTGGCAAATACCTTTACTTGAAAATGGAACGGAGCCTGCTGCAAAACAACAAAGCTTAAAAACAGGTAACTTTATACTTTTATCTGATGTCGCATCCATTCCTCATTTACAAGATGCTTCTTCGGCTGAAGCTATTAAAATTGAGATCCAGGGGACAAAAACAATTTTTCCAACGCCAAACTCTACAGGATTAATACCATTACCCAATTCATCTGCTGCGCCCATTTTTATCTTATTGAATGCAACAGTAGTTGATTCTATAACATCGGGATCGATTAAACTTACATATCTTCTGGATAATCCGAAATTAGTTTCTGCATTGCCAGATGTTACTTCACACATGAATGGTCTTAAATGGTTAAATACAATTATCCCTGGTAGGGAAAACGAAAATTTTGTAATCGCATGGCTTGGTACCTCAAAGAAACAAATGACTCTTAGTGGTGCAACAGGCAATGACATTTTACTTGCCAATTATCCTAATGATGGAGAGCTTACATTCGGCAAGGCTATGTTGCTTTATGTCGCATTACATGAAGCCCTTCATCAGTTTGCTTTGCATTATCCTAATCAACCAAGTTGGGTTGCTGAAAGCCTCGCAGCTTACTACGGAGCACGTGCTGTCCAAATTGCATTACCAAATGACCCAAAAAGCGATGCTTTAATGAGGCGCTTTCAAACAGATGGGGATCATTTCACTAATGGATTACTTATTATCAATCGAAAAGTTCAGAAAGGTGATAGATCCGAATATGGAGCTTTTTATACAAAAGGTCTGGCATTCTGGATGGCAGTGGACGAAGCATTACAAACGCAAGGTGATGCTCTCAATAATCATTTGCTAGCTGTGCTGAAGACAAAATACGATAGCCGGGGAAACCCTACGGATTTACAAAAAGGCCTTAATATTTCCCCTGAAATTTGGGCATCTCTTCGTTATCGCTTTCTCGATTAGCAAAATGGCACCTGGTCGGAGCGTCCGTACCCTTGGGCCAAGTAGCGTATAAAATCTAGTTTGACATTTATCCTCAATAGTTATATATTTAATATAACTATTGAGGATTTATAGCATATGCTTACTAAAGCACATAAATTCTTTTTTGAACATAAACTTTTTATCTTAGAGCAATTCGTTAGGGCTATGGGTAATCCTACTTCTACTTGTAAGATCATGTTAAATCAACATTTAAAGACAGGTAATATTGTTCGTATCAAACAAAGATTATATGCCTCCATCCCCTCTGGAGCGGATACAAGAAGTTATCCTATCGATCCTTATGCTGTTATTAGTATGCTAGCGCCGGACGCGCTCATTGCTTACCATACGGCTTTACAGTTTCATGGTGTTGCTTATTCGGTTCATTTTCAACATGTGTTCCAATCGAGAGAGAAAATAAGAGATTTTCAATTTCGGCAGGATCGTTTTACGGTAACAAAATATCCTAAATCATTATCGAAACAAAAACGGTTTATCTTCGTTGAAGAGATTGATCATCATGGAGTTAAAGTACGCGTTACTCAATTAGAACGAACGCTGGTTGATGTACTGGATAGAGTTAATTTAAGCGGCGGTTTAGAAGAAATATGGCGATCACTCAATAATATCCAACATATCGATATAGATAAGATTGCGAAATATGCTTTGCTATTGAATAATGCTACAACGATAGCAAAAGTTGGCTTTTACTTACGATCGCGTCAAAAAGAATGGAAAATAGCCGAACATTATTTTTTAAAATTGAAGAAATACTTACCAAAGTCTGTGCATTATTTAGATCGAAAAAATAAAACAGAGGGAAAGTATATTAAAGAATGGCGCATTATTGTGCCTGCGGAGTTAATTACTGAAAGCTGGGAAGAAATACTTGATAGAGATGATATATGAATATATCCAAAGAAACATTAATTATTGAGTCCAACCGCACAGGTTTTCGTGCAGAAATTTTAGAAAAAGTTATTCGTTTGATCGATTTACTTAATGCATTGGCTAATGATGAATTTTTATGCTCACGAATTGCTTTAAAGGGAGGAACAGCATTAAATTTATTTCATTTTGATTTACCAAGACTAAGTGTAGATATCGATCTCAATTATATCGGTAGCATTGATCGTACTACCATGCTTGAAGAAAAACCATTGATCTTATCCGCAATTGATAAAATTTGTCGAGAGAAAAAATATCATAC
>MGXV01000051.1 GCA_001801485.1 Gammaproteobacteria bacterium RIFCSPHIGHO2_12_FULL_37_14
TCGTCCCAACATTGACGTGGGGCTTCGTACGCTCAAATACTTGTTTACTCATTAGAGTGCGCTCCTCTCTTACAAATAAAATAAAGCCCACAACCGGACTCGAACCGGTGACCTCTTCCTTACCAAGGAAGTGCTCTACCGACTGAGCTATATGGGCGCCTAGCATCATCATAGGTTAGAACCTGTCTTAACGTTCCACTCACTAGACAACTCTAATCAACAGGTTCTTACCAATGAAATCAGCGGGCGATGGGAATCGAACCCACGCTATCAGCTTGGAAGGCTGAAGTTCTACCATTGAACTACGCCCGCTTCGGAAATCAGAAGTCAGAGGGCAGAAGTCGGTAATAATGTTTTCAGTTTCATACTCCAAATCTCTGATTTCTGATCTGGAGGGGGAAGGATTTGAACCTTCGAAGGCGTAAGCCGTCAGATTTACAGTCTGATCCCTTTGACCGCTCGGGAACCCCTCCTCTCAAAGACTACGACTTAAATAATTTATCAAACCACTCACTGCCTGATGAATATCTCTTGTCATACTCCCTAAACCAGGCGTGAATTTTGCTTGATGGACGCTCGGAAGTCAATTGTCAGCTTAATAATTCCTTCAGGATAAATGAGTATATTACGAAGTAGTGTTATAAAAGTATTATAAAAAAAATACATGAGCAGGGGTGGCACAGGAAACAAGAGGTGGTTAGCATGCTAAGGCAATATAACAATACAGCGAGTTTAGAAAAGCCAAATACATCTCCAACTAATGAGGAATCATTGAACTTGATGCCTGGTTGGCAATCAGATGAAAAGGGGCAATTAGGATTATTAAATATTGCTGAACTTAAAATGGTTAAACCAGAGGCATTTAATCCCCTCACTAAAACCAATGAAAGAACACAAGCCTTTATCGACTTAGCAGAAATATATAATGAAAAATCCAACAAGAATTATTCAGACTTTATAACAAACAAGCAAACAGTTATTTGGTCGCTATTTGAAGCTCTGCATGCAAACATTCCCAATAAAATTAATGGCTCACTGAACGATGAATGGCCAACGAATTTAAACCTAAATCAGATTCAGATTACGGAATTACTGAATAAATTAGATGAATTCTTTACACTTGAAGAAAATTTTCATCGAAATTGTCATATTATCGTTGAAACACTTCGGCGAATAAAAGAAAAAGATAAGAACCCTATCATACTTCCTAGCGGTATGGAAAAAATGTTAGAAGTTTTATCAAAGTCAAAGAATCCTTTTGAGCAAAATAAACTTGCCTTGATAGAGCTAAGAAAAAATTCGTCTGTTAATGGAAAAGATGTCATGTCATTTTTAAATAATCTATTAATGACTTATTGTTCTACTGAAAATCAGAAAATCCTTTTTACATTAAAATTATATTCTCTATTAATGACTGAAAAACTGAATAAAAAACCATTAAAGTTAACGCCTGCCCAGCAAAATGAGTGGGGAACTCGTCATAAAGAAGTATTGGATGTCCTTAAAATCACGAATCCAAACAAAGTTAATCGTGGGGGCGGTACTCAAACAATGGATCATCCAATTGATAGCTATACACTCCTACCGATACAACTCCCTCTACAGAGTGAAATAATATTTCTTGTCCTGATAAAAAACACAATACATGAGGAAAAACCACGTTCCAAAACTCTAGCAGAGCTACTTCAATTGTGCCCCATCAAATCTCTAACAGAATTATTTCAGCTGCATCAATCTTTTCTTGCTAGTATCAAAGAGATATCTGGAGACTTAGCTCGAGTGATCACGTTAATTGATTCTTTTCCTCAAGCTGAGCAAGAGTTGATATGGGAAACTCACTTGACAAGAATATATCAATCTTACGATGATATTCCAAATTTACTAGCAGCCCAACCCGACATCAATCCACTATCACATCCTGACCTTATGGAACAAGGTCATCAAGAATTAATTAAAAAAATTAAAAATGATTCAGATGAACTTCAGACGCTCATAGCAACCCAAACCATTGCGTCTCACTCTATACACGAAGATCCGCTATTAATAAGCGAGCAACTATCGAAGCTGCAAAATGAACTAAATACACAAGAAAAAAAATATCATGATGCCTGTGAACAACTTCGTCTTGAAAATAATCGGCTGACAATACAACTTCAAGAACTGCAGGACCAAGTGACATTGGATTCAACTTATCGAAAGGAAACAGAAAACAGGTTCGGTCAAAAAGAAAATGAAAATAAAGAGCCGAAAAATGAGCTCGACACACTCCTCGCTACAGTTAAAAAGCTTCGTGTAGAAGCAGAAAATTCCATTCAGACATCCGACAGCCAAAACAATATTACTGTTCCTGTATCAGGCTCCTTTCCTAATTCCAATTTTCCTGTAAGCAATTCTCAGCAGATAACTAACAAAGAAGAATCCGCGCGCCCAGCTGCTACTAAAACTCCATGGTGGATCTATCCCTTATTAGGCCTCGGAATAATTGCTGGAATAGCCCTTCTTGCCACTGGAATCGGTGCTTTTGTACCGTTCTTAGGAATAGCAGGTCTGCTAGCTGGCTGGGGGATCACTAAAGCGATTGCTATAGGCTTAATTGTTTGCAGTACCCTAATTATCGGCGCCACTTCCACCAGTATTCATGTTCATAGACAACATGATACTTCTGTTAAAAAGCAGCATTCTGATCTTTCCGAATCTGAGTTTTTTAATATTCCCTCATCCACCGCCCAGCAGATAAAAAATAAAATGCCTGCTCCTCAACCAGCCACAATCAATAGAGAGACGACCACCCCTCTTCTTAGCAAGCCCCCAATTAATAATACACGTCGCTCTTCTTTCTACTCCTTCTTTCTCGGGAAAAACAACACGCAAGATCTCCCGAAGCAAGACTTCGAGAAAACGCCTCATTTTAAAAGAAACGGAAATGCTTTTGATGAATGACCCATTGGATACTTGGCACTTCTAGTGCACATTTTGCCCATATTATTTTCTATGGCACTAAATTAACAACTCCGAATTCAGCGAATTAAATATTTCTGTTAACCTCCTCGCGTCTTCATCATGTTAAAATGATTCATGAATAAATGGATTTTGAAATGAAAACACTCCATTAAACTAACTAAACAAGATTTAAATTCAACGCACAAACAGGGAACATCATGTCTAATGTCTGTCTGGTTGGATTATTGATCTTATTCGTTTTGCAAGTAGCTGCGAATTGTTTTACTCCTATATGGGCTGTTTATACTAATATGTTAGGCGGTGACATAAGAAATACGGGTATTGCGATTTTAATTTTCACTTGGGGCACAGCATTTTTTGCAATTACTTCCGCTATATTAAATAAAAAATTACAAATTCCTGATGCTTATGTATTAATTTTAGGAATTTTATTTAATTTGTTTGCAATTGTTTTATATTTTTTTATTTCAAGTGTGACTTCATTCTATGGCGTTCAGTTATTGCTTGCTATGGGCGCTGGCATTCAGATTCCGCCATTTTATTTAATTTATGAACGAAATATCATTACTCAAAGCAGAAGCATAGCATGGGGAGCTTTAGATGCTTCACTCTATTTTGCTATTGGTTTCGGATCTTTTATTGCAGCATTTTTACATTATCATAAAGGAATTTACACTGTCTTTGCTTTTATGTTAACACTAACTATTCTTGCCCTTGTTCTCGCTATCATTTTTACATTTTTAGATAAACGCAATTTTCCTCCTAAAAACCCAACCCATCATCCATATTAAATAAAAAACCCATCGTGGTACGCATTATTAAAAGGCGTGACGGGTGTTGTTAAAATGAAGTATAGCAACTATGCTGCTGTGTTATCTATGTATTAAATCTGTAATGCTGTGATTATTATTTTGTATTACTAATAACAATTTTTTCATCTTTTTTTGGCTCTTGACCAAGAACCTTAGCAGCCTGACCCAGCGGAATAAAAACAGTTTTAAGTTTCTCAGGAAGTGCATCTATAAGAGCCGGCCATGGAGCATTGCTTTGATTATATAAGCGAGTTTCACCCATGCCTTCACGTGTCATTTGAAATGCCATATTTTCTAAAAATAATTTAGCGTATTGATCAATCTGCTTGCTCTCAAATTCTTGCTGAATTGCTTTTTTACAAGACTCCAGAGATGAGGAGACTCTGATAAGCTGATAACCATCAGCATCTTTTATTGTGGTAAGCATTTGCTTTGCATCATCTATATTAAAGAAGCCTAAATCAACACCAACTTCGTTAAAATAATCATTACCTACTTTACGCGATGCAATTTTCTCACCGCGGCAATGGAAGCCAAGCTTTGAAAGCACGTCTAACGTATGTTGGTCTGAAGTGAGAATTTCTATTTTTTTATGTTTTTGTGCAGCAACTACGGCTAACTCACGCAAAAATGCCTGTACAGCCTTCGGATCACAGCCAGGCTCAAGTTGCACCGTCCAAAATTCGATATGCGCGTATCGTCTAACACCAGAACTGAAACTACAGGTAGCTTGAAGTTTTTCATCTTGATAGCCATTGGCTTTTTTATCTTTAATTTCCAATTTTAACTTACTGCTATTTACTGTTAATAACGGTAATTCTGGCGGGAGTTTATCGAGTGCTGACTTGGTTTCAATTTTTTGATCAAGCAATAACGCGTGAAAGCGTTCAGCGATATACCATTTATCTTTATGAGTACCTGTCGTCCTTGGCAACCAGTCGGGGAATGCTGCCTCAACCTTAAATCCCATTTTGTTTGCTAAGCGCAGTGCTGGGTCATTGTCTGTTTCCTGAGTCAGCTCAATCCGTGTAATGTCTGGTCTTTTGCTTCGAATCAAATCGATAAAAACGTTATAAAATAATTCGCCATAGCCTTTTCGGAGATGATCTTTATGCACGCCGAATGAAGCAAAATAAGCGGTATGTGCGTGATCATCGGAGTCAAAAATAATACGTCTTGCTGCAACAACCTGACCAGCATCTTCAATTACATAGATATCACTAGCTTTAAATAACTGATCAAATATTGGTCTAAATTCATTTTTAGGCATTTGCTCAAATGACATAAATGGATTGATATGGTCTTGCATCCATATTTCATACAAAGCATCAAAATCGTCAGGAGTAGCACGTCTCAATTTAGCATTGGTTTGTTTGCTTCTTAACATGGTGACCACCCCGTTTTTTTTAGTATATGGTTTAGAAATATTATATCATTTGTAACTCCCTAGGTTGTGGATAAACTAGGGTTAGTTTTGTAACAAAATACGTGATTGTCATCCTGAGCACTGTTTTTTAGTGCGAAGGATCTCGTTTTTTTAAATAAATCGAGATCCTTCGTCGCAAAAAGCGCTCCTCAGGATGACATCTGGGGAGTTACTATCATTTTAACTAACAAATACTTAAAATAGAAAATAATTTATACATATATAGAGAATTGAGTGAAAATAGAGCTGGCCAAAAAGCCCTTCGTGATCGTTGTTGCCACTTCTCTTGTGATTGGCAATATGATTGGCTCTGGAATATACCTGCTTCCAGCGTCATTGGCTGCCTATGGGACAATAAGCATATATTCATGGGTCTTTACCACATTTGGCGCATTGCTATTGGCTCTTGTGTTCTCTGATTTAAATCGACGTTTGCCCCATACAGGGGGGTGCCTTCCTTGAATCAGCAGTGGTTCCGGCTGATGAAGTCACCAATTCGCGTGTCATCACAATAATCGCGTCACTTTTAACACTGGATTTTCATACGCCCAGCCCCACTCCTTCACCGATAAAGTGAATAGATGGCTAAGAATTGCGAGATAACGATTAACGGTTGCAGGAGTACGATCATTTCCCTTAGGTGTTTTGCCTTGCGAAAGTTTGTCGCGCTGTTCTGCAATGATTGCCGGTGTAACATCTGCAAGTGATAAGTAGCCAATGCTACGCTCCCACCACTTGAGTTGTTTGCTCTGGTCTTTTTGTGAGTTTGGTTTCTTAGAGGGAAGTACAAATTTTAAATAACGATCTATTGTTTCTTGAAGTGTGTGCTTTCTCGATTCAACTGTTTTGAAGTGCCTACCTTCACAAATGGCTGCTTCTGTTTGTTGCACCCATTTCTTTGCATCGGTAAGTCGTTTATTCGCTAATTTTAAACTTACTTATTATTCAACTAGCTGGCGATGGGACTCGAACCCGCGACCTGCTGATTACAAATCAGCTGCTCTACCAACTGAGCTACGCCAGCAATCGGTGATTGATTTTATTAGATAAGAATCCTAATGTCTAAGAAAAAAATTAATCCCACCACTCTAGCATCTAAATAACACGGATTGCTTATCCAAAATTCACGTTATTAAATCAGGATTACCATTAAGATAAGAAATCAAACAATGTTTTTGTTAATTGCTGGGGCGCCTCCAAGGTAACACCATGAGCAGCATCTAGTTGGACAAGAGTAGCTCGTGGAATTTGACTGACTAAATATTCTGACTCATCTAATAAGGTAATAATATCTTGTTTTCCATGAATAACTAATGTTTCTGCCTGAATATTTTTTAGTCGTTTACGACCATCAAAGTTTTCGAGTACAGCAAATTGACGCTCTTGATTTGCAACAGACTGAGGAAAAGGATTGTCCAACATTAATTGTTTAAATGTGGTGACAGTTTCTTGATTACTCAAGAATGTCTCGCCAAATATTTGAGGTATTAATACCTCAAATATAAGATCGAAATCGACATTTTGTTGACGCATTAATAATGTAGACTTTAAACCACGAAGCATTGCTTGCCGCCATTTCGCTGATGAGGTAAGTATTCCTAATTTATTAATTTTTTCTGGATAATAACTCGCAACATCTTGAACGATCGTTCCTCCCATGGATTGGCCAATAATATGTGGTTGATTGAGTCGCAACTGTTCTAGTAGTGCTATCACATCCTGCGCCATCAATTCTGCTGATAAGGGTTCATTGTTATCGGTTGTTTGCCCTGCTCCGCGATTATCAAAAATAAGAACTTGAAATTGTTTACTAAGTTCTTCTAAAACCGGCATCCAAACGAGATGGTCGCATGTATACCCAGCAACCAAAACAACAGGGTATCCACTTCCATGTAATTCATAATAAAAATTAGCATTATTTACATTTATTTTTGGCATAAAAATTCCTCCTTTGAGCAAGAATAATAAAAAAACCCCTCTAAGAA
>MGXV01000052.1 GCA_001801485.1 Gammaproteobacteria bacterium RIFCSPHIGHO2_12_FULL_37_14
TAACAATTACCGCACATCGATATTGTTTTATTGTGGTAGGCTGGCTATGTACCCATAGAAAAGTCGGAAGAACCTTAAAAGAAAGTGATCAAGCACAACATTTAGTATGGATTGCTAAGAAAACGTGATTGCTATGAAAATGATTAAAAATAATTTCTACATTATTACCGGCAGGCCAGGTTCTGGAAAAACCTCTATCATCAACATCCTGCAATCACGTGGATTTCTATGTATTGAAGAAGTAGGCCGACAAATCATTCGCGAACAAATAAAAATAAGTGGTGACGCGACTCATTCAAAAGATCGAAGAAAATTTCTTGACCTGATGTTATCCCGTGCTATGTATACTAAGGAAAATCTTTGATACAAGGAATGGTTAGTTTAGAAGCCCATTCATTAATTACATCATCGGCAGTCCCGTCACAATCAGGAAAATAGGTTGCTAGACATTTTTCAAATCAACCAAAAACAACACCAGCAACTTGATTAAAAATACCAGCCAACTTAAGTTGAGAGGTAAGCGTCCGCAAAAATACATTGAGGAACGCTTACAGCACACTTATATTGGCTTTTTTACAATTTAAATGTCTATTATTTTCTTTTAAAACTCATATTAGCATACATGGAGAAATGTTCGGCATCAGCTTTGCTCAAAAATTTTCCATATTTTTCAAAAAGTTTCAGCCCGGAGTAATGGCTTTTAGTTTTTTCTGTTCCATCTTTGTATTTTATAGTTACATCATGTTGACAAGGAAAACTTTCAGCGCACCAATCACTAGGTTTTACTGAGTTGATTTCTTTTTTTCTGGGATTCATAATTATAAGCTCCTCTAATAAATTTATAAAAATATAAAACGTTTGAGATTATGCAACATAGCTTATTTTAAGGAAAGGTTATTCTACTAGCAGCACATGAGTGTGCATTTCTGAGCCATTGGTACTCTGCAAGGGCATAGCTAACCCTTTAGCTTGTAAATCCATTAAAATTGGATAAACTGCGGGAGCAGTTTGCGGTAATCTTCCTCAATAACACACATGCGAATGCGATTCAGCATCGCGCATAAATATTGATATGGTTCGATGTTATTTGCTTTGCAGGTTTCAATCAGAGAATAAAAAATAGCACCTGCTTTTGCACCTGCTGGACTACCCATAAATAGCCAGTTCTTGCGTCCTAAGGCGAAGGGGCGAATGGCATTTTCAATAAAATTGTTATCGATCTCAATGCGCCCATCTTTCAAATAATTATTTAGTGCAGTCCAGTGATTCAAACAATATCGTATTGCTTTGCCGATTTTTCCTTGTTCTGATGTTTTTGTGACATGATGATCAAGCCATTTTTTAAAAGCATCGAGTACAGGCTGCGATTGTTTTTGTCTGAGATCATAGCGTGCCTCAGCTGATAAATTATTTTCTCTAGCAATTTTTTCAACGCCATACAATTTGCGGTAAAATTTCAGCGCTTCTGCTGCAAGCCCCGTGCCTTTATTTAATTTCGCGAGTTCTGCAAACGGCCGCCGTGCATGCGCATGGCAACCCACAGGAATAATATTCTTATCATCATCCGTCCAGTAATAACCAGAATAAGCATCTGTCTGTAAATGCCCTTTAAAATTTTTAAGAAATTGCTGCGCATGATAACCACCGCGAGTTTCCTGATATTCATAAACAATACTCGGCTTTTCTCCGCCGCCACGATAGCACCACATATAAGACTTGCTACGGTTATCGCGTCCCACTTCATCCAATACTTGTACTGTCGTCTCGTCTGCTTGTGCATAATCATAGGCAAGAATGTTTTTGCGAAGATGATAGACTAGCGGTTCACAAAGTTCAGCTGCTTTTAATATCCACCCGCACAAGCTGCTTCTTGACATATCAATTTCCATCCGCTCCCAGATACCTTCCTACCGGTATAAGGGAAGATGATCGCAATACTTGGAGATGATGGTGTGAGCAACTAATTCAGGGGTCGCAATACTCTTTGGCAGCAATAATACAGGCATCGGTGCTATTTTCACATTTTCCTGGCAAGGTTTGCAGGCATATTTGGGTCTGATATGTTGGATGACACTGACTTTGGCAGGAATGTATTTAAGTTGTTCGCTAATTTCTTCGCCAATGCGAACCAAATGCTCGCCACAACTGCATACCTTCTCCTCTTCTGATATGTCATGCAACACCACTTCACGCGGAAGATAGGCTGGCAATGGGCGGCGCACAGGATGTTTTTTACGAGTGTATGACTTAACTTCCACTTCATCGCTTAGTTGCGCTTTCACTTCTTCTGGCAGTTCCACTCCTGCCTCATCAAATAATTCTGATTGAAAAATATTTTTTTCAGAAGAAGATGAAAATCGATGCTGTTTTGCTAAACGAATTTCTTCAAGTAAATTCGCATATTTTAATTTATATGAAGCTAATTCTACTTGTGCATCAATAAGTAGTTGATGAAATTTTTCGGGCGATTTTTGGATGTCTTTTATTGTTATTTCCATTCGAGAAATATAACAAACAATAGCTATATTTTCGATGTTTTTTTAACTAAAGTGAGTAATGTAATTTGCCTCAAACGCATCCTTTCTTGAGTATTTATCGCTCGCCAGCAGCCACTTGAAATGCTCGCGGCTCATCTCGATACAATCTGCAGATTTCTTCTGAAAAACAAATTTTCCTTTTTCAAGCCTGCGGTACCACAAGGTAAAGCAATTCGTTTCATAATGCAGCGCTTTAAGCTTGTTTCCGCTTTTGCTGCGAAATAAAAATAGATATCCCTCTGTCGGATTCATTTTTAATACTTTTTCTACCATGACACAAAGTGTATCAATCGATTTACGCATATCAACCGGCTGCGTATAAAAATATATTTTTATATCTTCATCCATCAGAATGATAATAACACCTCAACCAGCCGCTTTATTTTCGTTGCATCGAGAGAACAGGGAAATGAGCACTGAAATCCATTGGGTAGCGATAACCGGATATCCCCAGAAACAGAAGAAGTTTCTTTACTTATTATTTTTACTGGTTTAAATGTTGATTGATGCGCTTGAATGATTTTATCTTTATTTTTTAAACGACAGCGATAATAAACAAATTGTGAAAGAACCAGGTCTTTTTGAACACAAAATTCTTTTTGTGACAATCCGATTTTTTCCTGTTCCGCAATTAAATTTATCCAGTCAATTTGATTTTTATTTTCTGAATTTTGTTGCATGCTCGCACTCCATAATTTATGCAGCGCCAAGAATGCCGGAATTTTTTTAAATTAAAAAGATGTGTTTGCCGAGACGGTTACGTTGAGAGAGTCCACAATCTATTTTGTATGGTTCTTGTCTTACCTCTTCAATTAATAAAATACTTCCTTCAAAATTTGGCTGATAAGATGTTCCAATCAAAGCACGAATAAGATCAAGATTCCCACCGATTAATGGGCCTTGAACAGTCCCTAAGCACATAGGTGTACCTTCTTTTATTTCATAAGGTTTGCCTAATAAACTTAATGTCAGTGTTTCTTCAAGTAAAGATTCAGAGCTAGCATTTTGCGTATCTGCTAATGTGAATCCTGTATAAGAAATTAAGCCTGCTTTTTTTAAAAGACCTAACTGTAAAGCAGTTGTATCACTAAAGCCCATTACTATTTTGGGATGTGCTCGAATAAAATCATAATCGAGCAAAGGCAATAAGCGCTGAGATCCATATCCACCACCGGTTGCAATAAGCGCTTTTACTTCGGGGTCTTTAAAAAAATTCATGATATCTTTGGTACGATCCTCATCCTTGCCAGCTAAAAACCGATCAGCATATTGATTATATTTTCCTAATTAAAATTCTGAAAAAAGACGCAAGCAGGCTCGCAATCGTTCACGTTCACGATTAGGTCAGTAGCAAACAAACAGTTACGTGGTTTTTTAGAATTAGGCACAATCCCCCCACTCCTCACATCTTGATTAACAAACGCTGGCGAATTTCATCCATTTTTTTGGCCGTTTCAACACCATTTATAGGCAATCCTGCTGGATTTAATAGTCCTAATTGCACAAGTACACTCGCTTGATCCCAATAAATATGTTCATGTGTGACTTTACCATTTGAAAACCCTACAATCACTACCAAGGGAATTTCGACCCGCTTTCCTGTTGGTGCTATATTGGGTAGCATCCAACCTATCTCGTTTGTATGGGTAAATTTAAAAATAATTTCATCCACCAATTGATGTTCATCAATAGTCCTAGAAACAAGAATCATTTCAGTATCAGGCGGAAAAAATTTTCCTGAAAGAATGAGTGTACTATAGAAATGTCGAACACCTTCCAGGCCTATCCCACCTATTATTGTAGGGATATTGTTTAAATGAGGATCCGATGTCATTGTTGCTAATGTCGTATCTAAATCATTGCGAAGTTCGGCATTAACATGTTTTTGGAAAGCATCGAGAAGCGCTTGTTTTTCTGCTGATAATGCTGTCATGCTTATGTCCTTAGTTTTACTCTATCTTGTCATGAATAGATAATCATTCTGGACAATTGGATAGCCATGGATGATCAACAAGTAGCTGTCCGCTAGGAGCCAGCACCTAGGCAAGAAAGCTTACCATGCATTAGCATAAGCTCCGCTTGTTCCTTTTGGCTATAAATTTAGGGTAGCCAGAAATATTGCCTATCGAAATACTATTCGCAGGACGCGCCAATGCGGACAATAAATCGGACATTTCATCCCCTCTTGATAGGGGCGAAAATCTGTCCGCCATGGAGCCATTAGCGCTCTCAGAGAGCTCTGTATATCGTAAAAAGTTAATGGATCTTGCGCTGGACTTAGCTACAAAATCGGCAGGGCTGAGTCGCAGCTTGCCTGTAGCGATACAGCAATCATTAGCAACCTTGGTGCGCGCATTGCCAGTACCTTACATGTGACAGATAGACATGCGCGTCGCTTGACCGCCGTGTTAATTGCACAAGGAGTGCTAACTTCGGACTCACCAAAATCGCCGTTAAAATTAGCTTTTCCTGCTACCCTGACTAGTCGTTGGATGCCTGGGTTATTTCCTGGTTAGCACTTGACCTTGTTGGCCTTACCGAGATGTCTTTCATGAGTTGGCTAATTTTTGAGCTATCTCGGCTATCGATAACTTCATTTCAAGATAAATATGCAAATGACGTCGATCTGTAATTGACAAATGGGTATACTTCCCCATGCGGCAGTCTCCTTGCTATCGTTATTCAAGTTTCCCAAGAACAT
>MGXV01000053.1 GCA_001801485.1 Gammaproteobacteria bacterium RIFCSPHIGHO2_12_FULL_37_14
AAAATAGATTCACATTACCTTCCAGTATAGATGCTGCAAACTTTAGAAGTTTTGGTTTATCTTCCTTGTCCGATAAAACCGATGGATCTAAAGTAAAAGAACATACTGATCAGCAATTCGATGCTAATTTAGGGTGGGATTCAATTACTTGGCTTCGCTCCATTACCAAACTTCCTATTATCTTGAAGGGGATATTAAATCCCGATGATGCTGTTGAGGCTATCAAGCAAAATGTATCTGCAATCATCATTTCAAATCACGGTGGCAGACAAATTGATAGTATCATTTCGCCTATTGATGCTTTACCAGATATTGTCAGAGTGGTAAACAATCAAATTCCTTTAATCATAGATGGCGGCATCAGAAGCGGTGAAGATGTATTCAAGGCTATAGCTCTTGGCGCTAATGCTGTTATGATCGCACGTCCCATTCTGTTGGCTCTCTCAATTGGTGGAGAAGAAGAACTAGTTTTTTTACTTAAAAGATTACAAAATGAACTAATTCTCACTATGCGATTAGCTGGCTGTAATGACTTGCAGATAGTTAGAGATCGCGGACTCTCCCTATTATCTGGAACAAGTGTAGCTGCCCTCAAATTTTTAGAATTAGTAAAAAAATTAGAAACAAACACTTCCACACAAAAAGAATCAGCAAGTACCATGTCAGCTATTAGGTTTTTTATGAATGGTTATCAATGAATCTAGTGGGCTCGCCAAGAATATTTGTGGGCTGGCTGGAATTATGCCGGCAAGCAGGCATAATGGTTCCATGGCTGACATAGGGTTTTTCCTAAAAATAATATAAATTCATATTAAGAGAAAATATTTAATTAATTCAGTAAAAATATCAGAACAATATAAAAATATTACCATGAATTACTCCCACCAACCTAATAGAGTGGTATGGTGTGAGTTTCGTGTTTCAACGCCGTAAAACAACTACGGCTCCGCACCTCGGCCAATTCCTGACCCGAGACCCAATTCAGGGCCCAATTCAATATTACCCGCGCTGCATTTTCATCGCGATCACAGCTTGCTCCACAATCACAATGATGCCAACGTTCGGATAATGTTTTCTTTATTTGAGATTGGCACCGATGACAAGTTTGACTTGGCTTGACTTCCCTTGTCGGAATTTCAATCCACATCGCCCCAGCTTCTTCCGCTTTGGACTTTAGCAGACTATGAAATTGTGTCGGCGCTGTACTCAATATTTCTCGATTTAACCCTTTCTTATTTGCACCACCTTTTGCTGTCATCGATTTAACTGATAATGCCTCTGTTGCAATAACACCGTTTTCTTTTACTATCTGGGATGATAACTCATGATGAAAATGACGACGACGACGCGCTATCTTTGCATGAAAGTTTGAAAGAACCTGTACTGCTTTTTTGCGATTACAACTCTCTTTTTTCTTGCGAGAAATGGATTGTTGTAATGCTTTAAGCTTAGGTAACAGCTTCTTAATAAATCGCGGATTTTCTATCGAATTCGTCTTTGCTTGACTATCATGACTAACAAGGAATTTTTCTAGTCCCCAATCCAAGCCTATCGCTTTATTGCCACAACATCGCTTTGGCTCGCATTCAACCGTCACAGAAACATACCATTTCCCTGCTTTGTGTAAAATTTCAGCCGTTTTAACTTCACCAGGCGTTCTGGCTTTTCCTCGTATTTGAATGTGACCTACACCCGATAACCGTAATTCGCCATGTTTCATGGTTTCATTACTGATGAGACGAAAGCCATCTCCATGTGTTTTATAGCCCCAGCCTGAAAAACGCTGTAATGATTTAAAACGCGGAAATCCAGGTTTTTCTCCCGCTTTCACTCGTCTAAAAAAAGCTTGAAATGCTAAATCCAAACGTTTAAGTGTTACCTGCAAAGATTGCGCATTCATTTCTTTAAGACCAAAATCCTTTTGGCGCCAGACGGTTAACGCTTTGCATTGATCTGCAAATGAAAGTGATTTTCCTTGTTCACGATAAACTCTTATTCTTTCTTCAAGAGCAGCATGATAGACACGTTGATGAAAACCAAGCAGTTCAAACAAGCGGGCCGTTTGTTGTTGATTTGGATACAATCGATATGTTATTTTTCGTTTCATCATGTCACGTATTTTACTTAGTTATTATGAGAAAACAAGAATTTAAATACTTATTTCACTGTGCTTTTAATCTTAACTATCATTTAGTTATCGTTACAAAATATAGGCGAAAATGCATCACGGCTCTCATGCTTGCTCGCTTAAAATCTATTTGTTTCGACCTCACTAAAAAATGGGAATGCGAGTTATTAGAATTTAATGGTGAAGCAGATCATCTTCATTTATTGCTTTCACTTAATCCTAAAGTTGCACCATCTGTCTTTGTGAATAACTTAAAAACAGTAACATCGCGATTAATTAGAAAGGAATTTAGAGCAGCATTAGAAAGGGTTTATCGAAAGCCAGTATTTTGGAGCAGAAGTTATTGTATCTTAACGTGTGGTGGTGCGCCACTTTCCATTATCAAACAATATATCGAACAACAAAAAGCACCAGAATAACAACTGCGCTTATGCGCAGTGCGCCGCCTCACCTCCATCTAAGCGCAGAGCTGGCATTGAACTCGCTATAGATGGAGCACTGCGGCACTTTTTGGTAGAAATACGGTGATTAGATAAAAAGATTAAACTTAGCTTTACTTATATTGTTTACACCATAGCGAACTTATGGACGCTATACCATGTGCTCTGTAAGATAAAGCAACATCTAAATCTCGTTCACTCAGCCCTCCCAGTGCATAAATCGGGATAGCTATAGACTGAGATAATTCATAAAACAGATTCCACCCTAAAGGTGTAGCATCGGGATGAGTATTTGTTCGGCAAACTGGAGATAATGTAACAATATCAACGCCTATTTTCTCAGCGTGCTTTAGTTGCTTTAAATTATGACATGCTGCAGCTATAATTTTTGTTTTAGTTAAAGGTCTTTTATTACATTTCATTAAAATCTTACTGCTTAAATGAACACCATCTGAATCCAATTTTTCTGCAATCTCTATATCAGAATTTAGAATTATCTTTGCATGATGTTTTCTTCCTATATCTATTACATATTTAGCTAACACAGTATACTCAATCTTATCTAATTCTTTTGCTCTTAATTGAATTAACGTTACTCCATTATTAATATGTAAAATTATTTTGTTTAAAAATTCCTCTCTATGCCGTGGATCGGATCCAGTAATCATTAACAATCTAGGAAATTCAGACGGCTGCATGTCCATCCTCAATATGAAAATCTTGAATATATCGTTCCACCAGACGACCGATTTTTTCTGACAATATTTCTTTAATAATTTTTTCAATCCTTTTTTATAATCATTCATTCCTGAACCAAGATCTGATACTAAGTAGTGTGCTAATGGAAACACCCAGTATTTTGGCCGCCTTGCCAATAGTTACTAATCTATTCATAAAGGAGTAGTTTTACACAGCTTTAGATAGACTTCAAAGTTAACTGTTATTAACCCTCTTTTTTAAAAGAGGGTCGGCGCGTTCTTTGCGCCGGGGAGATTTTCGCAAAATAGTATTCACGCCCGCCTGAATGTCATGCAATTGACTATTTTTCCATGGATATCATTTAATTGTTGAGTCATTTTTTTAAAATCACTTTTTTCTTCTTCAGTGGGACAATGATTCATTTCAACGCTTGCTCCCTCTTCTTGCAAAGATAATGAGCGATGTTCCATAATAGCATTTTTTAGATTTTCTCTATATTGAACAAGCAGAGTATCACATGAAGAATCGGTGGTATTCTTTCTTGTTTCCGCATGGTTATTAAAAAAATTTAGATGGGATTGAAGATTATCATTAAAAATAAAATAATGTAAATCAGGCTTGAAGGGTCTTTTAGGGTCTTTCATATGAAATCTCACTCTTCGAATTTATAATGAGGGCATTATCCCCAATGATCTCTAAAGTTACAAGATACTTTGTGCTTTTTTCCGAAATATGATAATTTTATACTCAATTACATCAAGCTTCGGATTAAGATGAAATTAAATATGAAGCAACATTCCGCATTCATGAATCTGCCCTCAGAACTGCAGCTGAAGATTTTAGGCTACTTGGAAAATCGACATCAACTCGCATCTGTTGCGGCAACCTGTTCAACTTTTTTTAATTTATCGAGAGATAAGCAACTTTTACAGACTATTCCCTTATCATTTGATTACGCATCCGTCGAATCAATCACGCCGATTGAATTTGATATCGCTAAGCTTCGTAAAATCAAAAAAAACCGTTTTAGTAAAATGGAAAATCGAGAACGTATTTCAGCAATGACCATGGCATTATCCTCTGATGGCACAATTTTAGCAGTCGCTACTGAAGCAAACCATGATCACCTCCATTTGTTTGAAACAAAATCAGGCAAACATTTATGTCATTTAAAAGGAAATGACATCAACATACATCGTTCTGGGTTAAATTTGGCATTTACTCAAGATACGCAATATTTAATTGCAAATTATGATTATAGTATTACAAGTAATAGTGACTGGACCACTGATGACAATTATCACTATAGTAAAATAGATATTTGGGAGGTCACTAGTGGTAAGAAGGTACATAGCTTTAAACTAGCTAATTCACAAAACTGCTGTGCGCACATTGGTTTGCTCACTCAACATCAATTTATCGTTGCTTATTATTCTGTTCAAGAGCCGTCATGGGACCCACCTTCTAACAATATACCTAGCTTGCCCACCCCTACATTTATCTGTGATATTGATACCCAAACATATCGGCCTTACGACGGTCATGGTAATAACCTATCTTTTTTTAATAACCGACCATCTTGTTTATTAAAAAAAGATCAATATTGTTTGACAATAAGATCTGATCAACATGATTCTGAAACTCAGATCATTATCAGTGAGAGCACAACGGGCAACAATATATATGTTGAAAAAATAAAATTTGATCCCTCACGAAATAGCATCCTCTCTAATTTTCCATCTAAAGATCAAGTCATTTGCAGCCCACATCAAGGAGATATTTATATATTGATTGGCGATGGCTGCATTTATAGATTACGTTTTCCTGTACTACAAAACCAACGACATGAAGAAAAAAAGAACCTGGTTAGCTCACGTTCACTTTCATCATAATATAGGGATTAATTTCAGTTTTGAAATTGAATTTTTGATAAAGTCCATGAGCATCTTCCGTCATTAAAAACCACCGGAAAATACCACGGAGTGGTGGATAATCAAAAACATATTTAAGCAAAGCTTGGCCAACCCCTTTACCTCTATGCGCTTCATCAATAAATACATCCCACAAAGAAGCAAATTCTGAACAATCGCTAATTACTCGAGAATAACCTATTTGTTTTTCTTGATAAAATACGCTAAAACAAAAAGAATTTTCAACCACTAAAGCAAAACGTTCGGGTGGTAATCCTGTTGAATAACGCGAAGGAATGCAGAGTAAATGATATAAATATTCTAAATCCAGCTTCTTTTTATCTGCAGTAAATACATATTCTTGATATTTTCCATCAGGATAAGAGGGTCTAAATGTCATGTTGGCTTCTCGTTTTCGTCGGTATAGAATAACTCACCGATTCAAAAGAATCACTAATTTAGAGGAGCGCTCATGAAATCTATAATCACTGGGTTGATTGTTTTAATCTGCACCAGTTTGGTCGGTTGTTCCAGTATGACTAACCAAGATGTTGGCACTATCACTGGTGGTGTGGCTGGTGGACTACTAGGTAGTACAGTAGGTCAAGGTAGTGGGAGAATGCTTGCCATTGCTGCTGGAACATTAGCAGGCGCTTATATTGGTGGCGCGATTGGAAAAAATATGGATGACAATGATAGAGCAAGAATGAATCAAGCTTTAGAAAATAATTCCGTTAATCAACCTGCTTATTGGCATAACACTAATACCGGTACGAATTACAAAGTAGTACCCACCAAAAATGTGTCGGTAGATGGCAATGAGTATTGTCGAGAATATCAAACCATCGCCACTATAAATGGTAAACAACAACGGATGTATGGTACTGCCTGCCGTCAACCTGATGGTTCTTGGCAAGCTGCAGGATGAATGTGCTGATGAAAAATTAGATCCTGAAAATATATCCATCCTGATGAACAATCCGAGAGAAGCATCCATTATTCTCTCGGATTGCATAACAATAGCGGAGAATTTTCCGTTTTTTCTTAAACTTCGGAAACAAACTTAACAGTGGTTTCCTCCTGATAAACTAAAAAGGCACTATGCAAATACGACGCCCTAAAGGAACAAATATAGAGCTAAATAATTTGCTTGATAGACTATTAAGCGAAAATCCCGATCGAGTTGAAGAAGGTATAAGCATTCGCATTCCACCAACCGCACCATTACAGCAATCTGCTTATAAGCATGCGATTAACAATTTATGCAATATTCTATCTATCGATCAGGCAGAGAGAGAGAAAGATAGTCTTGACATTCCAAATGCTTATCAACTTCTAAAAAAATATCTTATTCAAGTTCAAATCAATGGACTAATAGATAGAAAAAATCACCCTAAGCCACTGGAAAATAATTTGTTAGCAGCGGCAAAAGATCCTAATCAATTCGAACAAATTATCAATCATCTTCAAAACTATTTTTCATTTGGCATTTTAGAACCGCTCATTAATTTATCTTCTCTCGAAAACAAATTTGTCACTGAACTTAGCGAAAACATTTATCAACATCTATCAGACTTTTTATCTCCACTATATGGAAAAGAAAAGCAAGAAAAATTATCCATACTAGTAACTTGTCTTTTTGATTTAGCAGAGCTATTGAAAACGATTGAGAATGGCGATCAGTACATTAGCATTTGTAAAATCATACTGAATGATTTGTTAACTTTAATTCAGAATAATAATGAGTTCTATCTTCCCCTCGAAAATAAGGATACCTTGCAAGCCGCTCTTTGCTTAGCCATGAGCAATCACTTTGCTTCCTTTATCGAATCTAAAATAAAACCACTCTCTGAACCAGCTAATGCTATTCTATTAAATCTTATAAGATCGGGTAAAAAAGTAAGCATTAATAAAGTTGAAGCCACTGCTTTAGATGCTAGCTTTATCGCACAGAAACTGGCCCAACATACTAATATCTCTACTGATGAGGTTGAAGAACTAAGAGGACGAACCAGAGCCTCGCTGATTAAGCTTGATGACGCGATTCATGATCTTCAGATAACATTCGAGCGCCAAGATCCGGTAGGATATACCAGCGCTACAGTCTCGCAATGTCATGCACTTTTTAAAAAATTTAAAGCTATCAAAGAAAACATCCTACAAGAATGGTGTATCTATTTAACAACCAACAAAAGTCAAACGGGTGAATTTGGTTACATCAATCCTTTTTATTATTATTTTGATTTGGATAAAAATTTAATTTCAAAAGAAATTAAATTTTTGAAAGAATATTGCTACCAAGAACTTAAAAATGAACTGTTAGCAGCGCTAAGTAAAATTAAAAATGAACTTACTATCGCTAAAAAAAAGAATATCTTTAAATCTCCATTAACGATGCGGATCAAAGAAATACTCTTTGGAAATCAAAATAACAACGAAAATAGTGAGAATAAAATTTCAGGTAGCCGATTTGAAATTAAAAATGCACTAAACGCAATAACCCAAAGGAATCTTTCGCAAGAAAACTTTTTTCCGTTAGTGAATAAACTAATTTGCACCTACAACGAACAATTGTTTGGTCCAGCCGCTCTTGGAAACAAACTTGCGACATTAAAAAATTTTTATAGCAATCAAGTAGCAGCAATTCACTCTTTACTAAATCGCCATCATTCAATAATTGATTTTTTTTCAAGTACTCATAATTGTAAAAACGATCAAGATCCAACCTTACAAGAAGAACTTTTTCATATCATTTCTATCAAAAAAAATTATCAATTAGCGCAAAAAACCGAGAAGAAGTGCAACTCTCGATTGATACGTTTCCTGGAAGCCCTAGGATATCCGAATAAAAATTTTGAGCTAGGCGACATCCAAACCATTTTAACCTCCTTAAAAAGGACTCAACCACTTTCATCAGCCGATTATTTAGAAAAATTAAATCAATTATCAATCTCTATCGATCAATTACGTCAGACTAATAGTAGCTACATCGATCGCCTTCGTGCCAAAGCAATTGAAAATCTTTGTTATAATATGATTGAAACTCATTGTCTTAATCACAAAGGGCAATTATCGTTAAACTTCACTCATAATCAATTATCACATATCAGAAGAATTGTTTTTGCTATTAAAAAATCAAATAGTAATAAACGAGCTGCCAACCTATCGCAACAGCTTATGGATCGTATTCAAAATCTGCAAGACGCCCCCGCAAATAGTAGTCGATTATTACTAAGCGCAACTAAAAAAGACATCTTAGCACTTTCGGTTCCTCATGTTTCTTATTTATCAAAGGAATCTATAAAAATTGCAACATTTGAAAAAGCTTTTATCCACGCTATGACTTCTCAAACTATCGGTCAATATGCCATCAGTAGTGGCCAACTACAAACGATGCCAGGCGCAATTAGCAATATAAGCGCTTTGTTCGGATCTGTTGCTGTTCCCTTTGGAGCATGCGCAAATGGAGTAGCTTGGATGGTAGATCAACAGCAATCACATCAGATAGCTAAAAACACTGTACAGAATATGCTACCGCTCATTCAATGGATGGCATTAATCGAAGAGAAGTTCACGCCTTACTTCTCTAAATTTTTTCGTATGCAAATTATCAATATGAAGAACAAAACTGATATCGAACGTTTTGCTGAGTTTTGTCAAAAACGAATGTTTGCTGCGCTTAAACAAGGAGGAAAACAGGATTGGGCGCAAGGATTAACCATTGAACGATTTTTAATTGCTGCTGTGTTTAAAATGCAAAATAAATTATCTATCATTCCATTTAGAACAGACCACTATCATCAAGAGAATGATGCTTCGATGTTTGGAAATTCAAGCTTTCAAAAAATGATTGGTAGCGTGGCTTTTATCACTGATAAGCCACCAGCAGATATACAACTTCCTTCATTACCAACCATATCAGATTCAACTAGCGACATTTATATTGGTTCAAGACTGATGAAGCAATCCAAAAAAGTTTCAAAACCTCATCAAGCAATTAAAAAATCTATCAAAAAATATGGTGTTGTAGATTTAATTAATTCAACTGAGTTTTCAAGCAAATTGGCCGGCATCACTGCAAGAACAAATATATCATCTTATCCTCATTCTCTTAGTAAAGTATTTCATCATACCAATCAAACTTTAGGCGACTTTTTTAAGGAAAAGCGTGCTGAAATTCAATACCGAGCGCGTACTTAAATGATAGGAATATTATGTCAAAAGCAAAAACAATTTTTTGTTGTCAATCATGCGGTACTATTTATCCTAAATGGACTGGTCAGTGTAATGGCTGTAACCAATGGAATACTATTGTTGAAGAAATAACTGCGCCTACTTCTTCAAGATATCAAGGTTATGCTGGTACCGAATCTACTATTACTCGCATGCTAGATGTGAAATTACATGACGAAATTCGTCAATCTAGCGGCCTACAAGAATTAGATCGTGTATTAGGTGGCGGTATTATTATGGGTTCGGCCATTCTTATTGGTGGAGACCCAGGAATTGGTAAATCAACTATTCTGCTCCAAGCTATTGCTCATCTTAGTCAAACATTAAAAGTTATTTATGTTACTGGTGAAGAGTCTCCTCAACAAATTACCTTGCGTGCCCGCCGTTTAGGGTTACCAGAAAATTATTTATGGTTACTTGCTGATACACAAATTGAACGTATTCTCAATCATGTTCAAAAAGAAAAACCACGCGTCATTGTTATCGATTCTATACAAACTATGCATACCGCCATGTTATCGTCAGCGCCAGGTTCGGTCGGGCAAGTTCGAGAAAGTACTATGCAATTGGTTAAATACGTTAAGCAAACTGAAACCGCTCTATTTTTAGTAGGACATGTGACGAAAGAAGGAAGTTTAGCTGGCCCGCGGGTACTCGAGCACATGGTTGATACCGTGCTTTATTTCGAAGGCGAGCAAGATAATCGATATCGAATGATACGTGCCGTTAAAAATCGCTTTGGCGCAGTGAATGAGCTTGGTATTTTTGCCATGACAGAAAAAGGTTTGCGCGAAGTGAATCATCCTTCCGCTATTTTTCTTTCACGCTATTCGCAACCTGTTGCTGGTAGTATTATCACTGCCACCAAAGAAGGCTCCCGACCACTTTTAGTTGAAGTGCAAGCGCTGGTTGATCAAACTCATTTAGGAAATCCTCGGCGTCTCGCTGTCGGCTTGGAAACACAACGCTTATCCATGTTACTCGCCATTTTAAATCGTCATAGCGGGATTTCTACGCATAATTTAGATGTGTTTTTAAATGTAGTAGGAGGATTGCAAATTTTCGAAACCGCCGCTGATTTACCTATATTATTTGCAATTTTATCTAGCTTGCGTAACCGTCCTTTGCCATCCAATCTAATTGCATTTGGTGAGTTAGGTCTTGCCGGCGAAATTCGTCCCGTATCTGGTGGCCAGGAACGCCTAAAAGAAGCCACCAAACATGGCTTTAAAATAGCGATCATCCCACATGCAAATGTCGTTAAAAAAATTTCTGAAGATTTAAAAATCATCCCTGTGCAATCATTAAAAGAAGCAATCGATTGTCTTGAAAATTTATCCTCTCATTGACACTTCCCTCAAGAGCACTTGTCGATTAGAAATCAACATCAGTTCTGCTTATTCATTCCTTAGAGCCTGTTTAAAATCTTTTCCGACCTTGAATCGAGTTTAAGCATAAGTGACAGTAACATGTCCTGTATGATGTTTTTTCGAAGACGGCCTATCTTTAATTATAATTTCTATGTCTTGTTGAAGCTTATTGAGCATGTTTATTAGTTTTCCAATAGAAAAACCAGAAAAATGACCACGTTTTAATAATGAAATTTTTGGTTGTGTGATACCTAAAATTTCCGCAGATTTTTTTTGCGTCCATTTTTTCTTTTTAACGATTTCCATGATTCTGGAAACAAGTATTGCCTTTGCTTGCATTTCTTCTGCATCAGGAAACCCTAAATCTTTATAGATATTTCCGGAGCTGCGATGAATTTGAATATTGCTCATGTGCTTACCTCAGTATTAAATCTTATTTACTATGTTTCTTTATATCTTCTTTCGCGATAGCGAATCGCTGCTTAATTAAATCAATTTCTTTTTTTGGCGTTTCAATGCCATGTTTTGATTTCTTCTGGAACACATGCAACACATAAATATCGTCGCCCAATTTCACTGCATATACAGCACGGTATGTATTTTTATTATAATCGCTTACTATTTCTAATATTCCAGAACCTATGCCCTTTAAAGGCTTTGCGTTGAGTGGTGTTTTCCCCTCTTGTACTTGATGGAGCGAAAACCCTATTTCACGCTGAACACTTCCAGGTAGTTCTTTTAAATCATCTAACGATGAACCAAGCCAGGTGATTGGCCTTAAGTTTATATCATCCATTTTCTACTACTCAATTAAATTATAGCAATTATTTCATATTTATACCAATTTTGGTATAAATAATGGTAAGTATTTGAATTTAATTTATATCACTAGGCGAGTCATTGAATAGCGTAAAGCATGCCCTTTACAATATCCTCATGCGCTTTAAATTGCAGCAACCATTTCTTCCTTTTTCCCCTTTTAGGCGAACTAGTAATTTTTTTTCGACTAACTTTTTTAAGGATACTCTTGTCACTCCGATATTAGCTTTGATTTTAACGGCTAAAATATTCGGAAAGATGCCAACAATGAAAAAATACAGTTATTCTGAAAATGATATTATTTATGATGCATGCAAAAACGTGTATGTCAGTACCTAGATACTAGCTAGTAAAATTTCAAAAAAATAATGAATTATGGAACGGTGTTGGAGATTATCATCCGCAATATCAAATAAATACGGCTGCAAGACGAGCGACTATACCAATACAATCAAAGCCTAAATGAATAATATGCCTGAATTGCATTTTTCGTTCAACAAATATACAATACTACTGCTAAAAAAGGTTACTTAACCGAAATGACATTGAGCATTTAAATAAAGTAGAAAACCACAAAAAACAAACGAGGCATAAATATGGAATCTAGGCAACGAGCACAAATCTCTATCATTTGCGTTGGAGAAGCACATTGCGATCCTTCTGCAAAATTATCGATTTTATCTGCTATAAAAAAATTCCATGAAAAAAATATACCTGTTGTGTTTTGTGCTGAAAAACCACAAGAGAGTACCTTGATCGAACAATATGATATTTTAAATAAGGAAATAAGTGCATTTGAGAATGCAATTGAGGTCTATAATCTGGGAAAATATTTTTATAAAGAAAATGGTGAAGAATTGCCTTTTTTCAACCTAAATAATAGTAAAAATCTCAAATTTGAAATTAAGCAAAAATTAGAAGAGAAAAATCTTCCTTTACTCAATGAGATTTGTGAAGAATTAATCAAGTTACCTGCTAAGCAGGCAGCGAAGAAATTATTAGCTTATCTTATCGATAATAAGATCGAATACATTGCAATTGATAGAATCAAATCACTTTGGGATTCTTTCTGTCAATCAATCAGTAATACCGAAAATAATACAAAAAATTTTGATATTATTCTTAGTCACGAAAAGGATCGAATTGATACAATGGTGGATATGCTTTTTCATAAAGCAATTCTTCCTTTACAAAACATGGGTGGCATTATTATTTGTAATATTGGCGCAATGCATGCACACAGGTTAGCAGCTAACCTACAAGCAAAATATAAAATACCTTCAATAGCACTTTACTGTTATTCAGATCAGCAAGCTGAAAATATTAATAATCATCTGCGTAATCTAAGTATTTCTAAGTGTAGAGTTGATCCTATCGAGATAAAGAAATTATATGAACATGTTCCTTATCTGACACTGCATTTTGAGGTAGGTGATAACAATGAATTCTGCAATAAAAAATTTGACGAGATTATTACTTCTCATATAGATGTAAGAACAAGTCATAAAATAAAATTAAAGCAAGGATTAGTGTATGGCGGAGCCCTAGCTATAGTAGGACTATTTTGCTTTAAGTTGTTAACTCAAAACAATATTCAACCTTATATTAATCCGCTCTTCAACAGGAAATAGTATCTTGCTAGCTTGTTACATGCGAGATTTTGGCATCGCCTTCAATTACAATTAAAACATACCTAATTTATTTCTATCAAAACGAGGCAGTTAATGAATACAAGAAATATTACTACTGATTGTTACCAAGAAATAGAATCCAAGCCTGAGATATCTTCATTTAATGGTGATAATCCGTTCCTCCCAAAATTTGAAATTTTTGAAAAAGATCCAACAAAACAATTTCTAGAAATACTGGTAGATATAAAATTTGGAAAAGGCTACTTACCCAATCTAGAACAACGCATTGATCAAAAAAACCAAAAAGGCATCACTTGCTTTTATTATGCATTGAATACACTGCGCCCTCGATTCGGGAAATTTTTTAGTGAATCCCATCCTGGGCGTGATATTGAAAAAAAGATTTCAAATTATAGAAAAGCAGTCACAGATCTAGGTAATCTTCATGAATATCTTTTGAATTTAGCAAGCCTTATAACTCATGATAAAAATGAATTAAAACAATATCAAGAAAAATATTCCGAAGAAATTATTGAAAAGTTAGGAAAACCATTTTTTGAAGTGATACAGTTATTTATCGATTATGATAAATTTTCTCTAGAGGGAGTCGTTAATATCTATATTGCTTTTAAGATGATGGCCAATGCAGAAAATTTATTACATAGTTTGAATATAAATCCTGATAAAGCAGCAATAGATTACCAGAACAATTATTTCCCCAACTATTCAGATGAATTAAACACTGCTGACAAATGTAACATACTAATGGGTGCAACATATGAAATTATTGCAAATAAATATCATATTAATTATTCAAAATGGTGTCCGCAGCAAGGGTATATAGGCTTAGGTGAAGCGATAGAAAAAGAAGGTGCAATAGCTGTTTCGTGCAATTTTTCTGGGTTTTCAATTACAACTTCTAAATCATTACAGAAAAGATTTGGTAAATGGGATCTTTATGGTTGGGATCAAACAGATTTTGTAAAAATAGATAAGACAAAAAATGGTTTTAATATTGTTAATCGTCATCGAATTTTGATTGTTGGTTTACAACAATATGGCGAGGAGAAAAATGTCATTTATATGGATTCTAATTCACCTAACAATGCTAATGGACAAAATATAATTTTTAAAATACCATATGATTTTCTTGAATTATGTTTAACGAACGTGCATACGTTTAGCAAAGCGCACGAGCACGAGAAAGGAATAATTGGTCCATATGGCTATATCGCAGACCTTGAATATATGCATTCAATAATGAATGATATCGAAGAAAAAACGGTAAATAATAAAATATCAACATTAAAAAATACGTTTTAGTCTACCGAAAACTATGCTGTTGTTAATGCCTGGTACTTATGATAGGCAAGGTTGCCGACATGCCTCGAGACTAAGGCAGATAATTTACCACCGATTAAATCATGATATTCTAAAACAGGGATTGATTTTGCCTGATAAAAATGTCGAGGTAATGAAATGAATACATCCAGATCAGAACTTACTTCGGAACAAGCATTAATGGGTATAAAGAAATTATCAGCAGAAATTAGTGCATTTCCTAATGATGTTGAAATTGAAAAAAAACAACATCTGCTTGATATACTTGTAAATAAATTTTGGGATATTGTTGAAAATAATTCGGTTATTAACACTCGTATTCCGCCTGATGATAATAATGAAAGAGAAGTTACATTCGTATGTCGTGGTAATTCGAAATCTACTGAGAAGATTAACCTTTTCGGTGATTTTCTTAAACCCGGAAATATGCCTGTATTAGAAAAAATTCCCGGAACGAATATTTACGCATACAATAAAAATTTAGCTAATAATCTTAGAACTGAATTTATTCTTTTAAAAAGTGGTGATGACCTAGGCAAAAAATGGGAAGGTGATCGGTATGTCCTTAGTATGCCGAATGCTAGACCTCAACGTTATGTACCCGGGTATGACCTTGCTTTAATGTCATCTTTGCCTAACAAGGATGAAAATAAAGCAGAAAAGGATATCATTTATCTCGCTGATGATGGGCAATATGTTGTTCGCGACCCACAAGGATTAGTGAAAAAAGGCAAAGTAGATACGACAGTCGTTGATATTAGTAATATAGCAACAAGACTCAATGAGTCAACATTAAAATCGGCCATATTGAAAGAAACATCAAAAGCAGGTCACACTCATGTACCCAGTCGTGAATTAGCTAAATTAGAATTACAAAATATGGAGTCTGAAGGAAGATTTTTCAGACTTACTATTGATGAAGATGGACCATATAAAGGAAGAGAATATTGGGTGCATTTACCAGAAAATTACAATAATAAACAAAAGCCGCCGTATTCACTATTATTATGTCTTGATGGACAAGAATATCATTCACATATTCCAACTCCCTCAATCATGGATAGAATGATTGAGGATAACGCAATCAAACCAACAATAACTGTTCTCCTTGCAAATAAAGGTACTGAAGATCGATTTGAAGAATATAACTGCGATATGGAATTCACTGATTTTTTAGCAAAAAAATTTATACCAATAATTCAGGAACAATTTCACATTTCGCGCGATCCTAATGATGCGACTATTGCTGGTTCAAGTATGGGTGGTTTAGGCGCTATTTATACAGGTCTAACACACCCAAAAGTATTTGGTAATGTTATTTCTTTATCAGGTTCATTATGGAAGGCTGACGAAATAACTCCCTCTAAACAATATAAAACAACAACTGGCGAACGATTACAAACAGCTATAGATAATTTTCCAAGCAAAAATTGTAAACTTAAAATTGAAATGAAAGCTGGTACATCTGAAAATGATGATTGGGCACGACCCAAAAAAGTTGGAGAAGAGGAACCGTGTAGATCAATGTTAAAATCAAATCATGACTTCGCGGAGATAATGAATGCAAAAGGTATTCAAGCAGACTGTAAAGAATTCCCAGGTGGACATAATGATGCATGCTGGCAGGGGTTATTATCAGAAGGGTTAACACATAAGTCCTATCAAGAAGAAGCTCCTCAGAAAACAAATACAGATAATCTCAAACCAACGCATCGTTGTTAGCAGTGCCACAAATCCGCGCATAAACAGCGAACACTTCAGGCAAATTTAATGCGCGCAACCACATATGGTTTACGATAAAAGCTGTGAATCGTGGCAGATCAAATGCTGAGGCAAAAGATTTGTCCCCCTTTTGATACGAATGGAGCCTGGCCTCGTGATTGACAAACTGCACACAAGCAGGAAGAGCTATTAATTTTGTAACACCATCTCATTTATTTTATTTCTATATTTCAATAGCTTACTTTTGATTGGCCTCTAAAAAAAGTTGACCATTGATATCAATCTGATATAAATAATATATCTAATATAAATACATATATGACGAACAAAAAAACCTAAAACTCAAAGAAGAGAGAGGTATATGTTTTGATGATATTATTGCTGCGATAAGTGATGGGAAAATATTAGACATCATTCCACATCACAATAAAAAAGAGTATCCGAATCAATTGATATTGATTATAGAAATAAATGATTACGTTTATTTGGTTCCATATTTGGAAGAAGAAGATTTGCTAGTTTTAAAGACCGTGTTTCCTAGCAGGAAATTTACCAAATTGTACTTAGGAGGAAAAAAGCCATGAGTACGACTAAAAAACAAAAACTACATCCAACTTTGGATGAATACGAACAAGATATCGAAGATAATCTTGATATCAGTAAAGCTTTACCAGCTAAAGAAAAGGCACGTGAAATTGCTAAATTAAAAGCTGCTGCAAAAGAACATCTGAAAAAGAGAAACAAGGAAAAACGTATCAGTATTAAGGTATTTGCAAATGATTTAGAACGGCTTAAGCAAATTGCAGAAGAAGAAGGCTTACCTTATCAAACGCTTGTTACCAGTATTCTGCATAAATTTTCAACGGGACGGTTAGTGCCTAAAGAGCAGAAGAAACACGAATAATCTTTTCCTAAAATGACTTCCACAAATAATAAGGTGAGTAATTAAGCTACTTTTTCAATATCAAAATCAGGGAAGAGCAAAACGGATGGATGTACTTTCAGTGCATATGAAAAAGTAATTGCACTTTCACGACCCATCTGCTTAGTGTTATTTTCCAAAGCAGAAATATTCGACTGGCTAATACCCGTTTTCTTAGATAAATCGGATTGTGTTAATCCTTGTAACTCACGAAGCATCTTGAGAGCTTCCCCTGGCGTGAGGTTTGCATGCACTCTCGCCTTCACAAAATCTTTTTTATTAATTTTCATAGTTTACCTCATCAATATTTATGAGCATTAACATCTATAACATACACTTCTAATTGTTCTTTCTCAGCCTTATAAATAACACGCCATTGTAATGAAAGCCTTGAGGAGCGAAACCCTTTCCACTCTCCTTTCAAGGCTTCATCGTGATAACCTTTTATCAATCTCAATCCGTGTATACCTTCAAGCTCTACTATTCTTTTCCAAATTTCGTACTCTTTTCTAATACGCAAAGGAACGGCTCTGATTGATTTAAGTAATGATTTTTTCTCATATATTGTCCACATATATAATAGTATATATATATTATTGTATATAATCAAATAGTTTAGTTGTTGCTAAAATCAGTAGTGCGGGGCATATTCCTCTTAAGAAAGTATTTTGTTCAGAAAAGCCCCTAAACGATACCCCGCTAATGCTATTTCTCGTTCAGAAATTTTCCTTCCCGTTTCGAGATAGTCAGCACTTGGCGTTTGATCGGCAGGGGTAACATAGACATACGTTTTTGCATTTGTCATCCCTTCTTGCAACCAATGATTAAGATCAAGATCGCTTGCTTGTCTACCGAAATAGGTTTTAGGATAATGTTTTAAAATGATTGCTGTCAGAATTTCTGCATTTTCTTGAGTAGCGCTTTGATCAAACATGCCTAACCCACTATCCCAAAGACGATGTAATTTTATTCGTTCATTGTTATAACGAATAAAATACAAATTTCCACCTTGATCACCATTCGGATAAGCAACAGATATATAACTCACTGTGTGAAGTGGCTGATGAATGTCACCAACTATATGGATTAAAAAAGCAAGAAATCGTGCAAGTTCATAAGGATTAGTGTGATTGTATTTAATAATCGGTTCAATATTAATAATGGCCCATACAATATTATCTGTATCCATAATATTTTTAAGAGGTGAGCCATCCTGACTAAAAGGTATATCGATATAATGCCAATGAGTAAATGTTTCGATTTTTTGCGCATGCAGCGTATCTGGCCAATAAGCCATTTGCAAAAATGAAGCCATGCCTGGATATTCCAAACTAAAATAAGAAACTATATTATCAATTTTTTTTTGAACATTCGGTTCCAAATTTTGATAGGCAATATTAGCCACTACCATATGTCCTAAGGCATTCCAAGCGTGCGAAACAATAGGCAATAACCAGAGTTGAAAGATGACAAGCATTTGTACTGGATAGTATTTCATTCTTATTCCAGCACTTCAATTTTTGGTCGCGGAGTCATGCGCGTTAAAATTTCATAAGGAGTGGTGTGACAATGTTTTGCGATCCGTTCAACTGGCAAATTGCTTCCCCATAATATAACTGAATCCCCTAACCGAGCTTGCGGAAGCTTATCTAGATCGATGGTAAGCATATCCATGGATACTCTACCAACCAAAGGACACTCTACTCCTCTCACTAAAACTGGTGTACCATTTTCAGCAAATTGTGGGTATCCATCTCCATAACCTACTCCAACAACACCAATAGTCGTATCGTTTTGTGCCGTCCAAACACCCCCATAACCCACTCGACTTCCTTTTTTTACTGGATGAATTGCTATTAGTTTTGAATGTAAAGTCATGACTGTTTGCAAACCATGATGGCTACCAACTTGATTTGGAAAAGGTGACGCTCCATAAAGCATGATACCAGGACGCACGCAATCACCATGTGCCGCTTCCCAAGCAATAATACCTGCTGAATTAGCCAAACTTCGTGGACCTGGCAAATGAGCAGTGACGCGATTGAATATTTCAATTTGTTGTTGAGTCGTAGGACTATTGATATCATCTGCTTCAGCAAAATGCGTCATCAACCCAATAGGTTTTTTAACAGAAGTGGTTGCCAGTAAGCGCTGGTAAATAGAGGCTACTTGAGGAATATCAAATCCTAAACGATGCATACCCGTATTGATTTTAATCCATATCGATAAGGGAGTAATATCCGCGTTTTCTAGAATTTCAACATGTGGTAAGTGATGTACCACCAAGGTGAAATCATGATGCACCGCTTCCTTTAATTCTCCAGGATTAAATAATCCTTCAATTAGCACAATAGGATGAGTAATACCCGCTTCCCGCAATTTGATCCCTTCTTCTAGAGAAGCTACACCAAATGCATCTGTCGTCGATAATGCTTTTGCTACCCTTGCAATTCCATGGCCATAGGCATTTGCTTTCACCATGGCAATAACGGATCGACCTCGTGCCAATGCATGGACGCGCTCAAGATTATGTCTTAGCGCTGCGAGGTCAATCGTCATATAAGTGGGGCGACTCATAACGGTCTAGTAACCAGGCTGACGAACAAAGCTTTCAAAACAAGTATATTGCCCCATAAATGTTAAAATTATTTTCCCGATAGGGCCATTACGCTGTTTCGCAATAATAATTTCTGCCGTTCCTTTACTTGGACTATCTTCATGATAAACCTCATCGCGATAGATAAATGCAATCAGATCGGCATCTTGCTCAATCGCTCCTGATTCACGAAGATCTGACATGACCGGACGTTTATCTGCTCGTTGCTCTAAACCACGATTTAATTGAGAAATCGCAATGACTGGAACCTTTAATTCTTTAGCAAGACCCTTTAAAGAACGTGAAATTTCTGAAATTTCTGCAGTACGATTTTCATTATGTCCAGGTACTTGCATTAATTGTAAATAATCCACCACAATTAAACCCAATTGTCCTTGTTCTTTTGCTAAACGGCGAGCTCTTGCTCGCATTTCTACCGGACTAATCGCTGGCGTATCATCTATATAAAGTGGTGCATCTGATAACATACTGACGGTAGAACTAATTCGTGGCCAATCTTCATCAGCTAATTTGCCTGTACGAATACGTAACTGGTCAATACGACATAAAGATGATAGCAAGCGCATGACAATTGCTTCACCAGGCATTTCCATGCTGAAGATTAATACGGGTAAGCGACTTTTAATCACCACGTGTTCAGCAATATTCATTGCTAAAATAGTTTTACCCATCGACGGCCGACCTGCGATGATAACCAAATCCGCCGATTGCAATCCTGAAGTCATCGCATCTAAATCTTGGTAACCCGTGGGAATTCCAGTAATCGGATTATTTGAATGAAAAAGAGTATCAATTTTATCCATCGTCTTCGCGAGAAAATCTTTAATATTGACTGGTCCCGAACGCGATCCTTGATCAGAAATTGAAAATACACTACGTTCAGCTGTATCTAAAAGTTCAGTAATACTTCTACCTTGAGGATGAAATGCATTCTCTGCAATATCACTACCCACAGCAATTAATTGACGTTGTATTGAACGTTCACGCACGATATCAGCGTAAGCAACGATATTTGCTGCACTAGGCGTATTATTGGCTAATTCAAAAAGATACACTTCACCACCCACTTGATCGAGTTCATGCAGTTCCCGCAATGCTTCTGAAACAGTTAACACATCTAATGGTTTATTTTGTCCCACTAATCGCATCATAATGCGATAAATTAAGCGATGCTCATGGCGATAAAAATCGTTTTCTTGCAAACAATCAACTACTTGATCCCAAGCACGGTTATCTAACATCAATCCGCCTAATACAGATTGTTCGGCTTCGAGTGAATGTGGGGGAACTTTAGCTGGAAACGAAGTGACAGGTCGATTCATTACAGGACGTTTAGTGAGCAGAGTATCCGACATGTTCTTATACCATTTCCTAGGAATGTTTCGCTCATTGTCTAGGTTACTTACATGAAAATCAAGCAGACTATTTATTATTAACCACAGGCACACTCGGAAGAGGTAAGATTCGAACTTACGATACAGATAAACCGTATGTTGGTTTAGATAACCAATGCTTTAAACCACTCAGCCACCCTTCCGTCGCAAATTATATATATTTGAAAACATGGATGCAATTCGTTTTATCGTTAAATTGTCGCTCGCTTTGAAACAGATAACAAAATAACTAAACATAAAACCGCTGCCACTCCGAAAATTCCAGCAAGAATAAATATCTTTATTGATGGCCAATTTTCAATTAATGGAGCGACTAATAAAGGAGTCGCTGCTTGAGCAATAAGCACTGGTAACGCTAATTTGCCCAATAGTTTTGCATATCCTTTCGAACCAAATAAAATCATGGGTAAAATGCCCATGGTGATAGTGAGAACACCATTACTCATACCATAAGCTATAGCAAAAAGAGATGCTGCTGAAGGACCCACTAAAATGAGAATAAAAATGGAGACCGGTAATACAATAGTCCAAAAAATGGATGACTTAAGCGGGTCGAATTTACGTCCAACGTACATCTCTATTAATCGCCCCAGTATTTGCGATGGTCCAATAAAAGAAGCAATCATTGCAGCTGCGCTAACCGTCAGCCCTAATCCTCCCAGCATACTTAAAATATTCACGGACATCGTCGTACCGACAATTGAACGTAAAATAGCGTAAACTGCTAATAAATAAAAAACTAGTTTTACCTTTTCTGGTACAACAAGAAATTCCGAAGAAGATTCCTCTGTATGCTTAGGAACCCAACTTGGAATGCTGAAATAATATAAAGGGACCCATATAAAAATATGCGGTATAGCATACAAAATCACCATGGTGCGCCAACCAACCGATTGAATTAAGTACGTTGTGATTGGCCAAAATAAAGTAGCAAAACCTGAGATTAAAGTAATTCTTATAATAATCTTTTTTGATTCTTGACCCATTAGGCGACCAATAGTAGCAAAAGTCGCGTTAAATAATCCAAGAGCCATTCCCAATCCAATCATTGTCCACGCCATATACCACACAAATAACCCATTCGTTTGAGATAACAGAAGTAAGCCAAATCCCATTAATACGTTACCTAATGCAAGAGGATACTGTCCTCCTTTTAGGTCAATCCAAGCACCTATTTTAGGCGCACTTAAACCACCTATCAGAAGTGCCCAAGAAAAACCACCGATGACAGTTAAATAGCTTTGGTGTATCTCATTCGCTACGATTTCTCCTAGCGTCGCTGGGAGGTAATAAGTTGTTGCCCATGCATAAATTTGAGAAATTCCAATTAAAAATGTTAGAAAATGAATTCGGAATTGACTCATAGAGAAATAATCACACCTCTTACAAATGCACCATCATTTTTAATGAATGATTCAAGAAACGTTTGACATGGATATGGAATAAGATACTTAGCGGTACTGCTAATTAAATAACGCGATATAAAATCTATTCTATTTTGCTCTCCATATGTTTTTTCAACGTGTGAAATAAATTTTTTTGGCGTTGTATTGTAATCAACATCATAATTAATTTTAATCTTATGAATACCTAGCCAATTCGCGTAAGCCAGCACAGAAGACATGATTAATTTAAATTTCTTCTTACTAACAAGCATTCTTTCGGTTCCATCCACACAGTCTAACAGTAATACAGTATTATTTTCTGCATCTTTTGTTAAACATAAGTGAATTCGACCGACCCTAGCACCATTATTCCAGATATCTAATTTATTCAAATTTAAATCAGAAAGAAATCCTGGTGCGTTTCCAACATTATAATCACCTATAGTCGTACAAGAAAATAATTCATCTGATCGACCATAATCGCTCCATGGATCCCTTTCCCAAGTTTGAACAACCAATGTTGTTTTACTCAAAATATTTTTCAGAGGACGATGATTGCCAGAGACAAACTCCAGCATAGCAGATAACTCATCCTGGGTGGCTTCATCAACACAATAAGACAACAAAACCTTAATCATGTTGGATACTCGCTCATCGCTATATTCAGCATTCGATCTATCAAAAAT
>MGXV01000054.1 GCA_001801485.1 Gammaproteobacteria bacterium RIFCSPHIGHO2_12_FULL_37_14
AATAGAAGAGAGATCTTTATAGCGAAGATTAATCTCTCGAGTCATGGATAAATTATATAAATCTAGGTCGGTTAGCATTCGTATCATTGATACCGTTGCGTCTTCAGTAATTCTTCCTAAAAGATAAAGTGAACAGACATGTTCAATAGAGTAATTATATTTTTGAATCTCAACATCCTGGAGAGCACCTAGGATAGGTGACATCATGGATTTTCCACAACCAGGAAGACCACCAACAAATATGATACGATTGGCAATTTTATTTTTTCGAACAATCTCGTATGTGTTGGGTAAATCTTTTATTTCTGGGCTGACTTGCTTAATATTTTCATCCATGTGAACTCCGTGTGTATTCATCCAAATGTCCCAAAAGCTCCTTCACCATCAGACACGTTCCTTAACTAGGATTTGAAGAGATTACCATACTATTTTATTATAACCATCTGATCAACATTAAATTTATTCCCTGAGGCTTGCTACGGCTCACCACGTTACAGGATGTTTTACATGCGCTTAGTCATCAGACAAAAAGTGATTAATTTTATTTTTGAATTGCATTCACAAAATGAATTACCTCAATGGTCTATAGCAAATGAGAAAATACTTTATACAATTGCACTTGATCGGGTTCCTGTATGGGGTCCTAGACAGAAATATATTTTTTATATGATGCAATTGGCGTATAAGCTCAAAATTTCAGACTTGATCATCTTTATGTTAGGTTTAACTAAAATATTCCATATGTTGTATTTAAATAGAAAAAATAAGGTCAAAAAGAATATTTCTGGTGAGTTCACTCGTGTCTTTGCTGGTTTTGGCGCAGCCAGTGAGGAGTATCTTTATCAGAAATATAAGTTAGAAGCGAATGATTTACCGCTTAGAATCAACTGGGTAACTCAAGAAGGTATTTCAGTCATAGGCAAAATGAATTTATGGAAATTGCTTCCTACCTTGGTTCTTCATGCATTTGGATTTTCCAAAAAAATAAAAAAATTACCCGAAAGAATTTCTTCTAAAGCACCCTATTTTTTGACTGGATGTGCCATGAATATTGGACAATATGCTTATTTCTATCATTTTTTTCAGTTGGTTAAGAAAAAAGGAATACATGAAGTGGCGTTTTCGGCACCTGATATAGCTGCATTTGCAGCTGCTGATGTAAAAATCAGGACAATCTTTCTTCAACATGGGCTTTTAGCGCTTAGTATTTTGTTTCCTAGGTTTGATCGCATGGATGTTATTACAGCTGATGAAGAACGCTATCTAGAACGTCTTTGGAAAAATTCTCAAATTGTTCGCATGAATAAAGAATCAAACAAGGATAAAAATAACGTCATCATGATCTTATCACCAAGCAGACATGAACACGTTGTTGCAATTGAATCTTTAATGACATGGATGGTAAATAAGGGATTTCAAGTCGTCATCCGCTTAACTCCTAAAGCACCCAAGGAAGTAGTTGATCATTTATATCGGAGCATATCTGATTTTATTCTTGATGATCTTTCAATTCCATTAGAGGTAAGCTTTGAAAAATGGAAGCCTAAATTTGTCGCCTCATGGACCTCAACAGGGCTTGCGACCGCTCTTCAACTGGGGGGTTTACCCATCAGTCTCCATGATCCAATCAAAGGAGATGAGTTTTGGGAGCGGTTACACCCGAGTCCTTTAGATAACATGATTTATCCAATGAGAAATCGGGTATTATTTTGGCCATATGATAAAGAGAAAATCGAGATGGCTGTGCAATCAGTAGATAATTATCGTAATCAAATATCACACTTAAAAAGTTATCAGGATTTTTGAAGTACTATTTACACGGTTTTTGCCCAATTTTGCGCTACTTGTTTAATGGCATTTTCTATTGAAGTGAATTGACATTGCAGATGATGAAACAATTGAGAACTCTGCATGCTGGTATTTAAAGGACGATTTTCCATCCCCGTGATTTCGTTTAAAGAAACTTTTTTCACTTGTGAAGAGGGAATCTCAAGTGTTATTGCCAAGGAACTTATAATGTGATATCTAGAACAGGAATCTGAATGACAAAGATTGACTAATCCGTTGAAATTTTTTTGTTGTGCATAGAGTATCATAGAAGCGACATCGTCCACATGTGTTGGACTAAAATATTGGTCATCAGCAGCGTTGATTGTTTTTCCTTGCAAAAGAGCAGATGCAGCTTCATCTATTAAGGTGTTATCTTTCCATGTTGTTCCATATATTTTGCTCAACCGACAGATCAAATAATTATTCGTTAAGTTTGGTATTTCTTTTTCTACCTCGGCTTTTTGTTTCCCGTATTCAGTAATAGGACTTGTTTTTTCGGTATCTTGATATTTTGATTGTATTCGACCATTAAAAACATAATCTGATGAAAGAAAAATAATCTTGATATTCATTCTAGATAGCGCTTTTATAATACGCAATGTTCCAGAAACATTAATATCATGAGATGCATCGGGATGCGCCTCACACCAATTAACATTGGACTTCGCCGAAGAAATAATAACAGCTTGATGACCTGTTTCTACTAATTTTAATTGATGAATATCTGTACTTCTTAAATCAAATGGTGTCAAGCCATCCTGGCTTTTCGAACAACTCGTACCAATGCAATCAGAAAAAGTCTCTCGATATTTTCGAAACAAGTGAGAACCAATAAATCCGCTTGCTCCAATGACCGCGGTTTTCATCATAATCAAGCAACCTGATAGTTTTTTATATGATGCGCTATCTCATATCGCCATAGCTTTTCAATCAATACAATATCCAAATACGCCTCTTTTGCAGAATTACGCATGGGACTATCGTCAAGAATATCATTTACAAAGGCTTCTGCTTGACGTCGAAATGACCAACTCCAATTTGGGCATAAGCGAGTGCGCTCTTGAATTTTTCCGCCCCGATAGACTGTCACTGAAGCAGGTACATTGCGTAACAAGGCAGGAGGCAATTGCAATTTGATTTCACCTTCTGAAAAAATAATATTAATTTCTTCGCTCCAGCCTCTGTGCGACATTTTTCCTGTTTGTAGTGTGGCATAGAAGTGATCAAATTTTAAAACCGCTAAATGACCCACACATTCTGTTAAGCTTGCAAATGCTATATTGGGCGTTTGATTAAACAAATATCTTAAAAGATTAGTGACATGGCTATAGGTATTAAGATAGGCATCAAAACGCTGATGATGCTCATTGGGTACCCAGTCAGGCGCAACACTCCATCCGGTTTGCGAAGAGAATTTTTTTGGATCTTCACTGGTAATGATATGTCCATAGGAATTACAATAGGAATTTCCCATGTAACAGGATGCAGACACAGATATAATTTCTCCTAAACATCCTGTTTGTAATGCGTCTTTTAAAATTTTATGCGCTGCCTCAACACCCTCATCAAACCGTTTCATATAGCCAACTGCATATTTTACGTTATTTTCCTCTGCAGCATCTAAGAGTAGTTTGGCCAGATGAGAACTTCCCGCCATCGGTTTTTCTGACAAAACATGCATACCGGCGTTTAAACAGTCTAATACAATGGGTCCCGTTAACGCGCGAGGCGTCACCACAACCACCGCGTCAATTTCCGGATCTTTCAGCAATTCTAAATGTGACGAATACGTTCGAGGAATCTCAAAACGTTCTGCAACTTTTTTTCTTAATTCTGGTCTTAATTCTGCAAGCGCCAGAACTTTACAATTGGGAATTTCTATAAAATTCATTAAGTGACCCAATTGGCCAATAAAACCTGCGCCTATCATTCCGATATTTAACTTACCCATATTTTTGTCCAAACGTTAGAATGTAGAATATTGATCAATCACACATACATCCGGTATGCAAACCACAAATTTTCCACCCAACTTTAAATATTCTTGGTTATTCATTATGATAGCCTTGGCATGAATCCATGCAAGAATCACTACCACATCTGGTTTCCTCTTGATTAATTCCGCTGTTGAAATAACGGGTACACCATTCGGGGGAGAATAACGATTTATTTTTTGCGGATGATCATCAAAAATGTATTGAATAGCCTCATTAAAACCATATTGCATCATCAAAGTGGGGCCGCTTCTCGCTGCGCCGTATCCAGCAATAATCAAATTTTGTTGCTTCCAATTTTTTATCAATTCTTGTGCAAGATGCCTATTTTTTTCGATACGGTCATTAAATTTCTGCAACATTTTCAATTGATCTAAGTCACACTTTTTTTCCAGCTCTAATAAATCATACACCGATGGTGAAATTTTATGGGGGCCGCCTTTACGTTGTGCAAATCCAATAATCGATCCCTTTTGAATAGTGACTCTCTCAACATCAATGAGCTCCAATCCGTGCTTATTCAAAAATTGGACCATCGGTTTTAAAGAATGGTGTGACATATGTTCATGAAAAATAGTTCCAATTAATACTTTCTCTACAATATCTAAAAGATATTGCACTTCAAACACAAATATTCCATCCTCATTTAACAATGAACCTATGGCATCCGTCATGGCCCCCAAATCATCTGCATGTGCAAAAACATTAAATGCTGTCACAACAGCTGCAGAGCCGTATTTTTTACGAATTCTCTCTGCTACTTCAGCATTCAAAACATAGGGTGTTGTCTCAATCCCAGAGTCTGTAGCTTTTTGCGCAATTTCTTTTGCTGGATCCACACCGTGCACTCGATATCCAGAATTTTTAAAACAGCGCAGCAAGGAACCGTCATTACTTCCGATATCGATAATTAAACTGTCCGAGTTGAGATGATATTTTGAAATGATTGCTTGAGAGACAACGTGAAAATGATCTAAGATGCCTTTCGTTTGTCCAGAATGGTAAGTATAATTTTCCCATAAATTATCTGAATTAATGACATCTAGCAATTGCACATGACTACATGTTTTACACATATAAAGATCAATTGGATAAAGCGGAACATTTTTTGCTTCAGATGATTGGGATGTATATTTTTCCGCTAATGGTATAGGATTTAATTTTACAGCTAACGTTACATCCTTGCTTTCACACAAGCGGCAAGTTTCTCTATGCGCAATGCTCATTGTTTTTCCTTTTGTTGGTGTAAAAATTTAAACTTTGCGGCAAACTACACGAATAGTATTCCAAATATCCTCAATTGTATCATTGTTAAAATCAAATTCAGGTAGGTGATGCCCACCATTTAATATCCATTTAATACATCTTCTGGTTCTATAATGTAAAGAATGAAAGGCTCGAAAGAGCAAATTAATTTTTATTGGATTGTTACTATCAGCTTGTTCAAGTCCCGCTGTTCCATAATAAACAATCTCTAGTTTATTATTACTATATTTTTTAATAAAATTTTTCAAACTATTTAAATTAAAAAATATAATATGAGGCTCTATTTGCTCAACTACTCTAAGAACTTTTACTTGTTCATTTGGAACCTCTATAAATAATAAACCGTCTGTTGATAAACAATCTACCATACTTTGCATAATTTCCTGAGGCTTCAGTAAGTGTTCCAAAACATGAGACATAATTATTATGTCATATTGTAGACCAGATTGATGTTGCTTAAACTCTCTCAGCTTTTCAATTGTTTTATCAATTTCATTAGTGTATAAGTCTGCCTTTGGGAATAATTTCGCA
>MGXV01000055.1:0-23844 GCA_001801485.1 Gammaproteobacteria bacterium RIFCSPHIGHO2_12_FULL_37_14
GTATGAGGAAATTTGCTAGACATCAGAAATTTGATGGAGATCCTTCGTCGCAAAAAGCGCTCCTCAGGATGACCTGGGGAGTTACTTAATTTGTTTGAGTAGTTGGCCGCTTCAGTAAGATATTGACTGGTTGTTCATTTGGCAAAAATTCCTTTATCTCACATAAAATACGTAACAGACGGTGAACAGGGCGTTCCTTAATGGAATTTTTGATTGGTTGAGAGATAGAGTCCAATCATTTCTTTAAAGCTGCAAGCCTAGCAATTGCATATGCAAACACTTTGTTATTGATTGGTTTAGCCATATGTTTTTGAAAGCCTGCTGCAATAGTACGCGTTATGTCATGATGTGCCACATAAGCAGTGAGCGCCATCGCAGGAACGTTCCCACCTTGCTCGGGAGAGAGCGCGCGAATCTTGCGAATAAAGACATAACCATCTTCTAAAGGCATAGCAATATTACTCACGACTACATCGGGTCGGAATTTTTCAAAAGCAATCATTGCATCATGAACGGAGCTGCATGGAATGGGCTCCCCACTAAATAATTTTACAATCTCCGCTGATACTTCTAAAGCAACAGATTCATCATCGAGTAAAAGAATTTTTAACCCAGAAAGATCTGGCAGCGGTAGTTGAGCAATTTGTTTGGTTTCTTTTGAGGAAATTCCTGTTCGCTGCTTTTTTTTGCGAAGTAAAGGAAATAGCAAAGTAAACGTCGCGCCTTGTTCAAGCCCCTTGCTTTCTGCCATGATGCTTCCATCTTGAGCTTTTACTAAATAATGTACAAGAGCTAACCCAATCCCAAGCCCATTATGAATGCGGATGCTAGAACTGTCTTGTTGGCTGAATTGATCGAAAAGATAGGGTAGGTAAGCGGGATCAATACCTTTACCATGATCAACGACACGAATAGCAATATACGTATGATTATGCTCCTGAACTTTCTCAATATAGACTCCGATTTTGCTACCTGGTGGTGAGAATTTGATTGAATTCGTTAATAGATTCCATATTATTTGCTGTAACCGATCGATATCACCATAAATCATGCCCGTACTAATACTGCAAAACATCTCAATATTGATTTCCTTTTCTTTAGCTAAGGGACGAATCGATTCGATAGCGTTTTGCACTGCATCAAGCACTTTAATTTCGGTTAACGTCAGTGAAAGTTTTCCGGAGTGAATTCTTGATATATCTAATAAGTCGTTAATCAGTTGGGCTTGGGTATGTGCGCTTAGCTCGATAATCTCAAGTCCGCGCTTTAGCATGTCTGAATCATTTTTGTGAGATTCGAGAAGCTGCGTCCAACCACTGATCGCATTCAGGGGACTGCGTAGCTCATGCGATAAAGTCGCCAGAAAAATGTCTTTGGCTTCGTTTGCATGCTCAGCTTCTAAGCGCGCTTGCTTTTCTTGTTCTGACAGTTTCTTGCGCTCTGTGCTATCGCGAAAAACTTTTGAAAAACCAGTCAGTTTTCCATTGGAATCCCGCATAGCTGTCATGAGGATATTCGCCCAGTACACTGTACCATCTTTACGAACTCTATAACCCTCGTCTTCAGCCCGACCCATCTTGATTGCAGTTTGCAACATCGTTTCGGGCTTACCTGCTTTGATGTCATCTTTCGTATAGAATCGGGAAAAATGAGTGCCAATCACTTCTGTGGTATTATAACCTTCAATACGCTCTGCACCCTCATTCCAAGATGCCACGTTTCCCTGAGGATCAAGCATGAAGATAGCATAATCTTTGATGCCATCAACCATGATATGAAATCGTTCCTGATAAATTTGAAGCTCACGCTCAACTATTCTATTGTCAGTGATATCATCAATCGATAAGAGTACGGCTTTTGGCAATTCATCTTGCCACTTAATCCGCTGAGCATTTAGGAGCATGATTCGTGGTCCCATGTTTGGGAAATCATATTCAATTTCAAAATCCTTGAGTGCTCGATGTTTGGTGATCACCTCAATTAAGCGTTGACGTAGATGCGGGAAAATCCATCCTTTGATGTTAATAATAGACATCAGATCTAATCCAATTTTATTTCGTGGAATCATCCCAAATTTCTGGAGAAAACTTTGGTTTGCTGATAAAAAACACTGTTGCTCATCAAGCACCACCAATGGAAGCGGCAGTGTGCTTGCAATTGAGGTCGCATAATTTAGTGCAATTTGACTATCTTTCAGGTGCGTTTTAAGAAGCGTTATATCGACAAAAGAAATGACTGCACCGTTAATTCTATTATCTATTGTCTTGTAAGGACGCACTTGAAGTCTAAAGTAGCGATTATCATCACCATTGATCTCTTGCTCTTTAATGGCGATTGTTTCTATCACTTCCGCAATAAGCGCTTGCAAATTAAGGCCATCAAAATTTTGCTTGATGTTCCCGATCAGACGTCCTATATCGCTAGGAATCAGATTCAATAGCTTACCTGCCGCAGGAGTGAAATGCCGGATTTGACCATCAACCCCCACCATGATAATGGGAAAATCGATTGTTTCTAAGAGATTAATAAGATCGCTATTGGCATTCGTTAATTCGTTGTTGATACTTTGCAATTCGTCGTTGAGTGTGGTCAATTCTTCATTGGCCGATTGCAGCTCTTCTTTCGCTGTTTCCAATTCTTCATTCGCACTCTGGAATTCTTCGTTGGTGCTTTGAAGTTCTTCATTAGCAGAAGTGACTTCCTCCTGAGTCGCTTCGTAATCTTCTACCAGTGACCGCTGATATCTTTTAGTTTCAGTTAGCTGTTTATTGAGATTTTTAATTTGAAGGTCTTTCAGCGCAATAATTTTTTTTGTGGGCTTTTTCGTTTTCGCACCTATGTCTGAAAACTTAGGAGAGTCAAGTTGTGTTAGTTTTGAGATAGGCTCAAAGAGTATCAAAAAAGAACGTTCTCTATTTTTCGGTTTCATACAGAATGGAATCACATTGATATTTAAGAAGAGTGGATGATTATTTCCATCAGAAATACTAATGTTTTCCTTTTTGATACGCGCATTTTGTTTTTTTGCTGCCAGAATCATCATACGCAGATCTGAAACAATCTCTTGCCTGACCATCTTAAAAAGATTAAGGCTGAGCCGACCTGGCGGTAGTTTAAGGTAAGGCGCAGTATTTCCACTGACCAAGACGATCTCCATATTGTTATTGATCACGACTCCTGGTGGCGCATATTCTGCTATGAGCAATTGTTCGGTTTCATGTTGAAGATCGAACGATTTTGGTATTTCTCGTGATGGCTTCTCTACAGTAGAAATCTGTTTTTCGGGTACGTAGGTATCATCTGTTATTCCGAACTGCAATGGAGGTAAGGTTGGCGAGGTGCCACGCGAGTAAAGTCTCTTAGACTTATTGACGACTCGGAATTGCGTTGTCAGAGTGCTTATTGATTCTGAATGGCCAAGACAAAGAAAGCCTCCAGCATTCAGAGCATAATGCAGGATAGGAAGCACATGCTTTTGCAAAGTGGAATCAAAATAAATAAAAAGATTACGGCAGCAAATAAGGTCGAGCTTTGCAAAGGGAGGATCACTCGTCACATCATGTCTTGAAAAAAGGCACATATCTCGGATAAATTTGGCAATTTTATAGTGCTTCCCTGTTTTTACAAAAAATCGCTTTAATCGTTCTCTAGAAACATTTTTTTCAATACTCTCAGGATAGACGCCTCCGCGTGCTTTTTGTAGAGCTATTTCACTGATATCAGTCGCAAAAATCTGTATCATTTTCTTCTTAGCTGTATCTCCAAGAAATTCGAGTAAGAGGATAGCGATAGAATAAGCTTCTTCTCCCGTAGCACAACCTACTATCCATATCCGAATGGGCGAATTAGCTTGTTTGTCTTGCATCATTTTTGGAAAAATTTGTTTTTTTATAGTAATAAAAATATCGGGATCACGAAAGAATTCTGTCACATTAATTAGAAAATCAGCAAATAAAGCGTGTAATTCCTCCGAGTTCAATTGAAGATAGTCTAAATAATTTCTCAGTGTATTCTTTTTACAAAGGATCATTCGCTGTTTGATACGCCGTTTGAGTGTTGTGTGTTTATAATGGGTAAAATCAACATGATCTTGATTTCGTAGTAACGCAAAGATTTTAGTAAGGCTATCCGTGTCTGTCTTTCCTTGATATAGCAAGAGTGGGTAATGTGCAAAACGAGTGAGTTCTTTCGCTATTTGCTGAGGCGTTAAAATCAAATCTACGTAGCTGGAGGCGATAGCGCTCCTGGGCATGCCATCATATTTAGCAGACATAGGATCTTGTGCAATAGTTAGGCCACCTTCCATTTTGATCGCCTCACATCCTTTAGTACCATCTGAAGCAGTACCCGACAGTATCACACCTATCGTTTTGTTCCTTTGATCTAAAGCAAGGGATTGAAAAAAGAAATCAATCGTCATGTGTTGACCCCGCCTTTGACCAAGCGGCATGAGTTTCAATACGCCATGAAAAATCAGCAAATTGTGGTTAGGTGGAATGATGTATACATGGTTAGCTTGCACCTGCATATCATTCTTAATTTCCTCCACTAGCAGGCACGTTTTTCTCGAGAGAATTTCAGTCGTCAGGCTTTCGTGTGTGGGGTCTAGGTGCTGAACAACAATAAAAGCCATACCAGTGTCAGGTGGAAGCTGGCTTAGCAGCTGAGTAAGCGCTTCAAGTCCGCCCGCAGATGCCCCTATTCCTACAATTGGAAACGGATTTTCCTGTGTTGATCGCGTGCGTATGCGGGAGATGTTCGACAATTTACTCGTAGATGTATATTTTTTATGAGCCAGTGATTTTGCTTTCGATTTTAATAACTGTTTTCTATTAGCCATATAGCTATCCCTGCTGATCATTCAGCTTACTATATTATCAAAATTGTCAATACCATTCTGCAAAATTTACTCTACTCAAGCAATGGGATCTAATCATTAATTGTTTTCCGCAAAATTATTTTGTGGCTAATGTATTCCAAATGCGAGGATCTTCATTTCCTAGACTAAAAACCGAAACACCACGTAATTTGTATTGTTTAGCTAATTGAATTTTAGCTTTGAAGGATTGTGAATCTTCAACAAAGAGATATTCATTTAACCAGTTATGTAAATAAATCGCGTAATTAATTTTATTATTCTTATCCCAAGTTAATTTGATATCACGTTTTTTGATTAAAGAATTAACTTGTTCATAATTCATATCAGCTAAGTTTAGTGTAATTCGTTTAGTAGAACTTCCAGAATTATTTCCTGTATACCAGTAAGCCGAATAGACCGCTATGCCTAAAGAAACTTTTTGAGCGGGAACAAACTTCAAGGTATGTTTAATCGTCGCTTCTACCCAGGAAATACTTGCTGTGGGACCAGGTGCGGTGCCTTGTTCATGTTGATCATAAGACATGATGGTGATGAAATCGCTTTTATCACCTAACTTTTGCAAATCATAAACACCTCCCCAATTTTCATATTTTCGTTTGAGAAAGCTAGTTGCATAAGGTGCTTCGCCCACTAAAGGAATCACTGCGAAGCTTACATGGAAACCATGTTGATGGAGTATTTCTGTAGCACTTAAATAAAATTTAGTTAATGCGCGACTATCTTTGATACTGATTCCTTCAAAATCAAATTGCACACCGTAGTAATGATTTTGTTGGCATGCAGTCAGAATAGCTGCCATTGCTTTTTTTTGTGCTGCCGGATGAGTGAGAAAATAGTGCGCTTTGTCTTTGTCAAAGCCAACGTTCGTAATAAGCACCATCAATTTTAGTGAGTGTTGCTTTGCAAAAGCGAATACCTTGGGATCCACCCCGCCAGATACCTTGCCTTCTTTATCCACTCGATAAGCTTGTGAAATTAGAATATTAATTTTCTTAAAATGATGATTGAGACTATCAATCGCATTTTTGTTTGATGATATCTGCGATGGCGTATAGGTTCGTAAAATATAAAATGATTGCTCGATAGCCAGGGAGAGAGGCGAAAACGCGAGCAAAAGAATAGCGAGGAGGATTTTTATAGGAGTCATGATGTTTTCGGTCAATGTTAAGTGTGTACAAAATATTAACATTTTTTGGTAAAAGATTCAATATAAAACTTAATATTGGGAAAATTGCTTAAATCACCACACAAATTAAACCTGCTAAAATCAGACCCATAGCCGCGGCTGTAGGTAAATTAATGACTTCATGCATAAAAATGGCAGAAACGATTAAGCTAAAAACGGGGACAGTTAAAAAACCGAGTGAAACCACGATAGTGGGTAATTCTTTATTAATCACTAAGCCGCTCCAATAAGATAAACCGGTGACCAAGATACCTGTATAAACAAGGGATAAAATAAGGGAGGGATTCCAATCAATGCTGATAGCCGGTTCTTTAATCCAAGCAAATAAAAGAATTGGAATCGTACCGATTAATAATTGCCAGGGAATCAGTTCTAATGGCGATTTCGTCCAATGCATATAACGCGCACAGAGCATTGATATTGCCCAACACAGAGAAGCGAGCAATAACATCGCTGTACCAAATAAAATATGAGAATCAGACCAATTCATTTCCCATGGACTTAGCAACAAAGTAAGCCCACTAATGGCTAGAAAAAAACCTAACCAACGTAAGATACCGGCTTTTTCGTCAAAAAATAAAATGGCAGCAGGCATGATCCACAAGGGTGTCGTATAGGCTAACAAAGAAGAGCGACCCGCTGGTAAATAAGCAAGACCAATATTAGCTAGCAGTATATACACGCTAATTTGTAGCAAACCAATGATGATAATCAAGGGGAGATCTTTTCTTTTGGGCAGAGTAAATTTTTTAATGGCAATAATGACCGCCATCATGGTTAGCGTCCCAACGATCAAACGCGTCGCGGTGTACCAAAGCGGTGACATGTAGGCTAAGCCAATTTTATTAATGGGCCACGCCATACCCCATGTAATAATAATAAAAACAAATAAACTAATGATGCGGTAGTTTATTTTGGATGTTAGGGTATTCATTAAGTAAGGTACTCTGAGTTATATCAACAGATCATTATGGGAAAAGTATTTTTGCTTAGTTCGCGCTCTAACACAAGCATCTTAGATAAGAACTTGCTATAATACTTAATTTTATAGTCAAAACAACGAGATAGAAATGGAAATTATTCCTATTAAGCGAGCGCTTTTTTCCCTTTCTGATAAAACCAATGTCATTGACTTTGCTGATCATTTAAGCAAGCTTGGAATTGAAATTCTATCAACTGGTGGAACTAGCCGTTTATTAAAAGAGGCTGGCATTGCCCATACTTTAGTGGAGGATATTACTGGCTTACCCGAAATATTAGGCGGCCGAGTCAAAACCTTACACCCCAAAATTCATGGTGGAATTTTAGGTTGTCGCGATCAGCATGCTAAAGAGATGGCCAAGCATCATATTCCAGCTATTGATCTAGTCGTTGTCAATTTTTATCCTTTTTCCGAGATACTTGAAAAGAAGCGATTGGGTTGGGATAGTATCATCGAATACATTGATATTGGCGGCCCTACTATGGTACGTGCCGCAGCTAAAAATTTTGCTTGGGTGGGGGTGGTAGTTGATCCAAATGATTATTCCATTATTCTTAACAAAATACGAGATCAAGGTGGACTTGATTTTGAATGCCGAAAAAATTTGGCAGAAAAAGCATTTGCCTTAACTTCTGCTTACGATACGATGATACATCGGTATTTTCTGGATGAGCGACAAGTCAATATGCAACATACGGACCAACTTGATTATCTCGATTTACGATTGAAAAAACATGCAGAATTAAGATATGGAGAAAATCCACATCAACAAGCCAATGTTTATCAAGTTGAAATCAACTCAGCATTGGCTCAACAAAATCGAGAGCATCGTTGTGGCGTGTTGTCTGCGAAACAATATCAAGGAAAAATACTTTCTTTTAATAATTTTTTAGATGCCGATGCAGCATGGGCTTGTTTAAATGAATTTGATGATCCTACTTGTGTCATCGTTAAACATGCCAATCCATGCGGTGTTGCTACTGCAGCTGATATCGAATTAGCATTTATGCTGGCATATCAAGCAGATTCAGCATCGGCTTTTGGTGGCATTGTTGCTTTAAATCGAGCTTGTACCAAGCAATTAGCGGAAAGTATTACCAGTATATTTATGGAAGTAATATTAGCACCAAGTTATACCGATGAAGCATTAGCTATCTTAGCCAATAAATCAAATTTACGTGTATTAGAAATGCCGATACAAAAAAATTCTCCTTGGGAAATGAAATTTATCTCAGGTGGTATGTTGCTTCAAGAACGCGATACACAAAGTATCATGATAGATGATTTAAAAGTAGTCACCATTGCACAGCCAACTCAACAAGATTTAAAAACAATGATTTTTTCCTGGCGAGCATTAAAACATGTTAAATCAAACGCAATTTTAATCGCCAAAGATAATGTAACGATTGGAATCGGTGCAGGTCAAGTATCCCGAATTGATGCGGTTGACATTGCTATTCGTAAAGCGGGAGAGAAAATTAAAAATTCAGTTTTAGCGTCCGATGCTTTTTTCCCATTTCGTGATAGTATTGATCGCATTGCAAAGACAGGTATACACGCCATTATTCAGCCTGGTGGTTCAGTACGTGATGATGAAGTCATTGCTGCATGTAATGAATACGGTATGGCTATGGTATTCACTGGAAAGCGCTGCTTTAGACATTAAGAGAGATAGAGAGAGAGTATGTCAAACATTCTTGTTGCCATGATCATGGGATCAGCATCTGATTGGAGTGTCATGGAAGAAGCAAGTTTTATATTAGAAAAGTTCAAGGTGCCATATGAGGCGCGAGCATTATCTGCGCATCGAACACCCGATTCTGTATTTGAATACATCATTTCCGCCGAAGCACGTGAGGTGGAAATATTTATTGCTGCGGCAGGGGGTGCGGCACATCTACCGGGGATAATAGCAGCAAAAACCTTACGACCTGTATTAGGTGTTCCTATACCATCCAGTGTTTTTTCGAATGGATTGGATGCATTATTATCGATTGTGCAAATGCCAGGGGGTATTCCTGTCGGTACTTTGGCGGTCGGTAAAGCAGGTGCTACTAATGCGGCACTATTAGCTATTAGTATTCTCGGAAATAAAGATCCACACTATCGCGATGCATTAAAAGAATTCCGAGAAAATCAAGCACAAATCGTACTACAAAATTCGAAATTAAAATAATTGGTTTGAACAAAAATATTTGAGGTGCAAGATGTTACCATCCACATCACTACAAGATTTTGATCCAGCAATATGGCAAGCCATTCAAGATGAAAAACAGCGCCAAGAAGATCATCTCGAATTGATTGCTTCAGAAAATTATGTTAGCGCTGCTGTTTTAGAAGCACAAGGATCCGTGCTGACGAATAAATATGCCGAAGGGTATCCTGATAAACGTTATTACGGTGGCTGTGAATACGTTGATATTGCAGAAAAATTAGCAATTGAACGTGCAAAAAAATTATTTAATGCAGCATACGTTAATGTGCAGCCACATTCAGGTTCGCAAGCAAATGCGGCGGCCTATGCAGCGATGATTCAACCAGGTGATGTTATTTTAGGAATGAATCTTGCGCACGGTGGTCATCTAACCCATGGGTCACCAGTTAATTTTTCTGGCAAACTTTACAAGGTTTATGCTTATGGATTGCATCCTCATACAGGCGAAATTGATTATGATGAAGCAGCCCGTCTAGCAAAAGAGCATCAACCCAAATTAATTGTCACTGGTTTTTCTGCTTATTCACGTGTAGTGGATTGGCAACGTTTTCGAGAAATTGCCGATTCAGTGGGTGCCTACATGATGGCAGATATTGCTCATGTGGCAGGATTAATTGCAATGGGATTCTATCCTTCACCAGTTAACATCGCAGATGTCACCACGACGACCACTCATAAAACGTTGCGTGGTCCACGCGGCGGGATGATTTTAGCGAAATCTAATCCAGATCTTGAAAAAAAATTAAATTCCGCTGTATTCCCTGGTGGGCAAGGCGGACCGCTTATGCATATTATTGCTGCAAAAGCAGTTGCTCTAAAAGAAGCATTACAACCTGAATTTAAAATTTATCAACAACAGATTCTTAACAATGCACGCATCATGGCAAAAACTATTATGCAGCGTGGTTATAAAATTGTCAGTGGCGGTACCGATAATCATCTCATGCTAATTGATTTAATCGATAAAAAAATGACTGGTAAGGAAGCTGAAGCAGCGCTAGGCCAGGCAAATATTACAGTGAATAAAAATGCTGTTCCTAATGATCCGCAATCACCATTTATTACGAGTGGTTTGCGTATTGGTTCTCCTGCAGTGACAACACGTGGTTTTAAAGAGCCACAATGCGAACAAATTGCACATTGGATAGGTGATATTTTAGATGATATATCCAATCAAACCAAACGCTCGCAAATAAAATCAGCAGTGTTATCGTTATGTAAAAACTATCCAGTCTATACAGGCACGGCAGCTTAAAAATACAAATTTTGATCAATGAGCATATTGTACTGAAGGCTCATGAATTTCTCTTGAGATCCAGCGCATTGTCAGTATAATTTCTGTTGCAAGGAATCACAGTAAGTTTCTAACTTACCAGCTAACTTCAGGACGAAAACACATCAATTAAATTTTTACAAGGAGAAGCTTATGAAGAAAATTTATCTTTGTTTGATTACAGTAATAAGTTTAGTTTTCGCATCTGTTACTTTTGCAAGTGCAGCAGCAAATGGATATTACACTAGCAAGCATCCGCTAACATCAAACATCAATGCTAAAGTAAAATCAGCCTTAGCGCCTGCAACCTATATTACCATTATTAATAAAACCTCTGATTATTTTTATGTGACTGTTCCAGGCACATCCATTTTTGATAAATTGTATCAATTGGAAAATGATTATCTTATTAGTAACACCTATTCTGGTAGTACGTATGTTGCTTTAAAAGATCCTTACTATTCCACATTCTTTCAAAATTATCTTTGCCGCTACGCTTTTGTAAATGTTTATGGTGTGCCAGGTAATTATCGTATTGATGTCGATAGCACGATTTGCTAATTGCAGAAATTAATTCAGAGAGGAAGAATGACCATTCTTCCTCAACTGTTTACGTATCCTGACAAATTGCTGGTTCAAGATGAGCTAAACGTAATGTCTATTCTTTTACTAGCAGCGGGGATCTAGAAAAACGTTTACATAAAATTGTAATTTCATGAGGGGGAGGTATCACTATGACACTGATAACTAAAATAACGATGTTAGCATTAGGGATTATTTTAATGGCAGCATGTGTGGATGATTCGAGAACCTATCAAACACCAGGTCATTATTATAGTGCTCAGAGTCACAATACCTACCAAGGTCCATCTTATCAAGATCATTATCCTGCTGATAGCCGTTATTATTCTTCACAAAATCGAGTAAGAAGTAATTACGCACCTGTACCAAATAATAATGGCTATTCGACTAATCATTCGCGAATTTCATCAACAGTATCGCGCGATGCCGATGATGATTATTCAAATTCGCAAATTACTAGTTCAACCGGTAGCTCGCGTTAGATTTGGTGGAAGGGATTTTATTGTATGATTCGCTTTCCATCGATTACTCAATCAAAGGATAAATCAAATGAAAAGATCAGAATTTTTAGATTTATTAAAAAAAAATAACCAACAGAAACTTCTGGAAGTAGTGGACATAGCCTTGGAAAAAAATGAGGATTTAAATCATTATGAAGATGTAACAGAATTTACTCATACTCCTTTATTAGATTCTGTGACAGAAGGTAATGAGTTCGCAGTGAGTTCCTTGCTTGCAACTCAAAAAGTGTTAGTTGATGGTAATGGATGGGGTTATTCACCGTTGATGATTGCCAGTGCTAAAGGTTTTATAAATATCATACAAAAATTATTAGCTTACCAGGCAAATTTAAATTACGAAGTTGAGTGGAGCCAAAACAGCGCAAGAGCAATTCAAATTATTCGCACTAATAGGACACATATCAGAACTAGTCTTTTTAATATGTTAAAGGAAAATCGTCATTGCGCGACAGATACTGCTGAAACATTAGCAGTAAGACATGGACATCTTGATGTCTTAAAATTAATTTCTGGATTGAAAGCAGGTGAATTAGACCTTGAAGACAATGCATTAGTATGTTTGGCCGCACAAGAAAATCAACTTCCCATTCTAATCTATTTTGAATCGTTGGGTTATAAGCTAAATAAACCTAATGCAAAAAATGAAATGCCCATTCTTTTGGCAGCAAGATATGCTGCTTTTGAGACAGTTCAATATCTATTAACGCGTGAGATATCTCAACAAAATATTCATGACGCTTTAAAAGAAGCACTCAACCAAAGAGACGATGTAACAAAATATTTAGAAATTATTGAATTATTAATAGCTGCAGATAAAAATATTAACGAACCATTTATTGAAAAAGATGAAGATGGGCGATATGAACCTAGTACAAAATCTTTAATGGACTATGCAGCAGAACGTTTGGAAGTTCCTGATACATTAGGCGGTTTTACTTCAAATTCATTTTCATTCTTAGTGCCTGACAATGAAACAATTAGTGTAATATATTTGTTATTGGAAGCAGGTGTTGCTCGTCTTTCAAGCCCCATCTCAGTTTTTTCAGATGGGGCTAGGTTCAAAAACATAGTCGATGCATATCAGGCATTAAAGGATAAAGGTCTAAATGCAAAAGAAATCGCAGCACAAATTTTTGAAAAATTTTCTGATATCAATGTTAAAGATGAGCCCTCTTCAGAACTTAACACTATGACACCAGAAGAAAGAATGGAGGCTCTTGTAAATGCAGTAAAACCTGCAGACATTCAAAGAAATTCATTTCTGACGGTTGTCGTTCCTCTGGTTTCATTTTTTGAATCGAAATCTGCAATGAAAGATTATCGTAAAGAAAAAGCATCTAAATCCTCCGCAATACCGCAAACGCTATTTCTACGTACATTAAAAGATGGTTTGCTGTACTCAAAACCAGAAAAAGATTTGGTCGTGGAGGAGAGCCCAAAAGAAAGATCCGCTGCCAATTTTAAAATGTAGAATTTTTGGCTAAATCCCATTTAAGCGTGACCTCTTTTTTAAAAAAGAGGTCACTGCTGAAGACAGCTGAATATTATTATTTATAGGACGTGAACGCTTGTCATTAGTCTGGAGGGGATTTACGAAATCCTTTCACTACTTTACCATTTTTATTATCAATGATTTCGCCATTAAAATTCCCAAATTTACCTTGAGTTTTCACTAACATCCAATTATATAAATCATCTATGTTATTGCCACTTTCTTTGGCGACTTCGCCTTCATCAAAATAAATGGTAGCTGTATAACGAAAAGGCATACATTTCTCCTCGTTTTATCTTGTTCTATTATATTCAGAAACGAGCAGGATAATATTAACGCTACTACAAACTTTAACTATATATTTTATTTTTCATCGACTTGAGGTTTGATAATTTTTAACATTTGCCTAAGAATGACGGGATTTGCTGCCACCACATCGCCGGTTTTTAAATAACTTTCACCACCATTCAGGTCAGAGACAATACCGCCAGCTTCTTTTACCAAAAGAATGCCAGCTGCAATATCCCATATATTGAGACCAGACTCCCAGAAGCCATCGAGGCGACCACAGGCAACATAAGCAAGATCAAGCGTCGCTGCTCCGGCGCGACGGATGTCGCCACAAGCAGGTAACATGGCATGTAGAATTCTCGAGGGACTGCTATTGATTCGATCGGCATGTCTAAAAGTAAATCCCGATCCTAATAGGCATTCATTGAGATGAGTACGTGGGCTAACCCGCATGCGTTTATCATTTAATTGCGCACCTTTACCGCGGCTAGCAATGAATAATTCTTGACGAAGAGGATCGTAGATCACACCATGCTCGAGTTTGTTTTTATGAGCAACTGCGATAGAAATAGCAAAGTGGGGAAAGCCGTGAATAAAATTACGTGTTCCATCAATGGGGTCAATAATCCATTGATAATCATTATCTTCGCCTTTCAATTCGCCGCTTTCTTCGCCAAGAATGCTATGATGAGGATACGCTTTGCGAATAATATGGATTATTTCTTGCTCAACTCGTTTATCCACTTCAGTGACATAATCATTCGGTTTTTTTTCACTAACTTTGATAGTATCGAGTCTTTTAAAAGCTTTGATAATAATATTTTCTGCTGCTCGAGCAGCATCTACAGCTATATTGATTAATGGTTCACGCATAATATTTAAAGAGCCAGTTAGATTTGGCCCTAATGATAGAATGAATGGCCGAAAGAAGCTAGCCTAACAGCCTAAATAGCATCATTTAAAAGAGAATTACTTCATGTTAGACCATATTCGCATTGTTTTAATCAAAACGTCACATCCTGGGAACATCGGTTCAGTGGCGAGAGCAATGAAAACCATGGGTTTAAAGCGACTTTATTTGGTTTCACCTAACCAATTTCCACATGATAAAGCCAATGAAATGGCTTCGGGTGCGGGGGATATTTTGGATCAAACGATCGTTGTCACTTCCTTAGCAGAAGCGATAACAGATTGTTCTTTTGTAGTAGGTGCTAGCGCACGCATACGAACCATCCCTTGGCCATTTTGTGAACCAAGAGTCATGGCAAGCAAAATTAAACAGGAATATAAAAATAACCAAATCGCTATTCTATTCGGTTGCGAACAATCTGGATTAAGCAATGAGGAATTAGAATCTTGTCATCTACATGTGCAAATTCCAGCGGATGCCGCTTATAGTTCCTTGAATATTGCTGCTGCCGTACAGGTGATTGCCTATGAATTAAGATTGGCATCACTTGCGTCTATTCCATCGACAGAAAATACCGAATATTTAGCGACCATGGAAGAAATGGAAAATTTTTTTATTCATTTACAACAAGTCTTAGTCGAGATTGATTTTTTAAAAATACATGCACCGCGCAAATTGATGACACGATTGCGGCGATTTTTTCTTCGAGCTCAGCCCGACCAGATGGAAGTGAATATGTTACGTGGGATGCTAACAGCAATTCAGGAAACGAGAAATAAATCATAGCATCTATATTTTTAGACTTTCTTGGCAAATATGTTCAAAATTAGCCGAAAGTTTTCTTAAAACCAAAAATTAAGTAGAGTACTTAGCCTATAATAATAAGAGATATTTTATAAAGGGAGTGTGATATGAAAAAGGATGAAGTTTTAAAAAAAGCATTTGCCATGCCGCTTTATTGTCCTTCTTATCCACCTGGTCCTTATCGCTTTAATAACCGCGAATTTTTTATTATTACCTATGAAACCGATATGGATATCTTGAGAAAAGTTGTTCCTGAACCGTTAGAAGTAACCGAACCGCTGGTAAAATTCGAATTTATTTTAATGCCAGATTCAACTGGTTTCGGAAATTATGTTGAATCTGGGCAAGTGATACCAGTGAGATTTAAAGGTAAAAATGGTGGTTATTGTCATGCGATGTATCTTAACGATGATTCGCCTATCGTTGGTGGTCGGGAAATATGGGGATTTCCCAAAAAATTAGCTGATCCCAATCTTCGTGTCATCAAAGAAACATTAGTCGGTACATTAAATTATGAGCAGTGCCGAATAGCAACCGCCACGATGGGTTATAAACATCAAGAATTAGATATAAAGAAAATTCATCAAGCTTTTATGGCGCCGGGCTATTTATTAAAGATCATTCCACATGTGGATGGCACACCGCGTATTTGCGAGCTCGTTGAATATGTTTATCAAAAATTAGTCATAAAAGGCGCATGGACTGGGCCTGCGGCAATTGAATTATGCCCACATGCGATGGCACCTGTTGCAGATTTACCGGTACGCAAGGTAATATCTGCTATGCATGTGCAAAGTGATTTAATATTGCCCTATGGTCGTGTGATTTATGATTATACAAAAAATACGAAAAAGCGGCCATAAAAGAGCAAAAAACTGAAGTTAACCATGATGTCTAAGCCTATTTATTTTGATTATGCTGCCACCACTCCAGTCGATAAACGAGTGGCAGCAGTCATGCAACCTTTTTTAATGCAGGATGGCGTATTTGGTAATCCGGCTTCACGACATTTTTATGGCAAACAAGCGAATGAAGCAATTGAATATGCTCGCATGCAAGTCGCTCATTTATTACAAGTACAACCTTCTGAGATCATCTGGACATCCGGCGCGACGGAATCCAATAATCTTGCCTTGAAAGGCGCAGCTCGTCTTTATCAGCGTAAAGGCAAACATATTATTACTGTTAAAACAGAACATAAATCTGTATTGGATACTTGCCAACATTTAGCAAAAGAAGGTTATTCAATCACCACCTTGTCGCCGCGACCAGATGGCCAACTTGATGTCAATCAATTAGAACAAGCATTACGCAGCGATACGATTTTAGTTTCCGTGATGCACGTGAATAATGAAACCGGTGTGATACAAAATATTGATGCCATTGCTCAGTTGATTGCAGCTCGCGGAATTTTATTGCACGTTGATGCCGCACAAAGCGTTGGTAAAGTGTTTTTGAATGCCAACACGACACCCATTGATCTTATTTCTATTTCTGCTCACAAAGCGTATGGCCCAAAAGGCATTGGCGCATTATATTTACGAAAAAAACCACGTGTTCGAGTGGAACCACTGATTCATGGAGGTGGCCACGAATTTGGTATGCGTTCAGGAACACTTGCAACGCATCAAATTGTTGGTATGGGCGAGGCATTTCAAATTGCACATAATGAAATGAAACAAGATGAGATAAATATGATTCAATTGCGAGATCGATTTTTAAAAGGCTTACAAACAATAAAAAATTTTAAATTGAATAGTGATCTTGCTAGAACCGTACCAAATATTTTAAACGTGCGTTTTGAAAATATGTTTGCGGATGCTATTCTTGAAAAGCTGCCGAATATTGCGACATCAACTGCTTCAGCTTGCCAAGGTAAAGGGACAGAAGGTTCATACGTATTACGTGCGATGGGTTTAACTGAAGGCCAAGCAAAAAGCTCCATTCGATTTTCATTCGGTCGATTTACCACACTAGAAGAAATTGATTTAGCGATTAAATCAATTAATAGTATTTTTTAAAAATTCCTGACATCAACATAAGCTATCCTAAAAGTGCTACAATAAAGAAAAAAGGAGATAGTTTATGCCTGTCAAAAAACTCAAAGAATTTCTTGATAGTCAGCGAGTTAAGTACGTTTCCATGATCCATTCTCCTGCATTTACCTCGCAAGAAATCGCTGCTGCTGCACATGTATCTGGTAAGCAATTAGCTAAAACCGTCATTGTTAAAATGAATGGTCAATTTGCTATGGTAGTGATCCCAGCGAATGATCAAATTAATTTTGCAAAATTAAAAGCAGTGGCTGGAGCATCAGTCGATTTAGCTTCCGAATCTGAATTTAAAGATAAATTTGCAGGGTGTGAAGTGGGTGCCATGCCGCCTTTTGGTAATTTATACGATATGCCAGTATTTGTGTCAAATCAGCTAGGCTCACAAGAACATATTATATTTAATGCAGGCTCACATTCTGAATTAATACAACTTTCTTATGCTGACTTCGAAAAACTCGTCAAACCAACAGTAGTTGCATTATCTTAGCTAGAATATTTTTATGCATCTGAAGAGATTTATCCGGGATTAATCTCTTCTTAATTTTTCAGTGGTAGCTAAGGGAGTTGGATAACTCATCACGGTCCAATAGCAAGAGACAATAAAGGTGATAATAATGGCTGCTTCAGCCATATACGCTGCTACTGGTGTCAGAATTTTCGTTTCCAGCGACAGATAGATGACCAAAAGAGAAAATTCGCTCATTTGTCCTAAACGCACACCTATTTCCAAGCTGATTTTTTTTAATTCACCGGAGCGTTGTAACAGCCAATTAAAAGTAATAGGTTTTAAGATGAGAATTAAAGCCGCTAAGGTACACGCTGCAATCGCCACATCGGGAAAGTAGCTAAAGTTAAAACCTGCACCAATGGTGAAGAAAAACATGACGAGAAAAAAATCACGTAATGGTTTTAAACTTTCAGCAATATAAAAAGCGATTGGATTGGAGGCTAGCGTGATACCGGCAATAAAAGCGCCGATTTCTTCTGATAGCCCCATTGCGCGGCTGAGTTCAGCCATACATAAGCACCAGGCTATCGAGAGAATGAAAATATATTCATGAATTTTATCGAAGCGTTCTAATAAATAGTAGAGAACATAATTAGAAAAAACATAAGCAATTGATAACAAAATTGGAAAAGCAAAGAAAATGATTCCTATTTGAGTCATCGATAAAGAACGTCCACCTATAATTTCTAAGGCAAGAAGAGTGATAATAGCAATCATATCTTGTAGCAATAGAATACTGACGACTAATTCTCCAGTATGTTGATGATGTAAAATCGTGGTTGGCAATAATTTGATACCGATAATGGTGCTAGAAAACATGGAGGTCACACCAATGATAGCACTGGCTGATATCGAGTAACCAAATAGATAACTTGGTATAAAACCAATGACAAAAAAGATAAGTGAACTAATTAAGGTAATGACACTCATTTTTCGTAAAGAATGAAAAAGATTTTGTGGCTGTAAATGCAATCCGAGTAAAAACAGCAAAAAGATAATTCCAACATCACCGACTTGTTTCACGATCGCAGTATTGTCAATGAGTCTTAGTCCCCATGGTCCTAATATTGCTCCCAGTGCAATATAAGCGACTAATAGCGATTGCCGTGTGAATAGCGCTAATGTTGATAATATCGCTGTTCCGGCAAAAATAAGAAAAATGACATAGGTAATGTTATCTGGTTGTTGATACATCAACTATCCTCAATTAAAGAGACTAAATGTGCATTGCCGCCCACAGCAACGGTATTAATAGAGGTAGATCGTTCCACACATAATCGTGGTAAATAATGGGGACCACCTGCTTTAGGCCCAGTTCCTGATAAGCCTTCGCCGCCAAATGGTTGTACTCCAACCACTGCGCCAATCATATTACGATTAATATAAATATTGCCAATAGGCATGTTACGTACGATAGATTCTACCACTGAATCGATACGACTATGTACCCCTAATGTTAATCCATAACCAGTATCAATTATATTTTTTATTACATTATTTAATTCGTGAGCACGATATCGAATGATATGTAAGATGGGGCCAAATACTTCTCCTTCAAGGATAGATAAGCTATTTATTTCAAAAATACAGGGTGAAAAATAATAACCTGGCCCAGTCTTTGACAAGGGCGCTTGTGCAATGAACTTAGCTTGTTGATCCATTTTAGCAAAATGCTTTTTTAGCAGGTGCAACGCACTTTCATCAATCACCGGACCAATATCAGTGGCTAGTAAGCTGGGATCACCAATGGTCAATTCTGCCAAATAACCGGTTAACATGGTTAATAATTTTGGTGCAAATTCCTCTTGTACAAATAACACTCGTAAAGCAGAACATCGTTGTCCTGCGCTATTAAAAGCAGATTGCACAATGTCAATGACAGCTTGTTCAGGCAGTGCGGAAGAATCGACAATCATCGCATTTTGTCCACCTGTTTCAGCGATGAAAAGAGCAATGGGACCACTGCGATTGGCAAGTGATCGCTCAATACTTTTAGCTGTTTCTGTTGATCCTGTGAACATGACTCCTGCTACTCGCGGATCGCCGACTAGTTTTGCACCAATCGTACTGCCATTCCCTATTAATAATTGCAATACATTTTTTGGAATACCGGCGCGATGTAAAATTTGGATGGCGTGATAAGCAATGAAAGGTGTTTGTAAAGCAGGTTTAGCAATGACTACATTTCCCGTGACCAAAGCAGCAACGATTTGACCAGTAAAGATGGCTAATGGAAAATTCCAGGGACTAATACAAGTCATAATACCGCGAGGATGTAAAGATAACTGATTGTTTTCTCCTGTTGGGCCAGGTAGCGTAATCGGCGTTAGATCTAGGCGAGCACGATAAGCATAATAGCGACAATAATCGATAGTTTCACGTATTTCAGCAATACCATCAGGAATACATTTTCCTCCTTCTTTGCAAAGTAGTGTGATTAACATAGGCATGTCACGTTGAAAAGCTTCTGCTGCGTATTCTAAAATGTTGGCGCGTTCTATTGCGGGAACGGATGCCCATAAATGAGTAGCATTTGCTGCGATAGTGAGCGCAGTGTCGACATCGGTCTCGTTTGCTAAACTAACTTCACCCATGGGATGACCATCGTTTGGTGATAAAACAGGTTTATAATTTTTAACATTCAGCGATTTTTGATGAATCAGTGATTCTGCTCGCCAGGGGTTTTTTGCAGCTTCTTCCATTTGTTTTTTAAGGATTAGTAATTGTTGGGGGTGAGTTAAATCTAATCCTGAAGAATTTAACCAATCGTTGTAAATATTTTCAGGAAGAAGAATAGCAGGATGTGGTTTATTAGGTAACATTGCGATGCGATTCATCGGATTAAAAATTATTTTTTCGATAGGAATATTTTCATCGAATAACTGATTAATAAAGGATGTATTCGCTCCATTTTCTAATATTCGACGTACTAAATAACCTAATAAATCTTGATAGGTACCGACAGGTGCATAGATTCGGCAAGGTTGATTCCATGTAGATGGATTAATAAGGTGATCATAGAGTGGGCGACCCATGCCGTGTAAACATTGAAATTCGTATTTACCTAGCGCGTCAGGAAAGATTTTTATCAGCTCAAGCACAGCAGCAATGGAGTAGGCATTATGCGTGCCGAATTGTGAATAAAAATGATTGGATTGTGAAAGAAGTTTTTTAGCACAAGCAATATAAGAAATATCAGTTGAATTTTTGCGAGTAAATACAGGATAACTACTTAATCCGAGTACTTGACTAGTTTTAATTTCCGCATCCCAGTAAGCGCCTTTCACTAATCTTACAATGATGCGCTTTGTATGACGTTTTGCTAAGTCAGCAAGCCAGTCAATCACATAAAATGTTCGTTTTTGATACGCTTGGATAGCTAAACCTAATCCTTCCCAATTAGTTAATGAAGCATCGGCAAAAACTATTTCAAAAATATCAAGTGAAAGATCTAATCGATCAGCTTCTTCGGCATCAATAATGATTCGAATATTATTTTTTTTTGCTTTTTCAATCAGGATAAGTAATTTAGTAGGAAGTGTTTGCAACACACGTTCACGTTGAGAATATTCATAACGAGGATGTAAGGCGGATAGTTTGATGGATATGCCATGGTTTTTAGCAAGCTCATTGGAGTGAATATTGCCAATTACATCAATGGCGTGTGCATAGGCATCAAAATAATGTTGAGCATCTTCGGCAGTGCGAGCAGCTTCACCTAGCATATCAAATGAAAAACCATACCCCATTGTTTCAAGCTTCTTAGCATGAGTGAGTGCGGATTCGATGCTCTGGCCGATAATAAATTCCTCACCAAGTGATTTCATGATTTGTAAAATAATGGGTCGGATCATCGTGATACCCAGATGACTAGTTGCACGTTCAAGAGAAGCAAGTAACCCTTTTTTATCATCGTGCAGGGGTTTATAAATTTTACCAGTTAATAAAAGTGACCAAGTTGTAGCATGGATAAAAAACGAAGGAGCTGTTTTCAGATGATGTTTCCAATTAATAGTTGCAATTTTATCGGCAATAAATTTATCTCTGGTAGCGGTATCTGGAATACGTAGCAAGGCTTCTGCTAAGCACATTAAGGCAATCCCTTCATCTGTTGATAAGCTATATTCCTGAAGCAATACATTTAATTTGCTGAGTTTTTTGTATTTTCGTGCTTCTGAAACCAGATCTTTAGCAGTAGTGGCGATCTGCCCGAGCATGGATTCAGGTAAATTCGCTTGTTGAATGAGATGATCGATGCAAAGGGTTTCATCCATTCGGTAGGCATTTGTGATAACATCTCGCAAAGGATGAGCTTGGGTCAGGGTGGTTAGCATAATATTCCATATTCGTTAGTGGATAGTCGTATAGCTGAAATATATCAAAGTATTGAGTAGAGAAAAATGAATCGTCAGCATTTAATGAATTTATCACGCCGTTTCCGCGGTTTGTTGCCTATTGTTATAGATGTAGAAACATCAGGGTTGCATTCAGCTACAGATGCACTTCTTGAGATTGCTGCCGTGACGCTCATGTTGGATGAGGAGGGAAAACTATATCGTGATAAGACATTGGCTTATCATGTAGAACCTTTTCTTGGCGCGCGTTTAGAGAAAGAATCTTTGGAAATTACCGGTATTGATCCAACCCATCCATTTCGTTTTGCTATTCCTGAAGCGCAAGCATTGCAGCGTATTTTTGCTATGGTAAGAGCTCAGCTTGAAATAACGTCTTGTTATCGTGCTGTCTTGGTGGGTCATAATGCCTGGTTTGATTTGAGTTTTATTTTGGCAGCTGCGAAACGTTCCCATCTTCGTTATCTTCCTTTTCATACTTTTACAACTTTAGATACAGCTTCTCTAGCTGCCGTCGCACTAGGTGAAACTGTATTAGCGCGCGCAGCAAGGCGTGCACGCATTCCATTTGATCTACAGCAAGCGCATTCTGCGATTTATGATGTGGAGCGAACAGCAGAGTTGTTTTGTTATATAGCAAATCGTTTTTTGTATAAAAATCCTACTTAATCGAGAATCTTTATTGTGGCTTGTCTAGCGTTTATTCTTATGCGACTATGATAAATAAGCACATATAGATGGTAACGGGATAATCTGATGAAAATCTTTGGTTACTTATTGATAGTTGCTGGTTGTTGTCAGTGCTGTTTTGCTGCAAATGATGGCACCTCTATTCAACCACCACCCGCTACAGTGATGTATTTAGAAGCCACTAGCAATTCTCCGGTTGTTCAAAATGAAAAATATACTGATTTACCAGTATGTCCTAGTTCGATAACAAACTGCCCAGATGTCAATGGAAATGGAGGTAGTTCTACTCTTTTAGCTGATTGTCCAGATTATTGTAGGCGTACTAGAACGCCACCCATTTCACATGTACCAGGAACAGATGTGCCCCAAACGATTACAGATGCTATTTGTCCTTCTTCCTATAAAATGGTGGGTGTTTATGACATGGCTCCTGAAGTGGTCAATAAAGACCTTCCAGAGTTTGCTCCTAAAACTCAAGCTGAATTGCTGTATCTTCGACAAAGAGGGGTACCTTGTTATGGTGGTCCCGAGAAGAGTGACAAGATATCTACGGATGTTCTTATCATGATGGCGGAGTATCAAGATGTCGAAAATGTGTATCTGGTGACCAATTTACTGCCGAATTCATGCGAATGCTTTAAATTTAATGCTCTGGCTAGTAAATCTACCTGGGAATCTTGTTCCTGTACTGAAAGTGGCGCAAGTGTAATAGACTATAAAATATACTATAAAATTTTGATGTGCAATCCTCCTCTGGGTCAATATGTAGCAGAAAATTTTGCCCCTATCTCAATAGTTTGTGCCCGTATCAAAACGACATGGAAGAGTTTGCAATAGAATTAGTGAGGGCAAAATTGGCCAAACTCGAGTAAGGAATCGATCATACTATTCCTCGGCACTTGCTGGGGGATCGCTTTGTTGCTTCATATGCCATTGGCCTGCTGCGCCAGATGTCTTAAACAATCCGGCAACCTTGACGACTTAGCGCTGGTTGGTGCGCGGGATGTTGTTGATGCAATTCTTGGCCAAATTCCTGCATAGTAGTTTCCATTGCTGATTTTTTTGTTCGACATAATTTCTCAACGAACGCGCCACAGCAGTGTCC
>MGXV01000055.1:23905-31901 GCA_001801485.1 Gammaproteobacteria bacterium RIFCSPHIGHO2_12_FULL_37_14
GACTAAGAAGCAGCGAAGAATCAGCCGCACCACGAAACGTGAGCGGGATATCATTTAACCAATTCATTATTTTTACGGATCGCTCGTTACGTTTCTTCTGGGCGACAATCTCATTCAAACCCTGACTACATTCTTGCTCAAAACATTTCTCCACTCGTGTTTGCACATGACCAACAACATGAATCAGGTACCAGCGTAATTGCTCACTATTCCATGGATCATAATTCTCATCATAAATACGATAGGCTGCTTGTAAGTGTTCTTTGATCCAAGATTTCCCTTGTGTCATCACGCCAGGTGTAAAATCTCTTTTAAAGTTTTCTAGGACTTCTTTCGTCGCCTCACTGGCTTGTCCTGTCTTCCTTAACGTCTGGTCTGCTGCAATCGCTTTGACCATCTCACTAAAATCATAAGGTTTAAATTGAGCTCGTTGCTTTTCTACTTCTGCCATTTTGTTTGCCAATTGCGTTTCAGCTTCTTTAATGTTGTCTGGTGGCAGTTTTAAAATAGCAGGTAATAATACCTCTCTCATCAATTCATCATCATCCATCACATAGGCTAATTCAATGGCTGAGACATTTTCATAGGTATCACCTGATACTGTTGTAACTGTGCCACGCGCAATCACAGATAATTCGGGACAATCATCAAGAAAATTTTTCACTTCGGTTGGATCGGCATCGGCAATGCTTTGTAAGAATGAGAGAATATCGTGCTTAACTTTATATCGTTCAAATACCTCATAATCGCCTTGTGAATGAAAGTTGATGACACTATTTTTCAATAATGCTTTAAACGCCAAGTCATCAAGCCGCGGAGGTTGCTTTAAAATAGTAGCGCTAACATTGTTATTATTGCTATTGCTGTGATCGGTATGGGTTGTTATATTTTTTCGATTTCCACTCATCGTCTCGCTTCGTTAGTATATTTTTATTGTCCATATTATAACACACATGACCGGCTTAACCAAGTCTTAAGAATTGCCTTCCTCCGAAAATTTTAGTGAGGGCAAAATTGGCCAATCTCACCATAATGATGATCCAACAAATATTTTGCATTGATAATAGTAGCTGAAACTTTTTGTTGATCGTTCACCAAACGTTCACCTATTCTATTTGATGTTCGTACTAACTTGGGGTCTAGCATGATTACTCCGAGCTACCAAAGTTGAAAATCCCCCCGCACTTCGTGCGGCCCCCTTTTTCAAAGGGGGCGATCATTTACTCACTCTTCGTGCGGCCTTTTTTCAAAGGGGGCGATCATTTAGTCACTCTTCGTGCGGCCTTTTTTCAAAGGGGTGAGCATTTAGTCACCCTCTTTTTTAAAAGAGGGTCGGCGCGTTTTTTGCGCCGGGGAGATTTCTTGCAACACTTACTCCGGATATGGAAGTATTTTCAGTGGATTTAGACAAAAAAAAGCCCGCAGATGCGGGCTTCTTTGTTTATCGGAATTAACCGAATTTGGTTGTGATGCGTAAAGAAACGAGATTGGTGACATTACCACTGCCGCCGTTCGAAACTTTAAATGCATTGTCATGATCCCACTCAGCACCAAGGTTGGTGGTACCCATATTTGGACTCTTCCATACGTCAACATTGTAACCAGCTAACCAACGGGTTTGTGGCAGATTTAGGCCAGCAGCTTGACTACTGGTTTGATATCCCACATAGATGTTTTGGTTTTTACTCCAAACATCAAAGCCGTAACCTGCTTGAATACCAAATGCCCAAGGTCTTGCACCGCTTGCACTAGCAGCTGGTGTAATAGCTGTTCCTGAACCAATCACTGCTGAAGCAGCAGTAAGATCAATATTGCCATTACGTGTCATATCATTGACATTAAATTTTGATGATACAGCAGTCCAACGAGCACCAAGAGAAAATGGTCCGCTATTCACATCAGCATAGAGAGCATAACCACCTACACGGCTGTTATAGTTAGAGCCGGTAAAGTTGACTACGCTATAAGCGACGTCGTTAGCGCCTATGATGTTATAAAGATAAGCTGCTCCGAGATCGAATCCAAGTTGATCGCTCACTTGGTCGTATCCTAAAGCGACACCATAGTTGGTTGGTTGCGAGCTTTGGCCAACTTTATTAATTGGATCATCAAATGCATAGAGTGATCCATGGAAACCGCTATATAAGAATCCAAGTTTGACCGAGGTAGATAATACTTCTGACATGACTTGCGTTAAGCTAGCAGTAATGGGATGTATTTCATAACGACCAAAATCTTGGAACTGTTTACCGACTTGAACGAAGACAGGTGACACATCAAAGTTTCCTAAGGTGGCATAAGCTTGTTCAAGTTGGATAACATTATTAGCATTCCCATTAATATTATTGGTATAAGCAGCACTGTATTCAGCGGCTCCAACCGAATTAAATATCGATGGGTTAACATTGGTTGTTGGGTTACTGAAGCTTAAGCTAGCAAACGCTCTTGTCCAATCGTTTACCATTGCTCCAATATTTAAATAGGCATCATTAAGTGATATTGCTTGATAATTCTCACCCATGAAGTTTGCATTTCGATTGCCCCAATGACCTAAATCAACATTAATACCACCACTTACCAGAATGCGATTAAACCAACCTGGATTACATGGATTTGGTAAGGAACGACCCATATTTTGAGTCATTTCAACCATGGTGATTGCTGATGCAGGAATCGTGCAGACTTCTGGAGCGGGTTGCATATTACCCATATCCTTATAGTCTTTATAATCCCTTTGGGCCATTTGTTGCTTCATCATCTTATGATGATGTTTCTTTTTGGCATAGGCTGCAGAAGCTGGACAGCTTATTAAGCCAAGAATGCTCATTGATGCAACAACGAGTTTTAATTTCATAGTTGTAGTATCTCCTTGAAATATTTATCCGGACGAATTTAAAGGTAACTCATAACTGTTTAATATTGCAAGCAAATTTTCATCCAAAGATGCGAAAGCTGCACATTTTAGATTAATTACAAGCAAATTTTATTCACAACATGTAAAAATGTAAAATATAAAACATCAATATTGATTTTATATAATATTTTTCATGCGGAAAGATTTTATAACAGAGATAAATAAAAAGTGAAAGTTTTTTTTAAAGAATTTTTTTGTGCTTCTCATTAGCGGTAGTGAATAACGCTTCGCAGATGTTTAATAATTTGGTTTACATCAGCATCTCAAATTGTTTATCCTAGCGATCGTTATAGTTTTTTTTTAAAACTAATTTTAAAAATGAGGATATATTTATGTCATCGCCACGAAAACGACCATCCACTCCTACTTTATTTGATAACAAAGAAGAATCCACTGAAGAAAACAATACCGATGCTAGCAGTTGGGATAATTGTGTGATTGTAAAAAAGGAACGTACTAGCAAAAAGGGCCATGATTTATTTGCAGATTTCAATGAAGATCAAGATGCTGTTGTGTCTATGATCTTACTTGTAAAGGATATAAAAACATTTATAGAAAATCAAAATAAACTTGGCGTTAGCCAGTTTACTGATATAGGTTCTGATAAGACAACCGGCGGCCACCTTATTACTGTACGTATAAAACGAAATTCAATTAAAGATCTAGATGAGGATGGTAATATTATTTCATATGAAGGTAGCAAATCCTTGTATCCTACGCGACGTCATTAATAAATTTTTGATTTAAAAAAACCCATCATTAATAATGATGGGTTTTTTGGGTTTACCATGACTATGATTTTTATAATTCACCAGCTTCAGTTTTAAGAAATTCAGCAATTCCTTCAGTGGTTGGTTTAATACCAGCTTTTCCTTTTGTCCATCCAGCAGGACATACTTCGCCATGTTTTTCATGAAAATCTAATGCATCAATTAGACGTAATAATTCATCTACATTACGGCCTAATGGTAAATCATTCACAATTTGAGATCGTATGATACCTTGTTTATCTATTATAAATGCACCACGTAAAGCAATGTGAGCAGTGGGATGTTCAATGCCATAAGCTTGGCAGATATGATGATTCACATCAGCGATTAATGGATAATGAACAGGACCAATTCCACCATTTTCAACAGCGGTGTTTCGCCAAGCATTGTGTGTAAATTGAGAATCAATTGAGACACCTACAATAATCGTATTGCGTTTTTCAAATTCTTTTATTCGATTATCAATCGCAATTAATTCTGATGGGCAAACAAAGGTAAAATCCAATGGATAGAAGAAAATAATACTATATTTATTGGTAATGGCTTTATGTAAATTAAAATGATTATTAATTTCACCATTTGCCATGACTGCTGCAGCTGTAAAATCAGGGGCTTTTAAGCCGACTAGTGTGGTCATAATTGTTTCCTTTGGTTCAAATTAAATGGGTCAATAGGCTAAAAGCCGCTTATTATATCTGAGATTTTTCTCAATATGTGTAAAATGATAAGAAATTTTGTATTATTCATGAATAGAAGAGGATGAATATTTTGATTTTCGGATTAATATTATTAGGCGTGATGTTAAATACGGGTGCGCAACTGATGCTGAAAGCAGGTATGACGCGAATCGGTCATTTTGATTTTAGTTTAGCAAGCGCTATTCCTGTTAGCTTTCAAGTCATGGGTAGTCCGCCCATTCTGATCGGTTTAATGATGTATGTGTTCAGCGTGGGTGTTTGGTTATTGGTATTATCTCGTGTTCAAGTGAGCTTTGCTTATCCCATGCTAAGCATAGGATATATAGTCAATGCGCTAGCGGCATATTATTTTTTTGGTGAACCGTTAACTTCACTACGAATTTTAGGAATTTTTATTATCATTGCTGGAGTATACTTAGTTGCTCAAAGCAGTTAATCATAAAAAGGTATCACTATGTCAGAGTTTTTGCCGTTTTCGCGTCCATCAATCAGTCAAGCAGCGATAGATGAAGTCATTGCTTGTTTAAGAAGTGGTTGGATAACCACCGGACCACGCGTTGCTCAGTTTACAGAATCACTCAAAGAATATTTTCAAGCACCTTTTGCGATGCCTTTGACCTCTGCTACTGCAGGTCTTCATCTTGCTTTGCTAGCGATTGGTTTACAACCTGGAGAGGAGGTGATCACCACACCGCTTACGTTTGCAGCCACGTTGAATACAATTGTGTTAGCTGGCGGTAAACCTATTTTGGTTGATATTGATGCGAAGACGTTAAATATGAATGTGGATTTGTTAGAGCAAGCCATATCAAGCCGTACTCGGGCTATTTTACCCGTACATTTTGCTGGATTACCAGTAGATGTAGATATTTTGTATGATATTGCACAACGCCATGGGTTAAGGGTCATTGAAGATGCAGCACATGCCATCGGATCAGAGTATAAAGGCAGGCGTATTGGTAGTTTTGGTGATACGCAAGTATTTAGTTTTCATCCCAATAAAAATATGACAACAGGTGAAGGTGGTTGTGTCGTCACACGTGATCAAGAAATGGCCGAAAGAATTGCTCAATTACGTTTTCACGGAATAGATAGACAAGCTTGGAATCGCTATGGTAAACATGGTAGCCAAGATTATGAGGTAGTGTTGCCTGGTTATAAATTTAATATGACAGATATTCAAGCGGCAATTGGTATCCATCAACTGAAAGATTTAAATAGTTTTATTACGCGTCGCAATGAATTAGCTAATCGATATCAGGAAGCTTTGTCGGATTGGATGCAATGGACATTGCCTATGCGGCCGCAATTTGATCATTTACACTCATGGCATATTTATACACCGCTGATTAATGAAGATATCACACATATCAATCGCGATGAATTTATGCGTGCTATGCAAGAGAGAAATATTGGAACAGGATTGCATTACCGCGCCGTTCATTTATACCCCTTTTATCGACAAGCATTTGGATTTAAATTGGGGGATTTTCCGCAGGCAGAAGATGTGTGCGAGCGCATTGTAAGCTTGCCTTTATTTCCTGGCATGACAGATGCAGAACACGATAGGGTATTGGATGTGATGTATAGCGTTTTTCACTGATTTTATGGGATATAACTGATGAATGTTTTAATTCTTGGCGCCGATGGTTTTATTGGCGGTCACTTATGTGATGAAATAATGGCGAAAACGGATTGGCAAATTTATGCAATGGATTTATCAAATAATAAATTACAGCGTTATTTGCAGGATCAACGATTTCATTTTGAAATTGGCGATATTACCAAACAAAAAGAATGGATTCGTACTCAAGTTCAATATTGCGATGTCATTTTGCCGCTCGTTGCTATTGCTACACCCGCATTATATGTACAAGATCCTCTTCGAGTATTTGAATTAGATTTTGAAGCGAATCTTGAGGTCATTCGTTTATGTGTTGAATACAATAAGCGTATTATTTTTCCCTCTACTTCAGAAGTGTATGGCATGTGTCCTGATGATGAATTTGATGAAGAAGAAAGTTATTTAGTGACGGGACCGATCAATAAAGAACGTTGGATATATTCCACCTCTAAACAATTACTCGATCGTTTGATTTATGTATATGGTAAACATAAAGGATTATCTTATACATTATTCAGACCATTTAACTGGTATGGGCCACGTTTGGATAATGTTTTGAATCCTAAACCAGGTGGTTCTCGTGTACTCACGCAGTTTATTGGTAACATTTTACGGGGTGAGAATATCAATCTGGTGAATGGTGGGGCACAACAACGCTGTTTTACTTATATTGATGATGGCATCGATGCATTAATGCGTATGATTGATAATAAAAATAATTGTGCTAATAACAGAATTTTTAATATTGGTAATCCATTAGAAAATATTTCCATTCGCAAGTTAGCAGAAACGCTTATTCAATATATTATCAACTATTTTCCACAGCATGCAAATCAAGCTAAGCAAGTTGATTTAGTCGATATTGATGCTAGTAATTATTACGGTGATGGTTATCAAGATGTTACTTTACGTGTACCAATGATTCATCGTGCGCAGAAATATCTTGGCTGGTCTCCGAAAATCGATATTGATACGGGATTACGGAAGACTTTGGAATTTTATTTGTAGTGGGAAGCAGGAATGCTTAAGGCTGAACGTTTTCGCTAGTTAAATATAACCTCGCAAACGATTAGGGTATTCGTTGAATACGAGCACCTAATTGGGCTAGTTTTTCTTCAATACATTCGTAGCCGCGATCAATATGATAAATACGATTGATGATGGTTTCACCTTGCGCCGCTAATCCTGCTAATACTAAACTCGCAGAAGCACGCAAATCAGTAGCCATAACAGGCGCACCAAATAATTGATCTTGGCCTGTGCAGATTGCTGTGTTACCTTTCAATGCGATATTGGCGCCCATACGTTGTAATTCTTGTACGTGCATAAAGCGATTTTCAAAAACAGTTTCAGTGATGACACCTGTGCCTTCAGCGATGGTATTCACCGCCATCATTTGAGCTTGCATATCAGTAGGAAAAGCAGGATAAGGTGCGGTGCTAATATTCACTGCGCGTGGACGTTGATTTTGCATATCGAGAGAGATCCAATCCGGCCCAGTATCAATGATGGCACCCGTTTCTTCTAATTTTAAAAGTACTGATTCCAATAAATCAGGTCGACTATTTTTTAATTTAATTTTACCGCGTGTAATCATGGCTGCAGCTAAGTAAGTTCCTGTTTCAATTCTATCAGGTAAGACAGTATAATTGCCGCCGCCAAGCTGCTTGACACCATCAATGGTGATAGTGGAGGTTCCAGCGCCGTGAATTTTTGCACCTAACATATTTAAGAAATTCGCTAGATCTTCGACTTCAGGTTCGCGAGCAGCATTATGAATAATGGTTTGGCCTTTCGCTAAGATACCAGCCATCATGATATTTTCTGTACCAGTAACGGTAATTAAATCCATGACAATGGTTGCACCGTATAAATATTTTGCTTTAGCTCTAATGTAACCATTCTCAATTTGAATTTCCGCGCCCATTGCTTGCAAGCCTTTTAAGTGTTGATCCACAGGTCGTGTTCCAATGGCGCATCCGCCAGGTAA
>MGXV01000056.1 GCA_001801485.1 Gammaproteobacteria bacterium RIFCSPHIGHO2_12_FULL_37_14
AAGCATTGATGCAGAATAAAACAATTGATGGCTTTGTTCATGCGCCGATTTTTAAAACGATTAATCAAATCGTAGAGAAATATTTAATGCAAGATGAATTTCCCAGTCCAAAACGTAAAAGAAGTTGCTAATAATAAGATATTTTTTCGAAAAGAAGGTCGATGCCGAAGGCGATGAGAAGCTTTTTAAGCATTTGCCATTTAAGTCTATGTTAAGAAAGCTAGTGTAAGATTTGTTCATAAATTCTATTATCATGAAAAATAATAACTAAACGGGTGTTGACAAAAGAGCGGTGGATCTATGTTTTTAACTAAAAAAGAAAAGCTTGATGCGCTTTTACATCTTTCTCCAGTAGATGAAGAAGGAGAGCCATATAAGGTCAGTTATACAAGTAATGGACCGAATTATTTTGATCTCTGGCTGCAAATGGAAGGGCAAGAAAATTGTTGGCAGCAGTTGGAGGCGCAATCTATATCTCAACATAAAAACAAAAAATATAAATATATTGTATCTACTTCCTTAAAAAATTTAGGTGAAATGGATTTGAAAGTTCTAAAGTTTATTTCAGCACTAATCGAATTTTATGAAGTTTACTTATGGCTAGATGAAAAAATGCCGTGGTCACTCGCTAAGCCGGTTAATTCAAGTAAAGAATTCTGGACGATGCGGTCAAAAATTAAGTCAGCCACGAAAAAGACGGTTGAAGACATATTAGTTGCCCAAGGCATAGACATGGATGATTATTTTGTCATTGATCCTAGCTATTTTGATATCAAAATTAAACAGCAAACGACAACCGATTCAATTGATTTACGCAATATGAATTTCAGTCAGGATGAAATAGTTGAAAAAATAAAAAATGAATGTGTAGCATCATCAATAAAAAATATTATAATTGACGCACCAAGTAAAATTGAAATCGATAATTTGTTAATTGCCTTCCCTCAATTCGAGCATATTGAAATTATTAATCCATCAATTGCTTGGATTGAAAAAAATTTAGAGAGATTTAAAGGAAAAGAAATTACCCTAAAAAAAATAATTGGAGCGGAAGGCCTGCTGCTGCCTGCAAATATAGAGTTAACTGCCTTAAACATTATTGATAGCGATCAATTAGTGATACTAGGGATAAAAAAAGCACCTACTAAAAAATTAAGCATAATAAATTGTTCGAAGTTGATTAAATGCGATATTTTTAATTCACAGTCTCTGGAAGACTTAACGATTGAGAATTGTAATGCTGATCTTGAAGTAAATATGCCATTGTTGCCAGGTCAACCCTCGTATTTAAAACGTTTAACTAGAAAGTATAATGGTTCAATTTCTTTAAATTTGACCGATTTGCAGCAATTGGAAGAACTAGTATTAGAAGACAATAGTAATATTACATTTAATCAACTTCTTCCCATGCTTAATTTGCGACAACTGATTATACAAAATTGCGATGACTTTCCAAAGATAGATTTTCAATTTTTTCCAAATTTAGAAAAAATTGAAATCCGTTTAGCAAATATTGATTTTGATTTAAATAATTTACTGTATTATTCTAAAAAGCTGAAATTTATACGATTAGAGCAAATAGAATCTTCCAGCAAAGGCGCATATGATTTTTCTCAACTTACTCAATTAGTAGAATTGTATCTTGAGGAGTGCAGTTTTATTGAAAAACTATATGGTCTACAAAGTGAAAACTTAAGCTCTATCACGTTACAGAGAATGAAAATAGAGAGTTTACAATCTTATTCGTTAAATAAACTGCACAATCTCGTCATTGACAATTGCTATATGTTGAAAGATATAGCAATAGATAGTGTAAATTTAAAATATTTGAAGATTGTGAAGAGCTCGTCACTAAATCAAATTGATTTTTCTAGATATAAAAAATTAAAGCAATTAATAGTTGATGATAAGGTGAATTATTTAAATCTAGAGCAGCTACTAAATGTAGATTTGCAGGTCATTGGGTCAATATCTAAAATCGAAAAGAAAAACTATTTGAAAATAGTAGAAATTACTTCGACAGGAAATGAATTTCAACCTATCACGCCAATTAATTTGGATGAATTGCCAAATTTAAAATCATTATCGATGGATCATGTCATAGAATATAGCCCATCGACTGTGCATGCTCTAAAAAAATTAACGTTATTATCTATAGAAAATTTAAATACATTTGATATTCGAAAATTTATTGAGTTAGAAAAATTATCGATCTATTATGGTAGTAACATATCATTAAATAATATTTCTGTTAAGAGACTTTCTATCAATGATACAAAATTTGGTGATATATTAGATTTATCGACTATACATGGATTAGAAGAACTTAAACTATATAATTGTTATGGTTTTTCAGAAATCCTTTGGCCAAAGGATGGCGCAATTAAATACTTACATATTTCAGATTGCAATGATCTTTCTAAACTGAATTTGTCTGATTTGATGAATATTGAAAGTATAAAAATTCGTAAATGCAGTGCCTTGGCCAATCTTATCGTTAGTCCTAATGATTCTATTAAACATGTTGTTATTGAATCATGTTTTAAGTTGATTATGGTTGATTTTAGGTTGTGCTCGGAATTGGAATTTTTTAAATTTAATAATGAATTGCCTACTAATATAGTTACCAAGGATTCTGCAACTTCGATTTATTTATCTGATTTATCAAAACTAAAGATAGCTCTCATCTCGTCTCATGTCGCTAAGCTTGGAATTACTTTGGCGAATTGTGCTGATTTGAGAGATGTAGAAATTAAAAGCTACGGACAAATTGCACTCAATTGGAATGGTTGTACTAATTTAACTTTATTTCAAGCACGCTGCGTGATGCTTATGTTTACTTCAATGACTCGTTTTCATCAATTGAAAATTGTAGATATCATCGCGTTGAAGATATGTCGAGTTCCTGCTGTTGATTTAAGTGATGACGATTTTCGAAATAACGTTGTGCTGCCTAATCGTCAAGTTAATATTCGTCGGCCAATATTTAGTGTTGGAACAAATTTGACAAAGCAAGATGTCCTAAGGAGATGGCAAACTAGTTGTAATGATCAAAGTCCAGTGACACTTTATAACCAACGTTCTCAGATTGGTATAGATAGTCATACCATTTCAACCAGCAGTTATCACGCCACAGGATCGATTAAATGTGTCATTTTTTCTAGACAAAAAGTGGAAAAAGATTATTATCGTATTAACTTATTTAACAAGGTAGAATTGGTCGATGGTCGTTTAGTTTTTATTTCACGTCGTGATCGTTCACGTCTACAAAAAATTGTTTCAAGTGCTCCTCATCGTATTTTAGATGATTCACTGGTTGCTGAAGTCAAATCATTCGTGTCACAAACGCCAGGATATGCGGGTGGTTATCTGGAGGCAAGTCTTGAGCCAGGGCAATTATATCCATTTCCAGCAATGCATCCGGTCGATGATCCTTATATTGAATGTTACGCAAATGTTAATGACTTGCAACTTTATTGGGATCCCGATGATCTACAATGCCTTGTAGAGTGCACAGGTAGCTCTCAGCAATCGGTAAAATTGTTGTATCGGATCAAAGAATCGCCATCATATGATTTAGCTCCATCCGATTCTGCTTTTCCCTTATTCCGAACTGATTTGCTACCAAAAAAAATCGTAGATGAAGTAACTAAGCGATTGCAGATGGATAGTCGTGTTGCATTTTTATTTGATGCACAGCTAAGTGTGAGAGATAAATTTCGATTATTAATCGAATATCTGGATAAAAAGAATTTTAAAGTTGAAGAATTAAATGAAAATAGTACCGATGATTTCGACATTATTTGCAGTCAAATTTTAGAACGTAAAGGAGTTTGTAGGCATCGTAGCGAGCAATTTATGTTGCTGGCACATTTAATTAATGTTCCTGTACGAATCAATTGCAATGAACAACATCTCTACGGTGAAATTCCTTGGGTAGTTGAGGGTAAGTTCTATTTGCAACGCTTTGACTTAGGTGGTGGCGATCGGCCTGATCTTACTGATCTCAATCAGCGAACAAATATTTTTGATACTATTACCCCTACTATTCCGGCAAGAGATTCATTGGAAGAGCTTGATCCCATTGTAAGCTACTATTTAGATAATTTTGAACAGCTTACCTCTCAGCAGCCATTGCGATCGCTTGAATCTCTGTTAAATCAGCAACAATCAGCGTTGTTTTCAGCATTGATTAACTTAAATCAGCAGCAACATCCCTTGATTGTCAATCAACACATTGTTAACCAATTAGAGAAATTACATATAGATTCCTATCAGCAACATCTTTATATCAATCGACCTGAAGAGTTTTCAGTTTATTTGCGACCTTGGATACAGGTAAATGGTGATTGGATTCAAAAAGAGCAGCCAACTGGGCCTTTAAAAACACTCTTTGAAAATGGTGGCATATTAGTAGTAAATTGGGATAATTTTTCGCCCGAGCAAATCATCAGCTATAAAAGTATATTAGATACCGAACCTACTATTTTAGGTGAAAAGGTATCCAAAAAATTGATTGTCATTGGATTAATGACGTCTGGGAAAACGAAAAGCTGTGTCTTTTTATCGCGTTGTACTCCTTACACCTTAACGCAGGAATTTTTCCAACAGGCGAGTCCCATGCTAATTGATATCAATCCGTCTTTAGCAATGGAGATTGATTTATTCCAAACGCCTGCTTGGCGAGAAAAGTTATATGGAGAGGTGACTGCTAATGATAGTCAACAAACAGGCATGCTTATTAAAGCGATCAAGCAAAATAGACCGCTTATAATCTACAATCCGCCAATGGACCCTGATTTTGAGCTTTTGCTTCATCGAGTGGAGGTTGAGCGGAAAATTTTATATAATGGCGAATTGTTGAAAATTCCAGACCAAGTTCATATTCAAACAAAAGAAAAGAAGCATCTTGCGAAGTTGGATAATGTAATGGTTGAGACAGAAGTTAATATTAAAAATAAAGATCATCGGCGTATTTATTTAGGATTATATAATTTATATGAGTGTTTTAGTCGTTTTGCAGTGGTAGCAGGTAAGCGAATACCATGTAATGATTTACTACAAGACTATCAATCTGATC
>MGXV01000057.1 GCA_001801485.1 Gammaproteobacteria bacterium RIFCSPHIGHO2_12_FULL_37_14
TGGCAAAAACCTTAAGTCCTCATCGATTTAATATTTGGTGGAAAAGGCTGGGCGCAAGTGCAGTAAATTTTGTTAAGCATATTAAAGAACAAGTATTAAACCTCCCACCAAGTGACAATCATGTTTTAGCAGATGTTCTAGCAGAAGATAGAATTCGTGGAAAAATATATTTTTCCACTGAATCGGAATTTAAAAAAATTGCAGACCTAATAGAGAATAATCACGTTACAGGTCTTGCGGCAAAAGGCATAGCAAATGATAGCCATTTATGGCCGAAGATAATTGAAAATTATATGGAAATTCATATAGAAGAAAAACACCCTTATTATTTTTCCAAAATAAAGAATATCGCTCTAATTGATATGATTTTGAAACGGGATTATGCACAAAGCTCTTATTCAAACATTAACCAACAAACCATGAATGAACATTTACGCAAACGGATTTGGGAAAAGAACCAAAACAAATTAACTAACAAAGAGAAGAAGTTGATTGTGGTTGATGAAATACATGATCAAAATGCACCATTGTATCTACAAAACTCAAACAAATTCTGGGAAAAATTCAGTGATTTTGATGAGTATTTGAGTCAAGATGATACATTGATTAAACAAATACTAATAGAAGCCACTACAGAACAATTACAAACACTCATTAAACTTCCGCATTCCGATGCAATAAAAAAATCGATTATTCATCATGGTTACCTCGCTAAATTATATTCTAATGAAATAGAAGTTCTCCCTGATGATTTCACTCAATGGGTATTAGATGCTAATGAACGCTTACTCAGCCCTGAAGAAAAAAGCCATGCTCTCGCTTTTATCTGTGCTCGCAGCACGGAGATGTCACAAAAACATGATTTAGTTCGCCGATATCCTCAGCATGCAAATGCGATTTATGGTACCTCCAATGCAATACAACCATGGTTAATGACTCCACATGGTCAAGCAATTGCTCTAAGCTTACCTAAGGATATTTCAATTGCCAGACACGTAAACACATTAAGAAACAAATTCGGCCACCATGATTTTGATCGCGCCTTATTTCATGCCGTACTTTATCTCGCTACTCAAATTGATCTCGCTGAAGGTAACCAAAAAAGTTTATTACAAAACCAATTGCAAAAAATGCTAAATTATAATCCTTCGTTTGTTTTTGGACGCACAGTAAAAAAACGAATCAACGATTACTTTAATAATCAAATGCTAGAATTAAAAGAATTGAGTCTTGCAGGAAATGGAATATCTGAGCTGGATGCTGACTTTCAACGGAGCATAGAAACACTGATCATCAGCCCCACGTTAAGAAATTCGTTTGCATTCACCCATGAGCAATTGCGTATCATCCTGGCAAAAATTCCAAATTTAAATCCGCTTGCTTATAAAGCGATCTTCGGTGATGAAAAATTAAGTCTTGAACTTGCCAAAATCAATATTGATCATAAAGACGAGTACATCCAAGTTGGTCAAGCCAGTCCGTATTCAGATAATCCCGGTATGAATGCTTATTTAGCAAAAGCATCGCAAACCAATCAAAATGCGAAAACCACTTTGCTGGCGCAAATTATTTTAAATCGCGATGATTTTTCTAAAGGCATTGCTGCAACCTTTAATGAAAATGCAACCTTCAAACAGGTTGCTGACATCATTAGACCAACCTTCCAAAAGCAAATTGATACTTTACTGGAATACGATACTCAACTGAGACGTCTTGTCATTGATAATTGTCGGATTAGTGATTATGACGCGATCAGGAATTATAAAAAATTAGTTCCGTATGTTTTTTCTAAAGAAAAACTCGAAGCGTTTATTCGAAAAAATGAAAATCATCAAACGTTAATTTCCATTTTATTGTCTTGCTATAGTGCCAGTGTTGATAATAAGCCCTATTACCGAGCAATGCTTATTCAAATTATCGATACTATTCTTGAATTGCAAAATGGTCCTGAACAAATTGTCCAAATAATAGAAGATAATCTTACTCTCAAAGAAGCACTCACACCTGAAGGATGCGCCACATTTTTCTTAAAACCGGAAGTAATTTACTTCCTGCTGCAACAATACAACCGTGAGAAACCATTGATATTAGATATTAATCGCTTAGTTGAATCTCTCATTCGTATACCAAACGATCAACGTGAGAAATTCAACTCATTATTTAAAGATGATGTTTTTTTATTATTTAATAATGATCATTTACAGTCACTAGCGCTTCATTTTTCTAATGTAAAAAATTATTTTCTTGCGCATATATCATCCCATGATGTATGCCAATTAGTTAAACAACCTAAATGGCAAACCATTATTTTTCCACCCTCGGATCCGGGTGATAAACTAACTTCGCTGCAACAACAATTGTTAGACGACGGCCTTCCTCAATGCGAGTTATTACTTCAATCACTTGGCGGTATTAATCTGATAATAGAAGAAGATCGTGCTTCATTAAAGCGATTTGTCCGCGATATGCTAAGCAAGTATCCAGCATTTCTTGATACACTATTAGCCAATCCACTCACTCCAGCAGTACGCGCCTTTCTTATAAATAGTTTAGATCATCCCAAGTTAAAAGCTCAATTTACACAATCACGATTTAAAGCATTTTTTCTTCAGAATACAGAAGAAAACGATAGTTTGATTGAAAAATTTGATAATCAATATTTTCGCAGCTTATTTGCAACTGATAACGATGATTTTTCCATTAACCAACCATTAATTTTGAGCAGATTATTAAAAGATAATAGTCCTGAAGGAATAATATGGAAAAACACGTTAACTGACTCTGCTAGCTTAATGAAAATATTGTTCCTGAAGGCTAGTGACAATTCAATGGTAAAAAATGCTCTTCATGAAGCCGCTTGTAATCCCGATTATTCTTTTGCATTCAATCTATTAAATTCACAACATTTTTCAGCAGATATGGCGCCAACACTAGACTTAGCAATTAAGGCAATATTGGCTGCTCCGGATTCATGCAATGTTACTTTAATTGATCCGCAATATCAAAACGTCCTTCGTCTCTTAGCAACCCATCGCGATTATGCTAACGACTTTACAAATAGCTGCGAGATACATTCCAACTTAATGATGCATTTTATATCGTTCGAAATGTGCACTAATAAGTTTATTCAAGAACATGTGGAAACGATTGCCAAGATGATAACTATGTTAGCAAAACAAGAAGCTAGCCGATTAAGGTATGACCTTGTATTAAAAAAATTACTTGGAAGTGGTGAAGATAAGATTTTTCGAGCGATTATGTCAAACGCTACGATCAAAGAAAAAATTCCAGAAAATCATCCCTATACCAATCCCCAGCAAGCGATTATTAAAGAAATGCAATTAAAAATTAATAGCATTGAAGGTATCTTTGCCGCCATAGCAACAGCAGAAACAGATGCTGAAGCCAAATCAACCCTATTAACAAACTGTTCTCCTATTTTACTTAACGAAGCCCATCACTATCTTATGAAGGCTCCTACTACAGCATTTCATTTTAGATTATTAAGGCAAAAAGATACTATATTAAAAATTATCAGTGACTCCCTACCTGCCCAAAACAAATCATCATCTAAACGAAATAGATTGTCTAATGCTAATTCTTCTCAATCCAGAGTATTCTCTAATCAATCAACGCCCATGAAAAACCATACGAAAAATTCAGTCGATACAGATAATGAAGATAAAATTGAATGTACTAAGATAGTTAAGAAAACCAATCAGTATAATAATTTAATGGCTGAGATGCTGTTAGAGGCTAAAAAATTTGAAGAACAAATAGACCCTCCTCTTACAAAAAATACAAAATCCAAATTAAATGCGATAAAAAACTTACTTGCTGGTAATAATTTTGATAAAGAATTTTTAAACTATATGAATAAATTAGATGATTCAAAAAAAATCACATCTAATCCAAAATCTAATCCCTATAAAACTAATATGGAACTGACACGATCGTTGATTATAAGGGATAGAATTCGAGCATTATTTGTCATGAGAATTCAACTTGATAGTAAAATCATCGCCAACGGTAATATGGAAGGATCCTTGACTAAGTTGCTTTCTAACACGCAAAAGGCAGATTACACTAAAGAATTTAAGAGGGCTCAGCTCACTAATACCTCACCACAGTCAATCATTTCAAAAGCTATCGATGATGGTATTATTCTCAGCAATCCATCCTTGTGTGAGAAACTTGAAGCAACTGACTTAGATACCTATAAGCAGCAGCGTATCCACAATAAAAAGTCCCCTCTCCCTCTTAAAATTCGCAATGAATTGACAAAAATCTTTTCAAGCGAATCTGGTTTAAACTTTTTAGCTGAATGTAGAATCGAAGAACATAATAGAAGATCAATAAAAAACAAACAAACTCCTGTTCCAGCTGCTCATACGTTTATACAACAGTTATTAAACAATATATCAGCCCTCAAAACTCAAGCCCAGACGTATAAAGAAAAGGGGCTCTTATTGAGTGCAATCTATTATCTCCAGAGAGTAGAGCAGTCTTCTATTTTTCTACAAGAAACAATTTCAGACAACAAAGCGCTTGGGGACCTCCATCGCCAATATTTAGAAACTCATGTGAATCTACTTGATTTATATGTCACTACAACTGAGAAGGTTTCGAAAGAGCATGAAAAGACTAGGGTTGAGGCAATGCAAAAAACCTTGCAATATCTCTTCATAGAACATAACGATTTAAATGTAGATTATCTTACCAAACTACCTGATTATTTATATAACGATACAGTGAATCAATTTATTATTGATACCTTGGATACTGTGAGCGAAACCCCAGATAAGATTAAACACTATCTTAATAAGCTTTCCAACAATTATGTTAATCTTTCTGAAAAATCGAAACAACATCTAGAGATACTGCGAATTAACGTGATTTTAAAAGAAATTCAGCAAGCAACAAGTTTAATCAAACAAGCAAAAGACAGCGGGCAAGACATCAAAATAACACAAGTTTATCAATCAACTATTGATTTTCTTTTACTTTCTCTTACCGCAAGCCCTAGTTTTTTACAAAATCTGTTAATAAGAACTAACAATGATATTTATTTACCAGCAGCAGTCATACTAGCTACTCAAGAAAACGAATTATTAGCTCAATTTCTACGAGAACCTGCACTATCAGGTCGTTGGGTACAAAATGATAGTGATAAACGCACATTACTAACCGCTTCCCAACAAGGTCTCCATCAAGAGCTCATTAATCAAAGTCTAAGTTTGTATACACATTTATATATGGGCGCCGAAACAGAGAGGCTGATACAAAAGCAAGCCTATAAAGCAGATCCAAATAATACATTTATTGATGCTGCGAATCCACTTAACTCGCCATTAAATAGCGTTGGCCGCGAAACTAATGGTATTCCATTACCACTACCTATTTCAGAAACTAACAATATCCCATTACTACCACCTATTTCAGAAACTAACAATATTCCATTACCACCAACACCACCGTCTATTCCATTACCACCAAATCAAACTTCACCAGAAGGGAATGTGTCGCCGAACACCAATGGTATCACTGCATCAGCACTTGCAAATGTAACACTGAAACCCAGACCACCTT
>MGXV01000058.1:0-4175 GCA_001801485.1 Gammaproteobacteria bacterium RIFCSPHIGHO2_12_FULL_37_14
ATATGTTGGTGAGCATAGCCATAAGGAATACCATCAGAAACTATGTCTTGATTACACGAAAAACACTTCATCAATATTACCTACTATCGCTAGTCATTTTTTCCACATATTGTGTAATACAGCCTCGAGTAAGTGGTTTATAATACCCTGATTTTGTATTGGTTTGGGCTAACATATTTTTTAAACGCACATCAATGGATATACGAGTTTTATTGGAATTATTTAAAGAACGATGAACCATATGTCCAAAAAAAATCACCGCTTGTCCAAGCGTTGGTGTTAATAAAGTAGTGTTATAAGCCTGAATATTCGAAATGACTTCGTCTGTTTTTGGGGCATACTGGTAACCCAGTTCGTTGGCAATCGAACCTTTTGTCACGCACTTCCTAAAGGGATTTTTTTCTTCCGAAAATTCAATTTGCTTAGGAGAATGTAAATGCGACTTTTCTATTAAAGCCAAGCCTGCGCCTTCAAAAAGGGGAAAAATCGGAAACCAAATGTTCATTTCCCAATAAAAATTTCCATAAAAAGTATCCCGGTGCCAATCAATAAAATCATTCTCATGATTAGGTCGTGAAACTCTTAAATGAATATCTTCTTGGTAATCGATATCTGGTCCAAAAAAATTTCCAAAACAACTGAGATTATCCAATAATAAGTTTTTTACAGATTTATTTTTTACAATCGAATCTTTTGCACTTTTAATTAAAGATAAGCGTTTGTCATCATCAATATTTTGAAAATGGAATTCGATTGGATCAAAATTAAAACTGGATTTTATTTGTTTTTGCATGTCTTCCAAATAACTGGGCCTTGGAAAATTAATAACAAAAAATCCATTCTCTAATAAAGGTGATTTATCTAATTTCATCATATTATCGCTTGACCAACTTTAAATTTAGGTTGCCAGATGTTGTCTATCTTTTCGAATAAGGATTTATTGGCAAACTTATCCAGAACTGTATCAAACTCATCTTTTGTCATTTGATAATAATCCAGATATAATTCGATGAATTCATGGGGATAAGCGTTATCGTATATCTTGACCAAATTGATGGCCTGATCCCGAGTCATCGCGCCTCGTCTGATTTCAATTCCTGCATCTTGTGTTGCTCTGCCAAAGCCAAATTTTAGATACATCAAATAGGCGTGTAAGGCATATAGGGCCTGGTCATTTTGAGCGAAATTGGTAAAGGTACCCGAATTTCCTTCATCTTTCTCAGCTAGACCACATTTTTCTTTTGCCAGAACATAATTCCGATATGAATCCCAAGGCTCAAAATAAGACCAGTGAGTATAGAAAAGTCCCGATAAACTCACCTCATGATCTTCTGGAAACTTGAAAAATAATAAATCAGATTCTTTTATATCATTTTTATATTGTAATTTGTTAAGTACTTTTTCATGCCCGTTCTCTAGGTAAACTCTTTTCATATAATTGATATCGACAGAAGCACGATTTTTTATTTCAGAAGAACCACCATATTCTGCTTCTCCATCTTCGCCGTAAAATATCAAAGGTATTTTAAAATTAAGAGCAGTCCTAATAACTGCAGTCGAGATAGCAACCAACCAGCCCCAATAAGGAAAACCTTGTTCAAGGAACCCATAATGATTGAGTTTTTTAAGAATCAATGGATTTGTTGAGACGTGAATATGATTAAAGCCAGATTGAATAAAGCTGGATAAATTTTTATCTCCTATTTCCAATGACAAAGCGGGTCTAATAGTCACAGTAAGAGGATTCATTTTATATTTGTGCTTTAATGTGTATGCCACATAAGAACCATCTTTGCCACCACTGACAGGAACTAGGCAATCAAAGTTTCCCGTTTTGGATCGATGCTGTGCTAGCAAATCACATAATTCTTGCTGCCGAGGCGCCCAATCCATAGTTTTTTTTTCTTCCATCCACTGACAAGCGTTACACCATCCTCTTTCATCAAAAGTAATCCTTGGCCGAGTTGACATATTTAGACAATGACTACACCAAAAAACATGATTTTTGCTCATTCCATCTTCCTTTTACTTAAATCTTTTAAGCAGTTAGCATATTGCGTCCAATAACCTCCTGAAATGAACCACTTTGGATAATTTCACCTTGCGATAACTTAAAAATAATATTGCAGTGTTGAACTGTTGTAAGTCTATGAGCAATGACAATCAATGTTTTGACCTTTTGAAGACATTTTGTTGAATGAATAATTTCTCTTTCTGTTTCATTATCCAGTGACGATGTTGCTTCGTCCAATACGACAATTTCTCTATCATGATAAAATGCTCGAGCCAGTGCTACACGTTGGCGTTGGCCGCCTGATAACCGTATTCCTTTTTCACCAATGAGTGTCTCAATTCCTTCTGGTAATTCATTAATAACTTGATCTAACCGGGCCATCTGTATGGCTTTCTCTAGCTGATCTTGATCGATCTCAGATTCTTCTATCCCTAAAGCAATATTATTTTTTATCGTATCATCCAATAAGAATATTTCCTGAGGAATATAAGCAAAATTATTAGTCCATTCGCGCATATTCGTAATTGCTTGCTCGTCAATAAGTATCTTACCTTCTTGAGGTTCTAAAAAACCCAAGAGAACATTGATCAAAGTACTTTTTCCGGCACCCGATGCTCCTATTATGCCAACCGATTGTCCTTTATGGAAAGTAAGGTTGATGTTTCTTAATGCATGAATTTTTCTATTTGGGTAATGAAAGCTTAGATTTTGAAGTGAAATGGTTGAGAATTGAATTTTATTGGAAGACGCTTTGGGAATAGCAGCACTTTTAATTTGTTCCAGAACTTTTAATTCATGATATACCTTATCCATAGAATGGGCTGAAAATCTAATTTGGTTAATGCCGGCAGTTAATTGGGTCATGGTTGGAAGGAGTCTTGCACCTGCCGCAGCAAATACTCCTACAAATGATATAATGTTTTCAGGTTTCATTCCAAAGAATAAGGAGCCAAGACATAAGAGAATTATAAATATAGATAAAGCTGATTCAATCGTGTATCTTGGCAAAGTTTGATAAAGTGCATTGGTTTCTGATGCTTTGCCACAAACAATTGCACTTGCTTCAATCCGACTAAGGAAGTATTGTTCTTTCCCAAATATCCTGATTTCTTTTATTCCACTAATACTATGCTGAATATTTTTTATAATGGTTGCGCTACCATCGGTGAAAATTTTACCCATTTTCTTTATTTTTTCCTTTAATAATCCATTATTAATGCCTATAAAGACACCACAAAGAGTAATCAAAAGTGCAGTTGAAATGGGGTTTAAAACTATTAAAAAGCATGTAATCCCAAAAGTGATCATTAAATTTGAAGCAATGGATAAAGAAGGTAATAAAATACTTCCTGTAAACGTATCAATATAACCCATTCGTGCCAATAAGGATGAGGAACTTTGATTGATATGGTAAATGTATGGTGCATATTGAAAGGTATGAATAAGACGGATTTTTAAAGATAAATTAAATTTAAAACCGGTAGAAACAACTTGCATCTGCACAAAAGAATTAAAAATCGCTTTGAGTAGGAGAGATAAAATAATTAAACTGCCAGAAAAAAAAATTAATTCTTCCTTATGCAAAAAATGATTGAAAGGCAAATAATTTAAATATTTGCCCGGATTGATAATGAGGGCCAAGAACATACTGATTAGACCGAGACCAACGACATCCAGGCAGGAAGATAGTATAAAGAAAATCAGTAGAACAAGTATTTTCTTTCTGGCATGGGAATCAAGCAAGAACAAAAATTGATGAAAAAATTTCCGCACTGAAGAAGTACCTCCGTGAACATCAAATACAGTTCAGACTATTGTTTCAGCCTTCATAAAAACTGCAGGTTTTTCAACTGCATTACTCCACTTCATGCTGCTGACGTTGATCATTTTCCGTTCTATAAAGGATTGTTTTAAGGCTACTCCCACAATTACTGACAGAACGTTATCACGTACAGGAACAATGGTTTCTTTTTTTGCTTGAACACACGATAAAAAATGCTTCATTTCTTCTTTATAGAGAGTATGAAAATTATTTAATTCATAGGGATATTCTTCCCACTTTCCAGTTGGGACATCTGCAAAGGAACAAAGTCTCACCACTTTATGATTATGATCCCAGTGTATTTTGCCTTTATCACCAACTATATCTAACCTGTGCTCT
>MGXV01000058.1:4412-5004 GCA_001801485.1 Gammaproteobacteria bacterium RIFCSPHIGHO2_12_FULL_37_14
TTGGGATGCCAGTCAGGTAGGTATTCTCCTCCGTAGGAGGATATTGTATTCACCTTTCCAATTATGCCATCTCGTACTAATTGTTTTATTTTTTGAATAGCTGGATGAAATCGCCAAACCATTCCAACCATCGAAACAACATTGTTCTCAATGGTTGTAGTCGTCAAAGATCTCAGGTCAGCAAGAGAATCACTGATTGGAATTTCCGAAAAATATGAAATACCTTTTTGCGCAAAGAAACAACTTATTTTTGCATGAAAGGCAGTATCTGTTGCAACAACAACAGCATCCAGATTATCGAAATCCAGAAGATCTCTAAAATTCTGACATTTTTTCTCGATCTGAAATTTTTGCGCAACTTCATTTAATCGATGGGCATTGATATCGCAGATTAAAACATCATGTCCTAGCTCTAACAAATGATTAATATGCTTGGTTCCCATTGAACCACATCCAATCACTGCAACTTTCATGTCTAAACTTTCTCCTCCTGGTTAAGTGATTTTATATAACCGATAGCTGAACCTCTGTGGTCTATTCGAGGCTGCGGACACTTATTTTCAAGAATGAACTGTAACACATCGGTCATAGA
>MGXV01000058.1:5031-6885 GCA_001801485.1 Gammaproteobacteria bacterium RIFCSPHIGHO2_12_FULL_37_14
TTTTCGTCAAAACCTTAAAACTGAAAATTTCCGCATTAAAGCCATCAGGAAAACTTTCTCCCTGTCCTGCATAATCGAGGTGTTCTTTTCTATAGAAATCCAAAAGCGCTGAAAGAAAATTAGGATCAACTAAAGGACAATCTGCTGTAATTCTAAATATAGGATCTGGAATTCTTCCAGTAATCTTTTGAATAAATAACGCAGCTTCCAAATATCGTTTTAAAACATCCGCCTCGGATCCGCGATAACATAAGATTCCTTCCTTATTGCAAAATTCGAGCACCTTGTCATCTTCAGGTAATTCAGAAGTCGCAACAATAATATTTTCAATTTTATTGCAGAGACGAACACGTTCGTAAACGTAGTATAAAATAGGCTTGCCCATCACTGGAGCTAATATTTTGCCAGGAAGACGCGAAGATCGCATCCGTGCTTGAATGATTGCTGTAACCATAGGTATCTGCAATTAATGATTTGAATGTTGTTATCTTCAAGTAAAGTCATTCTTTAGTCAATCGTACAAACCCTTGATGCGCCAAAGGTGTCAACAATGATTTTTCAAGATTATCTTCTGCAAGTTCCTGAAACACTGCATCTACCGCTTCACCGTATGCTATAACATCAGTCGATTGATGAGCAAACGCGGGTTTAAATTGCCTAAATCCTAAAAAGCCCCTTTCTAACATTTTTATTGTAAACAGTGTTTGTAATAATCGATTTTCTGGACTGTTAAATACGAAGGCACCCAATGTTGCTAAACCAGAAACTTGTATAGGTAATCCATTTTTCTCTGCTGCCTGGATCCAGATTTGCTTAACCTGTTGCCCAATTGAAATGATATGATGATCAACTTTTTTACTGATATATTTATTTATCGTGGCTAATGCTGCTGTTGGTCCAACTCGTTCTGTCCAATTGGTGCTAGAAATAAATGTTTTTTGTGCTGCCTGCATGACAGATTCTATGCCGAGAATAGCCGCCATTGCATATCCATTTGCAATAGATTTTGCAAATACAGCAATATCCGGATTCACACCATATCTTAGGTGAATACCTCCAGTGCACATACGGAATCCGCTGGTAATTTCATCAAAAATAAGCACCGCACCGATTTCATGTGCAAGCTCCTTTAGTGCCTGTAAATATACTTTTGGCGCATCTTCGCCACGTGCTGGTTCAACAACGATTGCAGCGATTTGCTTTTCTTTTCCCTTTACGACACTTCTTAAATTTTCAATGTCATTAAAATGAAATGGTAAGGCAGTCCCATGTAATCCGCGAGGAATTCCGTTAGGAGCCAATCCTGGCATGAGTTGACCGTCTAGCGCATCCTCTTCAGCAAGGTTTGCTGCAAGATACCAATCTTGCCAACCATGATACCCACTAAATAACACTATCTCACGTTTCGTAGCAGCACGCGCAATACGAATGGCCACTGCCATTGCCTCGCCACCGCTGCGCGTATAGCGAACCATTTGCGCCCATGGATGAAGTCCAAGGAGTAATTCAGCTAGCGCTATTTCTTCAGGACAATTTAGCGAGGAAGAGTTTCCTTTCTTGATGATCTCGATGACAGCTTGATCGACATCATCATCTGCATAACCTAAAATATTTGCGCCAATACCCATAATTGACATATCAATATATTCTTGATCATCGAGGTCCCACACCCGACAACCTTTGGCTTTATCATAATATGCCGGCCAAACATCAGGCGCAAACATTTCGGGGCGTTTGGATAATAATTGCGTGCCTCCTGGAATTAAGGATTTGGCTTTGTTGTATAATTCAATTCCTTTTGGCGATATTTTATGTCTAACGATTGACATGGTCTTTATCCTTATCATAAGCACT
>MGXV01000059.1:0-667 GCA_001801485.1 Gammaproteobacteria bacterium RIFCSPHIGHO2_12_FULL_37_14
GTTTTATAACCATCATCAAAAGTGAGCGCAACTTGTAACTCTTGACTGGATTTAGTTTTCACCAATTCAGGCAAAGATAAAACGCGACAATGATCAGTAATCCAATCAATTTGATTTTGAAATTGCTTCTCAGGCATCCCCCAGGGGGTATTTCCAATAGAATGATATAACAAAATAACTTTTCTTTGGTTAAGCGCTTCCGGCCAAATTGTTCCGATGCAGCGTTTTAATTTCAATCGCATTTAATTTTACCTTATTACTTTTAATCCTTATTTCCGTACCTAGAATAATCCCAATTAAAGTCCAAAAATATATACTTTCAGGAGAACCAGGAGAATTCCACCAAGCCTCGAATAGAGAATGTATGATCATTCCATGAAAAGTGCCCGCTAGAATCCCAATCAGTACTCTTTGATCAGCATTCTGAGCATTTATAAATAACTTAAAAAGTTTTGCTTCCATTCCACATAATAAGAACAAATAAAAAATTAACCCTATTTTTCCTGTTTCTTCTATAATACCTAATTGTGAATTTCCTTTTTCTCTTCCATATAGGTAGGATTTAAAACCTTCAGTTAATTCAAAATTAGTTTGTCCAAAGGAAACGCCATAGCCTAATCCCATCCAGCCCCCTTCTTGTGCAGCTTCGAGAGATTGCTGCCAGTTA
>MGXV01000059.1:742-4648 GCA_001801485.1 Gammaproteobacteria bacterium RIFCSPHIGHO2_12_FULL_37_14
AAATCATTTATATAGGCTGGAAAAATAATTGATATTCCCAACGCCATTATTATAACGACAAAAAAAAGCTGAAATTTTTTATTTATGTCTATGCTCATTAAAAAAAATAAAAAAGTACATAAAAAAAAGAGAATTGAACTTCGAGAAAAAGATAACATCAAAAATAAAAAACAACTGACTGTGAGGAAAAACCAGAATAAATAAATTTTTTTATTCGCAAAAGCCCGATACGTTCTCCATAGAAAAAACGGAAATGACATTCCCATCAGAGCACCAAACATATTAGCGCCACGCACAAGCCCGTGGAACTCAACGACTGCAGGGCCATTAGAGTCATTTACCATTTCCTGACTATAACCATATTTTCCTACGAATCCTGCAAGCAAAGAAGCAAATGCTAACATCCAAAGATAATCTAATGCACCATGCAAAGACTTTATTCTCATCCATTCGATTCCGGAACGAATTAATGTGACTGATAAAATAATTAAAATTCCACTCTTCATAAAAGATAGATTAGGAACATCAGACCAAAATGCCGTTAATAAGCACCACATGAGATATAAAAAAAGAATTAATGTAAATTTTGCATCAAAATAACGAAAAAGTTTAGCTTTCAAAATAAAATTAGTGGCTAACAAGCCAATAATTAACCATCTTGTATTTCCAGTACACCATTTGCTTAAAAAAGTCATGGAGTTACCAAGCATTCCTAATAATGCAAGAGGTAAAATTAAGAATTTAAATCGTGAGAAAATACTTTGATTTTTATAGTTTTTGCCCAAGCTTGACATATATTTTTTGCCTCATTTTCTAACGTCCAGGTACTAATTTTTTGAGCGGCTTTCTTTCCCATCGTGGCAACGGCCTTCGGATTTTTTATTAGCCATTCCATAGCAGTTTGTAAGTTCTCAGGATGTCCGGCTTTTACAACAAACCCTGTTTCTCCGTCTTCTACCAAATCATCAACACATCCCACTCTATCTGTGACGATGACGGGCTTTTCCATTGCCATTGCCTCATTTACAACCAAACCCCATGGTTCAAAATGAGAAGGCAATACAAAAACATCGGATGCAAAATAAGCCTTGAAAAGAGCATCATCCTGAAGCCTGCCAGTATAACGAATTTTCTTATCGTGGTTGACTATTTCTTCAATTTTCTGTCGCAATTCACCATCGCCTGCAATCAAGAGTGTAACATTATCTTGGCTAAGCTTCTTAAATGCATCAATAAGATCAAAAATTCCTTTATAACTAACCAGTCTTCCTGCATACATAAAAACAATATGATCATCAGGGATCCGATATTGTTGCCTAGTATTTTTTCGATCAGCTATAGAATAACCCGTGAGACATTTCTGCATATAAGTCACATCCACTGTCATTTGGGCAGGAACGATTTTTTTTGAAGGTACACCATAATATTCAAGGTATTCTGATTGACGAGTGCCACCTGGCATAAATATATCTACCATTCGAAATATCGCAGGATAGATAAGCCTTTTCACTGCCTGCTTCCACCATCTTATAGAGGGCGGATGTGGTGTATCTGTTTCTATTACAATTGGAATATGACATATTTTTGCAAACAAAATCGAAATAAAACAAAAAATTTCACTCCAACCTGCTACATGAATTAAATTATACTGGCCACTGAAGAAAATTTTTCTTATTAAACGAACTCTATTAATCCATTTAGCAGGAAGAAACATCCAATGATCATAACAACTCATGTTCCAATCTTGGGATTGATTCTCAGTTAAAAATAATATATCCACAGGATCCTTGTTCGTTACGTTTATAGCATTAATTAATCCTATAATATAGGGTGTAGGTTCAATATAAATCATTAAAACTTTGTTTTTAATTTCCATAGTTAGGACAGATAATAGCGGCTGATAGATTCATGGATGAAATATTGTGTAGTTTAGTAATTTTCCAAAAGTTGTTATTTTCAAAAACGTTTAAATAGCAACTATTATAGTAAATAATAAGTGGTCTATCTTTATTACTATTAAAATTACCACGTGAAATTTTGTCAATTAGCTTTCTACTAAACTCTTTAACAATATTTTCTGAAAATGGATTAAACAAATAAAAAATTGTACCCTCATCAGGAATAGCATCAGTCTCGACATCACATAAATGTATATCTATTTGTGTATATTTTCTTAATCTTTTCTTGGTAAATTCCACCATTTTTGGATCAACATCGACGCCGATAAGTTTATTGTTAAGACCCAAGCATAATAGAAAGTTAAAAACACGACCCTTCCCACAACCAATGTCAACGATTACGTCATCTTCAAGTATCGTAATATTAGAAAACAAAGCTGATAATGCTTCATAGTCGCTATTCGTACTGGGAGATCTACCGAGTTGCAAATTTGCATTGTATACATCTTTACCCAAAAATTGAGATCCAAATTTCATATCTAAAATGAAATCCTGTATCCATCTCTTCCATCTCGATGGATTGCGCAAGCAATGATTTATCTTCTTGATAATCACTATAAAAACTCCTAGATAGACTGCATGAAGAACAGATTTATCATGTAAATAATTCCATATAATCCGTTGCGGCTTTTATTAAATGATCATGGTGTCCGATGTCCAACCAATACTCACGGATCGGAAATGTTGTTACAGATAATTTATTATTTACTAGCTGAGTTAATAATTGAGGCATATCGCAATAGTGATTAAAAGACAAATAGTTTAGTACATCAGGCTCTAAGACATAAATTCCTGCGTTTACAAAAAAAGTTTTTGTTGGTTTTTCTTCAATGGCTATCAGGTTGTGTGTTTCTTCATTAAGAGTTACAACACCAAAGGGTATTGTATTTTGATGTTGTCTAATGCATAGAGTCGCTAACGAATTTTGTTTTTCTTGATGGTATTCCAGCAAACAGCCTAAGTTTATATTTGTTAATATATCCGCATTGATGACGAAAAAAGACTTATCAGGCCTAGTTGGTAATAAACTTAAGCTGCCAGCTGTACCCAATGCTGCATTTTCCTGAATATATTCGATATTCACGCCCCAACGCGCGCCTGATCCGTAATAATCGCGGATCATCTCAGATTTATAGTTAACTGAGAAATAAAAGTTTTTAAATCCATATTTGATAAAGTTTTCAAGTAAAATTTCAGAAATAGGTTTATCAGCAATTTTTAAAAGGGGTTTAGGGCAGTCCACTGTTAAAGGATGTAATCGTGTCCCCATGCCTCCTGCCATAAAGATAACCCAATTATCGCGCGTTCTATTAGAAAAAATGCTATCAAAAGTCTGCAATCCAACAACACAATTATTTTCATCCACAATAGGTAAATGTAAAATCCCGCGTGAATGCATTTTAAAAAGAAAATTATCCTGACTTTCTGAACATGAAGCGGTGACAGGATTCTTACACATGATATTACTTACGGTGACATCAAGGCTACCCTGTTTTAATAAATGTCGACGAATATCACCATCTGTAACCACTCCCAACAAATGCATGTGCTCATCTGTCACCAGCAAAATACGCCATGCGCCGGTATTTAATTGATTAATTGCCGATAAAATAGTTGCATTTACATGAGTCACTGCATTTCGCCAACTATTTTTTATTTCTTCCATGTGTTTACTCCATATTTTTTGCTGGAACACCCGCAACTTTACGATGGGAAGGCACATCGCGCGTCACGACAGCACCTGATGCAATTAAACAGTTTTCGCCAATCGTAACACCTTGAAGAACAACTGCTCCAGCACCAATATGCGAACCTCTTCCAATTGTCACATTTCCGCAACACACTGCGCGAGGAGCCAAATGAACATGATCTCCAACAAAACAATCATGATCAATAGATGCGTTGGTATTGATAATCACATTATTTCCTATACGACAGCCAGGTTGTA
>MGXV01000059.1:4867-4995 GCA_001801485.1 Gammaproteobacteria bacterium RIFCSPHIGHO2_12_FULL_37_14
TTGGAACACCCAATATAGAACCCCCGACAAGCATTGGATTGCGATCAACTATACCTGATATATCCATACATGAAGTCGAAAATATTGCATCCAAAATTACTTTGGCATGCCCGCCCGCTCCTAGCACA
>MGXV01000060.1:0-45755 GCA_001801485.1 Gammaproteobacteria bacterium RIFCSPHIGHO2_12_FULL_37_14
CTCCTGAATTTTTTTTATTTCAAAAATAATCTCATTAAACGTGGTTTGTGAATTAATCTCCACTCTCAACGGTTCTCGAGTGAGTAATTCCAATTGATCACTGACATAATCGGGATCATTGGTCGTAATAACATGATGATGAACGAATTCTTTAAAATGATCCGGATGAATAAGTTCTGGGTGAACAGTTAATGGATTTTCAGCAACACCTTCAATTTTTACATTTGGCGCTAAGCAAAAATGAAATGATTTGTTTGGGTAATGAGTATGAATGCGGTCTAATAAGCGTTCCCATTGAGATTGAGGGAAGCTTTCAGTGATATAAAGCACTTCGTTATCAGATTGATAGTTTTTGAGTAAGTCATTACATGGTACTCGTTTACCTGCTATAACCGTAAAACGACTAAAACATTCATATAAATTATATAATCCTAGATAAATACGCCGATGATTTTTATTTCTATTATTAATTTCTGTCTCCACCACTACATTATCCAACTGCGTGACATGCTTCTTTTCTTTCGTTTGAATATGAACTTGGTCTGGAATTTTCAACAATTCACCATTATATAAAATTTTTCGCTCAACCTTCACTCGATGAAGCAAAAGATCAAAATCAGGATCCATTGGCGGATTGTAGATTATAAGCGGCCTATTTTGGTTAATCGCTTTAATAAGCATGCCTGTTGGTTGACTATCATTAGCAGTCACCTCTCCATATAACTTTTCTCGCCAGCCTGGATGATTAAATAAATCAATCTCCAATGCTGAAGCTAAATCGACATCAGCTTTATTTTTTTGCGATTTTTGAAAAATCTGATTATCTAAAGTATAGCGTTTACAACGCGATAACAACACGGAGCATTTCTTGGTTTCAGGAGTAATTAATCCAATGACAATTAATTTTTTTGAAACCTTCTCGCCTAAAATAGTAGGTTCGGTATCTAATATACTTTTATAGCTAATGATTTGCTCAGGAGTAAAATTAGCCCAATTCACCACTAATATACCGCCATTTTCAATGAGTGGTTTTAACGGCCCCGTTGGCTGCTCTTTTTGAATCCAATCACCATTTACCTTTATCCAAGGTCGCAAATAAACTGAAAAATCTTCAGGTCGATTGATAAAAAGATGTGTGCTGTAAGAATGCCTTCCTATCTGTTCAACAATACACTGATTAACAGCCAATATCTGCTGTTTATTCACTTGAATTAATGCTGAAAACAAACTGGAATAAGATCGTGACTGTGTGAATAATGGTGCAAAGGAAGTTAGTTGTTCTTGATCAGCAACTTCTATAAAGTTATCGTAATAATATTGTTCAATCACATCACGTTCTTCTAATGGTGGAGAAGATGAGATAAGTGGCTTGGATGAAATAGATGTAGCTACATTAAAAACATCTTTTCGCTGATTGATATCAGTGAGATCCAATCGCGTACCGCCGCCAAGATCAAATCGATGCAAACGTAATCTTCCCTGTTCTAGCCAAACAATTTCACAAAATTGGTGCAATTCATTGAGACTCGCCTGTACAGGGAAGCCAATTAAATGAGCTAATAACATAAAGTTTTGGCTACGATGTCGACAAACACCATTTCGTTCAATAATTTGAGCACAAACTATTTCAATATCATCGCTGCTATGCGTAGTTGATGTTTCAGATTTGAATTTTTCTTTATCAAAATACTCGATTAATAAGTGAAACTTTTCAAACGGATTTTTGTTATTATCAAATAAAAACCGAACTGGACTATCGATAAAATTTAATTTATTAGTTAATTCGTCAATCAAATCGTTTGGCAATAAATTATTTAGCAGAAGTGGTGTCGCATTTTCAGATGGGTTATGGTCATACTCTGGCGCTTCTTTAAAGCAATAAAAAATTTTTACTGCTTGTTGTTTTAATGCATTTTTATTTAATTCGGCACAAAACTGTAAATGATCTGGATCCCAGTAAACCTCAAGCGCATTGATTGGATCAGTGTAATATAGAATTTGATTATCGACAACAGGATGCATAGCAATCAATTCATATAATTCATTCGGGTAAAATAGTCCCTCAAGATAACCTAGAGCCAAACCAGGCGTATTTTTTACGGTTTCTTTTAACTCAGCAATCAGCACATCATCTAATACCCGCTGCTGTCCTGGTGAAGTTATTTTTTGTAAGCGAGCGGGATCATGGAGAACTGGTAAAAAAATTAATTGGCGATTTTTCCATGCAATTCTATCAAATACCTCCATTCGATAATGATTTTTGGTTACCCTATTTTTAGAAAATAATGCGCTTTTAAATGATCCGTGAGCCTGACCACTAACCGCTACTGTCCGATTATCAATTGTTACTCGACGGTGAGGAGAATAAATAGTAACTGGACTTTGATTATTACGAACATCTAACCATTCTTTATTAAGACTGGCAATTAAATGTTTTACATCCATTGTTGATTGATAAAGATGAATTTGACAATCTTTAAGACTTTCTTGAAAATGTAAAAGTAGATTATCATAAGAATTAATTTTTATATTATAAAGATTGAATTTCTCTGCCTGTAAACACAAAACTTTCAACAGAGGATAATTCTCTGCTTTTGTAATAGACATTGATTTTTTACATATTACACGTAATGAATGTAAATTTCCGCAGTCATCTAACATAATTCTAGCTGATTGATCGCTATCAACCCGAACGTTTTCTAATTTAATACAATTCATCAAGGTAAGTGTAAGATCATATTCGGTGAAAATATTTACAATCTTTAATTTATTTAATTCACAAAGAGTAATAAAAACCCTGTCAATCAACTTGTTTCTATCGGGATGATTCGCTGTGCTAACGTCTTTATTATAGTACCTGAATGATTCCAATTCGTGACATGCTGAAAAATTTACTTTATACAAATAAGGACATGCTGTAATATCAACCACTTTGATTGGATTATGTTTGTAAGTCATTACATTCTTTATCGAACAATCCTTAATAACCAATCTTTCCAGATTATCCAAACCTATTAAATCAAGTGTATTAAATGCATAACATTGTTCTATATGCAAATGCCTAATGGAGCCATTCTTCGGCCAAATAATTTTTTCAAAATCACATTTTACGATTTTAACTTCTTCAATCGTATGAAGATCAGACAAATCTAATACTCTGTTTTTAAAGTTACATTTCATGAAAAAAATACTTTTTAATGAAATGACCGAATTCAATTGATTGTCAATATCGCAATGATTAATTTCAAGCTCTTCTAATTCAGGAAAATAAGTAAAATCAATATTTTTTACGGAAAGAGGATAATTTTTAATAACCAATTTTTTAATTGAAGGATTAGGTCTTGTGATGATATAAGAATAACTTCCATCTATAGATACCATCTTAAGATTGCTAAATGTTGCTAGATCCATGCTTGAATATGATTCAAATTTATCCTGGAAACGGCTCTGATACTTTAATTCTCTTAAATTATCAGGACTACAAATATCATTTCTATCTAATAGTTTAGAGCCAATAGTATAACCATCCCTTATAACATTATATTTTCGATATTCAAAAAAATCGTTAATAAATACATTTACATTTTTTAAATCCATTGGCGGAAAAAATGGACAATCTGTAATTTCCAATCGATTTAAATTGATTCGATTTGCTTGAATGATTTCCAAAGCCATACAATTAGAAATTTTCAAATCATGCAATGCACTCATATTATTAATAATTAACTCACGAATAGATGAACTATCGCTTATTACCATTGACATTAAACTTTTGTTATTTAAATAAGATATTTTATGAAATCGACAATTTATGATCGTCAATTCCGTCAACTGAGTAAAAATTGAAAAATCAAATTCAACGGTATTTGTTATTACAGGTGAAACGATTTTTAAACTTTTTAGTTTAACTAATTTTGACAACCACGCTAAATCTAGATTCGCTTGACTGCTATCCCACTCTAGCTCTTCTATATTTAATAACTGATCGTCTCTTAGATTGATGAATACATTAGCCTTGCGAATGATTAATTTTTTCAGATTAGGCAAGCTATTTTGATTTAATTTAATCCTTGCTTGATTTATTAAAATTATTTCTTCTAGTTGAGTAAAACTAGAGATATCGAGTGGTATCATAATTGAACCATTAACTTCCAAACGTTTTAAATTACAGATAGAATTTTCTTTATCGGTATATATTTCCATGTTTTGATTACAGTCAACAATCGACAGATTTTCTAGTAATTTAAAATTTAAAATTTCACACTTTTTTAAATGTTTACAATTTTTAAACGTTAATTTTTTTATCGGTGATTTTGATGAACGAAACCAAACTAGCTGAGCAGGATAATTAATATTTAATGCTGTCAACTCCACATTTTCAGGAATGATTAATTTTCCATTCTCACAAATCAATTCATGCAACGTGATTTCTTTTCCATTAAATTTTTCCAAATGCTGTTTAACCCACTCAGTTGACGGTTCAATGATTCCTACATGTTCAAGATTAGTAAAATTCTTTAATAAAATTTCAATTTCTAATTGATTAGGTGCGTTAATCATTATTTTTTTAATTAAAGATGGTGTAATAGATTTGTTGATTTGATCTAAAATTTTTGAGTCGCTAATACGAACTCCCCTCAAGGATATTGCATCTAAATATTTTGTATTTTTTTTTATCATGAAATAGGCTTCATGATCCAAAATAAAGTAATCATCAGGCGAAATAGATTGATTAGCTAGTGATTCTTCCACAGATTTTTTATTGGCAGGATGTATGCTGTCGCGCATCTTCCAGAATTCTTTAGTATTTTTGACTGGTTTAGCCATTGACCATGGTGTTTTCTCATCTTGCCATAAATAAACTTCGTAATTTCCGATCAACGATGAAAAAAAATCATAGTCTTTAAAATCCGTGGGATATACATTCAACATGTCATCGGAAATAATAACTTTCCATTTTTTATGTTGCCTTAATTGACTCTCTTCCAATTGCTGCCAACACTTTTCTCGACCTTCCATTTCTAACCAAAAATCATAATCACTTGGTCCACTATCTTGGTAATGTACTGTGTAGGACGTGTCGATTGAATTTTCCGAAGGAAAATTCAATCGCGCATCCATTTGTTCTTTTTTGGTTAAAAACATAGATTAGACCACACTCTGCATGAAGACTCGTTTAGTTATTATTTTTCATGATAATAGAATATTTTATGAACAAATCTTACACTAATATGCTTAAGATAGGCTTAAGAAGAGCCTTTCAAATTTGATTTCCAGAGGGCTCATCTAAATTCTTATGATATCAATGAGATAGTTAGACGGCGTTGTTGCATCATGCTATATAGAAAATTATATCCCTTCTATCAATTTTCCTTCTTCAATTCTAAACACACGTTGTGCGCGTTTAGCGATATCAGGGTCGTGCGTTACCATCACTACACTAGTTTTCTGAGCTTTTTGTAAATCGAAAAATAATTGTAAAACTTTTTCAGCATTATTCGGATCTAAATTACCTGTCGGTTCATCTGCTAACACGCACAATGGTTCAGCAATGAGCGCTCGTGCGATAGCAACACGTTGACGTTCGCCACCAGAGAGCTGCCCTAGGCGATGATGTAAACGATGATCCAACCCGACTTGTGTTAATAGATAAGTGGCTTTTTCAATAATGACTTTAGTTAACTGTTCGCCGCGTATTAACAAAGGCATACTCACATTTTCTAGCGCTGAAAATTCAGGTAATAAATGATGAAATTGATAGACAAAACCTAAACACTGATTACGCACACGACATTTTTCTGACTCCGTCAATTCATGAATATTTTTTCCATTAACTATTACCTTACCCCGAGTAGGATGATCTAATCCGCCCAATAGATGCAAAAAAGTACTTTTACCTGAACCAGAAGCACCGACAATTGCAATCATTTCTGCTGGGTTGACTTGCAAATCTATTTGCTTTAATACTTCAATTTTTGTTAAACCATCTAAATATGTTTTCGCAAGATCATGACAAGCAAGTACAGAATTATTCATAACGTAGTGACTCCACCGGATCCAATTGAGATGCACGCCAAGCTGGATAAATTGTTGCGATTAAACTAAAAAATAATGATGCAATACTAATTTTGGCTACATCTTTCCATTCAATTTCTGATGGTAGGTAGTCAACAAAATAAACACTCGATGACAAAAATTGCACGCGAAAAACGTATTCTATCCAATTGACTAGATCGGTCACATTCCAAGCCAATAACAAACCACCCATCACACCAAACAAGGTACCAAACACACCGACTAATCCACCTTGAATAATAAAAATATTCATAATCATTTGTGGCGTTGCGCCAAAGGTACGTAAAATAGCAATATCAGATTGCTTTTCATTCACCACCATCACTAACGTTGAAACTAAATTAAATGCAGCAACAGCGATAATCAGCAACAAAATAAAAAACATCATCGTCTTTTCTAATTGAACAGCATGAAAAAATTCACCAAACTGATCTGCCCAAGTAGTAATCGTAGCACTAGGTGATAGTTGGCTAGCTAATTCTTTCGCCACAAGCGGTGCAGCATATACATCTTTGATATTAAGATGCAAGCCTGTGACATCTTGTCCAATACCAAGTAATTTTTGAGCGTCTTGCAAATGAATAAAACCTAATCCAGCATCAAAACCAAAACCACTTCCAGCTCGAAATATACCAATTACGGTAAATCGTTTGAATCTTGGCATGACACCTACTGGCGATAAAGAAACTTGCGGAGTAACAATTGTAATTTTATCACCCACCATGGCACGTAAACGATCAGCTAAATTTTCTCCCAAGATGATACCAAATTGTTTTGGTTTAAGATCGGATAAATTACCTTTCACCATTTTACTCGCGACAGCAGATATTCGTTTCTCTTCATTAGGTAAAATGCCATTGATTAATGCTGGTTGAACCGAACCACCATAGCTCAACAACACTTCTCCCGTAGCAAAAGGTGCCGAAGCAATGACATCAGGAAAATCTGCCACAATTTTTTGCAAATCTTGCCAACCAGTCACATAACCATTGATACTACTAATAGTCAGTGGTGGCACCATACTAAACACACGATTTTTTATTTCGCGATCAAAACCATTCATCACTGATAAAACAGTAATGAGAACAGAAACGCCTAGCGCAATTCCAATCATTGAAACGATAGAAATAAAAGAAATAAAATGATTACGACGCTTTGCGCGCGTGTATCGTAACCCAATAAAAAGAGCAGCTGGCTTAAACATGCGAGTTGACAGCTCCAGTAAATAAGGAGAAAAAATTCGTTGACGTTTGTTCTGCAAATTTATCCATTGATATTCCACGTGATTTTGCTAGATATTCTGCTGTATGTCTGACGTATGCAGGTTCATTGGGTTTACCGCGATGTGGTTCAGGAGCAAGATAGGGTGCGTCAGTTTCAATTAGCATACGATCAAGTGGAACTTTTTTTGCTACTTCCTGAATCTCGATAGCATTCTTAAAGGTTACTATTCCAGAAAATGAAATATAAAAACCTAGGTCCAACGCCTGTTTTGCCATCAACCAATCTTCGGTGAAACAATGCATCACGCCTCCCACTTCATCTGCATGCTCTTCCTGCATAATGCGTATTGTATCGCCTTTTGCTTGTCGTGTATGCACAATTAGCGGTTTACGTAATTGCTTCGCTGCTTGAATATGAGTTCTAAATCGCTCATGCTGCCAATTTAAATCGCCAGTCGATCGAAAATAATCCAATCCAGTTTCACCAATAGCAATTACCGCTGGAACTTTTCCTAGCTCGACTAAGGTCTCGACATCAACTATCTCATCCTGTTCATTAGGATGAACGCCAACAGACATTCCAACATTTGAGTAGGATTGACTAATGTCATAAATAATCGGAAATTCTTTTAATTTAACACTAACATTTAATATATATTGAATATCTTGATTTTTAGCACGCTCCATCACAGCCGATAAATTATTTCCAGCTGTTGATAAATCTAACAAATGCAAATGACAATGAGAATCAACAAGAAAAGCCATGCCTTACCTCATAACCTAAAATGATTAACATTTTCCAATAACAAAAGTTTATTAGCTGGTGTCTTATATAGTGATAAATGATTCTTAAGTCCTTCGAGTGCATGCTTTTCTCTAAACTGATAAAAATTCGCAGAGTGTTGAGAGGTACTATTTTTCTTTGACTTTGATTGAGAACCAAAAAAATTTTTCACTTGATTTTTTTTGTCTAATACACACTTTAACTTAAAATAATCTTGATATAACACTTTCGCAGATTTAAATAACTGAAAAGAAAAATGATTATTGTTATCCATTTGCTGAAAAACGTTTACGCCACCAGGCGAAACAAGCATTTTTTTTACCTGATCTGGCTCAGAAAAAAAATATTTTGCTAAACAACTACCTTCTTTCTTAGTTTTTTGCATACTGGTGAAATCACAAAAGTTAATCACATGAAGAAGTATTTCAAGTGGTAATTGTTTAAAAAAAGACGATGAATGTTCATTCATTCGGTCTATTGATAATAAGATAAGAAAATTAACAAACAAACTTCTTGCTTGATGTATAGGTGAAAAATTTTGTAATTCTAATCGCAAAATCGAAATATTAATACGACCGAGAACAAATTCGCTATCTTCTGATTTTTTCTGGCGAATCCCCCATGAACAAATCATATCTCGAGTCTTCGGATAAAGATCGTACATAATTTGTAAAATATTTTTATTATGTTGATCAACGCCATTCGCTTGTTCACCATGTTGAATAAATGCCAATACAGTATAAATTTTTATAGGCGACAATCTTGCCGACTTCATTAGCAATTGAATAACGGATGTTTCTATTTCAATTGGATGTCCAAATAAATCGTTTCCAAATAACAAATATTCACCTTGATTTTGCAGTTTAACTCCCATCGTTAAAATTAGTGGAATATAGTAATCGATCCTGTCAGATTGATAAAAAATAATTTCCTGTAAGAGATCACGACTTAGTTTCAACTGGTAAGGATCAATACCAAAATTTATAATGGTGGGAATTAAGTTTGGAAAAAATCTCACCACATACATTCGCAACTCTAGCTTTAAATCTGAATCGATACATTGCAGAATCTGTTCTGAATATTCTTTAGGAAAAAAACTCAATACATATACGAGTACCTCTGGAGTATTAAATAACCGATTAAATATCTGTGAATTCTTTAATATCAACTGTAGAAATCGTTCTGCATAAGCCGACGGAAAACATTGTATGGCATAATCTAAACAACTGATGTCATGAAAAATTCTATTAAATTCATCATGGTCATTCAAAATACACGCCATAATATTTTCAACGTATTCTGATGGTAAACGTGATAATGCCACGAATAAAGCATATTGATCCGCTATTAATCGCTTAAACTCTTCTCGATTACTCAATACATACTTTTCAATTTTTCTTGCTTGATTACTTGGTAATTCGTGCATCAGAAAGGATAACGATCCGATATCATCAACAAGCCGTCTAAATTGTTTTATATCGGCTAACATTTTTTGCACAAATCGATCGACATGGCGCTTAGAAAACTTCGCTGCTGCATAAGCTAATGTGACCGTGTCTAGGAAATAGTATTCATATTTTTCAGTGCTAGCAATTAATTGTTGTGTTTTTTTCTCGATTTCGTTTTCCGGTAAAATTAGCATTTTCAGCAGATGTTTCCTGTTTTCTAAAATCTGCTTTTTATCTTTCGGAATCATATGATGCACTCCATATTCCATTGTATCCAAATCGATTCGAGTGTTAATTGCTTATTTAAATTGATACCTTGGCTAATTTGTTTACGTAAACTCAGCAAATACACCATGAACTTAGAATTTTTATCAATATTTGTTTTCATACTGAATTCAAGTAACTGCTTGGTGTAATCATGATTGACCATGTTATGCTTAGATGCACCTAGCTGCAAACGCAACAAATCTGTTATCCAACTTAAACTAAAATCTAAAATTCGTAAAATCGAATGATCTTGAATAGTCGTCGCAACATGCAAAGGATCTTGAGCTAACGAAAACGCATCAAAAATAGATTGGCGAAGCGATAACATATCTTTTTCAGCTAATCGCAATGCACATAATGGTGCGCCATTAGCAATGGTTAGCAATAACTCAGGCTGGAGATCATTATTTTTTAATTGAGATCGTAACCAGGTTAAAGCAGGTTCTCGATCTGGACGTGGAAAAATAAGAAACTGGCATCTACTTCGAATAGTTGCAAGTAAGCGATCGCTTTGATCGCTTACCAGCATTAGCAACGAGCCTGGTGTTGGTTCTTCTAATGTTTTCAGCAAGGCGTTAGCGGCATACATATTCATTTGATCGGCAAAGCAAATGATAACAACCTTACCTCTGCCCTCTGATGAGGATTGATTGATAAAATGAGTCACCTCTCGAATTTGATCGATCGTTATCACACTGTTTTCTTCTTCTGGTTGAACCCACAATACATCTGGATGTACTTTTGTCATCACTAAACGACAGGCGTGACAAGTATCACAACTTTGCTGCAAATCACTTTTCTCACATACCAATAAGCGCGCAAAAGCTTCAGCAAATTGTGCTTTGCCTATTCCTGCCATACCCGATAACAATAATGCATGTGGTAAACGCTTATCATCCTTCATTCGTCCGAGTTGTTGCCATTGATTTTTATGCCAAGGAAAAATCATCATGCTCTCTTACACAACATTCGCATTAATAAATTGATCCAGAATACTTCGAATTTGATTTTCAACAATAAACAGTGGTTCGCTAGCATCAATCACTTTAATTCGCTCTGGATACTGTTTTGCTCGCGCTAAGTAAGTATCGCGAACTCGAATAAAAAATTCGATTTTTTCTTGCTCTATTCTATCTTTATCCGTACCACGTTTTTCAGCTCGTTTAAAACCTTCTGCAGGATCAATATCAAGTAATAAAGTAAGATGAGGATAAACATCCCCCACTATCCACTGATCAAGTGATGTAATAAAATGCATATCAATGTTTCTTCCTCCACCTTGATAAGCATAACTAGCATCAATAAAGCGATCGGATGCTACCCATTTACCTGCTGTTAATGCTGGTAAAATGCATTTTTTTAAATGTTGTGCACGAGCTGCGAACATCATTAACAATTCTGTTTCTGCTTCCATCTCCTCAAAACTCATAGGATGAAGCAATAAATTACGTATTTGCTCAGCAAGATCCGTACCGCCTGGCTCGCGAGTCCAAATAACATCAATTTTGAGTTGCAACAAATAATTTTTTATAAATTGTACTGCTGTACTTTTTCCTGCCCCCTCCGTACCTTCAATAGTAATAAATTTTCCTGTCAACATGCTACATGCTCCTGTTATCTTCTCTTCATTTAATGCACTTTGGTCAGAGTAGTCATTTGAAAAAGACTGTATAAATAATTTTCAATCAATCGCTCATTAAAATATCCTGGTTGACGATTAGCAGCTGCCACTGCTGCTTGATGTGCAATTAATGTTTCCGAAAATTGATGCCCTTGTTTACCTAGCGCTACAAAATAATAATATTGATGTTGGATTGGATGTAATGCAGCTTGGATGGAAGACATGCTGGGCATGGCGATAGGTGTAGGCGGCAATCCTTTATGAACATATGTATTATATGGTGTATCTTGTATTAAATCTTTTTTAGTTATTTTTCCTTGGTAATGCTCACCCATTCCATAAATGACTGTCGGATCAATTTGTAAAAGCATGTTTTTCTTAAGCCGATTGATAATCACACCCGCTATCATTGGTCGCTCTGCTTCTACATGAGTTTCTTTTTCAATTAAAGAAGCAACAATTAACATTTGATAGATATCTTGATAAGGCAATCCAGAAGCTCGTTGTTTCCAAGCTTGATTAAGTTTTTTTTGCATGAGAACATTCGCACGTTTTAAAATAACAAAATCCGAGTAACCTCGCGTGTAGTAATAGGTTTCTGGATAAAATTCGCCTTCTGGATTGAGCTTAAGATAACCTAAACGGCGCATGATTTCTTTATTATCCATATTGATTAATTCATGTTCCAATCCTTCCGCTTGTAATAGCGCCTGTTGCACCTGCTTAAAAGACCATCCGGGAATAATAGTAAATGCTCGTTGAAAAAAACCTCTACCCTGTGTCACCTGTCGCCAAATCGATACGGCCGACGAACCTTCAGGGAAATAATATTCACCGGTTTTTAAATAGGATGTTGGTTGTAAGCGAGTATATAGCGTAAATAAAAATGGCGAACGAATCATACCAAGCTTTGATAAATCAGCAATCAAGGTGCTCTCAGACGTCCCTGGTTTGAGGTAAAAAATAATTCCATCCCGTTGAGAAACCACCGGAATGAGAAGCGTATATAACCACACACTTGCAAAAATGAAAAATAAACAAATAACAAAAATAACCGAAGGCTTTTTAACCATCATACCTTTCGAAATATCAATGTCCCATTGGTACCACCAAATCCAAATGAATTTGATAGAGCAACTTTAATTGACATCGCCTGTGGTTGATGAGGCACAAAATTCAAATCGCATCCTTCACTCGGGTGATCCAAATTAATCGTTGGTGGTGCTACTTGATCTCGTATTGCTAATAGACAAAAAATCGCTTCCACCGCACCCGCTGCTCCCAACAAATGTCCCGTCATTGACTTCGTTGAGCTCACTGCCAAGCGATAAGCATGATCACCAAAACTGCGTTTCACCCCCATCACCTCCAACTCATCGCCTGCAGGCGTGGATGTACCGTGCGCATTAATATAGTGAACAGCTTCAGGAGATATTTTTGCGTCTGCTAGTGCGGCATTCATCGCTGCTGCACCACCCCTTCCTTCTGGATCAGGGGATGTCATATGATAGGCATCTGCACTCATACCAAAACCAATCAATTCAGCATAAATTTTTGCACCACGCGCTCTTGCATGATCATATTCTTCCAATACAATCATACCTGCACCATCACCTAGTACAAAACCATCGCGGTCTTTATCCCATGGTCGACTCGCTTTTTCAGGAGCATCATTACGAGTAGAAAGCGCTCGCATAGCAGCAAAACCAGCAATACCTAGCTTAGTTGTCGCCATTTCCGATGCACCAGCTACCATGACATCAGCATCGCCGTAGACAATTGATCGAGCAGCAAGACCAATATTATGTGTTCCTGTCGTGCAAGCAGACACCAATGCAAGATTAGGACCTTTCATACCAAATTGAATAGAAACATTTCCTGCAATCATGTTAATTAAAGCACCTGGAATAAAAAAAGGCGAAATTCTTCGTGGACCAGATTCTAATAATGTAGCATGACATCTTTCAATCAGTGGTAATCCACCAATTCCTGAGCCTATCGCCAAACCAACTCTATAAGCATTTGCTTCAGTGACTTGAATACCGGAATCTTGAATAGCTTGTATGGCTGCTGCCATACCATATTGAATAAAATAATCTCGTTTTCGAGCTTCTTTTTCAGACATATACAAGTTCGTGTCGAATTGTTTAACGCGACTACAAATTTGGCAACTCAAATCAGTGGCATCAAAATGATCAATTAAAGCAACGCCACTTTTGCCAGCAACAATAGATTGCCAAGTAGCTTCTACAGTATGTCCGAGGGAGGTCACCATACCCATCCCCGTTATGACTACACGACGTTTACTCAAAGCAAAATCCTCAACTGCAAACCGTTCCTTAACAATGACCCTGACAGCACAGTGAATACTGCTAGAAAGCTTATCTCTACTCGCTGCAAAACATGCATCTCATACACGCAACTTAATTCCGCACTCATCATCGCTTGCCCACGGTCTTAGGAAATTGTTATCCATTACTCTTTCGTTTCTTTCTCCGTACGATTAACAACATAGCTGACAGCATCTTTGATGGTAATGATTTTTTCTGCATCTTCGTCTGGAATTTCAATTTCAAACTCTTCTTCAAGAGCCATCACTAATTCCACTGTATCCAGCGAGTCGGCACCTAAATCATCAACGAACGAAGCGTCTGTCGTGACTTCCTCCTCTTTTACACCTAATTGTTCAACGACAATTTTCTTTACGCGAGCTTCAATTTCGTTTGTTTGTATATTCATAATCACTCTATCCTCTTCTTAGTAAAAATTAAAAATTAATCTAGTGTATTCAAAAATCATTAACTTGCAACTATTTGTCAGTTCATTTTGATGCAAAAAAACGCAAACTTTATCTGATGATTGCTTGTTTTTGATCTATTATAGTTGAAAAGTATTAAAAAAGTTCTCGCAGCAAACTTAGGAGCGGGAACTGCTTAATTCATGTACATCCCACCATTCACATGTAATGTTTGGCCAGTAATGTATCCAGCAGCTTTAGAAGCTAAAAAGACCACAGCAGCAGCAACATCTTCCGTTGAACCAATACGCTGCATAGGGATGCGTTGGAAAATAGCTTCCCGCTGTTGCTCTGTTAGCGCATCTGTCATATCGGTAGTAATATAGCCCGGAGAAACCACATTAGCCGTAATGTCGCGTGAACCAACTTCAAGCGCAATTGACTTGGTAAAACCAATCATGCCGGCTTTTGCAGCAGCATAATTTGCTTGACCAGGATTCCCTGTCGAACCGACCACAGAACCAATATTGATAATTCTTCCCCATTTGGCTTTTAACATATCTCTAATACACACTTTTGTAACTCGATAAATAGCGTGTAAATCAGTTTCTAGGACACTTAGCCATTCTTCCTCTTTCATCCGTAAAAAAAGATTGTCTTGGGTGATCGCAGCATTATTAACTAATACAGTTACGACTCCAAAACGTTCCTTTATCGCAAGCAGTGTCTCATCAATGGATGTTGGCGAAGTAACATTTAATAACATGCCACCTCCCTCCATCCCTGCTTCGTGCAATACGCGAGAAATTTGTTCTGCCCCTTCTTGCGTCGTTGCGGTTCCAATAACAGTAGCATTTTCTCTTCCTAATGCTAAAGCAATGCTACGTCCGATTCCACGACTAGCGCCAGTCACCAAAGCAATTTTGCTTTTGAGCAAACCTTCTCGCTGCATGTTCATTTACCCCTTCATACCTGTAACAGGTTTGCTAACCTTACTAACCATACTCAATACCATTTGTAAATTGGCTAAATCAACTGTAGACAAACATTGCAAATTTTGATCAATACGTTTATTCAACCCAGTTAAAATCTTTCCAGCTCCACACTCAATAACAGTAGTGACACCTTGTTGAATAAAAAGTTGGATCGTTTCCACCCAACGAACAGGCATAAATAGTTGTCTTGCTAATCCATCTCGAATGGATTCGCCATGACTATAATACTTCACATCAACATTGCTAAGCACCGGAATACTGGGCTGGTTTAATTTCACATTCATTAATAATTTCCGCAAACGATCGCTCGCAGGCTTCATTAATTCGCAATGTGAAGGCACACTGACTGGAATTAACTTTGCAATTTTAGCACCTTGCTCTTTAGAAATCACCAGTGCTCGTAGCACCGCTGATCGATGTCCAGCAATCACAATCTGGCCAACACTATTATAATTTGCTGGAGAAAGCACTTCGTCAGGTTGATTAATTGCCTGACGACAAATTTGAGCGACAACCTGATCTTCCAAACCTATAATTGCTGCCATTGCTCCTGTATCAGGTGTCATGGCTTCTTGCATATATTGTCCACGTGCTGCTACCAATTGAATCGCATCGGAAAAATCCAGCGCATTTGCACAAACTAGTGCTGAATATTCACCCAGGCTATGCCCAGCCAAAAAATGGGGGCATAGAGAATATTTATTTTGAATCACCCGCCAAAGCGCATAGGAAGCAGCGAGTAATGCAGGTTGCGTATGAATAGTTTTATCTAATTCATCAGCAGGGCCTTCTTGGATTAAACGCCACAAATCGTAATGCAATACATCTGCAGCAATATCAAATGTTTCCTTTATTTCTTTAAAATCACCCGCCATATCAGCCAACATGCCTACGGTTTGTGATCCTTGACCTGGAAAAACAACTGCTATCCTATGCTCGTTCATCAGTACTCTCGAATAAATGCTCTGGCGTGTTAATATTTCTACTTCGCTGCAAGCCATTGTCAAAATAAAGAGTTTAAAAGACTTTGGCTATCACGGGAATGTCACCTAATGTTTGATCAAACATATTTTTAATGGGACGACAAAAAAAACCGATTTTTTTTGCTGATTTAATAATATCTAAGTCAACCGTTGGCGACCACTCTAACGTTTCAACTATATTTTTCTCTTGTCTACTCATTCTTTTTTGCCATTCCAGTTTACGTAGTGCTTCACATTCCACTTGCGCCTCAACTAATGATTTTTTTTGCTGATTAATTTCCTCTTTCAATACTTCACGTCGAAGATTTTTGCTTCTATTAAAGTACATGCCTATCCCAAAGGTAATACCTAATCCTACACAAGCTAGCGCCATTAGCCCCCATCCCATACCAGGAATAATCACCAATCCAAAACTAGCAATTAAAGTGGCTACAGACCAAGTCGCGCCAAACGTTACACCAGTAAAACCAAATCCTTGTAAAATTCCAAAAACAATGGCTCGATTTCGTGGAATAGCAAGTTTTTGATGATTGTTAAAACATTGATTAAGTTCAGCGATGAAATGTTGATTCCGTTGCTTGAAGTGGGCGCACACAGCCGCTTGCTTAAATGTTAATTGTTGCTGATCAAAAACCTCTAGCATATTGTCGGAAGAACTCCCTCTATTCAATGATGGATAACCAACATAACCATCAGAAGCATGAAAAGAAAAATTCTTGATAGCCTGAGCAAACTCTTGGATCACCAATCGATACAAGCTATTTTTTTCATCGTCCGCACATTGCTTCAGTTGATTAGCAAGCATGATTTCTAATTCCGTATCCGATTGGCATAAACAGCGTAACACTAATAATTCGTAAAATAATGCCTCGCGCACTTGATTGCGCTTCCATTCATGATTTTTAATTTTCTCTGCGTACAGATAACCATCTTGCATATCTTTATAAGTGAAATAAGCAATCGGTATACCTAGCAATACCACTAAAATACTCGCACCGGCTGTTACAAACACTGCGCTCATCAAAGCAGTCAAACCTAACCCGACATCTAACATGCCAAATTGAGAAATTAAAAATCCAATAATATCTGTCACAATAATGGAGCTACCTAATCCACCACCGATATAAGCATTGGCAGCAATAAAAAGTTTTTCATTAGAAGTAATTTCGAGATGATGATGTTTCAGTTCCATTGAAATAAATTCACCACTATTTTTTACATCTTGGCACTGAACAGGCATGTTTATTTCCTACTACACGTAGAATGATGGTATGTGAATGACTAATCAAAAATTAATATCGTACTAATGCTGATCCCCAAGCCAAGCCGCCACCAAAGCCTTCCATCATTAAGAGATGGCCAGGCTTGATTCGGCCATCGCGAATAGCTTGATCTAATGCGAGTGGAATAGAAGCACTTGAGGTATTACCTTGTGTATCGAGTGTGATAGCCACATGATCCAACGATAGATTTAATTTTTTCGCCATTGCTTGAATAATGCGAATATTCGCTTGATGCGGAACCAACCAATCAATATCAGCTTTCTGTAAATGATTTGCCGCTAGCGTTTCGTCAAATAGATCCCCTAATATATTCACTGCTAATTTGAATAATTGGTTACCCATCATTTTGATAGATTCAAGATTTGGCGCATGACTCGTACCCAATGGAAGATAGAGAACATCTTTATGCATACCATCTGCATGTAAATGCGTCGATAAAATCCCTGGTTCGTTGCTGGCACCCAACACGACTGCTCCAGCACCATCACCGAATAATACGCAAGTACTGCGATCATTCCAATTGACCACACGCGACATGATTTCACTGCCAATCACCAATGCATTCTTAATCGACCCCGTACGAATATATTGATCAGCAATACTAAATCCATAAATAAAACCAGCACACGCTGTTGCATTGAGATCAAAAGCAGGACAACCCGAAATTCCAAAGCGTTCTTGCAATAAACATGCCGTGCTCGGAAATACCATATGTGGTGTAGTAGAGGCAACAATGATCATATCAATATCAGTTGGTTTAAGTCCTGCTGCAGATATAGCTGTACGCGCTGCTTGCTCTGCCATCGTAATGACATTTTCATTTTCAGCAGCCATATGACGTTGGCGTATTCCAGTTCGCTCTACAATCCAGTCATTGGTTGTATCAACGAATTTCTCCATCTCAGCATTAGTAAGAATTTTTTCAGGAAGATAGCTGCCCGTACCAATAATTTTTGCGTATTGCATGTGAATTACTCGCTTATGGGAGGTAAGGTTAATTTTAATAATTGCTCAACTTCATATCGAATACGTTCAGGAATATTTTTTTCTACTTCAATCATTGCTTCTTCAATTGCATGGGCAAAACCTTGAATAGTGGCACCCCCGTGGCTTTTAATCACAATCCCTTGCAGGCCAATGAAGCTGGCACCATTATATCGAGCCGGATCAATCCGTTGAATAAATGATTTGAGTATTGGCTTACTCATCATACCTATCAGTTGAGTGAACCAATTTCGCATAAATGCTTCTTTCATTAATTTCCTAATGAAAATCGCGACTCCTTCACTAGTTTTCAGCGCCACGTTGCCGACAAATCCATCGCACACCACCACATCCGCATCGCCTTGATAAATGGCATCTCCCTCAATGTAACCTGCATAATTTATCCATTTCGAATTTTCAAGAAGTTGCGCGGTACGTTTGACTTGTTCATTTCCTTTTATTTCTTCTTCACCAATATTTAACAAATAAACTTTGGGAGCTGGAATATTATCAACCGCTGAAGTGAGTACTGATCCCATCACCGCAAATTGCATAAGATTTTCAGCACTCGAATCAACATTCGCGCCTAAATCCAGCATACGCATATTTTTATTTGGCTGTTCCGTCGGAAAAGTGGAAATAATACCTGGTCGGTCGATACCGGGTAGCATCTTCAAAACAAAGCGTGCGGTTGCCATTAATGCGCCGGTATTACCTGCACTGACGCAGGCTTGTGCTTTACCCTCTTTGACTAAATTAATCGCAACTCGCATAGAAGAATCTTTCTTATTACGCAATGCTTGTGATGGCGACTCACCCATTTCAACACACTGCGAAGCATGTTGTATAACAAGCCTATTGGCATCGTACGAATGCGCATTTAACCAAGACTGAAGCTGGGCTGAATCACCCACTAAAATAAGATTTAATTGAGGATAAGTAGCTAAAATTTTTAATGAAGCAGGCACCGTAACAGAAGGGCCGTAATCACCTCCCATTACATCAATTGATATGGTTATCATGAGACGTCATTCCTAACCATCATCGTTTGTCCCTTTGCTATGTCACATGCGCCGGTAATCATTTCATCAATGTTACGCTCTAACAACGAGGCCCATCTGTCGGCAAGCTTCAACGAAAAATTATTCTTCGTCACTACTTTCTTCTGTTGCAGCAGAAGTATCAATGACTTGACGTCCTTTATAATAACCATCTGGACTAACATGATGACGACGATGTGTTTCACCCGTCCCGACATCCACTGATAACGTAGCTTTTTTTAAACCATCATGGGAACGACGCATGCCGCGTCTTGAACGTGTCACTCGACTTTTATGAACAGCCATCTTTAAAACTCCTCACTTATCTTGCTTATGTTTCAATAATTCCAATACTTGAAAGGGACTTTTAACCTTCCCTTCTTCCACTTCAGAATCTGTTACTGGTAAAGCTATCTTACAATTCTGTCTTTCATGTTTAGGAATGAGTGGTAAATTTAAAATTATCTCATCTTCTACTAGTTCTCTTAATGCCAAATGACCTTCTTTTGTCAGTACAGGCTCATAGCATTCTGGTAGTCCTTTCGCTTCATCATAGGTACTCGCCACCCCTAAAACGAAGTCCACTATTATTTCATAATTATAGGGCTCTAGACAACGTTGGCATTGTAGCAGCAATTCAGTTTGCAAATGTCCTTTTAGAAGAGTAATGCCTTGTTCATCTATGCCAAAGTGAAAATCAACCACTACTTGCCCACTATTCGCGCTAATCATAGAAGATAAACGACTCATAGTCGCTATATTCACTACGCCGCTTAGCCGCAATGCTTGTTCGGCATAACGAAAAGGGTCGACATGTTCCGGAATTAATTTTTCTGGCATGTGCGCATTGTATGAGCGCTTACTTTAAGTGTCAAATTTACTCGCATCTGAATCGATCAATCATGAATATTTTTTATTTTCCTGTCATCTTAATACTCTCTTAAGGAAATCTCGATATATATAATAAATACACTATATAAATACTCTTAATTACAAAGAAATAGAGCTTAAGAGAGTTTAACAAAAGTATACCATTAAACATAACAACTTGGGGTGGTTGCTAATGCTCGAGAATCCAGGCAAAGATCCATTAAACAATACAACGCCAGAGAAAATGAAGGCTTTTGCAATTCTTTATGCACTTCCTAAAGAGTTTTTTTATGCTTATGATATCGCCTATGCTACTCCCCTTCGAGACTTGCAAATATTTTTCAATAAATTTTTTCAAAATTTAAGTGGCATCGGTATACATCCTGTTCTAACACCCGTTATTTTAGCAGCTAGTTTTGTTGGAAGTTTGCCATTTGTTGCCAAGGCCTTTCTCAAACAAGAAAACAATAATTTGCAAAAATTATTGAATAGCATGAATAAAGAACTTGGTGTAAAGAAACTTACTGCCGATCAGCTAACAGAAAAATTTAACGGATTTTTACAAAAAAAAGGCATTTACCATCTCACGGCGAGTGTCACCACACAATCCAAGCGGCGGCTAAAAAATGGTTTTAAAAAGAAGCCCGAATTAGTCTTAAAACTCAAACATCATTCGGTAATGGAGAATTTTTTCAATAAAGAATGGAATACTATTAAAAATAAAAATATAGATGAACTCGGTCAACATTTGTTTTCATTTACTGGTTCTAGAGTAAACAGATCGGAATCTATATTTTTACTGAAAAACATACTTTTGGCGATTAACCCTAAAGCAACATTTCAAGAACATGATAGACTCGAATCAAAAACGCTAAGCGAGTTAATAAACTTATTAAATGTGCTAAAGAAAAATAAAGATGGTAACTCACTCGAAGCTTTAAAAATCGTTGGTACAAATCTTTCCCAAAAAGAACAACAGCAGGCACTTATTGACGCCATTAAAGAAGAAGAATTTAAGTATGTGCTACATCTTTTATTAGATACCATTCAAAATAATAAAGAAAAACTTGCTGCATTTACCAAAACAATTTTCGACAAGGATTTTTCTGACAAGCAAAAAAATACTTTTTTATTGTTAACCAAAATCTATGGTTTCTTTTTCAATACAAAGCAAGAATTAAATCAAACCATCAATTTGGAAACCTCTTTAAAAAATTTTATTGATGCTTTAAATGGACTTTCTCCTGCTGAGATTGCAGGAAAAGGCTATGATTTTATCAATGCTAATAATTTTAATTTTTGGATAGCTTATTTTATTGAAGATATGCTGACCAACCAAGCAGATGCCAATGCTTGGACCCCTCCTGGATTATTAATTGTATTATCAATCATGGCAGGGATGAGCGCCATACAAGCTGGATTAGAGCTCGGTCATTATTTAGCAAATCGACCGAATAAGAACAACTTTGTTTTACCTGACCACATCTCCAATAAAACGCTGAAGCATCAATTATTAGAAGAGTTTTTTTTAGAACAACTCTTCGAGGTGCGAACTGAACAAGCTAAGAAGTCTCATAATCAAATTTCTGAGGATCAAGCTAAGGAAGCAGAGAGCAAAATACAATCTATCTTAACTAACCCTCGATCAAGACAGCTACCGCCCACTAAACTCGAGCAGCAATTTAATTTATTGCGTGACGAAGCAGGCATCGATAGCAAAACCGGTAAACGACTAAGAAATACAGCAACCTATGTTGCCGCTCACCTGATTAATTTCGCTTTTTTGGGTTGGGTAGGAGGGGTTATTGCGGGATTTGCTGGCGCAACCATTGCTGCGGCATTCATTTTAAGTAACCCTATTTCCCTGGCTCTTTGTGCCGTAGGCGCCGTGGTAGGGCTAGGTTTTGCTTATTCCAGCTATAAAAAAGATAAAGAAAAAGAAGAATCATTACGAAACCAATTGAAAGGCAAGAAGCAAGATATAGATGCTTTAGTCAAAATAGAATCAGTCAATGAGCAGCTAAGAAACTTACTTATCAAGACGACTGTCAAGGAACCCATTAAACCATTGACGACTATTCACCCTCATGATGATAGAGCCGTCCGACGATTAACCTCCACCATGGCCGGTATGTGGACGGCTGTCAAAAAAGGCTTTAATCGAGCATTTGGCATCGCAAGGTTTGGTGGAACAGGTATTCTTCTCGTTAGATTAGCGGTTATTCCTGCCTTAATGATGACAGCCGGTACCTTAGCTGGACCACTTGGTCTTGCCGCTGCCGCCATATTAGCCGTGATCTGGACATCGATGAATATTCATATGTATAACCGACAAAGTAAATTAACTGCAGCACAAAACACATTAAATGACCTTGATCACCGAACTCAAGCAGCTGCGCATAATCAGGATAATTATTTAACCCAGCTATGCTATAAAGATAATCCATATAAGCCTGGTGGCTCTACCGGCGACATAATGGCGATGGCTGCTCAACTACCAGAGCAACCAACTATCCCTCAAAAGAAGGATAATAACCCATTCCATACTACCCACAGCTTTAGTACATTTCATTCTTCTATATATCAGCCGCCTGAACCACATCAAAACACCGATCAATCTCAGCCTGCAGTTGTTACGTATGAAGGGGTAAAGCTGTCCTAGTTTTATAAATGGACTGGCAGAATACAAATTACTACAATTTGCAAGAATAATGTCAATGGAATATTTCTTACAAGCATGTAATCTTAATACTATCTTAAGGTTAGGCATATTAAGATAATTGTACACTAACAAAATCCTAGAAGGATCTTTGTTATGTTTACAGGTCTATTAACATGCTCTCACATGCTTATACGAGTAGTGAAAAAGCAAAAATATGTGCTCTTGAATTAAGAGACAAAACGGCTGAAAAAAAATTTGATGAATTGTCTAAAGAACTAGACGATCTCCTCAAAAAACAAACAGTCCTCGCCCAACAAAAAGAACTAGACGATCTCCTCGAAAAACAAACAGTCCTCGCCCAACAAAATGCAAATCAAATCTATCATGATGCAATAGAACAAATAAAACATACGTGCGCCACTCACAAAAAGGACCTTCAATCCTTAAGCAATCAAATTAAAATTGCACGAGCCGCACAAGCACAGCAAAAAAAGATGGCTGAAGAACTCTTCATCGCTTATCAATATGGTAGTGAAGATACGCCTGTCGATGCATGGGAAGCAAAAAAATACAAAAAATTAAGTTGCAAATTAGCTAAAGAATTAAAACATGAATCCATACTGAATGAAACAGAAGAAAAAAATCTCGGATTTTTCAAAGAAAATTTAAGAACCAATACCATCTATGTTGGCACACCTTGGTATACAGCTATTCGTTTATTTATTATTTATATTAATCGAATTCTAGGGAATCTTGAAAAATATGATATGGATAAAATGCATAAATTTTTACCCAAATGGTTTAGTATTTTAGGATTGTCATATGGCGTAACATTTTTATTGGATTGTGTGATTGTACTATATTCCACTTTTCGAAAGCCTATCAGTGTTGAAGAAGCCAAGCTATCTAAATGGACACGCTTTAAAAATGTCTTAATGAAAGGCACTCGCCCAAACCGCATGGCTAATGATGGTATTTGGTTTGCTGCCAATTTGATTGGTATTATTTTAACTGGTGGATTATCCATTGCTATTAGTTTTGCCGGCTTTATTTTTGATGAAGTTCACGAAATTTTCAAGCCATCGTTTCGTTACAAGCAACATCGTGATGTGGTAGATAAAATTCAAACCGAAATAAATGAATCACAGATCAAGTTAGACGCGATCGATAAGGATGATCGTTTGAAGAATCTAAATTTCCGTGATAGCGAACCAAATTTAGCCATTAAAGCCGCAGAAGAAATAAATACAAAAGAACAAAAGGAGAACGATCGTGCCATATTAAATGAGAAAATTGCTGTGCTTCATCACATAAAAACACATCAAAAGCATCAAGCTCTCTCCATACTAAAAAGTGGTATCCGCCCTATTGTGGGCACAACACTCATCCTCATTGGCATGTTTTTTATTTTGTATCCACCTTCTACTCTTCCCGCTATTGCTTCAATAGGTATTGGCTTAAGTGTCATCGGTGGTACTGTCTTTACCGGATTATTTTATAAAATTGGTGATTACTTATATTCAAAAATTAAATCTAAACCCAAGGATCTTTCCTATTTAGATATAGATACCATTTTAGCCAAACATAATAATGATTCTCCCGCTCAGTCAACCAGCACAGAGCAGATGTTGGTGAAAATGGAAACTACCGATCCATCGCCTAAACCAATGCATGAACCTACCGTCACCCTCTCACCTGCTAAAAACGATGCCAATATAACAAGACCATCGAGTCACGGTATTTTTTCACAACCTTCCATTCCATTAGAAGAAAGCGCTAAAATATCGTCATCAAAATTCAACTTATGCAGTATCATTTAAGCTTATCAATACTGTGTATTTATTAAATTATTAAATAAAAATTGTCTCATAATCATACTGTAATTTTTATTTTTTTAATCTTCTTGCTATCTTTGACAAGATCCTTTATCTTGATAAGAATGATGCATAAAAACACTATATATTGTGTTTTTTGAAATCCAATACTACCAGATATTCGATAAAAAACTTTAACTAATTGATTCCAATAACCTGAATTTGATTGCGGAGAAAACAAAGAGAGCATGGATATTCAACCAACATCTCACATCGCTTACACTTCCCATTTCGACATTGCCCAAACTGCACCTGGCCATATTAAGGTCATTCGTCGAAACGGCACCGTTACTCCCTTCGACGCCAACAAAATTGCCGTTGCCATGACCAAGGCTTTTCTGGCAGTCGAAGGTGATACGGCTGCCGGATCTTCAAGAATTTACGAAAAAGTTACCCATTTAACCAATAAAATTACTGATACGTTCAGTCGCCGATTACACAGTAGCGGCACTATCCATATTGAAGAAATTCAAGATCAAGTTGAACTAGAATTCATGCGTACTGGCGAATACAAAGTAGCCAAAGCCTATGTACTGTATCGCGAAGAACGACGTCGCATTCGCGAACAAACACAGCAAGAAAAAGAAAATCAAAAATCTGCTTATACACTACATGTTACTCTTCCAGATGGTCAGATCAAACCATTGGAAATGCAGATTTTACAAAATCAAGTCGCTCAAGCATGCGCAGGATTAATGCACGTTTCTACAGAATGGATTATCGAAGATGTAAAACGCAATCTATTCGATAAAGTTCCTCTTAGTGAAATCAACAAAGCGTTGGTAATGTCAGCGCGGACACTGATTGAAAAGGAACCTAATTATACGTTTGTCGCAGCTCGATTATTGCTCGATGATTTAAAACATGAAGCTTGTCGTTTTCTCGATTTAAATATTGATGATGTCAACACAGCTAATTTACCTATTTATTTTTCAACCTATCTTGAAACAGGCATTAAGTGTGAATTATTAGATCCACGGTTACGTACTTTCGATCTCCAAAAAATTCTCCCTGCCATTCGCCTAGATCGTGACTTACAATTCACTTATTTAGGCCTACAAACACTTTATGATCGTTATTTTTTACATTGGGAAGGCTTACGCTTCGAATTACCTCAAATGTTTTTCATGCGAGTTGCCATGGGGCTCGCGATCGAAGAAAAAGAAAAAGAAAAATGTGCCATTGAATTTTATAATTTGCTTTCTTCATTTGATTTCATGAGTTCCACGCCTACTTTATTTAATTCTGGTACGCTACGTCCACAATTATCCAGCTGTTATTTAACTACTGTTCCTGATGATCTGGATGGCATTTATAGTGCTATGAAAGATAATGCCTTGCTATCTAAATATGCTGGTGGATTAGGAAATGATTGGACCAATGTACGTGCGATGGGCGCGCACATTAAGGGAACGAATGGTAAATCATTAGGCGTCGTTCCTTTTTTAAATGTTGCCAATGCCACTGCTGTAGCGGTCAATCAAGGTGGTAAACGTAAGGGGGCTGTGTGTGCTTATCTTGAAACTTGGCATAAAGATATTGAAGAATTTTTAGAATTACGCAAAAACACTGGTGATGAACGCCGTCGTACTCACGATATGAATACTGCAAATTGGATTCCTGATCTTTTCATGAAACGTGTGATGGAAAATAAAGATTGGACATTATTCTCACCCGATGACGTACCTGATTTGCACGATTTATATGGCCATGCATTCGAAGAAGTTTATCTTGCTTACGAAAAGAAAACTCTCGCCGGAAAAATTAAAAATTTCAAGAAAATCTCTGCTGTGGGATTGTGGCGTAAAATATTATCTATGTTATTTGAAACTGGCCATCCTTGGATTACATTTAAAGACGTATGCAATTTACGCTCGCCACAACAACATATTGGTGTCGTTCATAGCTCAAACTTATGCACTGAAATTACACTGAATACTTCGCGTGATGAAATTGCCGTATGTAATCTAGGTAGTATTAATTTAATCTCACATCTCACAGAAACTGGACTCGATCAAGAAAAGCTGCGTCATACCATTCACACAGCATTACGTATGTTAGATAATGTTATCGATATTAATTATTATTCTGTCCCACAAGCAAGAAATTCAAATTTAAAACATCGCCCGGTTGGGTTAGGTATCATGGGTTTTCAAGATATGCTCTATAAATTTCGCGTACCCTATGCCTCACAAGCGGCTGTTGATCTTGCAGATCGTTCAATGGAATTGATTAGCTATTACGCGATTGAAGCATCCACTCTACTCGCAAAAGAACGTGGCACTTATTCAAGCTTCGCCGATTCACTCTGGAGCAAAGGTATCCTCCCTATTGATTCGCTAGCATTGCTTGAACAAAATCGCGGGGAAGCTTATCTACAAATCGATAAAACACAAACACTCGATTGGAACAGCTTGCGTGATCAAGTGAAGAAAGTAGGTATGCGTAATTCTAATATCTTAGCTATCGCACCTACTGCAACAATTTCTAATATTTGTGGCGTTTCGCAATCGATTGAACCCACTTATCAAAATTTATTTGTTAAATCGAATCTTTCTGGTGAGTTTACTGTCATTAATCCTTACCTCGTTGCTGATCTCAAACAAATAGGTTTATGGGATGAAGTCATGGTGAATGATTTGAAATATTATAATGGTAGTATTGCTAAAATTAATCGGATACCTGATCAACTAAAACAATTATATGCAACTGCATTTGAAATCGATCCCCTATGGCTAGTAGAAGCGGGGGCGCGTCGGCAAAAGTGGATAGACCAATCACAATCATTAAATTTATATATGGCACAACCATCTGGCAAGAAGTTGGATCAACTCTACCGACATGCTTGGATAAGAGGTTTGAAAACCACGTATTATTTGCGTAGTTTGGGCGCAACCAATACTGAAAAAGCGACGATTGATGATAGAGCGTTAAATGCTGTTCAAGTAGAATCAGTCGTGCAAAAAACATGTTTAATAACAGATCCAACGTGTGAGGCGTGTCAATAATCATCCTGAGGATATATACAATCCGAGGGTCGCCACAATAATGGGAGGTATCTCTATGTCAGCAGCGACACAAGCTGCCGGTGGTGTCACCGGATTAGAAATAATAGAAATGGGCGCTGCACGTGTGCAAGTAGACGACAAAAAAATTATCAATTGTCGAGCCGATCTCAATCAATTAGTTCCATTCAAATATCAATGGGCATGGAAAAAATATTTAGATGCTTGCGCTAATCATTGGATGCCAAATGAAATTAACATGGCAGCTGATGTTGCATTATGGAAATCACTCGATGGTCTGACTGAAGATGAACGCGTCATTATCATGCGTAATCTTGGATTTTTTGCCACTGCAGATTCTTTGGTTGCAAATAATCTTGTATTAGCAGTATATCGCCATATTACAAATCCAGAATGTCGTCAATATTTGCTTAGGCAAGCGTTTGAAGAAGCCTTACATACGCACGCTTATCAACATATCATTGAAAGTTTAGGCATGGATGAAGCTGAAGTCTTTAATATGTATCGAGAAGTTCCTTCTGTCGCGCGTAAAGCTCTCTGGTCGCTAAAATATACGCAAAGTCTGGGCGATCCAACATTTCATACTGGTACGCTTGAAAATGATCAACGTTTATTACGCGATTTAATCGCTTTTTATGTGGTTTTTGAGGGAATTTTCTTTTATGTTGGTTTCACGCAAATGCTTTCCATGGGCCGTCGAAATAAAATGACAGGAACGGCAGAACAATTACAATATATTTTACGTGATGAATCTATGCATTTAAATTTTGGTATTGATTTAATTAATCAAATCAAAATTGAAAATCCGAATCTATGGACAGAAGAATTCAAACAAGAGGCTATCAAAATGATCCACGAAGGCGTCGAGCTTGAATATACTTATGCAATTGATACCATGCCACGTGGAATTTTAGGATTAAATGCCGAAATGTTTAAAGATTATTTACATTTCATTGCCAATCGACGCTGCGCTCAAATTGGTTTATCCCAACAATTTCCTGGTGTGGTTAATCCTTTTCCCTGGATGAGCGAAATGATGGATTTGAAAAAAGAAAAGAACTTTTTTGAAACCCGCGTCACTGAATATCAAACAGGCGGCGCATTAAGTTGGGATGAATAAAATTGGAATGAATAATTCGCTTGAATCATTTCCCGTTTGTCTGTTCTTGTTTTGAAACAGATAAGATTTTATAAATACCTATCATACTAATGAGCATCCAAACCGTTTCAATCACCACGGCAGACATATTCCAATTATAATAAAGTGAAAAAAGTACCAGAGCAGCGCCAATCAGATTAAGCAGCTGATAAGAAAGCTGTTTAACTGACATTCTATGCGTATTAATCATAAAATAAGCAATCAACATGAGAGTCACGCCAATTAACCCAACCGCATCTGAGATCTTTGATAATAGTTCAAGCGTCATAGTTTTATCCGTTCAATACCGTTAAAAAGTTGCAATTATAACATAAAAAAAATCAGTGGGTCTCGTATTTACTAACGATTGCTCATCTTCTTCATCCAATTAGAAACTTCTTCTATTGCTATTTCAGGAGCTGCATGATCATCAAACGGTGCAGCAGAAATGGCAGTAAAAGGATTGATTGTCTGCTTAACTAGTCCATAGGCACGATGGGCTAATGCACCTGCATAATGGCTATTGATCTCCATATTAATTTTGGCTTCAACTTCCGAGGTAAGCAATCCATATTTCATTCGTTGCTCTTTTTCCCACAGTAAGCTTTGCAAGGGATCATTTATTTTGTTGGCAATGTTTTTCTCATGAATAGCACTAACAAACAAGCCCACAGAGGTTCCCATTCCAAATTGACGATGATCCCGAATTTGATCTACAAAAGCCTCTTTTAAACCACTTTCCAAACCAATTCCTGCCTTATCTAAGACAGCATTGACACCCCTAATAGGATGCCTGGCCATCCCTTGAAGTTCTGCCCTTTTTGGATCTTGAAATTGATGATGAGCTGGAGGGTTAACAATCCCTTTAAAAATACGGCTAAGCTCAACCATAGTTCCTCGAAAGGAAGGTGCTTTGCTTGTCTTCTCGTTTTTTTTATTTGAATTTGGCATAATAAGCCTCTTAATCTATTATATTCTAAAATTGCTATTCTTGATAAAATTTTATACAATCAAAGGATTGAATCAATTAGTTTTAAATGGGGATTTTTTATGTTTAATCAAAGACTTAATATGTTTAAGACGCAAAAGGCATTGCTAGAAGAATATGCTGGAAATGTAAAGGATGGTTTGTGTGTGCCACTCTCAAATGTATATGCTAAGCACATGATATCGAATCAACAACCTAAATTCTTAGAAGATTGCGATGAAACCTATAAAATGGCAGTAGAAGAAGAACATCATCAATTTGAGTTATCACAACAAGGCAATCAGGATTTCACTCATTCGGCATTTATTCATATTCCCCATGAAGATATGACTGTCGATAAAATCTCTCTTACTAATTCGGCTAATTTGCAGCAACTCTTTGCCGACACCGAACATGCTTTGATTACTTACCCTATTCAACGAGAAAATGACAATCATATGGTATATTTTGGTAAAAAGAAAAATCACTGTGTCTTTTTTGATGCGAATCACTATGGCGGAGAAATAAAAGGACCCTGCCCAAACATTTTTGAATACATGTCACACAGTATCGCTGTTGATTATAGTGATGAAGAAAAATCAGCAAAAATCGGTAAAGTAAAACACTCATAATGGTTCCATGATCTCCTATTAACCGTTAAGTCTTATTTTTTTTTGCTTGGGTTCTTCCGTCAATATTTCATTTTGATCAGGATAGGGTCGATTTGGATTCTGGATAGGCTGCAAGTTTAAAAGCTTTGTTTGAGATGCGTTGTAGAAAAGTAAAAACGATTCTTCCAGGAAAGTTAGGTCAAGCGCATATCTGTAAATCCTCGACTCAGAATAACCACTATAAATAAAATGCGAAACCCCAAGCTCAGGATGATAAAACGGCGTGTTGCCATCTGCAACATCCAGCACACGAAAGACCGGCCGTATTTCATTTACCTTTGACAGCCTGCCAAAACCACCGCGCGCGGCTTGTGCAAGGCACGCAGGGAAATAACGTTCTATACCGCCTATCACCTTGATCGCCGCTAAATGATTCTTCCTGCTATCACAACCGTCAAACTGACGGTAATGATACCCATATAACCGAAGTGCCTCATTAAACAGTTGGTCGTTAAAATGATAGCCAGTTGTAATCACTTTTTTTGTTTGTTTTTTTAGATAACATTGAAATTCTTCAATAGCATTTTCGCAATCTTTATTCGTATTTGATTTCTCTATCGCAGCAAAAACCTTTTCAAGTGCCGCTGAATCACGCTTTCTTCGTTTTTCTTCTTGCGCTTTATACGCTTCTGGAAATTGCTCAGCATATTGTCTCGCTAACTCTTTTTCACCTTCTGGTAATTGCATGAGATAACGCGTTATCATCTCTACCATTTCTTCACCCTGATTAATACTGATGTCTTTTGCACCTAAAGCAACTCGATAAACGGTTCCTTCGATAGGACGGCCGCACCGGTCGTAGGTAATATCTTTTTTGTATAGCAACTCAGGATGTTTTTTCAATATTTCTTCTACTTCTTTTTTTTCACCAAAGGCAGCATGGTGTAGTAATTTTAAAATATTGAGATCGGTATGGAAGAATCGATGAATACTCTTGCAAGCTCTATCGTAGCGACCTGCGCTTTGAGTATCCAGAAACGAACCAATCCGTAGCAAGAGTTCAGGTGATAGATCTAATAAAGAGGGCTCCTCCTCAATATTGACTGTATCTTTTCTTTCATCCAATACTTCAAATAGTTTTCTATTATTCATCATGACTACCACTTCTCGTTATATTCATTTAAGCCTACATTACTCAATAAATCTTAAGAATAACTATAGGGCACCTCTAGAAAAAATGCGAGGTTTTGACAGTTTTATGCTTTAAAAATGCAATTTCTAGACGTGCCCTTAAGAATCCCTTAAGTCTATTCTGTCAACATAACGACCAATATAATAAGATAAGCAACGAGGTGTGGCCGTGGCAAATAACCGATTTCCGCTAGAATTACTTCCCGATGTTGCGCAATTAGAAATTGAGACGTATCTTTCTCTTGCTGATAAGATCAATTTGGCGATGGCCTGTAAAGCTACTTTAAAAAATGCCAAACAACTCGATCAAAACGGCTATTATTACAAAAGCCTCGATAGCTTCGATCAACATAGTGAATATGACAAAGACCTCGATAAAAAATTTAGATACAACGGATCAATATTTTTTAATTCACGCATGCATGCCATGCAGAAAAATCTAAAGCAGGCGGGATTGTATATTTTGAAAGGCAGAATAGATGAAGCATTAGCGATAATTGATAAAGATCCTGACCTATTACTTCAAGTGATTCCAGCCATCACCTTGAAGAAGCATCCATCCCATGACGGTGAGAAGCATATTGGTCGTACGTTATATCAGCTTGCTTTAGGTACTTATGATCATGAGTTATATGAAGCCATTGGTCAACGTATTGAGTCAAAGTATGGACGCGATATCAAAGCAAAACAGTTCCATGAACAATTTCCTAATGGTGTGAAGAGTACGAAGAGTTTTCGTGCCGTATTTGATGCACTTATCAAAACGATGGCAGCAGACACAACGATAGCTTTCATTAATGATCAAAATATAATGAATGATGAGACAAGGGCAGCGCTACAATCATTAACAAAGAGCCTGGCACGATCTGATGGGTACACAACGGGTGTGCATTTTGACTTACAAATCGTTATAGATTTGATAGAAGCCTATGACGAAGGTTATGACGAATTCATAAATGAAAATAAAAAATGGGACCGGCGTGCATGTTATTGGCGATGTGCATTTGGCCTGATAGAAAGTTTCATGCCGTATTTTGTTGCGATGGCGTTAAATGAAAAGAATGATTTTTCTGACGTCATGGAAGGTAAAAAGAAGGTGACGAGATCGGCGGTGGTTGATGATGGTTCGGACTTTTTTGACGCGCGTTTGGGAGATTCTCGTTATATAATTTGCGGGCACTGGTGGCAGGTGGGTTGGCTGCGAAACGCGGACACGGACGCCGGGTTAAAAACTTTTGTCAGGCTCACACAGAAAAACTTGGACAACTTAAGCAGCAATTGCAACAACCAACAAGCTCTCAACTGCAAGAAGTAAATCAGCGCAGAAGATAGTGTCAGATTGTTTAATGTGCCTGATTAACAAGCCGGTTGTATTTGACCATCAGACATGGTTACAATATGTTCAACTTTTTAATTCCATTATTCTGGAGCATTTATGATTTCTCAAGGAAGAGATTTATTGCAACGTTTTAACAATTTAGTTTGGCCGTACATATTTACTCATTCAACGTTATTTAAACCCGCTGACCACCTGTTGCTTAAAAATACTAGAAATGGTGATACCAATTCAATCGTTGAGTTAGCCAGCAGACATTTAAATAAATCTCACATCACGATTGAGCAACTACCGTGGGCTTTGCATATTTTTTTGCTTAATAAAGAAGATAGTCTCAGCCACACGATGAAAAATACGCTCTTAAAAAATTATCCGGATATCATGGATCACATCATTGAAATTAAAAAAATATTTGATTCCACAAATTCTTTTGATTACACGCATGACACCTTGGAATGTTATAGTCGAATTTATGATTTCTATCATACAATTAGCAATTTAACCGATCAATCGAGCAAAATTCAAGCAGATTTTCGAGAACAATTCATTGAAGTTCTATTAAGCGTGTTGAAAAAGGACACCGATTATTTTCAATTATCGAAAATAAAATACCCTTCTGATTATGAAACATCACAGCAAAGCCTAATTAATTATTATAAAGATTGTGCAAAATACCAAATTGGTTTTTATCATACCCTAAGTAAACAATTAAATGAAAAATACACAGCATTCATCACTGCAGGAATACATGGAAACAAAAATATACATCATGATGCTGCTCTCATTCTTACCAGCTTTATTATTGAAGATGCAAAATTACCACATACTTATGCGCATTTTTTAACAACACATTGTTCTGATAAATATGCCAACTTGATTGATCAATTCAATATTGAATTGAAAAAAGTTCCAGCTCCAAACATTATTAATTCACAGACAAAGGTCGCTCAACCCTGAATGTGATTAATAATCCCTCATCCAGCAATTTTTATGGATTGAAAATAAAATATTTTTCTGTATGATAAGCGCAACTACAATCGATACATCATCACTTATCATCTAGAAAATGAGGGAAATTCATGCGAATATTAGAATTAATACCACAGTCTCGAAATGAGTTTATTCAAGAAGCTGCTCCTAGTATTTATACGAATAGTCAATCGCAGGAACACTCGAGAGTAAAGATATTTGCAGCTGATAATTATAAAATATTTGGTATTAATCGAGATGATCAAGAAAATATAAATTACGATGCCTTACGTCATACTATTTCATACCTCATGGGTTTCCAAAATACTTATCCTAAGTTTGTTCAAATGATAGGAGATTCGCAACCTTTTTCTCCAGAAGGGACTCAATTTGCACAACAACGATTGAACGATTTTGTTCTTAATCAGTATCCCGATTGCATTATCCTCTTTGGTTTTACAGGCAAATACTATAAAGAAAAAAATATAACAGATACTAATCATTTGCTTTCTTTGATGGTTGATAACAAAAAAATAGAATCTAATCGTGTTCTTGCAAATATGGTTGATTATCACACCCCTGCAGCTATAAAAGATAAATGGCCTGGGATTGCTATATCAGAAAACGTTATCAATTACACATTAGTTTATACAAATACTGATAACCCTGGAGCAACATTTGGTAATGATACACCCACGACTGATGGCTTAACCAATACTGCTCTATTGTGTTGTGAAGGAGGTGTTCAATCTCTCCTCCAAATAATAAACATGTTAAATAAAAATGTTGAAGTCACTGGTGTAACAGGGCTTCGTGATTTGAGTGATCCTAACAATCGTTATGCATTTGATCTTGAATCAGGAAAACCCTATTTATCTGCATCAGGTTTTTTACAATTTATTAAAGAAAAAGTTTCTACTAGAAATGATGTGACTGATATTCATATAAAAGAATGGATGAACAATTATTTTGAAAAGTTTTCTCTGACCAATCCGAAAGCAAAGGATGCTGATACTAAGCAATCCTTATGGAAAGAAGCTTTGGATAAAATCTTTTCATTTGAAATTTGGAAGAAACTTGATCATTTCCAGGTGATTGACAAACAAGCTTTTGAATTGAAGCAAACCGTTACAAATAGTTCTCAAGAATTTAATGAAAACATTTTGACTGAAAAAATTCAAATGTTAAATTTTAAGCGTTAAACATTCGCGCGAGCCGCGGGATCTACTTGAATGCTTGAATGATCGTTGCAACAGTGGATTCCGTTAGCTCTAAAAGCTTCATTTTGCTGAGCATATAAAGCTAAAGCCTTTGTGACCACTTCTACTCCCGCGCAAGCTTGATGCGCATGTTGGCTTAAGTAACGACGCCACACTGCTGCACCTCGTTGACCTTGAAATAATCCCAAAATATGTCGCGTCATGGAAGATAATTTTACATGATGATGTAATTGTTCATGAATATAAGGAAGTAAATGTTGAATTATTTCAAAACGAGATAAAATGGGTTGATGAAAATATTTTTTTTGAATTTCGGCTAATAAGTATGGATTAGCATAAGCCGCCCGACCAATCATCACGCCATCAACATGTGCTAATTGTTGATCGATCTCAGCAATTGTTTTAATGCCACCATTGGCAATAATAGTTAAATGTTGAAAATCTTTTTTAAGTTGCCATACCACAGAATATTCTAACGGCGGAATCTCGCGATTCTGTCTAGGGCTTAACCCAGATAACCAAGCTTTGCGCGCATGAATAATAAACACACGACAACCCGCATTCGCTACCAATTTTACAAAATGATAAAGATGTTCATAGGAATCTTGATTATCCACACCAATACGACATTTAACGGTTACTGGAATACGCACCGCCTGACACATAGCCGCTACACATTCTGCTACCAATGATGGTGTCAGCATCAAGCAAGCGCCAAAGCGACCAGATTGAACCCGGTCACTAGGGCAACCTATATTGAGATTGATTTCATCGTAACCATACTCTTCTCCTATTTTTGCGCATTGTGCAAGTGTGCTCGGATCACTTCCTCCTAATTGCAAGGCAACCGGTTTTTCTGCTTGATGAAAATCTAATAAATGATGCTGATGACCATGAATTATTGCATGAGAGGTAATCATTTCGGTATACAAAAGAACTTGCGACGAAATTAAACGTAAAAAATAACGATCATGTTTATCAGTATAATCCATCATCGGTGCAACAGAAATGAGAGGACTCACTATACCAACCCTTCCTCAAATCCATGAATAGGTAAAATGGTATTCCACTGCTTACACCCCGGACATTGCCAATGCAGAGATTTTCCTGAAAATCCGCAGGAATAGCATTGATATTCAGGTTTATTAGCAAGAATTTTTTTCATTAAATTTTGTAAAATATATAAATCTTCTTTTGCCCTTCCTTCCACATCTGCAATATATAAATTAATAAACAGATGAAGACCTCGCAAAGAAGGATAGCGACGTACATAATCAGCAACAAAATTTGCAGCAACTTTATCCCCTTTCCATTCTCGAATTCGCTCAGCAAGAATAAGCACAACAGGAATTTTTGGATGCTCTTCAATTAAAACTTTTAAATAAGCAAGCAATTCATCTTCTTGTTGCATTTTTTCGTAACAAATGGCAAGCAAATCAATCGCTTCGGAAAGATAATCTGGATTTTGGTCTTTAACTTTCTTTAAATAACGTAATGCTGATTTATAATCTTGCTCTCCCATGCAAACTTTTGCTTGCAACAAACTAGCCCGAACACAAGATTGATCTGCGGCAAATGCATGCCCAAGGTGTTCTCTTGCTAAATCAAAATCTGCTTTAAGATAAGCGATATCTGCTAATTCACAGTAATAATGTGCGATAACCCCTTGCATGTTTTGTCGTGTAACCGTTTCATATTGAGTAGCTACTTTAATAGCATTTTCCCAATCTTTTTCTTGTTGATAAATATCAATTAACATTTGCAAGGCACGTGCTGAATGCGATTTGGCACTAATCAATTCCAAAAAAACACGCTCTGCTCGATCTAACATTCCGGCGCTTAAATAATCTTGCCCTAGCTCAAAAAGAGATTGCTCACGATAAATTTTTTCTAATTGTGGCCTGGCAATAAGATTTTGATGAATGCGGATCGCTCTATCAACCTCGCCCCGTTTGCGAAAAAGCTTACCGACAGCAAGATGCGTTTCTACTGTATCACTATCTACTTCTAACATCTTAATAAAAATATCAACGGCCTTATCAGTTTCTTCGTTTAATAAAAAATTAAGTCCGGTAAGATAATCGCGTGGAATAATTATTTTTCGGGATTCTTTCTCTTGAGGCCGTGACCGATAACCAAGCAACCAAGCTATTCCTATCGCAATTAATATTAGCAATATCCAAACTAGCTTCATTAAACCTTATCCTGTATCGGAATAGCCCGTAAATTTTCAATTTCTTTTTCAGCTAATACTAATCGTTGACGTAAGCGATAATTAAGTAATTTGGACTTCATCAATAACCAAAGAATAAAAATCATCCCAATAAAACAGCCGAACGCAAACACAAATACTAATAGTAATGAAAGTGGCAATGTACTTTGGCTAAGATAATAATTAATCGTGACTGATTCAGAATTTAATGTGGCAAATGTCATCCCAAATAAAATAATAATGAGTAAGAAAAAATAGCTAATAATGCGCACAGCATTCTCCTGTTAACTTAGAACATCATCTTATAGACATTCATGCCAAATAATTACTCAATCACTTTTATTCCACCCATATAGCTTTGTAAAGCGTCTGGAATGTGAATTCGACCTAACTCATCTTGATAATTTTCCAAAATCGCAACAAGCGTACGGCCAACTGCTAAGGCTGAACCATTCAAAGTATGGAGCAAATCAATCGTTCCTGATTCATTACGCCATCTGGCCTTCATTCGTCTTGCCTGAAAGCTTTCTGTATTACTGCATGACGAAATTTCTCGATAACATTGTTGTCCTGGTAACCATACTTCCAAGTCATAAGTTTTTGCTGCTGCAAATCCAAGATCTGCTGTGCAGAGTGTCACCACACGATAAGGAAGTTTTAATCGTTGCAATATAACTTCCGCATGCCCAGTCAATTCATCTAACACTTGATAGGATTGTACTGAAGATACAATTTGTACTAATTCAACTTTCTCAAATTGATGCTGACGTATCATACCACGAATATCTTTGCCATAAGATCCAGCTTCACTACGAAAACACGAGCTATAGCAAACATATTTGATTGGCAATTGTTTATAATTGATAATATCGTCTCTGACAGTATTGGTCACTGGCACCTCAGCAGTAGAAATTAAATATTGTTCGTTTTCTCCCTTAATCGCAAATAAATCTTCTTTAAACTTTGGTAATTGACCAACTCCAAATAAACAATCGGCATGAACTATATACGGCACACTAATTTCTTGATAACCATGTTCATTGGTATGTATATCTAACATAAATTGAATTAATGCACGTTGTAATCTTGCCAGTGGTCCACGTAATACCACAAAACGAGCACCAGCAAGCTTGGTGGCTGTTTCAAAATCCATCCATTGATTTTTAGCGCCTAATTCCACGTGATCTTTTGGAGTAAAAGAAAATTTTCTAGGTTCACCCCAGCTTCGTTCTACTCGATTATCTTTTTCACTTTTGCCAATAGGAACAGATTCATGCGGGATATTTGGTAAACTTGCTAAAAAATTTTCTAATTCTCCTTGGATAATAGCGAATTGATCTTCTTTAGCTTTTAAGGTATCACTGAATTCTTTTAGAGTTCCTAAAACAATTTCTATATTATTTCCTGCCGCTTTTGCTCGACCAACTTCTTTTGATTGAACATTACGTTGATTTTGTAATTCTTGTATTTCAACTTGTAATCGTTTTCGTTGTTCTTCTAACGTATTAAATTTTTTAACATCCAGGATGAGGCCGCGCGTTTTTAATTGTGCAGCAACTGATTCTGTCGATGTTCGTACTAACTTGGGGTCTAGCATGATTACTCCCAGCTACTAAAGTTGAAAATCCCCCCGCACTTCGTGCGGCCCCCTTTTTCAAAGGGGGCGATCATTTGCTCACTCTTCGCGCAGCCCTTTTTCAAAGGGGGCGAGCATGTTTTTACTCACCCTCTTTTTTAAAAGAGGGTCGGCGCGTTTTTTGCGCCGGGGAGATTTTTAGGATGGCAGCCTTTCTGCTGCAATTTTTCCTATCTCAGCAGGTGAACGGACAATATGTACACCCGCTGCTTCTAAAACTTTAAATTTTTCAGCTGCCGTACCTTTTCCACCAGCAATAATTGCTCCTGCATGACCCATACGTTTGCCAGCAGGTGCGGTTATTCCAGCGATATAAGCAACTACTGGTTTGGTCACTTGTTGCTGAATAAATTCAGCTGCTTCTTCTTCAGCACTTCCACCAATTTCGCCAACCATGACAATGACTTCTGTTTGTGGATCATTTTCAAAAGCAGCAAGCACATCAATAAAATTGGTGCCAGGAATAGGATCTCCGCCAATACCGACACAAGTACTTTGTCCTAAACCTAAATCCGTTGTTTGTTTAACCGCTTCATAAGTAAGCGTTCCCGATCGAGAAACAATGCCTACTTTTCCTGGTTGATGAATATATCCTGGCATAATACCAATTTTACATTCACCCGGCGTGATGACTCCAGGACAATTGGGACCCACTAATCGAACCTCAGGATGTTGGGCAAGACAAGCTTTGACTTCCAACATATCAAGCACAGGAATCCCTTCAGTAATACAGACAATTAAACGTATTCCTGCCTCAACGGCTTCTAAAATAGAATCTTTACAAAAAGGAGCCGGCACATAAATTACTGAAGCATCCGCTTTTGTTGCTTCATAAGCTTCTTTCACTGTGTTAAATACAGGTAATCCCAAATGGGTTTGACCCCCCTTTTCTGGCGTCACACCCCCTACCATTTTGGTACCATAGGCAATAGCTTGTTCGGAGTGAAAAGTGCCTTGTTTTCCCGTAAAACCCTGACAAATAACTTTAGTGTGCCTATTAATAAAAATACTCATTTTATTTCCTCGCCGCCTCAACCACTTTTTTTGCTGCATCAGTAAAACTATTTGCTGCAATAATATTAAGACCACTCTCACCTAATAACTTTGCGCCAATCTCAGCATTGTTTCCTTCCAAACGCACGATTACAGGTAGGGTGGTACCTATTTCAGTCACTGCGCCGATAATCCCTTCTGCAATTAAATCACAACGCACAATTCCACCAAAAATATTGATAAGAATTGCTTTTACTTTTTGATCAGACAAAATAATTTTAAATGCCTCTGATACTCGTTCTTTCGTTGCTCCGCCACCTACATCGAGAAAATTGGCGGGACTGCCACCATGCAACTTAATCATATCCATCGTTGCCATTGCTAAACCTGCGCCATTTACCATACAGCCAATATCACCATCCAATGCAATATAATTCAGCTCCCAATCGCGTGCACGATTCTCACGCTCGTCTTCTTGTGATGCATCACGCATCGCACGTAATTTAGGCTGGCGATAAAGGGCATTGTCATCAATATTAATTTTGGCATCTAAACAAAGCAAACTCCCTTGCTTGGTAATCACCAATGGATTAATTTCAAGTAAACTCAAATCATTTTCTTTAAATAATTTTCCTAACCCCATCAGAAGATTGACAAATTGTTTAATTTGTTCGCCCTTTAAATGCAGCGCAAACGCTAATTGGCGACCTTGATAAGGCAATATCCCAACCAGTGGATCAACCACAACAGTGAGAATTTTTTCGGGGGTTTTTTCAGCCACTTTTTCAATTTCAACCCCTCCTTCAGTCGATGCCATAAAAACAATACGTTGCTGTGATCTGTCGATAACGGCACCGAGATATAATTCCTTTTCGATATCACAAGGTTCCTCGATCAAAACTTTATGAACTGGCTGACCTTCTGCTGTGGTTTGATACGTGACTAGCCGACTACCCAATAATGCACGCGTCACTTGTGCTAATTCATCTTTAGTTGCTACTAATTTAACACCACCTGCTTTACCTCGACCGCCAGCATGAACTTGAGCTTTCACTACCCATCGAGGAGTGGCGAGTTTATTAGCGATGATTAATGCTTCCTCAGCATTAACAGCAATTTCTCCTTTGGCAACAGGCAATCCGTATTCAGCTAATAATTGTTTTGCTTGATACTCATGGAGATTCATATTCGTTATACCTCAAGAATTAAGCGTGCAGGATCTTCAAGTAATCCTTTAACATTAGCCAGGAAAGTAACGGATTCCTTACCGTCAATTAATCGATGATCATAGGAAAGCGCCACATACATCATCGGTCGAATCACCACTTGGCCATTTTCAGCCACCGGCCGTTCTTGTATTTTGTGCATACCCAAAATTGCACATTGCGGTGCATTTAATAGCGGTGTAGCCATGAGTGAACCAAAGACTCCCCCATTCGTAATAGTAAACGTACCGCCTTGCATTTCTTCCAAGGTCAGCTTACCAAGACGTGCTTTTTCCGCATATTCAGCAATCTTTGCCTCGATTTCTGCAGTAGTCATCTTATCTGCATCACGTAATACTGGCACCACCAAACCACGATCAGTGGAAACAGCTACGCCAATATCATAATAACCATGATAGATCGTATCGTTACCATCTATCGAAGCATTCACGATAGGCGAACGTTTTAAAGCTTCGACACAGGCACGCACAAAAAATGACATAAAACCCAGACGAACCTTGTATATTTTCTCAAATTTTTCTCGGAAGCGGCTGCGTATATCAATTACTTGAGCCATATTAATTTCATTAAATGTCGTCAACATTGCAGTATTTTGTGCTACTTCTAACAAACGTTCCGCAATACGCGCTCGCATACGTGTCATCGGTACACGTTTTTCAGGACGAGCACCCGTTAGGGTGGAATCAATAGTAGAAGTGGTGACAGGTGATGCGCTGATCGCTGCCATCACATTTTCTTTCGTGATGCGGCCGCCTTTTCCTGTCCCTTTCACTTGAGAAATATCCACTTCATGTTCTGCCACCACACGACGAACAGAGGGACTAAGCGTTGGTGATTCTTGAGAAGAACCAGATGGACTCGTTGAAGAAGGACTAGTTGGCTGTACTGGAGAGATGACACTAGCCTTTTGAGAAACTGCCGGTGCCGCTTGTTGAGCTGGCTCAGCTGTTTTCTTTTCAGCCGGTGTGGTCACCGCATCAATGAATGCAATCACTTCTTCAGCATGAACAATGCTTCCTGTTTCTTTAAGAATTTCCTTTAATACACCGTCATTTGGTGCTGGAACTTCAAGCATCACTTTATCTGTTTCAAGATCAACAATATTTTCATCACGCTTGACTGTATCGCCTGCTTTTTTATACCAAGTCGCAACGGTTGCCTCTGAAATAGATTCAGGTAACAAAGGAACTTTCACTTCTATCGACATCACCATTTTTCCTTCTTACAGATTTGTATCACTTTTAAAAATCAGCGGGAACCGCTGCTATACAACTTACTTTAACGCTTTCATCACTAATTCATGTTGTTCTTTTTCATGGAGTGCATGATAACCAACTGCAGATGATGCTGAAGCTGATCGACCAACATATCGTAGTATCTGTCCATCTTTTACTAGTAAGGATAGATACGCCTGTATAAACACCCAGGCTCCTTGATTTTGTGGTTCTTCTTGACACCAAATAATATCTTTAACGTGGCTATAGGGTGCAAAAATTTTTCTACAAAAAGCATCAGGGAAGGGATACAGCTGCTCGATACGAATAATAGCAACATTATCTAATTTCAATTCTCGTCTGCTCTGGAGCAATTCATAATATATCTTACCGCAACAAAAAATAACCCGCTCAACCTTTTTACTATCTACTGGATCAACCTCTGGTATAAGCAACTGGTAACCACCCTCTGTTAAATCATCTAAATGAGAAACAACTAAGGGGTGACGTAATAAGCTCTTTGGTGTCATCACAATAAGCGGTTTGCGATAAGGCCGTAACATCTGACGACGTAATAAGTGGAAAATTTGCGCTGGTGTGGAGGGCACACAAACTTGAATATTATCTTGAGCACAGAGTTGTAAGTAGCGTTCTAAACGCGCTGATGAGTGTTCAGGGCCCTGGCCTTCGTAGCCATGAGGTAATAACATCACTAAACCGCATAATCTTCCCCACTTTTGTTCTCCTGAACTAATAAATTGATCGATGACAACTTGTGCGCCATTGGCAAAATCACCGAATTGCGCTTCCCATATCACTAAAAAATTGGGTTCGGCGGTTGCATAACCATATTCAAAAGCTAATACCGCTTCTTCCGACAAGAGCGAATCGACCACATTAATCTGTGCTTGTTTGGCAGAAATGTGACTTAATGGAATATAGACATCATTATTAGTTTGGTTATATAAAATAACATGCCGATGTGCAAATGTACCTCGTCCAACATCCTGACCACATAAACGAATGGGATAGCCTTCGTCTAATAACGTTGCATACGCCATATTTTCTGCATAACCCCAATTCATGGGGACCTCACCCTTTATCATTTTCTTTTGCGTATCAAGCATTTTTTTTACTTGTGGTTGGATAACAAAACCTTCTGGCACCATCCCTAATTGAGTAGCAATTTGCTTCAATCGCTCGCCTGAGACACCAGTTTTCGTAGTCTCAGTCCAAGACTTATTCATGAATGGTTCCCAGTTCACAATAAACTCATACACCGATTTGTTTTCTACTTTTACAATAGGTTTGCCATCATCCAACATTTGTCGATAGGTATCTGCCAATACTTTTTCAGCTTGATCTTGAATATCGCCTGCAGCCGTTAATTTTTTTGCATAAATCAAATAAGTAGCAGGCAATGATTTTATTATTTTATACATCACTGGTTGGGTCGCTGATGGTTCATCTGCTTCGTTGTGCCCATGACGCCGATAACAAACTAAATCAATGACAACATCACGTTTGAAAGTTAGTCGATAATCAATGGCAAATAAGGCAGCAAAATAAACCGCTTCGGGATCATCTGCATTAACATGCAAAATAGGTGCTTCCACCATCTTTGCCACATCCGTGCAATAAGTTGTAGAGCGTGCATCTTTAGGATTGCTAATCGTAAAACCAATTTGATTATTAATAACGATATGGATAGAGCCACCCACTGTAAACCAGCGGGTTTGCGATAACTCAAACGTTTCCATGACGACACCCTGGCCTGCAAAAGCTGCATCACCATGAATTTGGATAGCGACTGCTCGCTGTTGATCGGTATCGCGACGACGTCGTTGTCTCGCTCTGACTGAGCCTTGCACAACAGGCGAAACAATTTCAAGATGCGAAGGATTAAAAGCTAATGCGATATGAATTTGGCCATAGTTAGTTTCCACATTTGATGAGTAACCCAGATGATATTTCACATCACCCGAATGAGTTGCTGATACCCCTTTTCCTTCAAAAGCAGAAAATATTTCCTTCGGTTCTTTGCCAACTATATTCACCAACACATTCAAACGACCACGATGTGCCATACCAATAATTAATTCTTTCACGCTATGTTGAGCACTTCGCTGAATAATAGTATCTAATAGCGGAATAAGACTATCACCACCTTCTAAGGAAAAACGCTTTTGTCCCACATATTTAAATCCGAGATATTTTTCTAATCCATCGGCTATCACTAATTTATCTAAAATACGTTGTTTTTCTTCTTTGCTTGGCTTGAAATTCAACCAATTTTTTTCAATACGCGTTCGTATCCACTCTACTTCTTCAGTACGATCAATGTGCATGTATTCAAAACCAATGGTATGACAATAGCATCGACGTAAAGCTTGATAAATTTCTCGAAGAGAAGTGGAATCGGAATGAAAACTTGAAAATGAACCAACATGAAAAGATCGATCAAGATCCTTTTCTGAAAAACCATACTGCGCTAGCTCTAGATTGGGATTATGAATTCCGTTATATAATTTCAAAGGATCGATATCGGCCTGTAAATGACCTAAGCGTCTATAAGCAGAAATTAACTCAATCACCCGTTCTTGTTGCTCTTGAAATGGTCCAATATTGGCTGATGCTTTTTGGGATTGCCTAGCTAACTGTAAAAATTGTTCACGAATGGCGGTATGCGAGATATCAGGGGAAGGACGAGCAATGGATTGCAACAATTGATCAAAATACGATCGCCATTCTGCGGTAACCTGTTGAGGATTGGTTAAATATATTTCATATAAATCTTCTAAATAGCCCTCATTACCAGCTTCAAGAAAAGAATCTTGTTGCCATTGTTGCATTGATTTTGATTTGAGCATCATCAAACTACTACTCTTTTAAATATAGAAATATTGTACCATTCTGTGTTTATTCTCTAGCGCAAAAAAAGTTTAGCGCAAGCTAAGCTTGTGCAGTCAAAATGCATGAGCGTGGAGCATTAGCATAACATTTGTATCTGATAAAAATCTTATTATTATAATAGTTTACAACAAAAAATTAAACAGATTCCTTAAGAATTTCATCTTTAATATTATTGATAGCTTCTAAGGGATTTAAATCTTTTGGGCAAACATCCACGCAATTCATAATACCACGACAACGATAAAGACTAAATGGGT
>MGXV01000060.1:45773-68409 GCA_001801485.1 Gammaproteobacteria bacterium RIFCSPHIGHO2_12_FULL_37_14
GCTCTTGAGTAGCCGTATCGCGACTATCGGCAATAAAACGATAGGCTTGCAATAGTGCTGCTGGCCCCATGTATTTGTCTGGATTCCACCAAAAAGATGGGCACGAGGAGGTACAACAGGCACAAAGAATACATTCATACAACCCATCCAATTTGCTTCTCTCTTCAGGCGATTGTAAACGTTCAGTAGCAGGTGCTGGATCATTATTTTGCAAATAAGGCTTGGCTTTTTCATATTGTTGATAAAACTGACTCATATCTACTACTAAATCGCGAACAACAGGTAAACCAGGTAACGGTCGAATGACGATTGGTTCCTTTAAAGCAGAAAGATGCGTCGTACAAGCAAGTCGATTCTTGCCATTTATGTTCATACCATCCGAACCACAAACGCCTTCTCGGCAAGAACGTCTCAAGGTTAAGCTTTCATCGATTTTATTTTTAATCGTCAACAATACATCCAACACCATCACGCATTGATGTTCTTTTACATCAATATCAAAATCTTGCATATAAGGACTCTTATCTTTTTCAGGATTGTATCGATAGATAGAAAAACGCATATTGGAGTCCTCTTTATAAAATAACAAATATAAACCTAATGAACCTCTTCTCTCGCTCTTAAGGCAATCGGTTCAATGTCTTGTGGTTTCATGTTAATTGAACGAAATAACATTTGCCCGTTCTCAAAATATAAAGAATGTTTCAACCAATTCTTATCGTCACGTTCAGGATAATCATAACGTGCATGAGCACCGCGGCTTTCTGTACGCGTTTCTGCACAATGCGCAGTAGCGATAGCAGTCACCATGAGATTATCTAATTCAAGCGCCTCAATACGTGCGGTATTAAAACAATCACTTTTGTCTTTGATCGTTGCATAATTCAATCTATCTTTCAGCTCTTCTAATTTAATAAACCCTGCTTTCATATTCACTTCTGTACGAAACACGCCAAAATCATCTTGCATAACTTTCTGCAAAGCACTGCGAATTTCATCCACACTTTCACCATTTTGATTGCCATTCCAACGATACAGTCGAGATAATGCTTGTTCAATATCCGCAGAATTTGGCTCGCCAAGACTCAATCCTTGTTCAATCGTTTGTTTAACATGCTTCCCAGCTGCGCGGCCGAATACAACTAAATCTAATAATGAATTTGCTCCTAGACGATTGGCGCCATGTACTGAAACGCAGGCGCATTCTCCTGCAGCATATAATCCCAATACTGTTTGATCTCCACCTTTAGTATTCGTGATCACTTGTGCATGATAATTGGTAGGAATACCTCCCATCACATAGTGACAGGTAGGCACGACTGGAATCGGTTCTTTGATAGGATCGGTACCGGCAAATGTAATCGCTAATTCGCGTATACCAGGTAGACGGGTTTTAATAACTTCTGCACCCAAATGATCCGCTTTTAATAAAACATAATCCCCTTTCGGACCGCATCCTCGCCCTTCACGAATTTCAATCGCTACACAACGAGAAACAATATCACGACAGGAAAGATCTTTAAGATGCGGCGCATAACGTTCCATAAAACGTTCGCCATTTTTATTGATTAGATAACCACCTTCACCTCGAACACTTTCACTAATTAAAGAACCTGATCCATAAATACCCGTAGGATGAAATTGCCAAAATTCCATATCTTGGAGCGGATACCCAGCGCGCAATACCATCCCCATTCCATCGCCTGTATTAATATGAGCATTAGTAGTGGATTGATAAATACGTCCTGCCCCACCAGTCGCTAAAATAGTAGCCTTGGCATGGATAAAAACGACTTCACCAGTTTCTATACAAATGGCTGTTACCCCAACTACCCCACTTTGATTTTTTACTAAATCAATGGCAAACCATTCATTAAAAAAACGTGCTTTAGCCTGGAGATTTTTTTGGTAGAGCGTATGCAACATGGCGTGCCCAGTCCGATCCGCTGCACAACACGTTCGATGCGCTTGTTCTTTACCATATTCACGTGTTGCTCCACCAAAAGCCCGTTGATAAATTTTACCGTTTTCAATTCGTGAAAAAGGTAATCCCATATGTTCTAATTCATAAATAGATTGGGGAGCATTTTTACACATATATTCAATTGCGTCTTGATCACCTAAAAAATCAGAACCGACAACTGTATCGTACATATGCCAACGCCAATCATCTGGTTCTGCATTACCCAGAGCAGCATTAATACCACCTTGCGCCGATACAGTATGAGAACGCGTAGGAAACACTTTAGAAATGACCGCAACATTCAGGCCACCCTGGGAAAGCTCTATGGCGGCGCGCAATCCAGCCCCTCCTCCACCTACAATAACCGCATCAAATGTGTGGGTTGCAACTTTCATCAGTTAAACACTCCATAAAATCAACATGCCCCAGAGCAAGCATGTGATTAACATCATCAATACAAAAAAATTTAAAATGGCACGAATAACATAGGGTTTGACATAATCAGTTAAGACTGTCCATATCCCCACCCATGCATGAAAAGATAGACTAACCATAAAAAGCAGGGTGGCAATTTTCATCCAATCTCGAGAAAATAAATAATGCCATTCTGCATAAGAGAGATTAGGATTCATCACAAAATAAAACATCATGGAGATGATGTAAATCACCATTAACACAGCTGATATGCGTTGAATCACCCATTCACTTAATCCCTGATGATTCACTCCCAATACTGATTTCACCATATCCAAACACCTATTAAGAAGAGAAGAAAAATTGAAAGAATAAATGTCCAAAGTGCTAATTGCCTTCCAACAGCCAAAGATGTTCCAATGTGAATATCCATTAATAAATGCCGAATTCCTGCAATCAGGTGATAGCAGAATGGAATAAATAATATTAATAAAGTTAATTTAACAAAAAAAAGGTTTGCCCATTCCTGAAACATTTCAAAGCCATCACTGGTCAAAGAAAGCGCTAATCCCCACAGAATAAAAGGAATAAGAAAAAACAACACGACCCCTGAGATACGATGTAAAATAGAAACAATTGCAGGAAGAGGAAAATGGATAGTAAAAAGATTGAGATTTTTTAGTCTTGTATGATTCACGTGCCTTATCCTTCAACATAGGATAGTTGATTATATCTCGAGACTTTGATAAATCAAATGGTTAAGCGTATTCTGTGTACTTAGACGGGAGAATCCCTTATATGGCCGGCAAAAAAGCGAAATTATCGATCGATGATAAAACCATAGAATTTGATATTCTCTCCGGAACATTGGGACCAGATGTCATTGATATCAATTCGCTCTTCAAAAGTGGTTATTTTACTTACGATGTTGGGTTTAATTCTACTGCTGCCTGCGAATCAAAAATTACCTTTATTGATGGCGACAAAGGTGTGCTGCTTTACCGGGGTTACCCTATTGAGCAACTGGCTCGTCATTCAAACTTTCTCGAAGTTTGCTATTTGCTGCTAAATGGAGAACTGCCTTCATCCACTCAATACCTGGATTTTTGTAAAGACATCACTCATCACACGATGATGCATGAGCAAATTAGTAATTTTTATAATGGCTTTCGCCGAGATGCTCATCCTATGGCTATCATGGTCGGTGTGGTAGGCGCATTATCTGCTTTCTATCACGATACCTTAGATATCAATAATCCAGAACATCGAGTCATTTCAGCATTACGTTTAATTGGCAAAATGCCAACGATCGCCGCCATGTGTTACAAGTATTCAATTGGTCAGCCATTTATGCCGCCGCAAAATCATCTTTCCTATGCTGAAAATTTTTTACATATGATGTACGCCACGCCTTGTGAAGAATTAAAGATTAATCCTACCTTGGTGCGAGCTATTGATAGAATTTTTATCTTACATGCAGATCATGAACAAAATGCTTCAACTTCCACTGTTAGATTAGCTGGCTCGACTGGAGCCAATCCTTTTGCCTGTATTTCAGCTGGTATCGGTGCGCTTTGGGGTCCCGCTCATGGTGGAGCGAACGAAGCAGTTTTAAATATGTTGCATGAAATTGGCGACATCAGCCATATCAACAAATTTATTGCTCGCGCTAAAGATCCAAATGATAGCTTTCGTTTAATGGGTTTTGGACATCGTGTATATAAAAATTATGATCCACGTGCCAAAGTGATGCGTGAAACTTGTCATGAAGTATTAGAAGCTGTTGGGTTACATAATGCTCCCATGTTCAAACTCGCAATGGAATTAGAAAGAATTGCATTACAAGATGATTACTTTATAGAGAAAAAACTTTATCCCAATGTTGATTTCTATTCAGGCATCACCTTAAGCGCTATTGGTATCCCCTCCAATATGTTTACCGTTATTTTCGCATTAGCACGAACCGTCGGCTGGGTCGCTCAATGGAATGAAATGATTAGCAACCCCTATCGATTAGGTCGACCGCGACAACTTTATACTGGCTATAAAGAAAGAGATTATCAGGAAATAAAAAATCGCAACTAAATCCTAGAAAAATAAAAAGCTCATACCCGCATCCACAAAAATGTCATTTTTACCTCCGACAAATGTATAAAAGTCACGAGCATCGAATCGAAAAGCAATGGATGGATGAATAAAGATTTGCACGCCCCCACCCGCATTCATATTACCTTGATTATGAGCATCACTACCATTAGGGTTTAAGCCAAGTACGCCTACACCTGCTAACAGAAAGGGTTCAAGAATATTTTTATACGGCTTGAAATGATAAATAGTATCCATTGCCAATAAACTACCATTCACTTGCTGACCATTATCATCCGCTTGCCGTGACGGTGTGTTAAAAACACCGACTAAACCTTCTATTCCCCAATAATCCGTTAAGCTATATCCGAATGCCAGAAATGGGACGCCGGTGTTATCAATTTGACGATTTGAGGCAAAATAATAATATCCCTCGCCAAATGATATTGTCATTGCTCCAGCTCGATTTCCAGCATAAATGTCGCCAGAAATGACAGCGGCAATAATTGATGTGCATAATAGCAAAAAAAAATTGAATCTTTCCATGTCATGTATCCTTTCACTGACTGTTGCTAACTTCATAGCATGTCGATTTTAGCCCACTTTGCGCGCTTTTCGAAAGAAGTTTCCGCATTTTCTAACGGAAACTTCTTATTTAATATGATTACATAATTGAACAACCTTTGTGCTTCGGGACAATCGCCACATCATTTTGCTCGCTAGATTGTACTGAACTGAAGAAGGAACTTTTAAAGAATCCAGATGACGGTTCCTCACTTGCCTTTGCATGCCTCACAAATTCCTTAGCACCGGGTATAATAGCAACTTTTACCTTATTTACAGGAAGGTGCTGGACAGTATAGGCTGTCGATGCTAAAGAGCTTACTTTCCAATCTCTTAAAGAAGCCATGATGTCCTCATGTTTTATTAACTTTTGCATATAACGTGTATAAAATTCCGTAGGTTCCAGTAGCGTTTCGTTTGAAAGTTTAGATTTTTTAAATGATGAAAAAAGCGATTCTTTTTTAATCTTTTCTTGTTTAAGAAGCGCACAAACAGTTTTAGCCAATCTTGTGCTACATAAAAAGCCATTATTTAAACTACGAAAATATGGTACCCCAAAAGCTGCATCACCAACCAACATGTAGGTGATGTTATTATCTCGCTTGACGAAATCCTTACTAGCATAAACAGGTAAATTAGTGACTGATATGCGTTCACTATTTTCTTCGCGGATTTCACCGATCATCGTTTGGCGTGCATCCAACCACCCTGTCATACTCTTATATAACGATGAATCAATTTTATTTTTATCAGTTAAATGATATGGCGCTTTGAAAGTTGCCATTTTCATTGCATCATAGGTTTTTTCATCAATAAAAATACGAATGGCAACAGAAGTTTTACCCTCACTTTCCTTACCAATAAATTCAATGACAGGGTGTTTAGCGTATTGAAGCGCCAAGCTTCCTTCGCCTAATACAGGCATCGCTCGGGTACTACCCAATACGTCATATTTAACTTCAGCAATATATCGTAAGGTTTTTTTAAGTTGATATTCTTGGTTAAAAATTTGTTCATGAACTTTACTATGTGAGCCATCTGCACCAATAATAATTTCGGCGCTAGGATATTCATACTGCAACGCTCTGCAGTCATTTATTTCTTTGTATATAATATCAATACCTAATTTTCTTGCGTAATTTAATAATAAATCTTCTAACTCATTGGTACGAATTTTAGATGGCAAACGACTAATAAATTTTTGGAAATCTTCATTAGGATGCGAGCCCTTAAATGAACTGGACTCAATAAATAATGAGTGACTACGTTTATATTCAGCATGTTTCTCTATCATTAATAGCGGTAAATCAGGATAATATAATTTGGTTTGAATGGCCGTCATTAATCCTACTGGTCCAGCACCAACAAATATGACTCTTGGATGCATCGTCTTTTCCTCTTTTATAAGTTTTTACCTAAATAAGCTTGCATGTCTGCACTGAGTGTCGCGGGTTTATACTCCTGTCCACCCAAAAACATACGATCATTCCAAGACCATACTGCCATGCCCAAAAAATGAGAATCATGTCTAACATGATTAGCCTCGAGCATAGCAAAAACAAGTTGCACATAATCTAGTTGTTGATATCCCATTGGGAAATACAGGGAAAAGAAGATCTTATATTTTGAGCAATTTTAGCAAAATAGTGGGCTTTTGTATAGCAAGATTTCATTGCTATCTTAGCTAACTTGATATATGGTTCGTCACTTCCAACGTTATCCTTCCAAACGAAATGTTGGATATCATTATACAATAATTAATTGTTTATATTTAAACAGCGAGTGGAGTGTGGCATGCCTAAAAAAACTAAATTAAAATCCTCTGAATCTATAGAATTAAAATGCGTCACTTATATAGCTACCCTAACAAGGCTCAAAACCGAACTTCAAAATGAAATGAGCAAAGAATGCGATCCTCTATTAATAAAAAGTTTTGATTCTTATTCAACATGCGAAAAAAAAGTGGTTGATAATTTTTCTACCAAACTTGATACTTATCTTGAAGGCACCAATTTATCTCTGTATAACTCTTACCAAGAGTGTGTTAAATCCGAAACCAATAAAGAGAATTCTCATCCCATGCGAAATAAAATCTAGTTGGAGTCGAGGAGGATCGAACTCCCGACCTTCGCATTGCGAACGCGACGCTCTCCCAGCTGAGCTACGACCCCATGTATACAATGTTAATGTAGAGCATAAATTTCAAGTGTGGCAATATCTCTCACGTTGAAAGATGTTAAACAAAAGTATCTAGGGATTCAAGCTAAGTGAGCGTACAAATTAGAATACTAGGGGCTGTTGACAATTCAACTCACTGTCATCCTGACACCGAGTAAAACGAGGTGGAAGGATCTGGTTAAAATTTCCATGACAATGATAAATCATCCCAGCCTGGATTACTTTCTTCAATCAATGCAATTTTTTTGATACGCAACCATCCTTTCAGTTGTTTTTCTCTGTAAATAGCATCTCTTATATTGTTGGTTGTTTCATAATAAACGAGCTTTGTTAAATTATATCTTTTCGTAAAGCCGCTGATAAGCTTATTTTTGTGCTCATACATTCTACGCTCTAAATTATTGGTGACGCCTATATACAATGTTCTTGCTGTATTAGATAAAATATAAACACAATAATTTCGCATAGAAATTCTAATCAAAGTGGATTTAAACTTGATAGTGATCCTTCGCTGCGCTCAGGATGACAAGACATGGATGTTTTTTGGAAACATTTATTTTACATGGGTAACCATAAATATCCACACGCTAAGGCTAACATCGAGGTCGCCAGTATATTGAATGTCATTTGCTGAACGGATACTATTTATGCAATCTCTATCTATATAAACAAACGAAATAAATATTTATTCCTCAGTAAGTAACAACGAGAGAGCAGAGCGATTTTTATCTCTTATTTCGAGAAGCTTATCTATCAATACTTGTGCGACATCAGGTTTAACTTGTGTATACAAATCAACCACTCTCGCCCATAAGGTAATAGAAAATTGGTTATTAATGCCGCAAGCAGCATCATAAATGACATCAAAAGGAATGCGGGTATAGAATGCGATTCCCTCTAAGGTGTACTCTCCCGTTTCAACAATACCCTGAATAAGAAGCTGAATGATTTTACTGTCCATTGCATAACACTCCATTGAAGAATTATTTTGATTACACTGCATTTTGTTCTGTAATAGCTCGCAAAATAATCGGTGTAAGCGTCCTAATAAAAATGCCTTTAAAATTTTGCGTTCATTTTTTATAGAAAATTTCAAAATAAATGTAGGGATGATTTTTGGAGGAATAATTTCTTCGGTTGAAATATTACGACAATATAAAGTTGTTACTGAATTCATTACTACATCTCCTTTGACGCAGATAAATTCCATGCTGATATAAGAAAAAGCATCATATTCACCTCGCTATCCTGCGAGGACATAGCATCGCGCATATCGATGTAATACAATCGATTGCGAGGATAGTGTGTCCTCAATCTAAGTTTGTACCCAGAACCAGTCTGGTTGCCGCCAGATTGGTTCACCCTTATGTCCTTTACTATATTTCTTGTCTATTGTTGTTAAATTTTACGAGCAAGCCAAAAAATACATTTTCTGTATATTATTTACTTTAAATATTCATGTCAATAAAATATTGGATAGCATTCAAATTAATTTTATGCCAAAATTCGTGATTATGAAGAATACAAGAATTGGTCAAATTCTAAATCGCCTTATAGCGGATAAAAAAATTCGTGTAGCGGAATTAGCCAGGCGAATTAATTTGCCACAACCTACGGTTCATCGTATTGCCACGGGTGCGTGCGAACACCCACATTTATCGAGTTTAGAACCTATTGCGAGTTTTTTTTCAATTAATGTTGACCAATTAAAAGGGCATGAACCTATCCCATGGTTAGATCGTGCATCTAAAGTGCCGCTTTTAACATGGGATGAAGTTATATATTGGTCCGCTAAAAAAAGTGACGGGCAAAATAGTGAATTTATCTTAACGGATGCTACTGTTGGAAAAGCTGGGTTTGCTTTAAAAATTAAAGATGCTTCGATGGACCCTGTATTTCCAAAAAATACTGTTTTAATTGCTGATCCAGAAAAGCAAGCCAAGGATCGAAGCTTTGTCATTGCAAAACTTGTTAGTCATCCTGAAGCGATATTTAGACAATTATTGATGGATGCAGGGGATCATTATCTAAAACCTTTGAGTCCGGACTTCGAACAATATAAAATGACCCGCATAAATAATAATGACAAAATTTTGAGCGTAGTAGTACAGGCAAAAAGAGATTGTGAGGATTAAATTATAAAGGATCATAATAGGAAAAGTGTATGCGCTTTAAAAAAATTTCATTGATGTTTGAGTATACTGCTTGGTTTCTTAAACGATATGGTGATCAGCAGCAGATCCAACAGAATATTTACCGCGTTGTCGAAGTAAAACAATCATCCTTGGATCAGTATAAATTAGCCATTCAAATTATTGGCAAATCTACTGTTGTTGAATGTACTCCCCAAGAGATTGTTGCAAATGATCGAATGCTTGAAGGATTTTCGAAAAAAGATATTCGAGCCATTACTTATTTTGCATGTGAGCAAAGTAAAAAGCCAAAGTATAAAATTATTATGCAAGAATTTTGCGATACCTTTAATAAAATTTTATTTAAATTAAAAAAATATGATAGTGATGAGATTATTTTAAAAACAGCAGGCCAGATATCTTTAGATAAACATTTTATTAACAATTTAAGTCAAGAAGATGCGTGCAGCATTAGTTATGCTGCTGGGTATGAGCAGTCATCTCATGAAAAATGCGCAAATTCAATTGGAGAAAATAAGGCTCAAAATAATGAAGGCGGAACAAGTTTATAAGACACTGGCAAGCAAAAAAGTAGAAACGCAATTTAACTCTAAACAAGTAGCGTGTTTAATATTTTTTTCCATGCTTTATATGAGTGTAATGATCGCAAATGCTGTACTCACTAAAAAATGGATAAGCATCGGACCATACTTTGTGTTTGGTGGTGCTTTTGTTTCCCCATTTTTATTTATTTTTGGCGACATTATTGCTGAGTTATTTGGGTGTGATCTGATGAAAAAAATCATTTTGTTTGGATTTATTTGCCAGACAATCTTTGCCATTATCGTGCAATCTATGATTCAAACACCTGTTCCTGCAATTTGGCATGAGCAGTATTCGTTTTCTTTTGTCTTTGACTCAATTGTGCGTATCAATTTGAGCAGTTTTATAGCATATTTTGTCGCCAGTATAATGAATGTCGTTATCATTACACGATGGAAAGCTATGGTTCATGGAAAATATTTTTGGTTAAGAAGTATTGGTGCTTCAACTATCGCTGAGGCATGTTATTCAGCTATCGCGATTTTGATGATTGGTTTTGGGTCACTATCTTTTTCAACAATGCTAAGTGTAATAGCAATTTCTTATGCCATTAAACTTCTTTCATCGATTGTTTTTGCATATCCAGCTAACATTTTAATCAATTACATTAAATCGAATTATAAAATTGATGTATATGACTCAATAAATTATAACCCATTTTTAGCTCGTGCAGCAGTTTAAAATCCACGAAAATAATTAATATTGCATACAGATATTTTTCACTATTTCTACTGCGCGTACGACATCATGATAAGATATATCTAAATGCATCATAGCTCGCAATTTATTTTTTCCAACCTGAGAAAACCTAACACCGTTCTTAGTGCACTGATTAAGAAATTCTGTTGTTGATGTGTTTTTGGCTTTCCATTCAAAAAACACTATATTTGTTGCAGGTGGATTGTTAATCAGGTGGATTTTGGCAGGCAATTTGTCTATTTCCTTAGCAAATAAACCAGCATGTTTATGATCTGTTGCTAGTCGAGTAATATTATGTTGGAGTGCATAAATTCCTGCGGCTGCGAGAATACCTGATTGTCGCATTGCTCCACCCATTAGTTTTTTTAGACGTCGAACATTTTGGTAATGGATCCTATTGAAAAGCAGCAATGCGCCTATGGGGCATCCTAATCCTTTGCTAAGACAAATAGTTACCATATCAAATTCCTGAGCAATCTCCTGTGTTGATAGATTTGTTTTGATACTTGCATTAAATACACGTGATCCATCAAGATGAGTTTTTATTTTAAATTCTTTAGCGCATCCCATAACTGCACTTAATTCTTCTTTTGACCAAGCATATCCACCACCAAAATTTGTTGTATTCTCTATACTTAAAACGCTAACGGTAGGATGGTGTGTACCTCTTGCCCAGTAATTTTGTTGTTTGATGTCGTCCGGTGTAAAAATGCCTGTTGGTGTATGAATAGACCGACAGACAACTTGCGCATGTACAGCGGGGCCACCGCATTCCGCTAAAAATAAGTGACAGTTTTCTGCTCCTAAAAGCACCTCGCCTGGATTTGATAAGGTGCAAATCGCAATTTCATTTGCCATGGTAGCAGATGGAAGAAAAATTGCCGCCTCAAAATTAAACAATTTAGCTGCTATTTTTTCTAATTGTATTGTCGTAGGATCTTCGTCTTTTTGTTCATCACCAACTTCAGCATCAAACATGAATTTTTTCATCGCAAGTGATGGCTTTGTTGCTGTGTCGCTTGATAAATCTATGCCTTTGAACATAATTCATTTTTCTTTTCGAATTTAATCATTTCAGTTTAAGCAGCCTATGATAATGAAATTATTTTGTAATGGATAACTTTATTTCATTCCATCAGAAACCGCAACTGAGGAGGGGGAGTTACGTGGGAATGTCGTTTGCTGAACAGATACGCTCGGACAATATAAACGTTCGCGCCACTTCTAGGATTATTTGTGTTTTAGAAAATCTAGCTCTGCTTGCGTAGATTCGCGACCTAAGAGTGCATTGCGCTGTGGAAAGCGACCAAATTGCTTGATCACCCGAAAATGTGCGTAAGCATATGCAAGAAATAATTGATACACTTGTGTGGTTTCACTCATGGATAATGCAGTTAAATCTTGATATAAGCGAATAGATTTTTCTTGAGTTGCGTCATCTTCTGCGTGCACCAAAGGCATATAAAAAAATACACGCTCAACGAGTGTCAAGGATTTATCTGCCTTTAAATTCAATCCTTCAACACATAGTTGTTGCGTAATGGCATCAAAAGCAAATGCTTGAGAAGACTGTCGATAAATGTAACGAGGAAATTGATCCAGTAAAATAATTAATGCTAAACGTCCCCGCGGCGTATCAGCCCAATGATTCAAGTGACCTAAACTTGCTTCTTGAAATTCGTTTTCAAATGATTTTATGAATTGTAGTTTAAGAGGATCACTTTCTCCAAACCAAAGATTGGTTCTATCGCTTGTTGGTAAATCAGCAGACCCTAAATTGCCAAACCAAAAATTTAAAAATTCATGAACTTTATCAATCATGACCGCCTCGCAAACGTCACTCTCTTATTCTAGAATAGCGCATATTACCTGATTAAAACACGCGTTCCTATCGGAATTTGATCAAATAATTCGATAATATCTTTATTATGCATGCGAATGCATCCTTTTGAACCCGGTTGCCCCATTGCCACATCATCAGGGGATCCATGAATATAAATATACCGACGCATGGTATCTACTTTGCCTAAACGATTTTTGCCTACTTCTAATCCGCTTAGCCAAAAAATACGCGTTAAAATCCAATCTCGTTCTGGATAGCTTTGTCTTAAACTGGGATGATAAATTTCTCCTGTGGGGCGCCGACCAACAAACACGGTATTAGCAGCGTGACCTTTACCTATTTTAGCTCGCACAATATGCGCACCACGTGGTGTTTGCTCGCTGCCATGCGTTTCGCCAACACCTTTTTTTGCGGTTGAAATTAAATACGAATTGAAATATTTATTATTTTTAAAAATTAGAATTTTTTGCTCAGCTATTTGTATTTCAAGTGTCGTCATGGAGGCGTCTCTTGATGATATGTTCCAATAAATTAATTATCCAAGTCTTACTTTTATGCTCTATATCACGCGAAGGATCAAATTCAACAATTTCCAGAGCAAATAATTTTGGATCTTTCATGATTTTTATTATCTCAGCAAATAGTTCAGCTGCATGCAAGCCATTAGGCGCCGGCACATCCACGCCAGGCATTTCTTGTGGATCAATACTATCTAAATCTAAAGAGATACCATATCCAATCGTATGCTGACAAACGAGTTGCATCGCTTCTTCAAATACAACAGGCAGGCCACGCGTTCTTATTTCATCCATATCATATATTCGAACTTTCAACCGTTTTAATAATGCTGCTTCACCTCGTTCAAAGCTACGCACACCAATTAAACATAGATTTTTTGGTTTTATCTTTGGAGAAAAATGTAAAATATTGGTTAGTGTGGGATAACCGTATCCTAATAAACTAGCCAGTGGCATTCCGTGAAGACGTCCAGATTCTGTTGTTTCAGGCGTATGACTATCCATATGAGCATCTATCCAAATAAGGCCTAAATCGCCTTGCACATGCAACGCATCATATACACCACTCCATGTACCAATGGCAGATGTATGATCCCCTCCTAATACAATTGGAAAATTTTTTCTAGTAATTATTTCTGAAACTTTTTTTGCTAATGCTTCACACATTAACTGTACTTTTTCATCTACCCGCAATTCTGTTACGGTAGACGGAAAAATTGTAGCTTCCCATGAGGCTGGCTTTGCATGAAAAGATTGTTGCACAACAAGCGGACCTTCGCCACAATGCAAATCTGCTCCAGCAATTCCAGAAGCATAAGCCAATAAATTAATTTTTGTATGATTCGACATATGCTCGACCTTTTAAAAGGCTACAACATTGTAAGGAATGTTTATTCGTGATTGGCTTTCATCTTAATTGGAAGATAAGATTGATTGATCAACCAAATTCCACAAATTGCCAATATACCACCAACCAGTGACAACCATACAGGTACTTCACCTAAACATAACCAACCTAAAAGAGTCGCTACAAATGGCATAAAATAAAGAAAACTAACTGCCTTGGATGCGGGAATATCTGCTAAAACATAACTCCAAGCAAGATAGCCAATTGCTGCAGGAAACACACCCAAATAAATAACCGTCAGTGTTGCGTTAAGCGAAGCGGTTAATAAATCATGTTGTAATTGTGGGGTATAAATGGCTAAAAATAGCGTGCCTCCCCAAATAACATAAGTCGTTGCTTCAATCGCGTGGCATTTTTTTAAAAAAGGTTTTTGTAAAATTGAATAGCAACCAGCGGCTAATGTTGCGAGTAAAACATACGTCATTCCCATATCCCATTTCAAACTACCTATCTCACCAAAAGCAATTAGCACCACGCCACCAATACTAATAGTAAATCCTAAGCAGCGTAATAAATTAATTTTTTCGCCGAAAAAAACGACAGCAAAAATGGTAGTAATAATAGGTGATTGACTCGTAATAAAACTTGTCATCCCTGAAGAAATTGAAAGTTCACCATAATTTAAGGTAAGGTTATAGATACCAATTCCGACTCCCCCAATACTTAACAATGCCACTACATCACGAATGCGTAATAAACTTTTTTGTGGTAAGCGATAATAGATAACGGCCATACAAGCAGAAGCGATGAGATAACGCAGTAACGCTAATCCTTCCGGTGAATAGACACGTAAACCAGCGCGAATAGCAACGAATGCCGATGCCCATAAAAAAATAGCCATCACCATAGCAATTTTGGTTTTATTCGACATAATTTCCTACAAATTGCTTATTAAGATAAAAATAATTTTTCGATTTTTTCAGCAGGCAGTGGTTCAGAGAAATAAAAACCTTGAATCTGATGACACTGTTGAGATGAAAGTATTTTAAGTTGTTCAAGAGATTCAACGCCTTCTGCCAAGACTTGAATTTTTAATCGATTTGCCATTTCTATAATAGCACGAACAAATACCTCATCGTTACTTTGGGGATGTAAATTTTTTATATAGGATTTATCAATTTTAATTCGATCGACAGGAATTTTAGTTAAATAATTGATCTTAGAATAGCCTGTACAAAAATCATCTAAAGTAATCAACACACCTAATCGTTTTAATTCCCAAATGGTTTCTATCAATTTTTCATCATTTTCATTAATCACTACATTTTCCAACAGCTCTAATTCTAAGTAGCTTGGATCAAGTTCACATTCTTGCAAAATCTGACTTACTTTACTGACAAAGTTTTTCTGGCGAAATTGTTTTTCAGAAACGTTTACGGCCATACGGATAGGCTTGAAACCTTTTTGCTGCCATTCTTTACATTGCTGACAAGCTTTTAATAAAACCCATTCTCCCATTTGCAGAATAATATCATTTCTTTCTATAAAACGAATAAATTCATCTGGTTGGATTAAACCTTTTTGAGGATGCTGCCATCTTATTAATGCTTCCACCCCTTCACAAAGCAAGGTATTGAGATTGTACTGAGGTTGATAGTACAAGATAAGCTCATGATTATAAATAGCTTTTTCAAAATCAGCGATTAATTTATCAGGTCGATTATCTTGATTGTCACTCATGAACTATCCAAAAATTCTATAATTGTACTAAGTATAGACTAATTGGTTGAAATATGGCCTTTCACATTATTAGGTCTCATTGGAACCTGTTGTCGCCATTCATCAAGATAAAATTTTTCAATCATAAGTCACTCTCAAAATCAGTATTTTCAATAATTTTCCATTTTTTATTTTTAATAGATTTATCTTCGTCTTGTAAGCCTGGCATCAACAGAATGTAATCCACTCGGTTCTGTTTCATTAAATGTGTTGCCAATATATCCGCTAACTGAGGAGAGCCTAATTTATCCAATAAAAAACCTAGTCGCTGCTTCCAAGCAATCTCTATTTGGCTGTCAGCTAATGCCTGTAATTTATCCGCACGAATATGCTCTCGCAACTCATCAAGCACAGTAGCAATTTGATTTAAGCCGCCACAATGCATTGGATAACAAAGTAGATCCATGGCTGTTGCCTCTGGAGTTGAAATCGTTAGTCTACTTTTCAAAGTCGACAGAGACTGTACAGGAATAACTTGAATATTAGATTTGGCAATAAACTGCACTCTTACTTTGCCGCATTCAATCATCGGTCTATTTCTGTCAGTCATGATTTGAAATGTTTGCGGCTGTTGATGTGAAGCGCCATGATACATCGCTGCAGTTAATAACCCCGTGTAATAAGGATGTTGCCAATATTCCATCAAATAAGGGATAAAAAACTCTGCTGGCAAACAATTATAAATTCTAAATTCAGGAGAGACGATAACATAGAATCCCTTTGCAGGACTTGCCAAATATCTTTTGGCTTTCAAGTGTTCAATTGACAATACAATAGTGTGCCTGGCTTTTCCTAGTTCAAAAGAGGCTTCATCCAGTGTGAAATAACACCTGCCATTAGCTATTAATTTATCAATGTAATCGATTAGCTTCATACGGATACTATATCATAAAGTATCCAAATTAGATACTCTATGATAGTGAAACCGGTAAATATTATTATATTTTGACTAATTTTGGCTATATTTATTTCTCCACTTTGCCCATTTCCTCAATATAACTACACCAATTATCTGTGATGAGGCCAAACTCGAGTTCCCGCTACTTGTTTAATTTAGCGGGAACCTAAGCGGAAAATTAATAGTCATCATCGCCAGTAGCAGTATCTGGACTACCTTCATCAGCTGTAGTTGAGCTCGCATCACCGGTGGATGAACTACCAGTAGGCATATTATTATCTTGAGATTGTTGCATCGTATTATCATTTGAAGCCGATAAGGTTTGATTGAAGTCATTATCCTCTGCCATTGCTGGGGTAACGCAGCTTAATACTGTCGCTAATACACCGACCATCATTGATAATCTTAATAACTTAATTTTCATATCACACTCTCCTATTTAAAGATTTGTTACATGGCACTGAAATTATTGACTACAAAATAGCCAAAACTGTCAGTTACTAATCTAAACCTAAATGATTTTATTTTCTATTGATTTATAGCGCTCGCGCTACCATTAAATGATTAATTGGTCTCCCCTGTCAGCTCCTTGCTAGATATTAGCAAAAAGACTTTCGATGCTCAGCAATTTTGATGGTTTTATTTGTATGGTTAGGCATACTCAATACAAAAATATGTTTGTTTTTTTTGTGTGAAAAAACAAATCGATGTACTCCTTTAAAATAAGCCATCGATTTTTCTGGAGTAAATATCATGCCCTTTTTAGAAGTCAAATCAGCATGTCGCTTTTCCTCTGACATGCCAACAATTAATTTACCATTTTTTTTAAGGAATCTAGAAACTTGTTGATAAAATGCATCATACTGAGCATGATCTACATCAAATGAAAATATTGTCATTATATCAAAAGATAATGCTTGTTGTTTTTTTAGCACTTGAAAGAGACTTTCAGCATGATCATTAATATCAATTGAAGTAACTTCAATACCAAACTGTTTGATCACTAAATCATGGGGGTCAATATGATTACCAATATTGAGAACCTTCAAACTCATTAGATTTTTAGATGTATTCTCATTGTACAACAATTGTAAAAACACTTGTGTTTCTTCGCTTGCGAAAACAAAATCTTTACTTTGAAAAACATCATCATTTCTACGGCCATTCATCGTTTTAACCTCGTCATAAAGATTTCTTATTGAAAGTGCTGCTATTTAAATCTGGCTGTTGTGGTCGATCCAAACTCGAATCGCTCCTCCGCATGGGATATTTTTTATAAATATCCCTGAAATCGATCGGATTCGATTCCTTTATGATTTTTTTATCCCGGATAATACCCATTAAATCGTTACTTGAAATTTTTCTTTGATGTTTTTTTTGAGTCTCTATCGCCAAATCGACTGTTATATTCTTCAACAAAACCGCGCTCTTTAACTTATCATTTAGATTTTTGTACTCAACCACCAGTTGTATTTTGTTATTTTTTTTGAGTGCAGAGCAAACACAAATTGCTGCTACAGTTAAGCCAAAAATAAAAGCTATGCCGAGCGTTGCCCATCCTACAACTGGAGTTACCGCTAAACCAGAAAAAATACCCGCTGATCCTAGCAAGCCAAGCACACCAGCAGAACAGCCTGCAATTGATCCAAATGCAGCAGCAAAACCAATCATTCCCATTTTAATGTGAGTAGAATAAGGAAGAGGTCTATAAAAAAAATTATTATTATTATTCGTACAAACATCCTTAATGTCTTGCTGCAAGCGTTTTTTTTCACCACGATTAAAATTAATAACTAGATTATAATCGCTCGCTACATTATTTTCATTATGATTTAGTATACTTACAAACCTGTATAAAATGTTGTTACTTTGCTTATTATCAAGTAAGCAACGCAGTGTCTGTACGGTTTTGGGAGAATATTTACCCTTTGAAATATCATTTGAAATTTTATTTTTTATATCTTTGACCAATACAAATATATTAGTATTATTTATATTTTTTTTTCTATTATTGAATAAACACTCTTTTAACATGGCTAACAAATAATCAAATATAAGTGCATGTTGCTTATCTTCTAGTTTCTGAATGGTACATTGTAATTCCTTACTTTCTTCGAGATGATTTTGATATGACCAATAAGTAATGGATAAAGCCACTAATAAAAATAAACCGGCAGAAATTAAACCTAGGATGATGACGGTGGATGCACCCATTGTTAATCCAAGAGTGCCAAACAAGATGCCAAATGTTGGCCATGCAACACCTGCTCCAGTGCCAATACCCTCACCTATTGATTTTAATATTTGCATTCATTCATCCCTTGTTTGATCATCATATAATGGAATACATCGCATCTTCTCAGCAGGAATAGTATGCTATCATTAACTTTCATTAAATACTATTGCACATTTTTTAAATACTCTGCTGCTCTATTTAAAATTAAATATTTTTTAATTCTGCTTGTAAAAGAGGGAGTGAGATGCGTCGTTTTTTTCTGGCAACTTCGGTGAAAATAAAGTAAGTGAATCAACCATTCCTGCTGTCAGCGAACTATTATTTTCTTTCAATTGTTTATTTTGCCATGCTTGCTCAAATACCGAGCGATCTTTTTCATCGAGAATCTTAATGATGTGATAAAATACTTGGTCTTTATTTTTAATCTTATCTAGATTAGCCAAAGTAAAATTTAAACGCATCTCTCTATTAAACGATGCAAACCCCCTTAAAACGATAAAAAGTTGATGCGCATTTTGAATTTTATCTTGATTATCTTGGGCAAAATTTAAGCTAGCATTCATTGGTAATTCTTTAATTATCTTAGCGAGTTCATAACCATCTTTAATTTTATCTTGATTATCTTTTGCGACTGATAATCGATCTTTATCAGGTAAGAATCTTAATTTAATCAAAATCACTTCCAGCCAAAGTCCATTTATAATTTTATCTTGATTAGCGCGTACAAAAATCAACTCATAACCATTTTTAAAACAATCAAGCATACAAGCGAAATCGAAACAACTCTCAATTTTATCTCGGTTCGCTAATGCAAAAGTTAAAGCATCTTTCATAGATATTTGCACCAGCTTTTTAAGTATCTCGTAAAGTTTATTACTATTAATTAAATGCTGACTTGCATTTGCAAAGTTCAAACAAGCATCTCCTTTTAAAAAAGTAAGCACATCAACCAATTCCGAAGCATTAATTTTATTTTGATTGGCTAATGCAAAACTTAATTGATCAGATTCAGATAAATGCTGCATTTGTTCAAGCACTTTACTAAGCTCATTACCATTTTGAATCTTGCTTTGATTAGCTTGAGCAAAACCAAAGCGATCGTTAACATCCAAATGTTGAATGACCTCAGCAAGATCAAGACCATTTTCAATTTTATCGAGATGTGCTTGCGCCAAATTTAACCGAATGCTCGCGCTCGCTTTTTTAAGTAAAGCGAGTACACAACAAAAAGCCTGTTTATTTTTAATCTTATCCTTATGTATTTCTATAAAAATTAGTTTATTATTGATCTCTAACGGTTGAAGAATGCTTGTAACATCATAAATAGAAACTATTTTATCTTGGTTCTCTAATACAAAGTGAAGTTGCTCACTCGACGGTAAATCCCTCACTATTACAGCAACATCTGACCCGGATTTTAGTTTATTTTGAATGATTTTTGTGAAGCTTAGTTTATTGCTTTTTCCTTCTAATGAGAGACCCAAGCGATCCATGATATAAGTTATTTCATAAACGTCATGAATTTTGTTTAAATTGTTCTCTATAAAATGAATTTGATCCGTTATATATAATTGTTCGATTATTTTACCAAGATCATAACCATTATCAATTTTACCTTGATTGTCTTTCGCATATGCAAGACGATCATTTTTATTTAAACACTGAAGTATTTTACCAATTCCACCTCCGCTTTTAACTTTATCTTGATTCGCTTGAGCAAAGTCCAAACGATACTCAAGGTCTAATGATCCTAATACTGCAGCAAGTTCATCGCCATTTTGAATTTTACTTTGATTCGCTTGAGCAAAGTCCAAACGATACTCAAGGTCTAATGATCCTAATACTGCAGCAAGTTCATTGCCATTTTGAATTTTATCTTGATTGGCTCGAGCAAAGCTCAAACGATGATTTGAATCTAATTGTTTTAATACTCTAGCAAGCTCATAGCCACATTGAATTTTGGTTTGATTCTCTCGAGCAAAATCCAAACGATCCTGGGAATCTAATTCACTTAACACTGCCAGTAGCTGGTCACCATTTTGAATTTTGGTTTGATTCTCTCGAGCAAAATCCAAACGATCCTGGGAATCTAATCCTTTTAATATCAGAATAAACTCGTTAATATTTTGAATTTTGTTTTGATTGGCTCGAGCAAAATCCAAACGATCCTGGGAATCTAATCCTTTTAATATCGGGATAAACTCGTTAATATTTTGAATTTTGTTTTGATTGGCTTTCGCAAAATTCAAACGATCCTTGGGATCTAATTCACTTAGCACTGCCAGCAGCTGGTCACTATCTTGAATTTTATCTTGATTAGCTCGGGCAAAATCTAAACGAAGATTGGGGGATAGCAGTTTCAATATCTTAGCAAGCTCATAACCATATTTAATTTTATCTTGATTGGCTTGAGCAAAACCCAAATGATCCTTGGGATCTAATTCATTTAACACTGCCAGTAGCTGGTCTCCATCTTGAATTTTATCTTGATTGGCTTTCGCAAAATCCAAACGATAATTAAAATCTAATTGTTCCAGTACCTTAGCAAGTTCCTTTCCATGTTGAATTTTATTTTGATTGGCTTTCGCAAAATCCAAACGATAATTAAAATCTAATTGTTTTAATACTCTAGCAAGCTCATAGCCATCTTGAATTTTATCTTGATTCTCTCGAGCAAAATCTAAGCAATGATTGGGGTCTAATAGTTTCAATACCTTAACAAGGTGTTCTCCATTTTTAATGACATCCCGATAACAAATAGCATTGTTTAAACATTTCTCTTTTGGCGTTTTTTCTAATACACAGATCAGATGATCTATATCACCAATTGATTGTCCAGGTAGAAGCTCAAGCCAATGATCCCCAAAAAAATCTTCTAATAACTCACCTGATAACTGAGAATGAAAAACTATTATCTCAAGTGGCATACCAGTAATACTTGATTGGAAACTACCAATATAGCCCGTATAGTAAGTAATTGGCTTGAAAATTAAATTAGGAAATTGGGCTAATATGTACCTGACTAGTCGCTCATCATTTTGCTTAATTGCTTTTACCAACAGAGATTCTGATATTTTTTCGATATAAGATAATGTATTGCTTTGATATACCGACAACAATGCACGAAATAAAGATGTTTCTTCATGAAAAAAATCAATATTCACCATATTTAAATCGGTAAGCATAGTATAGAGTATATTTTCAATACATTTGTTAAGTTTAGTTTGCAAGATTGCTGGGTTGATATCGTTACCTTCATGCAATTGAACACTTTGAACAGAAAAAGGATAATGCGGTGGAACAAGTAGCCTAGCTTGTAATTTAAAAATATAGTCAATAACATTTGCAGGTACTTGCGCTGAAGCCATTTCAGCTGAAAGCATCTCTAAAATAGTAATTAAATCTTTCTGCTCATGATAAGGATTGAACATCCCTCTCTGTCCCGCTGGATAAGCCATGCCAGAAACATGATCTTTTGCTACACCAATTTGGAATAGCATGCCATGTTGACAAGCATGTTGCTCGAACAACCGAATTAAAACATCAGTAGCTTCGACTGATCTTGCAAATGGCTGGAATAAATCCATCAATAAGGCTCTCAAATTGATATCTCGGCGAGTTCTTAAATTGACTGAACAAGATGTCGGCTGCTCATGATTGCCAAATAAAAAGACATTCGTCGAAATAACACTTTCGTGATAATCTTTTTCATTATTATCAATCTCTTTGGTTCCATGTTCTGAATAATGATCGATGAAAGCTTGAATATTCGCAAATTTTTTTACATGCGCATTAGAAGCACGAAATGCAAACCAGTGATTTTCCTGATGTAAAATTTGCTGCATGATGCTATATACTTCATAAGCAAAAGCCACTT
>MGXV01000061.1:0-2905 GCA_001801485.1 Gammaproteobacteria bacterium RIFCSPHIGHO2_12_FULL_37_14
AAAATGTAAGTTGATTGTCAGTGGTGATAAGGATTTACTGACAGTCGATGGATGTTTTGGTATCGAAATTATCAAACCCAATGAATTTGTAAATAAATACATGCCCTGAGAAAACTCATATCGCTGACGATTCAAATAAAGTTTTGGACAATTTTTGAAGAAAAAGCTTGCAAAAAACTAAAAGCCCTAATCATCGACCCAAACGTGTCAGCACACGCGCCGTTAACAGCATTGATCAGAATATTACACTTAATCGCGCATTGTGGTCATTGGCAGAAAACATGATGCGACAACGGGGCGTTCACTAATTTTCAAACTTTCGGGTCGCCAGAAATGGCGACCTAACTTTATCAAATGAAAATGGAGGGGAAACAATGCGACCAAAAAAACTAACACCGGGTCAAAGAATAGCGCTAGAAATATTTTTAACGTCATTTAATGAAACTTACTCTTTCAAAGAGATACTGCGCGCTATTCGCACAGAAAATTTATGGCATCACACCGTCTGGGATCAGGTGATCGATATGGAACCCACATTTTTAGCAATGGCAATCAAGCATATTGCTGGGAATATCGACAGGGTCTACAAAATAGAACTCAGAAATAAATGATAAAAGAAGGTCGCCAGCAATGGCGATTTTTTTGAGAAATCAAATAACCGTGTCGTCTTACATACCATCACCCTGTTAATCAGTAGCGATAGATCAAAAGCTTTTTTTCAACCAGAATATCGAAACTCAAACGCCGTATTTATATTGGCTTGGATAACCGCAAGTCAAGCAAATCAAAATTACCGCAACTAAATCACAAACAAAAATCACACAACATATCTCTATTTTAAAAAAAGGGTCGGATAAGCGGCGACCATTGCTGGTCGCCGCTCTCCTAAGAACCGTGCTTGCAAGTTTCCCCACACACGGCTCAAGCCTTCCAAAGACAAATAATTACCCTTATTTGTCCAGCTGTAAGTTGCGCTGCATTTTTGCGTAAATTGCCTGGCTATGTTTTCTTTGGCGCAGGCGTATTTCTGCTTTCCACAACGCTCGCTTTTGAAAATATTCACGAGCGGTTGGATCAAAAATATTTGCGCTGGACTTAACCTTAATATGACGCTGAATTTTAACATCCATCATTTTAACAATACTGACAACTCGTTTCTTTTTGTCGCGAGTTTCAGTATCACTAAATATCCAGCGTTTTGTGATCGGGTTTCTTCTGCGAAAATAACGTGTAACCGCTTTAATTCGCTGGTTTCCAGAACATTTTCGCATAGTCCAATACATACACAAACGGTATATTTCGTTGTCAATTTTCGAATAAGCTGATTTTGAGACAGCGCACCGATAATAATTCGCCCATCCTCTTATTGTCGGATTGAGCGTTTTTATTAAGTCGGCGCCACTCCAACCGTAACCGCGCACAACGATTTGCTTCACCTTCCTCGTGATTGCCTTAATACTTTCCTTGGTCGGCTTTCCGAGGTATTTCCCATTGTATTTTCTGATATTAAATCCCAGAAAATTAAATCCCTTTTCAATGTGGGTGATCGTTGTTTTCGCTTGTGACAATTGAAGCCCTCTAATCGCCAGAAATTGCTCGATGACGGGTTTGATTTTATTCTCCAGCATTTCCTTGGATTTTGCCGTCACAATAAAATCGTCCGCATACCGAACAAAATTAACCTTATCCGTTTCTCGACAAGCATTATGAATCGCTTGCTCCAATCCATCCAATGCCATGTTTGCCAACGTTGGTGATATGACACCACCTTGAGGCACACCAGCATATGTGTCATGAAAACAATGACCTTCCATAAACCCTGCTTTCAACCATTGTTGCAACACCCGTTTATCCATCGGGATATTTTGCAATAGCCAATCGTGTGATATTTCGTCAAAGCAGGCTTTAATATCAGCTTCCAATATCCACTGTGCACGATTTTGATGCGAAAGCACATTCCAGCACTGATGATTGGCATCTTGCGCACTGCGTTCACGCCGAAATCCATATGAATTTGGATCCCCTGTCGTTTCCGCAATGGGTTCTAATGCCAACAAATACAATGCCTGCATGGCTCGATCCCTAATCGTGGGTATACCAAGTGCACGAGTCTTTCCGTTTCGTTTTGGGATAAGCACCCGACGAAGCGGTGAAGATTCATATCCTTTGGCATTCAATGAGTGGATTGCTTGATATTTTGATTTCCTGCAACTTAGGATTTCTCCGTCAATTCCAGGTGTTTTTGCCCCTTTGCTTTCAGTCACACGCTTGACCGCTAACAATTTCGCATAATGTGATTTTGTCAGCAGCCATTGCAGCGCTTTTACTCTTCCGAATCTACCGTCTTTTACAGCTTTCGCGATACGCATTTGCAGTCGATAGACATGTTCTTCTGCTTTTACCCAGTCGATATTCTTCCAGGCATTAACATCGTCACGTGCCGAAGTCGCACCAGTCATAAGTACCACCGTCATTTGCATTACCTCGTTACATCGATTCTTCAAACTCTCTCACGAAGAAAGACCCGCTGGACGTCTGCTCGCAAAAAAAAAATTTGCGCCGAGTAACGTTCAGACTCGTATCTTGCCGCTTTCCGGCAAGCATTCGCTTCTTCCAGCATCCCACACCCGTGTCACCATAAATCGATCTCACGATCGACTGTCTCGTGAAAAAAACACGAGGACAACACGGGGTTATCACGTTCCGCAAATTGAGTAATGCTGGGTTAGGTGCCTGCTCTTGACCGGAGAGATTATTGTCTGTGTGGAACGCAGTGTGACTTGTTCCAACCCTCTCTCTTACCTTTTGGTTCAAGCGTAAAAGTCACTTCCGCTTGTCGCGTTTTACGATCTTTATCGCAGATTTACTTACGTTCACCATACCAGCTACCTAGCGCAAATCCGGT
>MGXV01000061.1:2927-6793 GCA_001801485.1 Gammaproteobacteria bacterium RIFCSPHIGHO2_12_FULL_37_14
GCAAGGTAAATAATGCTAAAAATAATTAGTATAAACAATGGGTTGATGTATAAAATCCATTTTCAAAAACACAAAATTAGCCATAAGAAAAATACCGACAATTCAACACTAAATCACCGACAAACCAATGCTATCTATATTTATCAATAAGTTACACCAATTTGTCGGTGGATTCGCACACAATCTTGTTGGTAATTTTAATAATAAGTGTTACTTTGTCTGTAATCTAGTGTCTTTTTGTCGGTTACTTTTTGGAGATTCATATGTCGTTAGTTAGGATAGATGTACGTATCAAAGCGTCTCTTCACGAGCAAATCAAACAACTTGCCACCGAAGAAAATAAAAAAGAATCCGAAATGATTCGTGAATTAATCGATATTGGCATCGCTTATAAGGATGCGAAGAAAAACCCATCAGTAAAACAGTTGTCCGCTTTTGAAGAGGAGGTGTTAAAAAAACTGTGCTCACTCACCGCCGCGTCAAACAAGATGATCACTAACCAATACGATATCAAAGAGTCACCATATAAAACGATGCAGGAACTGGTCGATTCAATCAAGGAGTCTGCCTCGATAGAATTTAATAAATTTAGAGAGCGGCTTGAAGGATGATGCTGAAGCAAAAAATCAGCTCTCAATTATTATATTTTAAGTGCAATATGTATTGATATTTAACATAATTTGCAGTCAAAATATAACTATATATTGATATAATTATAATTTAAGTGCATAATATGCTTATATGGTAAATATTATGCACACAAATAATAATGAAATATTAAAGACGCTGGGCCCTGCACCGGCTCGCCTCGTGGCGACGCTTTATAGCCATAACCGCCCTATTTTTCATTTTCAAGAAGCAGCAGAAATTTTGGGTGGACGAACACCTGCTGCTAACGTGCTTTCTCAACTCATCCATAACGGAATAGCAACACGATTGAAATCAGGAACATTTCAGTTAGTCCCATTCGAATTGGGATTTGAACGAGAATATTTAGGCAACCCATATGTTGTTGCACGCGAATTAATCACCAGTGGGCACGGTGATAAAACGAAATACTACCTTTCACATGGTTCTGCTTTCGATCTTCATCAAATGGTAACGCAACCGCAATTAGATGTTTATGTCAGCTCAGATAGAATGATGCGCTCGCGAACCATTCTAGGCTCTGAGTTTCGATTTGTGCGCTGCAAAACACATGATCTTTTTGGCATTGAGGAAATGTGGATCGACAAGAATGAGAAGGTTTGCGTGAGTGATTTAGAGCGCACATTGATAGATGGGTTAAAGCAACCAGGCTATTGCGGTGGGTTTTCGGAAGTAGCTAAAGCATTTTCAATAAAACACGATATGATTGATCCACAAAAAATAATCGACTACGCAATCAAACTTGGTGTGGGCGTTGTTAATCGCAGGCTTGGTTATTTGATGGAATTCTATAACATTGGTTCGCGTATTCATTGGGAATTTCTGCAAACAACACTGACATCCACTTATCAATTACTTGATCCAGACTTGCCCGCTGAAGGTCACCACACTGCCAAGTGGCGATTACGATTAAATATTCCGCAAGAAGAGTTGCAGGCGCTCAGGAGAACATAACGAATGATTTTACAAAGTCAGATTTCCAAATTATCTAATCGGTTGCTGAAAGAACAAGGTGGCAGACGTGTTCCTGAAAGTGTATTGGAGCGCGATTATTGTATCGCGTGGTTTTTGGTTGGGTTATCACGTACACCACTGAAAAATATGATTGCCTTCAAAGGCGGGACAGCATTGCGTCGCTGTCATTTTTCTGACTATCGTTTTTCAGAAGACCTCGATTTTACGCTATTGGAATCACTCACCTTTGAACAAATACAGCAGCAACTTGAGCCAGTGTACGATGAAATTAAAAAGGCATCGAATATCACTTTTAAATTTTCACGTCCTGACCCTGTTTCACATCAAAACTGTTATACATTTTATCTCACCTATGAGGGACCACTTCCTATTACCAGCACAAAGAAAGAAATTAAAGTGGATATGACAATCAGCGAAAAAGTATTTTATAAACCAGAAGAGATTGCGGTTTTGAAAAATTGCGATGAATTTTCTGATCTGCCAGTTGGTGCAAAAATTCTTGTCTACCCTTTATCTGAAATTGCTTCTGAAAAAACAGTAGCGCTACTTGATCGTGCACGAACTGAACCACGTGACCTTTACGATCTTTGGTATCTAACAGTAGAAACCAACGATGTTGATCTTGCAGATTGCTTGCCAGCAATTTCTGCAAAACTTTCACATCGCGGAAAAAAATTGGATGATGTGCGAGATGAATTTCACAAAAAAGAAGCTCGTCTAAAAAAAATGTGGGAAACCCGACTTTCTGCACAAATGGCAAACTTGTCTGAATTTGATAACGTTTATCGTGCAGTAAAAAGATCTTTTCGACAAGCCGGTATCACAGATTAACTACAAACAAAATAATTTTAAAAAGTGCGTACGTACGTCGCCAAAATGAAATTAATTTTCTTTTTTTATCTGACCTTTCTGAGTGTTTTATCACATTTGCAAAAAATAATAAAAAGACAAATATACAATATTGCTCCGAAAATAATCACCCAAAAATTAATATCAGTTGTAGCTTCAGTTTTTAATAAAACTGCAATAGTTGCATAATAAGCAATGACAATAAAAGATAAGATATAAAGATAAATATTTTTTGAAAAAAGTGTATTTATTACTGAAATAAGAAACAAAATACCTGAAAAAATTAAAATTGGTATCATTAAAAAAGCTATTCTAAACCCCCACCCCTCCTTATCACTTGCTGTACCAGGTAGCATAGAGACGAAAGTAATAAGAAAAATGAAGGATAATATCGGCAACATAATAGGCGTGCTATTTAAAATATAGGTCATTAAAATAGTTTTTCTGTTCATAATTCTTCCGTTTTTTTAATTGGGTAATAATGCCCGTATTCGAAATACAAAACGGGCAGATTTAACCTTAATATTCACCACATTTCATGTAACCTATTCTTGTAAACGCTCACTCTCCAATTTTTTAATTTCCCGATCGAGCAATTCATTTTTATGCTTATACATGCCAGTTCTTGATGGCGGTACCGTCAATAATCTCGCACAAGGGTTGCTAATGGGATTCCAGTTTTGCGCATCCTGTACTGATATTAACCCAATAACAGAATTCTCTTCTGTTAACCCCCATGCAGCAATGTGATATATGATCACATCATTGTTTTCTGAGCTGTCAACATAAAACCAATCAGTAACCGGTATAATTTGTTTGTAAGACACCATAATAAATACTCCTATTAATAAAATTAAAAAATAAAAACCCTGTATAATTCTTTAAATTTCCAATTCAATATTTTCTATCGATTTCATGGGTTGAGTCGTCACTTGTTGTTTAGAAGTAGAATAGCTGTTTTCAAGTGTTTTTATGCTATCGATAGTTTTATTCACATCGTTCGATTTATTAATTATGGACACAAGATCACTATATTTATCTTTATCTAGCTTCAAAATATTTTGTGCCTGTCCAACGGTTCTTGCTAAATTATTAACATGATCTAGTGATAACCCGGTATCAATGGCATGACGATATTTTTCAACAAGGCTAGCATCAATTTCTTTTTCAATTTTTAATCCCTTTGTAATCATATCGGATAATGCGTTTTTACCGCATTGCATCAAAATATCGTTGAAGTCAGTTTTTTCTTTTCCTGGAAGACTATCTGGGTAAATTGTAACAACAGGCAATTTCGTTAATTCGGTTAACTGCGTCTTTGCGATCGAAGTTTGTTGATATGAATTACTATTAAAGCCGTCATTGTCACCAGCGATAATCACTTGAGATGGCGA
>MGXV01000061.1:6811-7592 GCA_001801485.1 Gammaproteobacteria bacterium RIFCSPHIGHO2_12_FULL_37_14
AGCCATCTTTTTAAAGTTATTGACGGAAAATGCACATAGTACTGTTGAATGAGGCTCTACTTCCGCAATTGAAAGAGCTGTTTCAGGACCCTCAGCAATAAATATTTTTCCATTTTCACCTTGTTGAATAACGCCAGGTGAACCTGCAACAATACCCTTAGATAGTTTCGAATTAGACATTAATTTATTTTTTTCTGGCAATTGATTATCTAAATAAATTCGTTGCACACCAGTAATATCGCCATGCTTATCAATAGCAGGAACAATAATTGCATTTGTTTTATTTTTTTGATCAACAAGGTTGCCCTTCTCATTCGTATTTTTCCATGCAGATTCCTTCTCCCAAAATCTGATTTCTGATCTTGCAATGGTATCTAATGAAATACCGCGTGTTTTATGAAGATATTGCTCACCAATTGTGTCTTGAATTTTTCTTGTTCCTTCATAGATTGATTGTGCAGATGCGATACGATTAGAATCAATTTTTTGTTGTTTTAGATCACGCGTGTTTTTGATTTCATCATCAAGAGATAAGTTAATTTTGCTAGCATCATTAGTTTTATTTTTGTTGTTAAAATACTTACCTGGAACATGCAATTTTTTTTCAATCGTATCCAGTGCAGATCGCTTATCGCCATGATTACTTGCAACACTTTGCAATGTTTTTCCTTCTAATCTTTTTATTAATTCTTCTTTTTTATCGGTGATTAACATTACGTGAGTTGATGCTCTACTCATATCAACGATTGCGCGACGAATATTGGTCAAAGAGGATTGAGAG
>MGXV01000062.1:0-4540 GCA_001801485.1 Gammaproteobacteria bacterium RIFCSPHIGHO2_12_FULL_37_14
TTATGAGATTTGCGTTTAGACATTCGATTTCATGCTTGCGATTAGATCAAAACTCACTGATACTCATTCCAAAAATAGATGGATTATCTGGAGATACAGCCGTGAAAAGCTTTGCAAGCGACAACTACTCACCTATCGCACCTGAAATTCTACAAGCCATTATTTCAGCCAACCAGGATCATCAACCTTCTTACGGCAATGATATTTATACGCAGCAAGCGGAAGAATTACTACGAGAAACATTTGGGTATCACATTAAAAGTTTTTTTGCTTACAACGGGACAGCTGCGAATGTCGCTGGATTAAAAGCAATATTGAAAAGTTATCACGCAATTATTTGTTCCGATCTCGCGCATATTATTGTTCATGAAGTCAATGCAGCAACGAATATGACGGGTTGTCCAACGCTTTTAATTCCAAATCATGATGGAAAAATTACAGCAGATGAAATTCAAACCTGTTATGACGATGCAACATACTGGGGACATCATGCGAATTTACCAAAAGTTGTAAGCATTACACAATCCACTGAAGTGGGTACTGTTTATACGCGTGATGAGTTACTGGAAATTTCAGCGGTATGTAAAAAAAATAAATTAATTTTTCATATGGATGGTTGTCGATTATCCAATGCAGCGGCTGCATTAAATTGTTCTTTATCTGAAATTACAACGGATGCGGGTGTTGATGTGTTGTCTTTTGGCGGAACAAAAAACGGCTTAATGCTTGGCGAAGCGATTATTTTTTTCAAACCTGCATTAGCGGATGAGTTTGCATATATTCATAAACAATCTTTACAACTCAATTCCAAAATGCGTTTTTTAAGCGCACAGTTTATACCTTATTTGAAAGATGAATTGTGGCATCGTTATGCATCTCATGCGAATAGAATGGCGAAGCTTTTGGGTGATGGATTATCAAAAATAAAAGGCGTCACCATTAATTATCCAGTGCAAACAAACCAGGTATTTGCTGTGGTGCCTGAAAAATTAATTCAAGCAACCATCGAAATATATCCATATTATATTCGCGATAAAAAAATAAGTCAGATTAGATTGGTAACGAGTTTTGATACAACGGAAGAAGAAATCAATCATTTTGTTGAATTGGCAAGTAAGTGAGGAGTAAATGTTTCAATTTCTTGAGTGTTTTCAGGATCTGTGCGCTGCCATCCCTGATAGTGTGCCCTGCGGCACACGAAGAACCGCCAAAATTGGCGGGGTTTTAATTTTCCGATCTAATTTTCATGTGATCAACACATCATTGGGGCTTGCCGGTCTTATGTTGCTACAGATACACTTCTATCGTCAGTTTCTTTTTTATTTTTTCTTACTACGATATAGCTTAACAAACCGATCGCGCAAGTCACAAATAAAGGCAGATGCGGTGAAAGCTCATTTAACGGAACTGCGATAAACGCGGAAGTTGACCATACGAGTACTGTCATGCTGTGTACAACGCCCATTGCTGCTCCATGCTTATCTTCCGTTACAGATGATGGAACCGATGCTAATAACTGTGTGTATGCAATTGTTGCAAACACTGCAGCAGGTATTATCAAAAGCCATCGACCCAATGGCATATAAAAAATAGAGATCAATACGAAACTGACAGACATTAATATAATTGGAATTGTGAGCTGATATTTTTCTGGTATTTTTTTCAACCATATTGGAAGAAATACCAGTAAAGTAAAGCCGTTTAGTGCACTATTAAATGCAAAGTAATGCGCCATTGAGCTAATGCTTGTGTGCAAAAAGCCATGCAAAAAAAAAGCAATGTCATGACAAAAAAGTGCATAACAAAACTCAAAAATTGAAAAAGCGATTAATGGTTTAATGACTTTCGGATTTTCTTTGAACATGTCAAACCAAATTCTAAAAATATTAATCGATGGTTTAACTGTTTTTTGATTGTAACTATGTTTTGGTTCTTTAAATAAAAATAAAGTCACTAATATATTGATGCCAATTAAAATCAGGCTGAAATAATATGGTGTGCGTAACGTAAACCAACTCACATTCTTTGAACTTGCCAAATAAGCACCTAAAATTACAGCAAGTGGTCCAGCTACCATACGAGCCACTGCGGTAAATCCTAAGTATAATTTTCGCAGTCTTCCGCTTGAAATATCAACAGCAACTGTTTCTGAAAGACACTTAATAATGCCAGAGAAACTGAGAACGCTACCAAATAATACAATAGCGTATGAATGGTAGATTAATCCAATTATAGAAAAAATAGAGCTTATCAATATTGAACTTAATGAAAAAAGTAACAATGGTTTTCGACCAAAACGATCAGACAACGAAACAAGAATCGGTGTTAGAAAAAAATGTATAAATCCACCTGCCCCCATTAAAACACCAAGCAAAAGATTTCTCGTTTTATCGCTTGCATGTTCACTTAACAGATGGTGATGATGGTCTAACATTCTAACATTGTTTATGCCACCCAGATGACTAAATGTATTTAGAAAGAGAATTAATAGAATGATGAGAAGAGTTGTTTGGTAAGAATTATTTTTTTCAGATGTTTGCATTGCAGAACTTCGACTGTTTTATTGAAACCACCCTGATTTCATTTTAGTGCTACACTAACCCGCTTAATTTGGTACAAGATACTTACCTTTGTAATCTATGTCTACCGAATGATCAAATTTTTAAGTGCGAACTGTACATTATAGGAAGGTATTTATTATGAAAGCATGTAAAGGTAGCATCGAACGCAAAAACAGCGAACATTGCGTTGTAACAGAATTTCCAATCAAAGATCACGACATTAATTTTGCGATAGTCAAAGTGTCATCTCGATATCCTGATTCAGGATATGCCACCAACACAATTTCTAAAGAAATTGTTTATGTGCAAGAAGGTGGCGGAAAAGTAGTTGTTGGCGCTGTTGGGTATGCCTTAATACCAGGCGATGTCGTTTTAATTTCTCCTAATGAAAAATTTTATTGGGATGGTAATATGACATTACATATTTCCTGCACGCCTGCATTTACACCCGAGCAACATATTCATCTTAACGAGTAAACTATGCCAATTTTGAATTTTGAATTTACAGACAATTTAAAAATTGATTCATCAATTAAATCTTTTTTATTAGAAACACACAACATTTTAGTTCAAGAAATAAAAACTGATTTACGCACTTTCCGATCCAGCATTGCAAAAATTTCCGATTATGTAATTGGCGATGGCAATCCCAATAACGCCTATATCATTCTGCGCATTCAAATGTTACCTGGTAGAACAGATGACATCAAAAATCGCACAGGAAAAATATTGTTAGAAAAAATTTACATGATTTTTCGGATGAAATAAAAAATCACGATACGCAAGTTCGCGTATCTCTCACCGAAACAGATAAAAATCATTATTACGGACTTGAATAAAATGAAAGAGAATACCTATGTCATTGGCGTTGGAAAAGATGACGAAGAACGCTTATCACTGCTCAATGAATTGTTTGGCAAAACAAGCAAAGATTTACTTTTAAGGGCAGGCTTAACACCAGGGATGCGAGTATTAGAAGTTGGCTGCGGCACAGGCAACATGACGAGATGGATTGCAAAACAAGTTGGTAGCAATGGTCATATTACCGCGGTTGATATTAGTCCTGAACAAATCCAAATTGCTAAAGAAAATTGCTCACAATCGAATAACATCACTTTTGTCGAATCATCCTTGTTTGATTTAAATTCAACAATAAAATTTGATCTTATTTACTCAAGATTTTTAATTATGCATCTTCAAAATCCATTTGAAGGATTGCAATACTTAACACAATTGTTAAAACCCAATGGCATTCTGGTTTCTGAAGAAGCAACCAATAGTGTGACAGCCTGTTATCCAGAATCATCTGCATTTAAAAAATATCGTGAATTAGTAATGGCTTTATTTTTCAAGAAAAATATTGATTTTGATATTGGCGAAAAACTCTATGCTTATTTTCAAAGATTGAAATTACAAGATATTCATGTGAATTTTGTTCAGCCAATTTACAAACAACATCAGAAAAAAATAATGATCATTCTGATGAATGAATTAGAGCATCGTTATATTGAATTTGGCATCGCGACAGAAACTGAAATTCATGCATTTTTGAATGATCTTGCAAAATTCATTAAGGATGATCAATTTTTAGTGTCATTTGCGAGAACAACGCAGATTTTTGGACGTATCAATTCGCAATAACATATTTAAAATATTACTTTAACGCCACTTTGACTTACATCCAAAATAATTTCTTTTCCGATTGGCAGCACACATCGTCGATCAATATGTCCATAGGGGAATTCTTTAATGGTGGGAGCATTTATTTTTTGCGACCATTCAGAGATGACATCCTGTATGGTACCGTCGCGCTCAGGATTGTGATTCGCAATACAATTTGAAAACGTGCCAAAAATAACACCTGCGACATGATCGAAAATGCCCGCCAAATGTAATTGAGATAATCTTGAATCGGTTTGAAAAGGTTCCGCAAATACATCTTCAATTAATAAAATACAACCACGAAAATCAGGTTGATA
>MGXV01000062.1:4596-13824 GCA_001801485.1 Gammaproteobacteria bacterium RIFCSPHIGHO2_12_FULL_37_14
CAAATTACCACCGATGAGTGGCGCTTTAACTTTTCCCGCATTAACAGCAATACCTTCAGTCATAGTGATTGATTGACCAGTTAAACAACTCATCAGTGTTTCATCAACTAATGACTCTATCTCAGGTTTATCAACATCACGAAAAGTAAATCCAGTGTAAGAAATCAATCCTGACATTTTTAACAACCCTAATTGCAAAGCAGTTGTGTCGCTAAATCCTGTGATGATTTTTGGATTTTGTTTGATGAGATCAAAATCAAGCAAAGGCAATAAACGTTGTGATCCATATCCACCAGCAACAGCCATGATGGCTTTGATTTCTGGATCACGAATAAATTCCATGAAGTCCGCTGCGCGATTAGCATCTGTTCCGGCGAGAAATCGATCACCATCATGCAAATGACGACCGGGTTTTACTTTAAAACCTTTTTGCGTTAAATAGCGTGTGCCCGCCTCAAGACGGCCCGGTTGTAACGGACTCGATGGTGCAATTAATCCAATCGCATCACCAGTATTCAAAGTTGGCGGTATGATATAATTCATTTTTGCAAAATCTCTTCTTCGAATCATATGTTGCGTTGCCAGTTATGTGTTGCATCTAAATAATCCACTATAAATAAAGCATTTTAAGAGTTTCAAGATAACATAATTTATCATGCATGCAAGCCATAATTAGCTATAAATTAGCTAAAAAGTCATATTCGACACACGTAGAACTGGTCAACTACAGCTTAGACAAAAAGTCCATCAGACCTTTATCATCACGCCAATGTCGATGTGTTTTTTTATCTGGAACATCACAACATGCCAGTGCCTTCGCTTTCATTTCAAGGTCAACCTCAGCATAAATATTAGTTGTATTAATCGAGACATGACCAAGCCATGCTCTGATCGTATTAATATCAACACCCGCCTGTAATAAATGCGTGGCTGTTGTATGGCGTATTGTATGTGGACTAACGCGCTTTTTTTTCAATGATGCTATGCGTTGCGTGATTTTTTTAACGTAACGCTTAACCATTGCGTGAATGCCAAATCGAGTTAATGGCTGATGGCAGCGATTCATGAACACATGCTCTGATTCTTCTCTATTTTTTATTAAAATGCTTAAATTATCGACCGTTTGTTTCCACAGCGGACACCGCCTTAATTTATTTCCCTTTCCCTTGATCAAAACGGTGGATAAATCTCTTTTTGTAGCATGTGCAATATTCAAATCAGCGATTGTTAATTGCGCTGCTTCATCAGCACGCGCGCCAGTATTGTAAAGAAATAACAGCAATGCATGATCACGATTTCCTTGCCACGTTTTTTTATCCGGCGCATTTAATAGCGCATCCATTTCAGATTTTTCAAGATAAGTAATTAATGTTTTTCTCGATTTTTTAAATGGGATCATTTGAATCTCTCGACACCATTCCACATGCTCTGGGTTATTTGATCCAATAAATTTTGCAAAAGCATGTACTGCAGCGAGACGTTGGTTTCGTGTTGATAACGAGGAAAGACGATTTTTTTCTAAATCCAAAAGAAAAGATTTAATTAAATCTGGACTAATATCATCAACCAACAGATTTTCAATTGATTTTTTATTATTTTTAGCCATAAATGGCAACATTAATCGAAATGTATCACGATAACTCTGTTGTGTGTTACGCGATAAATTTCTAACACTGATCAAATACTCCAATAAAAATCTTTTTATCCATGAACTTAAAAAATTTGAGTTGCTCATTGCTTTTCTCCTTTTGCATATTTTTCAAAACGTTTTTTAGCCGCTTGCAGAAGACCATCAGTCATTGTTAGATAAACAGATGTATGAGCAAGATATCTATGTCCTAAATACACCGATAAAATTGGTAGTAATTTTTGGACATCCTTGTTTTCCTGATACCAACTGGTTAGTCTATTAACAGCGAAGGTGTGACGCAGATCATGTATTCTTGGCTGGAAAGTCGCATTATCGTTTCTTTTAATGCAAGCACTTTCGCGTATCCTTCGAAATATCTTTTCCATGGTGCTCGCATTAAATGGTTTGTTATTTTTTCCAAAAAATAAATAGTCTTCTAGCATTTGCGTTTTCTGTTTACTTTTTCTCCATTGTAAATATTTTTTTATAATTTCTTTTATCTCCTCATTAAAGGGGGTCAAGCGAGATTTATAAAATTTTGATTGCTGTATTGTTATCACCAAATTATCCATATCGATGTCGCCTATCTTAATAGACAATGTTTCATGAAGACGTAATCCTAACGCATAAGTCAAAATAAGAACGATGCGCACCATGATTGGCGAAATACAACTTTTAATTTTTTGATACGTCAATGCGGTATCAAAAATTAATTTAAGTTCTTTCTTCGAGTAAATATATGGAATAAATGGTTGCGGTCTTTTTGGTAAAATACGCGGTAATGGAATATTTTTTACATAACCGCGCGTCAATGCATATCTATAAAATCCAAGTAAAGCGGTGTGCTTTGTAAACCATCCAGATGTTATATTTTTTGAGTCTCCATATAGAAATTTATTTGTCATTTTCTCTGTAATTAATTTAATATTTTTTGATGCGCCTGTTTTTTTACAGAATGCCTTTAAATATGATTCGTTTGTTTTAAATTTTTCACCAAGAGACCTTCTGTAAGTCACGTATTGAGTAATAATTTTATTGAGTTTCATAGCACGTCTCCTAATTTAAATTCCGCAACTTTTCGCAGACTTAAAAGATCAACCTTTGCATAAATTCTCGTGGTTTCTAATCGTTGGTGACCTAAATGATCACTGATTTCTTTTAACGAAACACCGGTGTTAATAAGATGTGTGGCACATGCGTGCCGCAATGCATGTGGGCCAAAATGTTTTATGTTTGAACTTAGTGGTTTCAGACGAGTGCTAACTATGCGATAAATTGCAGCAGCTTTTAATATTCTGTATGGAGATTGTCGGCATATAAATATTTCTCTTAGCGAGCAATTATTTGGTCTTACCTCTTTTATATAACGCAATATGGCATCACCAACATTTTTTAATAAAGGAAAAATTTGTGGTTTAGATTTTTTAGCCCTTTTTAAATAAAGACGTTCATTTTTCCAGTCGATATCATCGAGTCGCAAATTAGTAACTTCGCTGCTTCGAATGCCATAGATTGACAACAGCATTAAAATAGCTCGATCTCTAATATCAGTTGGTTTATTTGTTTTACAATTTCTTAATAATTTTTTTACATCATCCCAGTCTGGAGAATAGGGTAATGTTGCATCTCGATATACACGTGGTGCTTTTATTGAGTCAGCAAGATTTTGCTTACACCATTTTTTATTTTCAGAATATCTCATGAATGGCCGAATAACAGATGCATACGCCTGTACCGACCTTCTAGAATATCTATCATCAGTATATTTTTTTGTTAAAACGTCGTCGATATCAACAGGTTTAATATTTTTGAAAACTTTTCTTTTTTTATAAATATTTAAAAGGAAATTTTTTATTAAAAAAATTTTTATTTTAATCGTGTTTTCACAAAGACCTTGCTCTTCTCGCATATAAGAAGAATATTGATTTAGATATTTCTCAAATGGTATGGATTTTTTAGTTTGTTTTTTGATGCAGTTAAACATTTTAAACCAACCCAGAGCATGCCTTGAAAATCTTGCTTTCGCACAATGTGAATAAGCATTTTTTCTATTATTGTTTATAGTGGCATCTTGTGCCCACTTGTCTGAGGCTTTTATAATTTCATTTAAAGAAACCAATCTTAATTTTTTAAAATTAAGATATTGCATTACGATCAATAAATATTGTGCAATTCCTCGCAAACCGCCTTTTTTTACGCCATGATCAGACCAATATTGCAAATATTGTAAACGTTCATTTAGTAATGGCGCGCAGGTATGGTGTCGAAGTGCCGCATAACGTTCGAAAATATTATTAAAAAACTCGTTTTTTTCTTCAGGAAGAGATTCTCGAAGATTAATTTTCTTCAGCCAATCAAGCGCGAACCATTTGAACCGTTCTTTTCCATCTTTTGAAAATGCGACTCTTTTCTGTGGATGCTTGGATTGATATCGAGCCCATTTATCAGCTGCTTTTTCTATTTCATCTATCGTGATAATTTTTTTTCGATTATTTAAATGTAAAAACTGGACGACCCTCAAAAGATACTGCGCCATATATGTAATAGTGCTCCGAGCTTTACCACGGTCTATCCAACTTTGAATATACTCAACACGTTCTTTTAAAAGGGGTGCCTTAATATGCCTTTTAACGTAAAATCGTCGTTTGAGAATTTTATCGAACATAAAATGCCTCCTGTATGGTTTAAAACCTCACAGGAATAACCATAGACTATGGCTAAAATTATGTTGTGTGGGGCACGAAAAAAGTAGCTGAATTTGCGGGGATTGATGAATCAACAACACATAACTGGCAACGCAACATATGATTTGTTATGTGATGCATCACATAACGAATCCAAAATAGCGCATATCTTTAATGCGTCTGTGAAATAAAATGCCATCTAAATGATCGCATTCGTGCTGAATAATACGCGCATGAAACCCTTCAGCAATGCGTTCAATCGGATTTTGATCCAAATCAAGTCCAGTATATTTTATTTTTTGATAACGCGGCACTAATCCACGCAATCCCGGAACACTTAAACACCCTTCCCATCCATCAACCATTTCATCGGATAATATTTCAATAATGGGATTAATTAAAATAGTGAACGGTACTGGCGCTTCATTGGGATAACGTTCACTTTTTTCAAATCCAAATATCACCACACGTAAATTAACGCCAATTTGGGGTGCAGCGATACCCACACCTTTTTTCTCATTCATGGTATCTTTCATGTCTTGAATTAGTTTTATTAATTGCGGATCATGAAAATCGTTGACTTTCAGCGATGGCGTTGCTAATTGAGTATTGCCTAATTTAACGACCGTTTGAATAGCCACTTACTTATTTCCTTTTTTATGATCAGTTGCAAATTGCGTTACACATGACTCCAAAATAATATTTTTATAGGATTCCTGCTGCTTTTGATTCAATGAAATCACATTCTGCATAAATGGTGCATGAGAACTATAAATAATAAATAACATGATCAGTTTTGCGTCTATTTCTGCTCTGATTTTTCCTAATTTTTGCAATGCCTTGATATCTGTCAACCAGTGATTGGGTGAAGCGTAATTGTTACCAATCAATACGTCATGCTCATTGCTCAATTGCTGCCAGGCAACAAGACGGGCTAATTCTGGATTGTTAGCATACAAATCAAAACGATAATTCAAAATACTCGAAAAATAAGCACGGGGCGATGTTGTATTATATTTCGGGAGTGTGGCGCTATCTTCGATAATACTCTCCTTAACGAAACGCCAGAGGGTCGCTTTATCTTGATAATGATGGAAAATCAGCGTCTTATTAACGCCTGCTAGTTTTGCAATATTATTGATCGATGCGCCATCATATCCCTTTTCTAAGAATAAGGTTTTTGCAGCATTTAAGATGTTTAAACGTGTCTCATCAGCTACAGTACGCTGTTGTTTTTCCATCTCAATTTTTCTCTAGTTGACCTATCTGACAATTATGATATAGTAAATTGACCAATCAGTCAACTATAGATTATAACCTGAGCAATGAATATGATTATTCAAAACAAACCCAAAACACCACCCATTTGGTTGCTGATACCCCTCATTGGTTTTCCACAATTAAGTGAGAATATCTACTCACCCGCGTTGCCCGCCATTAGTGATTTTTTACATACCCACAATGCCTATGTGCAATGGACACTGAGTATTTACTTTATTGGTTTTGCGCTCGGCGTATTTCTATGGGGCAGATTATCCGATCATATCGGCAGGAAACCTTCCATGATCGCAGGATTGATTATTTATACGATCGCAAGCTTATTGTGTGTTTATGCGCATGACATCACTTGGCTTTTAAGCACTCGTTTTATTCAAGGATTGGGTGCGAGTTGCGGTTCAGTGTTAATTCAAGCTATCGCCAGAGAATCGATGGAGGAAAAAGAGCGTCATCAATTTTATGCGACCAGTGGTTTTGTCATGGCGTTTTCAATTACCGTAGGTCCTTTTATCGGCGGGTATTTAACGCAGTGGTTTCATTGGCAAAGTAATTTTGTTTTATTATTTTGTATTGGAATAAGTCTGATTACGCTCGCCTGCATAAAATTGCCTGAAACCAACATTAAAACACACGAAAAATTGCCAAGCATTGTTGGCACATTGAAAAATATGATGTTAGATAAGCATCTCATCGGATGCGCACTATTAATCGCGATCGCCAATGGCATATTGTTTAGCTATTACGCCGAAGGTCCATTTATTTTTATTAAACTGCTTGGATTATTACCCAGTGAATTTGGAAAACTCGGTTTATTTATAGCGCTTGCTTCACTGTGCGGAAGTCTATCAGCAAGAAAATTAATGCATCACTGGAGTCGCGAAAAAATGTTGATGATTGGTTGCATCACGATGGTCGTGTGCAGCCTATTTTTATTTATTGCTACAGTCACTCATTTTATTAACGCTACACATATTGTGCTATCTACAACACTCATTATTGCGTCAATGATGGGAATCGTACTGGCTTCATTTGGTTTTGTTGTTCCATTAACTTTAAGTTCTGCATTAGTGAAATATCAATCAGCAATTGGGACAGCAGGTGCATTATTTGGTTTATTGTATTACCTGATGATTTCCGCTGTTACTTGGGGAATGGGTTACTTAACGAATAAAACGTTTCTACCAATGCCACTGTATTTTTTAGTTTTAAGTGTCATCGCGTTAATAACTGCGTATTTCTTTATTATTAAAAAAAACTCACACAAAAGAATTCATCATATCAGCAACGAATAAAAATCGATTGGTTAACTCAGTTACCGAGCCGCTATCCTCTACTGTCCACCACGCCGCCAAAACTGCTTTTGAAAACAGCCATTCATAAATTCGTTTTTTATCGAACCCGGACAGTTCGATAAAACAATCTAAGCGGTACAATAATTCTTTTTTAGTAATTGGATTTGTCACGCGTGGTAGTGGAATTTCAAATTCTGGTTCACCTATCACGCCTTTAGCGTCGATACTTGTGGATTCATTATTTGCAGCTAGCAATAAATTTGCGTAATGTAAATCTCCATGCAATAAAACAGTATTTGTTTGTGACGCTAGTAATTCGCGACTTAAAAATTCTGCTTTTTCAATGACTGCTTTTGAAAATGGTCCTGGTGTTCCATTAAATTTTTCAAATAAGCGTTGGTCAAATCCTTCAAACCAATCGTTCAGTGTTGGAAACACAGTATTTTCATCAATTGGCTTATGCAGTTTTTTACAAACATCAACTGCATATTTTGTAGCGACTTCAACTGATGTTACAGATTCTAATAATGTCCCAGGAATAATTTTTTCAATCAACATTGCGCCTAAATCAACATCTGACTCTAATAATTGAGCAGCGCCAAAGCCATTGTAATGTTTCAATGCATGAACTTCGGTTACAAATTCTTTATTTGGCACGCTGCATTTAAAGACAACTGGCGTGTTATCATTTTTTATTGCACTTAAAACAACGTTAAATTGCGCATCAGAAAAACATTCTCCTGCTTTAAATTTCCATTTATTTTCATAGTCCGAAATAAATTTTGGTAAATTTTGCAGCCACTGTTTTCCGGCATCGCCATATAACGAAATCAGATTTTCGCGGAGAATATTTGGAATGTGAATGACTGGTGATTTATTCATTTTTATTAATTGCTTCTATTGAGAAAAAATTCATGATTCTCTATTTTTTAATTCGTTCATATTTCCCCAATAAACTCGCCTCAGTAATAATATGATTTTTCATTGCATCTATGATTTCAGTTTTATTGGCACCATCATTAAGCGTCAAAACATTATCGAGCGCATAGAGTTTAAAGAAATAGCGATGCACACCAGATGGCGGACACGGTCCACCGTATCCTGTTTTATCCCAGCTATTTTTTCCTTGTTGCGTGCCTTCTGGAAGTAGAGAAATATTTTCTAGTAATGTCCGGACATTACTTGGAATATTAAATAATATCCAATGATCCCATGTGCCATGCGGTGCATCAGGGTCATCAACAATCAACGCAAATGATTTCGTATTATCTGGAATACCATCCCACGATAACGATGGTGAAATATCAGAACCATCGCACGTATATTTTGATGGTATTACTTTTTCATTTTCAAAAGCATCGCTGGTAATTTTCATTTGCCCTCCTGACAATTTTTCAGAAAAAATTTGGGTTGAAAAAACGAGAAGTAAAATAATGCATGCCAATGGATAATAATATTTTCCACGATTTTGCTTCATGATTTTACTTTAAATTTGTAAAAAATTGGCGCTTAAAAAAGCGCCCTATCACAATATTTAATGCGTTATTTTTCATCACCAAATAATTTTGCTACCCGTTTTCTCACCGTCGCTGGTGTCACGTCCTCAATGTGTGTTCCAATACTCCAGTGATAACCAAACGGATCTTCAAACGTTGCAGTGCGATCGCCATAAAACATATCTTCAGCAGAACGCAGCACGATTGCGCCTGCAGATACGGCAGTTTTGAGTGTTGCATCGACATTTTTAACATACAGATAAATACTCATCGGTGAACCGCCGATAGTTGCGATGCTTTTTGTGCCTTTGACAGGACAGGGATCGCTCAACATAATATGCGACACTCCTATTTTTAGCTCGCAGTATGCAACCGCATTTTTTGACATATCAAAACGCACGATTTCTTTAGCACCAAATACTTTTTTATAGAATGCAATGGCTTTTACGGCATTATCAATCACTAAATGCGGAATGACGTTGTGGTAACCTTTAGGAAGTGGCAATACTTTTTTTGCTTTTTTAACAGGTTTTTTTACTACTTTTTTTGTTTTCTTAACAGATGATTTTAATGCTGCACCTTTTTTAACTGCTTTAATAACTTTGGTTTTTGTTTTTTTTGGACGCGCCATTTTCATGTTCCTTATTTTATAATGTTAAGCGTTCACAGTTTCTTTAAGCTGTGTTGCTGGTTTAAAGCTTACAACCGTAGCTCTGGGGATAATCATTTCCATACCCGTTGAAGGATTGCGACCTTTGCGTGCTTCGCGAACCTTAGTAGAGAACCCACCAAATCCTTGCACCATCACTTTGTCATTTTTCATAGCCTCAGCAATCACTTCAAATGTG
>MGXV01000063.1:0-4972 GCA_001801485.1 Gammaproteobacteria bacterium RIFCSPHIGHO2_12_FULL_37_14
CAATTTCTGGCAATGCGGGCGTCATAATGATGGCACCCATCGCCGCAAACGCGCTGAGCAGCATTAACGAAATAATATGCGGTGCTTTGCTGGTGAGCTTGTAAAGCTGCGCAGGATTTTTTTCCATAAAACACCTCATGTCGGTTGTAATGCATTAGTAAATATTTATTTTGCTAAGCGGCATGGATGAGCTTATTAATATTTCTTCAGGAATCATTTCATTATACCCCATGTCTTGTAATTTTTTGTATAGCTCATGACGACTTCGAACATTGAATTTTGGGTAAAGTTGATCATAAAACAGCGTATCAACACCACTCTTTGAAATTTGTTTTTTTTCAATTTGATATAGCGTGTTAGCAATTTCCCGGCTGCTTAAATGCGCCATAAAAAGAAAAACGACCTGTTTTTCGCGCTTACTAAGACTGGGTAATGTGTGAATGCTAGAGTTGTTATTAGATAAGAAAATATACTTTAAAAGATATTGCTGAAAATTAACAAAGTTCATTTCAAAACCTTGAAATAAAATTCCAACAACCTGATTCGTGCTTTGGTTTATTAAAGGCGCTTTGCTGCAAACATAGGGCGTTAAGCCTGTGGTAAATCGATTGATTTTAAAAACCATTTTTGGCATTCGACTTTCTAAAATAGATAGATCCTCTTCGCGAATAATTTTTTCAATGTCAGGATTATGATCATACAAAGGAAACCATACTGTTTTTCCAATGATTTCACTTTCGGTGGCGCCCATCAATTGGAGTGAGTACTCTGAGCAATACAGATGGGTTGAATCACAGCCTTTAATGCTAATCATTTGATTAGGGGAGATTCCGCTAAGAAAGTGTGCCATTGAAAATGCTTTTTTTAAAAATTCATCGTTTGTCATATGTTTTTCCTGATGTTTATAGAAATTATTATCAGAGATTGATTGATAAAGCTCGTCAACGCTTTCAAAAAAAACCCATGTCATGTTCTTAAAGCTTATTGCGTCGAAAAATTAAGAGTGATGCATATACCATTGCAATACCAATCAGTGAACACCTTCTAAAGAACCTAAGTTACGCTCAACAGCAAGAGATGCGCATTAATTATTGTCTGGCTGATGAAATTGGTGAATTTATTCCAAGCACTTATGAAGCACTTCCTTAAACCAAATGATCAGCGGATTGTCCTTTTCAATTTCTTTATATAATATTTCTGTTGTTAGTGCAGGTGATTTCCATGGCAATTCAAACAGTTTTAATGGATATATGGTTTGTAAAAATGCTGCTTGTCGTTTAGATATAACAACCAACAATGACTCAAGGTAAGCCAGTCTTGCTGCAAGGACAATGTCGGTCACAATCATGCGATGCTGACGTTGAATGCCGTGCGCTTTTAAGAATGGTTCACTAATAGAATGCGTGTAATCATGCAAATAGGTTCCGATCACATGTTCAAAGGTGTTTAAATCTTTTTTGGTTATTTTATCTTTTTTATTTAATAATTTGTTTCCAGAAAGACAAATGAGATGATCGGAATAATAAAAATCCGTCAGATAATCCTTAGGAATATTTTTAAAAACGCCAATAATTAAATCAAAATGATATAATTCTTTATACGATAAATCATTGAGATCAGTAATGCTGGTTTCTTTGACAGTAACTAACGGCGCATGTTTTTTTAAATACCGATACAATTTAGGGAAAATAAATTCACTGACCTGACTGTGAAGCGCAACCTGAAATGTATGTGCTAATTTTTCTGGAATAATTTTTTCATTTAGGCCAATAATATTTTCACCTTGTTTCAACCACTGCTCTAATTGCGGCTTAATCATTCCTGCTTTATGTGTCAACGTCAGCAATCCACCTTCGCCTTTTATCAGCAATTTGTCATTAAATAAAACACGCAATTGTTTGAGTGACGCACTCACCGCTGGCTGCGAAATAAATAATTCACGACTGGCAACCGTCACATTTCGTGTTTTTAAAAGTACTTGTAGCGTTTTCAGTAGATTTAAATTAATAGATCTTAGGTTCATCGTATCTCTCACTTCATTATAACTATATATTATAGTCAATTATAAAAACAATCAATTATGCTTATAATATTTTCTTAATCTACCATTGATAAAATGATCTTAATAGAAATAAAAAACCTGTAAAAACCAGGAAGAAATATGAGAAAACAAGGACATATAAACTGTGCGTAAACAACATGAAGTAAATGTAATTTTTTAGTTTTAGGATTTTATAGGCAGGACTTTACATCAATTAATATAAGTAGGTAATTTATATGACAAGAATAAATCTCCCCGAAGACACATCAACTGTTTTCGCTCCAGGCTTTACAAGAAAAGATAATCTCATGCTGGGATTGGTTGCTGTTCCTCCCGCTGTAGTAAGTCTTTTTGTTGCTGGAATGAAACCGCAAGCACCACAAGCAGTGGCAATGGCAGGTCTTATGCTATCTGCAACGGCATACCTTTTTTTAACAGAAGTGGCGAACAGATTTAGTGACCGTCGCCAAGCTAATGTAACGATTAGTGCAGCGATTATGGCTGTTGCTATGGTTTTCATGGCGCAAGGTGCCATTGCAAATGCCGATGAATCTGCAATCACAAAAGATGTGTTTTATTCGGTTATGGCTTTTTGCGTGTTTGCTGCTATTAATTTGATATATAGCGCTTTGAAATTAGCAAAGATTATTAAACATGATATGCCGCTTGTGGAATTCATATCGAATATTTTAGGATTCGCAGGCTCAGCTGGATTTTTAAGAGCGCAAATCATGAGTTACATAAACGATGGCAAACTTCATGATACGGCTGGACAAGATACAGCGGGATTAGTATCGGGAACAGCTACTGGTTTTATGGTTGTGACTTCTGTGCATGCTGTTTTAGCAGCTCAAAAAATGCAACTGGGTACAAAGATCGTTGATACGGCATTGACAGCTGTAGCAGCAGGTCGCGCTGCGGGTAATTATGTTGCAAATAGCACGCCAGTTGCTTATACGATGTGGGCTGCTCAAGCAGTGCGAGATCGCTTGTGTGGTCGTAGTGCGCACAATGCGGAGGAAACTACTCATCTTAACGCGCATCAACCCTTGATCAATCAAGTATAATCTAACAGTCGTAGATAGTTATGGCCGATTATGATCACATCATATTCGGCCATGATTATAAACACCAGCGCTGGTTGTCTGGAATTTATTTTTATTGGTGCTTTCCCCTCATTTTTATTTTAGAATCATTTTTTACTTACCGAGATAATGCCATGGAAGTCAACCAAGTTTGCTACCGCACTTTACATCTCCCTGAATCATGGACCTTAAATGCTTATCAATCTGTTGGCGGCTATCAAATGCTGCGGAAAATTTTAAAAGAAAAAACACCACCATCACAAATTATCGATACCATTAAAGCATCTGCTTTGCGGGGTCGTGGAGGAGCGGGATTTCCAACGGGTTTGAAATGGAGTTTTGTTTCACCCAATGTTCCTGGTCAAAAATATGTATTGTGTAATTCGGATGAAAGTGAGCCAGGCACCTTTAAGGATCGAGATATCTTACGCTTTAACCCACATCAATTGCTAGAGGGCTTAGCAATTGCCTGTTACACGATGGGCGCATCAGTTGCTTATAATTTTTTGCGTGGTGAATTTTATGAACCCTTTTTACGGTGTGAATCTGCACTAAAAGAAATGTATGAGGCGGGGTTTGCTGGAAAAAATGTATTAGATTCCGGAATAGATTTTGATATTTATAATCATTACAGTGCTGGCGCGTATATTTGCGGCGAAGAAACAGCACTCATGAATTCACTCGAGGGCAAACGTGGCATGCCGCGTTTTAAACCCCCTTTTCCTGCTAATTTTGGTTTATATGGTCGACCAACGAATATCAATAATACAGAATCTTATGCATCCATTCCTGTGATTTTAGAAAAAGGTGCAAAATGGTTTGCAGATATGGGTCCTGAAAAAAGCGGTGGCACAAAAATATTTAGTGTGAGCGGGCATGTTAATAAGCCTGGAAATTACGAAATACCTATGGGTACACCGTTCCCGCAATTACTAGAATTGGCAGGTGGAATGCTAGACGGTATCCCTTTAAAAGCTGTCATTCCCGGCGGAAGCTCGATGCCTGTTTTAAGTGCTGAAATCATGATGCAAACAAATATGGATTTTGATAGTTTAGCAAAAGCGGGTTCTTCACTGGGTTCAGGTGCTGTGATTGTGATGAATGAAAAAACATGCATGGTCAAAGCATTAAAACGAATTTCAAAGTGGGGTTCCATGAGCACCCCCAATTACTGCACAACGGATTTTTGACACCCTGTTTTTATGCTGAAAAACAAGGTGTTTTGAAAGCATTTTAAATTTTTTTCTTTTTAGAAAACGCGCTGTCAGTATTCACTTTCTTTTCATAAGGAAAAGTTGTTCAACCTAACCACCTCTCATAACGACTATCGGCATGAGGTAATGATGCTTTAACATCTGGAAATCCCGTTAATAATACTAAATCTGGCGTATGGTTAACATATGCCTCAAAAATGTACTCCAACCAATAAAATTTTGTTAATCCGTATTTCATAAAGTGTTCATATGCCATGAGAGTATCTGTGTATTTTGTTCGGCTCAAATTTCTCTCAATAAATTTTAACCATTCATTTTCTGAATACATTAATTCTCTCGGATTAGCGGGTTTTTTGCTGCCAACTGGAAAATCAATAATGACGTATGGTGATGTAAATGCAACAGAATAATCGCAATATTGATCCGTTGGATCTGACAATAATCTTACGAACCATATTTCACCGGGCACACCTAAATATTTACACGGAACATGCGTTTTAATCGTTTTGTTTGTATAAATTTCTCGAAGATAAGAATACTTGTTGTCGTTGCCCTCAACGATATAAAGCCCCATTCGAGATTGCTGCATATATTTTAGTACGTTAATAAAATCCGCATGCCCACCCAGTGAT
>MGXV01000063.1:4996-27023 GCA_001801485.1 Gammaproteobacteria bacterium RIFCSPHIGHO2_12_FULL_37_14
GCCGGCACACATATCAAACGCAGACCAACAAGTAAAATAACTATTGGTGATTGGGCTCATCGGCGGATACGATGGTGTGTATTCATCTTCTGCTTCCACAAAAGAATTGTTTAATTTCCGACTATCAGGGTGCGCTGAAAACTGATTAATAAAATCTGCGATACGATTTTGCGCATCCACATAGATGGCATGCAATGGATCCAAATGCGTCAAATCTTTATCTTTATATGATTGCTCCAATTCTTGATTGTATGCTTTTGCTATTCTCCAATCATTTAGATTAATCACTTTAGTTTTCGCATATTTGGAAACAGACCTAATAAATTTTTGTGCTATTGGGCCTGATGTCTCACGCGATATTTTTTGTTTTTCTGTCATAATTTTTTTACCTTCACTTTTCCTGCTGTCATGAATAATCTCTTGCGTTATTTAGCATAAGAGGCATTAATTAAGCTCATTAGATCCTCGTTAGACAATTTACCGCTTATGCCTTGCCCGCTTAATAGTTCATTGGCTAAATTCCGCTTATGTTCATGCATATTTAATATCTTTTCTTCGATTGTATTTTGCATGATAAATCGATAAATGGTTACTGGACGTTCCTGTCCGATGCGATGTGCTCTATCAGAAGCTTGATCTTCAACCGCTGGATTCCACCACGGATCAAGATGAATCACATAGTCCGCTGCAGTTAAATTTAAACCGCTACCACCTGCTTTTAGGCTTAAAAGAAATAAATCACCTTCACCGGATTGAAAAGCTTCGACTGATTTTTTTCGATTGGCGGGTGAAGTTGAGCCATCGAGATATTGATAATTAATTTTCTCGCTCTCAACACGCGCTCGTACAATATTTAGGAATGAAACGTACTGGCTAAATACCAGCGCTTTATGACCATTATCAATGATGTTTTTACAGGTTTCGATAAATGCATTGAGCTTTGAGTTTTCAATCGACAACGATTTATCAATAAGGGAGCTGTCACAACACGCTTGACGTAATTTTGTAATTTCAGCAAGTACGCCAATACGATTGTTTGCTGTCATTAAACTTGCCATACGCTCTTCTGTTTTTCGGCGCAACGCCTCATAGAAAATTGCTTCTTCTTCTGACTGTTCGACACGAATCGTTTGCTCTGTTTTCGGCGGCAACTCAGTTAATACTTCTGATTTTAGTCGTCGTAAAATATAAGGAGAAACCAGTGTTTTTAATGCGTGTACTTTATCGGGCTCGAGTGAAGTCTCAATCGGTGTTGAATATTTGCTTTGAAACGATTTAATTGATCCAAGCAAACCAGGATTAATAAAACTGAAAATACTCCACAATTCGCCTAAGTGGTTTTCAATTGGCGTACCTGATAAAGCAATGCGATTTTTTCCTTTTAATGCCATCACGTTTTTCCAGCGTTGTGTATTGGCATTTTTAATGGCTTGTGCTTCATCAAGAACAATGGTTTCCCACTGCTTATTGATGAGCAGTTCATCATTGTGTTGCAGTAACCCATAACTACAAATAATTACGTCAAACTTACTAGCTTTTTTAACTAGCGTTGCGCGATCATCAGAATGTAAGTTATATGCTTTGAGGGTAGGGGCAAATTTATTTAATTCTTCTACCCAATTAAAAGCGACAGATGTGGGTGCAATCACCAATGAGGGACCGAGTGACGCGCGCTCTAATAAAAGTGCAATTGTTTGAACAGTTTTTCCCAGTCCCATGTCATCAGCTAAACACGCGCCAATTCCCCAATGCGTTAGTCGTGACAAATAATGAAACCCTTCGATTTGATAGTCACGCAATGTTGCCTGTAAAGTCGATGGCACTTTAGGGGCATGCTTTTTCATCGAGTGCATTTTTTTTAAATGAGCGATCCATCCTGCATCAAAGGTTGTGTTTTCCGCTTCTGCAACGATATCAGATAATACCTGCGCACCAAGTGAATTAATTTTATTACCATCTGATATAGCGTGCAGTATGCTGAGTTGTTTTTTTAATTGACTGGTTAATTCCAGAAACTCCCCATTTTGTAAGCGAACAAAACGTCCGACAGACCGCATATTAATGGCGTCCAGAAAATCTTGCATAGCAAGTACGTCACCATCATCGAAGGTGATTTTCCCCTTATATTCAAACCAATTATTAACGGATGCAATATTCAATGAAAGATTACCGGATGATATTTTTTGTTTTATTCTAAATGTTTGCCCTTGTGGCCATTCAATAACGACAGAAGAAAGCGCTGCATAGTGTTGCAACTCAGATAATGCTTCGAGCGTTTCTTCAGGTGTGTCAATTTGATATTCAGAAGGTTCAATTTCATGATGCGCCAAACTTTGACACTTCAACAATAGATTTAATTGGCTGCTTTTTTCAAGTGAAAAATCACGCAAAACACGTACTCGACTCTCAACACCATGTTCAACGACAAGCGCCATGACACTTTCTTTTCCTTGCCCACTCTTGCAATAGGTGCCCTGATTAGGTAATGGTCTCACCCATAACGTAGCGCGTACACCTTCTTTTGTCGGTAGCAATTGAACGCAAGGTGTGGGATCCCCTGCGATTTCTGGAATAATATCTTTGATACCAACATGAATATGAATATCTTTTTTAGCATGTTGAATGACGCGCAGTACTTTTTCTTTGGCGATAAGAGGAACGGTCATCCCTGATTTTGTTAATACTTGTGCAATGTTCAAAAATGCAGATGAAAAATCAATGACACGATATTTATTTAAACTTTCTGGTTCAATAATCAACCCTACTCCTGGCAACCAATGTGACAAAGTAAATTGATACCCTTTATTATTTTCCTCAATGTGTAACTCTGGCTCTGCGCGTACCAGCTCAATTGCAACTTCTTTGTTATTTTGATGTGCGATATTTGTATTTCCAGTCAGTGCTAATATTGCGCGAGTATTATCAAACGCATACTGAGAATGATGACCCCAGCCAATACGCTCTTCAACGATACAAGCGCTCACTTTTTTATCCGCTTCAGTTAAATAATCAAGTTGAGCGTTCTCATGATAGTTTTTTAATTTACTTAAACTAATTGCTTTTCCAGAGCTCCATTGCCCTGATTTATTTGAACACTGCTCAATCACATTAACACGTTGTTTATCGGTATCAATCAACCATAAAAGACGTTTTGCTTTGTCAGAAACTGTGTTGTTGATGACACCATCTCCTAGTAGCAAACCTTCTAGCGTCTGCAAACTATATTCCCATTCATCTTTTATATTAATTAATTCTAAAAGGCGTAATGTGATCTCGCTTTTTTCTAAAAAAGCCTGTGACTCAGCTTGATATTTCTCAATTTTTTCTAACAATTCATAAAGAATATGTGCTGCCATAAGATGGTTTTTTTGAATGAATTGCATTACAAAGATATGCAATTGATCGCACGAATTCGCAATGTAATTTTTATCTGTTACAAAACGCAACAAGCAACAAATAGCGAGAGATAATGGCTGAATTGATGAATAATCTACATGTTTTAAAAGCTCTTTTAAATAACGCGAAATCTCTTTTTGTTCGCCTTTTTCAATTCCTATAATAACATACAAAAATTTATAAACTGATTTCATTGGCAGAAGCAATCCCGTCTGCTCTGAATATTTATTGTATTGATCTAAATTAATAGTGAGTTGCGTGATATTTTTATCAACATAAGCTAAACTTAAAGTTTGAAATATACCGAGAATATTGTCAAAATAATAAGAACGCGCGCCAAATTCTTTTCTGATTGCAATTAAAGCGAGGCGATACGAAGCACTTGCTGTTTCCATATCATTTTTTAAAAATGCAATGGTTGCTTTTAACGCTAAAGAAAATCCAGATTTTTGATCTTTAATGTTAGTGCAATGCAAATTTACTTGATTAATGTTTCCTAGCGATATATGAATAATGGCACTGTAATAATGTAAAATGTCGTGATCAATGCCATTAATGTCCACTTGTTTAAATAAGAACAGAATTTCATTGTGATTAAAATCGGCTGATTCTTCGCAATAATAATGTCGCAATAAGGCGATGCAAATAAATGATTGAATGATTTTATTTCTAGAATGAAACCAGATTTCTCCGATAAAACTAGTATTGAAAATATCCCGCAGGTAGTCTGCTATGCGATTACAATAAATGAGACTGATTGGGTGTGCCGTAAAATGATCCGATTCATTACCATAAACAGCCTTCATAAGACGCACACGTATTTTTGTTTTGTCTTCGTGAAAATAACGACGATTTTTTAACTCTGAAAAATCAGGAATTTCATTTCCATATAATTTATCAACGATAGAAAAAACCCACTTAAGTTCGTCATCTTCAGTCAACACCAAAAGTACATGATGCAATTCTTTTGGGATTAAAAAGTCTCGTTTATTTAACGAAAAATTTAATTTAACGATTTTTGCTAGGCGGTCTTGATAAAGTGCATCTGTTAGCACACGGCCTTTTTCATCGACAATGTCTGATTTTATGATTTCATTTATAAGAGTTGATTCGAACCACCCACGATCAATGCTTTGATGACATATAATGCGGAGCGCAATTAATCTCCTATCTAGTGTCGGCAATGTTTTAAATAGCTCACACAGATCTTTTTTTTGTTTTTCCGATAGCATACTTATCTCTTTAGATTTTTATTAATTTTTAACAAAATGACTGGTAACTTGTTTTAATTGCCCAAACAACTGCGCTTTTTCTTGACCTAAAAGCCACTTGTCATGCGCTAATATTTTATTTTGTTGTGATGCGTTGATTAATTCTTTTTGAAGTGTCGCTAATTGCAAATTCAAAACAGAATTTTGTGTCTGTAAATCCACCATAATTTTTGATTGCTCTTCACGCGACGCATCAATTTTTTCAAACTGCGATTTCCAGTGCTGTTGTGACTCTGTTTTTTGTACCATCGCGTTATTTGCAATGGTTAATTCTTCGGAAACTGACTCATGTTTTTTGGTTATTTTTTCAAGTTTATCTTGCATGCTTTTTTGCGCAGATTGTAGCTCATGTTGTAATTGCTGCAACTGATTATTTTGTTGTTTGAGCGCATCATTTTCGCATTTTAATTGCTGCATTGTTTGTGAAAGCACTTGCGTTTGATTTTCAAAGCGCTGTAATTCTTGTTGTCGCTGCTCAAGTGACGCCGCACGATAATGTTCTAAATTGGCTTGTGTTTGCTGATTTTGTTTATGCAGTTCGTCAACACGCGCTTGCTTGTCAGTCAATTGTTGCAATAAACCATCGCTGCGGGCATTGATCGCTGCTATTTCAGATGCTGATTTGTGAATAATTTGTTCAAGTGCTAATTTTTCTTGCGTCAAAGCATCACGATCGTTTTTCAATCGATCTACAGACTGAAACAGCTGGGCATTATCTTTTTGTACCTGAGTGATCGTTTGTTTGTTTTTCTCAAGCTCATTTGCAGATTCGCTTTTAATTGAATCAACTTTTGTTTCAGCCTGCAGAATAACGCGCTCCCACAATCCTTTGAGCAATCCAATCAATTCTTCGGGTATTTTTTCCTTGGTTGCGAGCTGCTGCAGTGGGTCTTGTTTTGTACGAAAAACCCGCAAATGCGTGCCGATGGTGCTATTGCTACCTGTTTTTAATTTTGCGCGTATGCGTTCAATCGTTGGTTCAAGACCGCTTGCAATAATTTCTTGCGCCGCTGTTTCTACTTCAAAATATGTTACACCGGGTCTTGTCATTGGTGCGTCCTTGTTTTAGTCACCGTGTTTTTTCATGTTATGTATCATTAAACATGTTTTATCATTAACACAAAATTTATGTTGCGCATTCTACGCACGATTCTATATTCCAGTAAACAGTTTTATCTGTAGCTAAACAAAAAAATGCAGCGTATCTTTCGTGTCGAGTTTTCAAAAGGACGGATTATCAGGAGATTTTATTTTGGATAAATTCATTGATGAAATAATAACAGCGCCAGCATCAATCAATCATGTGCCGCAAAATCCTTATCTGCATGCGGCTACAAGTGACAACACACGACAAGCGTATCAGAACGACATCAAACATTTTGTCGCATGGGGCGGCTTATTGCCAGCATCAGCGGATATCGTTATTGCTTATCTGCAGGCATTTGCCACAACACTTAATCCACGAACGCTCGTGCGACGATTAACGGCAATTAAACACTGGCACACCTACCAAGGATTTTTTGACCCGACATCAAACCCTAATGTGCGTAAGACATTGACCGGCATTATGCATGTGCATGGTACTCCAAAAGAAAAAGCACCGGCACTGACGATAGAGAATCTTGTCAGCATGACGACATTTTTGAAAGCGCAAAATAAATTAAGCGCATGGCGCAACAACGCCATTTTACAGGTTGGATTTTTTGGCGCTTTTCGTGTGAGTGAATTAATCAACATTCATGTCGAACACATTACGTTTTCAAAGGAAGGCATGGAAGTTTTAATTCCCAGATCGAAAACAGATCAAATTGGCGAGGGACAACACTGCGCCATCCCCTATGGTGATGAGCAGTTATGCCCGGTGACTGCGCTCAAAGCCTGGTGTGAACATGCAGGCATTAGTGATGGCGTTATTTTTCGTGAAGTGGATAAGCATGGAAATATCGGCACAAAACCGCTCTCGGGTAAAAGCATCAGCATAATGATCAAAGCGGTTGCCAAAAACTGTCATCTGTCCGATGCAGATGATTTTAGCAGCCATTCGCTGCGCCGTGGATTTGCAACAACGGCAAGTCGTAGTGGCGCGCCAATTATGTCGATCATGCGCCAAGGTCGTTGGCGACATGAAGGCACTGTGCTGGGCTACATAGAGGAGGGACAACGATTTGAAGCAAATGCGGCAAAAATAATTTTGCAAAAAGAACAAAAAGATAAACCAACTTCTTCGCCCTAATTTACTACGGATGGTGTTGCGGGGTTTGAGATTTTTTCAACAAACCTGGAGAACATCCTGACTACTCAAACAGATAAAACAAAACAAATCCGTTTATTAAATGATTGCGAACGCGACGCCATTTACAAAATCCCTGATTTCATCATTGAAGAACGTAACCACTATTTTTATTTAAGTCAAAGCGAGGAGTCTGAATTAAAAGGAATGCGAATAAAATCACAAGTGCATTTTATCTTGCAGCTTGGATTTTTTAGAGCTAAACATTTATTGTTTGATTTTAAATTTCATGCCGTACGTGAAGATATAAAATATATTATGGCGCGCTATTTTCCAGATATAAAACAACCAAAGGTATTGCCGTCGCGCAATACCATCATTAAAAATAATCAACGCATTTTAATGCTAAATAATTTTAGTGATTACACAACTGATACAAAAAATCTGGTTGAGGCAAGGCTCGCACAATCAATTCAACAGTTAAATAACCCGCAATCTATGCTGCGTGAATTATTAATTTATATGGAGAATGCAAAACTGTTGTTACCCAGTTACAGCACGTTACAAAATTTAATAGGATGCGCCATCACAACTGAAGAAAAACGATTGAATCTGTGTGTTTCAAAAAATATCACTAAAAAATCAATCAAATTGATGAAGGAATTATTTGTAATACAGGACGATAAAAGTTTTTATGATTTAACACTGTTAAAGCATTATCCGAAAAATTTCAATTTTAAGATCATACAGGCAGAGTTAGAAAAACACGCGAGTTATTATCCACTATATAGTTTTGCAAAACGTTTGTTACCAAAACTTGCGATATCGGAGCAAAATATTATTTATTACGCCTCTCTTGTTGATCATTATCAAGTGCAAGCATTAAAGCGACTTGGCGCTGAAAAGCGCTATCTTTATCTTCTTTGCTACGCCTATCATCGCTTTCAAAAAATGAATGATCAATTAATTGAGACATTTATTCACTATGTGGATGCCTACAACAAAGAAGCCAAAGCATACGCAAAATTACGTGCCGGTGAGGTCAATACCGATATTAAAACAGAGCATGGCGCACCCACAAAAACCTTAATTTATTGGTACTTTGATAAGTCGCTTTCAAAACTGGTATTTGGTGAACTTCAAAAACGCGCAGCCGACATTTTATCTCAAGATAAGATGATTTTAATGGGTGAATTTCTATCCAATGATGAGGTTGATAAAAAGCGATATGAGTGGGAATTTCACGATAAAAATTTTCAATCAATGGCTAAAAATTTGCGTCCGTTGATCAGGGTATTGGATTTTCAAGTGCAATCACATCACAAGGATTTATTGGATGGGTTTCGTTTTATTCAGGAGATATTTCAAAGTGAGAAATCATTAACGGATATTAAATTTTCTGACTTTCCGATTGAAACAATACCGGCTCACTTAAAGCAATATTTAATTGATAAAGAGCAAGAAACAAATGAAGGTGATCCACAGACAAAATTCATTCATCCGCATCGATTTGAGTTTTGCGTCTATGATCAGCTAAATAAAAATATTGCAGCCAATAAAATTTATGCGAGTGATACAACGCAATACAAAAACTTTGAGGATGATATTAAATTGAAAAAAACACAGAAAGAAAAAAAGAAATTGTTAAATTCATTGGATGCGCCGCGCTTAAATCGCACCGCAGAGGAAGTGCTTAATGAACTCGAATTGGAACTTGAAGCTAGGATTAAAGAGGTCAATGAACACATTAGCAGTGGAAAAAATAAATATATCAAAATAAAAGGCATTGGTGATCAGCGCACGTGGACTCTCCCGTATCAAAAAAAATCAGACGAATATAACAATCCATTCTACACTCAATTGGGCACAACAAGCCTTGTCGATATTATATTTTCGGTCAATGATCAATGCCATTTCATGAAGCCATTTACGAACATTAAATCGCACTACGCAAAGACACAAAATGATTTAAAAGGATTGTGTGCTTGTATTATCGCCAATGCAACATGCCTCGGCACTTATAAAATGGGCGATTCTTCGGATATTCCGTACACTTTTTTACAAGCCATTGAGCAAAATCTTATTCGTCTTGAAACACTGCGTGAAGCCAATGATATTGTGAGTGACAGTTTTTCAAAACTTCCTATTTATCCGCACTATAATTTAGGCAATCAGTTGCATGGCAGCGCTGATGGGCAAAAATTTAAAACACGTATGGATACATTTCAATCTCGATATTCGCCCAAGTACTATGGCTTGCAGAAGGGGGTCGCACCATACACGCTCGGAATAAATTATAATGCGGTGAATTGCATTGCGGACAAAGGTGCGCACGAGCACGAAAGCCATTTTTTGTTTGAGCTTATTCAAAGCAATACATCAGGCATTGGGCTTGATAGAGTCTCAACGGATACGGAAGGCAGCAATCAAATCATGTTCGCGCTGATGTATTTTGCAAATATCGATTACACGCCGTGCTATCGAAATCTGCCTAAAAAGACGAAGAAAATTTACGGATTTAAAAACAGAGAAGATTATCCGGCTGATTACTTGATCAAACAAATGTACAAGGTGAATAGAAAATTAATCATTGAGGAGTGGGAAAATATACGTGATATTGTGATGGCGATTCTCAGCAAGGAAGTGGAAATTGATGTCATCACAAGAAAGCTGTGCTCAAATGAATTGAATGGCAAAACAAAGCGCGCGTTGTGGGAATTTAATAATATACTTCGCAGCATTTATTTATTGCGGTATATTGACGATCCAATGTTGCGTCGATTTGTAAGGGCTGCATTGAACAGAATTGAAGCATATCATTTACTTCGCAGAAATATTGCTGACACTAACGGGGCAAATTTCCGGGGTGGGTCTGATGTGGAAGTGGCGATCTGGAATGAATGTGCAAGGCTCGTCGCCAATGTTGTGATGTATCACAACGCTTCATTGCTCTCGAAATTGATGGAGATCAAGGAGAAAAAGAGCGACTTGGCTTCCGCAGAGTTTATACGGCGGCTGTCACCCATTGCATCCCAGCATTTGAACTTCGGCGGGCGCTATGAGTTCAACAAAGAGGTTGAACCAATGGATATCGAAAAAATCCTTAAAATGATGGATAAAATAGACGTTAGCCCTGCGAAACGAAAGAAAAAGTGAATGGTGACAATGGATTTTCTCAAAAAGAGAAATATTTAAAACGCTTCTAAAACACCTTGTTTTTCAGCATAAAAACAGGGTGTCAAAAATCCGTTGTGCAGTAATTGGGGCTGCTCACGGAACCCCAAAGTTTTATATGCACGAATCATGCGGACAATGCACCCCATGTCGCGAAGGTACCGGTTGGATTTATCGACTCGTTGAAAAAATTGAGGCTGGTGAAGGGTCAATGAAGGATATAGAAGAATTAAGACGAGTAGCAAAAAATATTGAAGGTCGTACTATTTGTGGATTTGGTGAAGCTGCAGCATGGCCTGTGGGCGGATTTCTCAAACAATTTTATGATGAGTTTGTGTATCATGTAGAGCATAAAAAATGTTTGGTATAGAGCAATACAAAATAAAAATTATTCTTTCTTATTTTTATTTTCTATCCGCCATCTGACATCAAGAAAAATTAATATAATAATAGGTACGACAAAAAGGACGCCAAGCGCTATGACAATCCACCATGAAATTGGGCCACCTAATAATTTTAATGCTAGCGTTAAAATAAAACACAATAAAAATAAAAAAGGTAGAACAACCATTATCATCCTCGATTTGTGTTAGCCTTCTGATTTTTTGTAATCCACCGATATACGCAGGTCATAAAAAATAACGCAATTAAAAAAATTATTGGCAAAACCACGCCTGTTTTGGTGTGCATGGCACCCAAAATAAATGTCATTAAAACTGGCATACAAATATTTGCAAAATTCATCACAGCAGAAGCGTTTGCTTTATCCACACTTTGACTCATAGATATTGATGCGGCAGTTGCGCCTATAATGGGGTTTCCAATACAAAATATTCCCATGGGAATCAACAGCGCATAGAGTGTTATGACATGTGAAATAAAAAGAAAAAACATGATTAGTGAAGCAACACATTCAATTATAAATGCAGTTTTAATCAAAAAAATAGGGTTTAATTGTGATAAACGTACGATAATCACGCTTCCGATCAGTGTGCCGATGTAAGGCGTAAATGCTAAGAATCCATACATAGCAGGTTTTACATGTAGTATATGAATACCAATAAATGGACCTTCTGCCCCAAACACATACATGCATGCGCTCGAAAATCCTGACAAACAGGCAAAACCAATTAATTTTTTATTAATAAATTTATCTTTGTAATTTACAAAAATATTTTTAAAATGAGTTGCATCTAAATCTTTGGTAACCAGTGTTTCAGGTAAGAGATGCGCAGGATACAGTAATAATAATCCATAAAACAAGAGAAAATAATAACATGCGCGCCAACTGACATATTGTACCAACACACCACCAATGGCGATTGCCATTCCAGGAACAATTGCAAACGCAATCATTAAGAGCGCAGTGATTCGTCTTGCTTGTGCTTCAAAATAAAAATCGTTGATTATCGTAAAACTAATTGCTAAACCTGCGCTTGAGCCAATAGCTTCTAAAAATCGTCCTGCAATTAATAATGAAAACGAATTAAGTGATGATGATACGATACTAAACAATGTGCCGAGTGTGGCAATAGATATACCCACATAGAGTGAAAATTTTCTGCCATAATGGTTGGCAAGCGGACCATAAATTAATTGCCCAATTGCATAGCCGAGCAAAAAACTGGTTACCACCAATTGTGTTGCGCCGACACTTTTTTCGAAATAATCGGCAATTTCTGGCAACGCGGGCATCATCAGAATCGCACCCATTTGCGCAAATGCACTTAGGAGCATCAATGCAACAATGTGCGGCGCTTTGCCAGTGAGCCTATAGGTTGGCGGCATAAGGCACTGTCGGGATAATTAGGCCAATTAAATGTTTGTTCATGCTCATTTCCCATTCCCTGGATGAATTAATAGACATTAACATGTAGTATATATCCTATACGAATCACGGCCTTTAACGCTAATCATTTGATTTGGGAAGATTCCTCTAAAAAAACGCGCCATTGAAAATGCTTTTTCTAAAAATTCATCATTGGCCACATGTCTTTCCTGATGTCTGCAGAAATTATTAATGCATTACTTACTCTCCAGAGTCTACCAGCACAAAAGTTTGGGATTGCATGAAGATGAAAGACTGAATAATATTGTATAATCTTTCATGATGAAACATGCAAAGCTTGGCCATTGTGAAGCTTCAATTTAAATCATGAAGGAACCATGATTATGAATAATAAATCAATGCGCCTAATAGAAAATATCTTTTCAATGGCTGATATCAAAATTAATGGTTCACGTCCTTGGGATATTCAAGTTCACAACGCTCAATTATTTAATAGGCTTTTATCTAATGGATCACTTGCTTTAGGTGAAAGCTATATGGAAAAATGGTGGGATGCTGAATCACTCGATCAATTTTTTTATCATTTATTAACCGCAAGACTGGATAAAAAAATAAAATTAAATTTTAGATTGTTAATGAAAATTCTACAGCAAAAATTTTTTAATTTACAATCTAAAAAACGCGCTTTTCACATTGCCGAACATCATTACAATATTGGAAATAATTTATATCAAGCCATGCTGGATAGCCGCATGGTTTATACATGTGGTTATTGGCGTAATGTAAATAATTTAAATGATGCGCAAGAAGCCAAATTAAAATTATCTTGTGAAAAACTCCACCTAAAACCGGGAATGCGTATTTTAGATATAGGCTGTGGCTGGGGATCATTTGCAAAATACGCTGCAGAAAATTACGGTGTTAATGTTGTTGGTATTACTGTTTCAGATGAACAAGTCGCACTCGGCACAGTTTTTTGTCGAGGCCTTAATGTTGAACTCAGATTACAAGATTACCGTGAAATTAATGAGCCATTTGATCGCATTGTTTCACTCGGAATGTTTGAGCATGTCGGTAAAAAAAATTATGACACTTATATGAATGTCGTTAACCGCTGCTTAAAAGACCAAGGTTTATTTTTATTGCATACCATTGGCGATACAGAAACATCTAACAGCACCGATCCTTGGATCAATAAATATATTTTTCCAAATTCAAAAATACCTTCAATGCTTGAAGTTGCAAAAGCCATTGACGGAAAATTTACAGTTGAAGACTGGCATAATTTTGGTTCTGATTACGATAAAACATTAATGGCTTGGTATAAAAATTTTATAACAAATTGGGATGATTTAAAAACAGATTACAATGAAACGTTTAAACGTATGTGGGAATATTATTTACTTTCTTGTGCTGGCTCTTTTCGTGCTCGTAACATACAACTTTGGCAAACAGTGATTTCGAAAGGTCAAGTGACAGGCGGTGTTGCATCTTTTCGGTAGTAGTTAATAAGGCAAAGAGAAAATTTTATATGTTCGCATCGAAACAACTTGATTTGCATATTATGAATCCAGAAAAACCCAGTATTGGCACGGTTATTTGGATGCATGGCTTAGGTGCACATTATCGTGATTTTGATGCGTTAGTTGAAGGTTTTTGGCGCGAAGAAGGAATACCGCTTCGTTTTATCTTTCCTAATGCGCCAATACGGTTAGTAACCATTAATCATTATATGCCAACACGTGCATGGTATGATTTATATAGTCTAACGGATGTAAATCGCGAAGATAAAGCAGGCATTGACACATCAGAATCTGCCATCACACAAATTATCCACGATGAAATAAATCGTGGCGTTCCCTCTAAAAATATTTTACTTGCAGGATTTTCGCAAGGTGGTGCAATAGCGTTGTATACCGGTATGCGTCAAACACAACCAATTGCCGGAATTTTAGCGCTCTCTTGTTATTTGCCATTGCATAAAGAACATGTGGACAATGCGCATCCTTCCAATTTTCACACACCGATTTTTATGGCACATGGCACACAGGATGAGACGTTGCCTGTTGTTGCGGGAAAAACTTCATATCGTATTATTTCTAAAACACATCCAAACTCACAATGGCGCGAGTATCCAATGGGTCATGAAATTTCACCCATCTTGGCTCATGAAGCAAGGCAGTGGTTAATGCAGATTTTCAAAAATACAAATGTGAGCACTGGACAAATTACCCACAAAGCATTGTCGTAATTTTTTGTGTTAAGCTTTATCGCATTATAATGCAGGGACGTTAAATGGATTTTTTATTTGGGATTATCATTCTTATTGCCGCTGGCACAATGAATGGATCATTTGCCCTGCCCACAAAATACCTAAAAAATTGGTCTTTCGAGCGTATTTGGTTAAATTTCAGCATTTGGACTTTCCTTGTTTTTCCGTGCCTTTTTCAGACTCTTTTATCGCCATCATCATGGAAAGTAATCACGCATACGCCAGCATCTTTGCTCGCAATTATAATAATTGGCGGTTTTTTATTTGGCATCGGTCAATTTTGTTTTGCATTGTGCTTAAGGATGATTGGTTTTAGTTTGGGTTTTGTCATTAATATCGGCATTGGAACAGCGCTGGGCTCTTTAGCACCATTGGTTGTGTTGCATTATCACAGTATTTTTACGTCAAAAGGCGTCATGACAATTTTTAGTATTGCTCTGATTATTTTTGGTGTGGCGCTGTCATATATCGCTGGCTTAAAACGCGATCAAGGACAACGAAATATTATTTTAGATAATGTTGTTTTGCACAAAGGGTCGAAATATGTGTTGGGTGTTTTTTATGCGGTATTTGCAGGTATTTCCAGTGCAATAGAAAACTTTGTTTTCAGTCTTAGCACCCCAATGCAACAAAAAGCGCTGCATTCTGGCATTTCTAAAATTGTATCTGCCAATATGATGTGGCCACTTTTTTTATTGGCAGCTTTTATACCTTATGCGGGTTATATGCTGTATTTGATGCACAAAAACAAGGCTGAGGTTTCTGTACCTAATGACAGACCTGCTTTCTATTATTTAGCAACGGTATACATGGGTGCCTTTTGGTATTCCCCTATTTTTTTATACAGTTTTGCGAGCCTTAAAATAGGCGAACTCGGACCTGTTATCGGTTGGCCACTTTTTATGGTGGCGATCATCTTGGCATCGAATGCTTGGGGTTGGAAAAAGGGGGAGTGGTTCTATGCGTCCTCACAGGCGAAACGATTAAGCAAGGTCAGCATGCTGACGTTGGTTATTGCAATTCTGATTTTGGGGGTTGCGACCGTCTTATAAATTAACGAACAATTTCATGCAATTGGTCAAAAGTTTGCTATTCTAAATGTAAATGTGCACCAGTGTTTTTATCATTCAGGAGAAATAACAATGTCTAATCAATTAGAGTTTGGCGTAATCGGACTTGGTCGTATGGGCGGTGGTTTGGCGCACAAGGGATTAAACGAAGGTCTGAAAGTGGTAGGTCAAGACATTAACCCGCCTGACAAAAAATTACTGGATGCAGGTCTGATTTATATCAAAGATTACGCGGATTTCGTCAAAAATCTAAAAGCACCGCGCATTATTCTCGTTTATATTCCATCGGGTCCGATGATTGATACCGTCATGGAAAATCTTCTGAAAGTTCTTGAAAAAGGCGATATCGTTGTGGATGGCGGTAATTCTTATTGGGGTGACTCCATTCGCAGACATCAAAAATATTTAAAATCCGGTGTTCATTTTCTTGATATTGGCACCAGCGGTGGTGTGGCTGTTGAAAGAGATGGCGCATGTTTCATGTTGGGTGGTGACAAATCAGTTGTCGCACAAGTGGAGCCAGTGTTACTGAAAATTGCAATGGCGGGTGGTTATGTACACGCAGGCCCTGCAGGTGCCGGCCATTTTGTGAAATTAGTGCATAACGGCATTAATTATGGCATGGCAGAAGCACTTGCCGAAGGTGTGGCATTACTTGAATCTTGTCCGCTAAATATTGATGTGCCTGGCACATTGGAAGCCTATCGTTTTGGCACAGTTATTCGCGGTTTTTTTGTGGATACAGTTGCTAAAGGCTATAAAGACAATAAGGGCATTACAGCGATTAACGATTATGTCGATGACACCGGTGAAGTGAATTGGTTGATCGATGATGCGCTGCATATGGAGGTTTCAATTCCTTCCATTGCTGCCGCTGTATTTCAATGTGTCGCTTCACGCGATAGTAATAAATATGCCTTTAAAACAGTTGCTATGACGCGTCATATTTACGGCGGTCATGCGTATGGCCATTCAAAAGTATCAGCTGCTGAGCGTTATCAAGGTCGTGAAGGCGGATATTTTTACAATGGGATTGATCCTGCGACAATCGTTCACAAAAAAGAAGATTGAGCGATGAAACAAGCAGATATAATCCACTGTGTTTGGGATGAGCCTTGCATTTTAGGTGAGGCACCCATTTGGCACCCGTTTGAAAAGGTGTTGTATTGGGTGGATATTTTAAAACCGAAATTACATCGGCTTGATGTGAAAAATAATGCGCATCAATCGTGGACAATGCCAAGTGACATTGCTTGCATATCACCCCTTAAAAATGGCGGATTAATTGCTGCATTTAAAAATGGGGTTGCGATTTTAAATCCCGTTTCCAATAAAGTTGAATACCTTGATACGCTCTCTGAAGAAGAATCTAAAGTCAGTGTTTTTAACGATGGTCACTGTGATCGACAAGGACGCTTTTGGATAGGTTCTAAAAATCCATCTGAAGTCGGATCGAGTGATCCTCTGAAAATAAAGGCATCTGGTGCCATTTATCGATTCGGTAGTGAAAGAAAATTACTAAAACAAGCGGATAATTTTCTGGTTTCTAACGGTTTGGTTTTTAGTTTAGATTCAAAATATTTTTTCGTTGCTAATTCACCGAAGCGAATTATTTATCGTTATGATTTTGATAGTGAAACAGGCGCAATTCACAACCCGATTATTTTTGCAAAAATAACGGATGATGCGGGTGTGCCTGATGGTATGACATTTGATTCCGAAGGGTATCTGTGGAATTGTCATTTTGGAGGTTGGCGTATCACGCGTTATGCACCGGATGGAAAAATAGATCGCGTGATTAAAATGCCCGTTGGATATCCGACGAGTTGTTGTTTCGGTGGCCCTGATTTAAAAACATTATTTATTACCTCTGCAAAAAGGGATGTCACTGAATCTGAATTAAAAAATCAGCCGCAAGCCGGTGCACTTTTTTCAATGGATGTAGATGTATCGGGCGTTGCAGAGTCTTATTTTTTAGAAGATTGATCATACGGAGATCGTCATGAAATTATATAAAACCACTGAAGGCGCACTTTTCTGTATTGATACTGTTTTTTATCGCGTACCTGAAAAAAATGGGGAACAAAATTGGGATGCATTGCTAGCGAATGATGATCTATATCAATTCCTCACAAAAAGCGCCGCGACATTAAAGCCGCTCACTGGATTTTCGTTAAAAGAATCTACTTTACTTGCGCCCATTCAATCACAAGAAGTGTGGGGCGCTGGTGTAACCTATTCTCGAAGCAAAAGTGCTCGCATGGAAGAATCACCCGGTGGTGCGAATTTTTATGACAAAATCTATGATGCGCAAAGACCGGAATTATTTTTTAAAGCAACGCCGCATCGTGTTATTGGCACGGGTCATGCGGTACGTATTCGAAAAGATTCTGCTTGGAATGTTCCTGAACCTGAGCTTACACTGGTTATTTCACCCTTTGGTAAAATAATTGGTTACACCGTCGGAAATGATATGGGTTCACGCACGATAGAAGCAGAAAACCCACTTTATTTACCACAAGCAAAAATTTACGATCAATCTTGTGCGTTGGGTCCTTGCATTCTGTTAACTGAAAAACCCATCTCAGGTGAAACAAAAATTCATCTTAAAATTACACGAAATAATGACGTTTCTTTCGAAGGCTCAGTTCCTTTCTCACAAATGAAAAGAGATCCCAAAGAATTGGTTGCTTATTTATTTCGAGACAATAGTTTTCCTGCTGGTTGTTTCTTAATGACAGGAACAGGTTTAGTGCCGCCGAATGAATTTACTTTGCAAGTGGGAGACCAAATTCAAATTACGATTGATGGCATTGGCACGCTAAATAATTCTGTAAAGTAAATGGAGTTTTAACATGTCAGCACTCAACGGAAAAAATTTTATCGGCAATGAACGCTCCGAAGGTAATGGAAAAACATTCTGTGCGATTAATCCTGCAACGGGTGAAGCGTTAGAATGCGAATTTTTCAAATCTTCACCTGCTGATATTGATAAAGCGCTTACGTTAGCTACAAATGCATTTGAAATTTATCGTCAAAAATCGTCTAAAGAAATCAGCGCGTTTATTCGTTGTATTGCCGATGAAATTACAGCGCTTGGCGATGATTTTATAACGCGTGCATCCGATGAAACGGGATTGCCAAAACCAAGAATTCAAGGCGAAAAAGAACGTACCATTAATCAGCTAATGATGTTCGCGCGCATGGTTGAAGAAGGTTCTTGGGTTGGCGCAACTATCGATCAGGCCGATCCTAATCGTCAACCGATGCCAAAACCAGATTTGCGACGTATGTTTGTTCCAATAGGGCCTGTCGTTGTTTTCGGTGCGAGTAATTTCCCGTTGGCTTTTTCAGTTGCTGGAGGGGACACCGCATCTGCGTTTGCTGCTGGAAATCCTGTGGTTGTGAAGGCGCATCAATCTCATCCCGGCACTTCTGAATATGTAGCAGCTGCGATTATTCGTGCTGCAAAAGCATGCGATATGCCCAACGGAATTTTTTCGATGTTACATGAAGCAGGTACTGAAACCGGCATGGGTTTAGTGAAACATCCTGCAACGAAAGCGGTGGGTTTTACAGGATCACTCCGAGGCGGACGTGCATTATTTGATGCGGCGGCGAGCAGGCCAGAACCCATTCCTGTTTATGCGGAAATGGGTAGTCTTAATCCTGTGTTTTTATTGCCGCATGCACTTGCAGAGCGCGGTGAAAAAATCGCCGAGGCATTTTATCAATCAGTGACGCTCGGCGTTGGACAATTTTGCACGAATCCAGGAATCGTGTTTGGATTAGACAGTGAAGCACTGCAAGATTTTTTACATGATGTTGCAAAAAGAATTTCCGAAACGTCACCCGGCACGATGCTCAATAAAGGAATACAACAAGCATTCGTGCAAGGCATTCATGCGCTCAGCGGTTATCCAGGTGTTACAAAATTAGCAAGCACGCAAGACCAAGCGGATGATAAAAAAACGCAAGGTGGTGCTACACTTTTTTCAACAGATCTTAAAACACTACTTGAAAACGAAGCGATTAAAAAAGAAGTTTTCGGTCCATGCAGTGTTGTTGTGAGTTGTGAATCAAAAGCGCGCATGTGTGATCTCGCACGTAGCTTAGAAGGGCATTTGGCAGCCAGTGTGCACGGCACGGAAAGAGATTTTGAAGAATATGCTGATTTGTTAAGTATTCTGCGCACGAAAGTTGGTCGCATAATTATGAATGGTTTTTCAACGAGCGTTGAAGTCTGCGCGTCGATTGTTCACGGCGGCCCCTATCCAGCAACAACGAGCGCTCACATGACCTCAGTTGGCACACTAGCGATTGAACGTTTTGTCAGACCCATTTGTTTTCAGAATTATCCGCAAAGCGCACTTCCAGATCAGTTAAAAGATGCGAATCCTATGGGCATCTGGCGAATCGTTAACGATGAATTTACAAAATCTGCAATTAAAGCTAAGTAAAGGAGAATGCAATGAGTGTTAAAATAACAGGTGTAACAGCTCGCGATATTCGTTTTCCGACATCTAAAAACTTAGATGGTTCTGACGCGATGAATAAAGATCCCGATTATTCTGCAGCCTATGTGACGCTGCATACTGATCAAAAAGGACTGGAGGGTGATGGCCTGACTTTCACCATTGGTCGTGGTAACGAAGTGTGTGTCGCGGCGATTAACTCGCTCGCGCCATTGTTAATTGGTCATGAGCTCAGTGAATTTACGAAAGACATGGGCGCATTTTGGTATTACATCACTCATGACAGTCAAATACGCTGGATTGGTCCTGAAAAAGGCGCTATTCACATGGCAACGGGTGCTATCGTTAATGCCGTATGGGATTTATGGGCGAAAGTAGAGGGGAAGCCTGTTTGGGAATTGGTTGTTGATATGTCTCCTGAAGAGTTAGTGTGCTGCATCAACTTTACTTATATCACCGATGTGCTCACGAAAGATGAAGCACTGATGATGCTCAAAAAACAAGAGCCCAACAAATTAAAACGCAAACAAGAAATGCTTGATCATGGTTATCCTGCTTACACGACTTCTGCAGGTTGGCTGGGATATTCCGACGAAAAATTACAACGTTTGTGTCAAGAAGCCATCGATGCAGGTTGGAATCATATTAAAATTAAAGTGGGTGGAAATTTGCAAGATGACATTCGACGTTGCGGTCTTGTGCGTAAAATTATTGGACCTAAACGTAAATTAATGGTCGATGCCAATCAGCGCTGGGATGTGGGTCAAGCGATTGAATGGATGAAGGCGCTTCATGGATTTGATATCTGGTTTATTGAAGAACCAACCAGTCCCGATGATATTTTAGGTCATAAAAAAATTCGTGACGCCATTAAACCGATTGGTGTTGCAACCGGTGAGCAATGTCAAAACCGCATTATCTTCAAGCAATTTCTTGAAGCAGGTTCAATTGATGTTTGCCAGATTGATAGTTGTCGACTCGGTGGTGTGAATGAAGTCTTAGCGGTTTTATTAATGGCGGCTAAATTTAATACGCCTGTTTGCCCACATGCGGGTGGCGTTGGTTTGTGCGAATACGTTCAGCATCTTTCAATGATTGATTATATTTGTATTTCCGGCTCAACTGAAAATCGCGTTTTAGAATATGTGGATCACTTGCACGAACATTTTGTTGATCCAGTCACCATGAAAAGTGGACATTATATGGCGCCAAAAAAACCGGGGTATAGCATCACAATGTATCCTGCTTCATTGGATGCTTTCGAATTTCCGAATGGTAAGGAATGGCGTTAAAAAGGGCGTGCCATGTTTGAAAAAAATCTCAGTGATTTGGTGGTGCAAATTCTAGTTGATGCTGGAGTAAAGCGCGCGTACGGCGTTCCCGGAGATGCCACCGATTTAATGTTAGCGTCGATTCATAAGCGCAAGGATATTGATTTTTATCTCACGCGCCACGAAGAAGGCGCGGGATTTATGGCTAGCGCTTGCGCAAAACTCACCGGTGAAATGGGTGTCGTGCTTGCGGCACAGGGTCCTGGTGCTGCACATATGTTAAATGCGATGTACGATGCAAAATTAGATAAAGTACCCATGTTAGTGATTACCGGACAAGTAGAAAGTGCCATGATCGGCACGAATACGGTTCAAGAAATTAATCAGATTTTATTATTCGAAGATGTGTCTTGCTTTAATCGTGAAGTGCGCTCTGCCAATAATCTGGTTGATGTGTTGCAATTAGCCATTCAAACAGCCTATGTCAAAAAAGGCGTTGCGCATGTTTCAATTGCAACCGATATTTTGCGAAAACCCATGATAAAATATTTTTCCAATACGGCAGCCTATCATTTGCCGCACGATTTAATCCCTGATGATAAAATGCTGCAAAAAGCAGCAGATATTTTAAATAGCAAAAAAAACGTGACGATATTATATGGCGGCGGTTGTTTGCATGCTCGCGAAGAATTGCTTTTTGTTGCGGAAATATTATCATCGCCGATTGTGCATACCGTTCGTTCAAAAGACATTATTGATAATAATCATCCGCATTATGCTGGCGGCATTGGTTTTAAAGGTTCGAAAAACGGTTGTCATTTTGTTAAAGATTGCGATGCATTATTGATTGTTGGATGCAGTTTTGCATGGCGAGAATTTTATCCAAAGGATGTGCCGATTATTCAAATTGATAATGATCCTTCACGAATTGGTATCCGTTGTAAATTGGAAATAGGATTGTTGGGTGATGCAAAACACACTTTAAAATTATTAGCCTCAAAATTACAGAAAAAATCAGAGTCGCAGTTTTTAAGGCAAGCGCAAGCGGCACACGTAAAAGCCATTGAAACATTAGACAA
>MGXV01000064.1 GCA_001801485.1 Gammaproteobacteria bacterium RIFCSPHIGHO2_12_FULL_37_14
TAATATTTCTGGAATTGATCATGTATCGAGTCGAGAATTGCTTGAGGACTATCTTGCGAAAAATTTTGATGAGAATGATGCTTTTTCTAATCACCTTCTAAAGGAATTAATATCTGAAACCAGGGAAAATCGTGATAACAATATGTTGGGCCATTTAACTGTTTTCTACGAAGCAGGTAAAAAATGCACCACGATACTTGGGGCTAATCATGTAAGAAGAATAATGGGAAAACAAAATTACAAAGATTCCTGGATTACTTTACTCCCTCCAACAGGCATACATGGAAATTGTGACACAACATTGCCACTGCAGCAGTGTGAAGGCAATTCAAACGTAAAACACTTATTTTCCTATCAAATCAAAACACCAGATGAGGCTGAAAAAGCAGCTTTGGCATTATTTAAATATATCAATGCATCTTATTCCAAAGAAAATTTAATTGCGTATAGCAAATTAGAATTTGAGAGTGCTGCAGATAAAATGGATATTTTTTTCAAGTTAAAATACCTAATGGAAGACGTTACTCCCAGTATTCGGCATGGTGTATTGCGAGGATTAGTCAATCTCACAGGTCATACAGCAAAAATTTTTAATAAATCAAAAACCACTGCCACTATAATACAATATACAACTTCTTTACTAGGATATTTTTTATTATCCTATTATGAAAATTCATCACTTCAAAGATCAGATAATTCTTCCAGCACAATGATATTAGCTCTACAAAATATTGCTTTTATGGCAGCAATGAATATTCTTATGCTAACTGTTTGTTATATCTTAAAATATTTTGGCAATTATGCCGCTGAACATGGCTGGAATAAAACTGGAAGTATATTCAAGCTTGGAAATGAATATGCGCAATATGGAATTTTTGCAATGGATGCAAAACAGCGTGGCATAGTAGCAGCTGCATCGAGTGTTGCAGCAGGATATACAGCGCAATCGGTTGTAGAAACTGTTGGGAATAAAGTTATTGATCGGGTTTTACGTCATTAAAGTTTTCAAAAATAAGAATTTTTATGCGTGTATTTGACACAAAAAAAACGCCATCATTTGATTCGAAGAACACTGTTATCGTTCATTATTGGCCTCAAACAGAACGCAACTCTGCGGGGCATGTCAGTCTTGAAATTGTTTTTAATGACGAACGTGTTTATGTGAGTTATTGGCATAAACGTAAAATCGATCAATGCGAAAAAGACAAGTTAAGAACGCAATATGATGGTATTGAACCTTTTTGGACACAATCATTTGATCAAGATTGTATGATTGAAGGTTATCGTCATGCTGCTCTTGAAAATCCAAAACTCAATGCAGAGGAAATTTTAGAGAAAGTGCGTTCTCAAAGTTTTGCTGCTCGCATGTTACCTACGCAATCTATCAAATTATATTCTTTAGATGCGAAGAAAATACTGGAAGCATTGCGCGCGTATCAAGCAAACATTCATAAATGGGCATTTTTCTCGGGTTATTTATATCATGCAAAAGATGCACATAATTGTTCGAGCATCGTATTGTATTTGTTGCAGCAGGGTGGTTTTGATGAATTAGTATCTGGTGGTTATGGGAGTGAATTACGAAAATTTGGTGCGGTTATTGGGCTATTAGTCAGCCCATTTTTTGCAAGCTCCTTTATGCAATTTTTTGCATTAACATTGCTGTCCGGATGTGTTGGTGCGGCAACGGGCGGCGCAATAGATGGCTATCAAGCAGCGCAGCCTTTTCTTCGTGCTTGTCAGATCAATAAAAAAATTACACTGCCTCAAGATATTGGTATTGCTGTTTTGGCCATGTTGGTGACTGCGGTACAGTCGGTGTTGTTTCAAGTAAATTGGTGTTTATCGCGCTTTCCATTTCCGGGAAATGTCGCATCATTTACCTTGCCTGGTAATGTATTATCGCTTGTTATGGAAGCAGCAAAAAATGAGGCGAGCATGGTGGGTCATATACAATGTTCGGCATTTGCAATACGGTGATTTCCCCGTTATTCATATACAAGCAATGATAATTCTTTTGAGATAGACACATCGGTTAATGCGGGTGGTAATACAAATGACTGTTTTGGATTTGGTAACTTGAATGCAACCTGTAATTCTTATATTTCAGGTTCTATCTATAATAATGATGTTACTATTACAAAAAATGTTTAAAAACAGAAATCCATATAATTTCAATTGAAATGTTTATCCAGTAGTACCATATCAATAACCTTAATGATCTATTTTAATTTCAAAATCAATTCGCGCGTAGTTTTGCATTGAAACTTTGCATCACACATGAAAACAAAACATCGGACTCTAAAATAGCTTTGACTAATTGAACCCTTGTATTACATTTTAATTTTTTCTTAATAGCTTGAATATAGTGATCAACCGTTTTTTCTGTAATGCCTACTAGTGTTCCTATTTCTTGAAAAGATTTTCCGTGAATCAGCCAGTAAGTACATTGCATTTGTTTTGGCGTTAAATATTCATCACCATAGCTTCCACCCAAGTAATAACGATTCAACTGAGTGTTTCTCGTAAACTCAATGAATTCATTATGATGTTGATCATTCATTTTTTCAAAAAGTGGTTTTGATAATGGAATTTTAATTTTTTCATGTTCTGCGGAATCAATAATTTTTTTAGCCTGCTCCTTAAAATACAAAATAAAATGTTTCAGTAAACGCTTGTCAGCGAGATAAATTTCTGGTGTTGCAGTATCAAAAGTATATATTTCAAAAAAAGATTGTCCGCGCTTAATAAAAGACATTCCATGATAAAGATTAAATAGATGGTTAATTTCTTTCTCCAAGGCGCCTTTATCCCTATTGGTATTTTTCAATACATCCCAACTGTGCCAACCTTCATGCAACAATTCAGGCCGTTCACCATCAAGCCACATTTGCTTATATTTTCCTTCTTCATACATAAACCTAACACAATCAGGATCATTAGAGAGTAACAACCTAGAGCCATCTGTGTATAGTTTTAAATAGCAAAAATGAGTAACATTAAAAGCATCAGATAAGGGTTTAATAATTTTATTGACAGTATTCGTGTTTATAATTGAAGAGTGTCTCGACAAATCAATATGTTTCATAAGAGCATCCCCAATGTTTACATGTTGTCAATTTTTAAATTTATTTTAGCTTTAAAATCAATTCGCGTGTAGTTTTGCATTGAAACTTTTCACGGACATGTGCGAGATAATGTTCTACGGTTTTATAAGTTAATTGCATTTCTGATGCAATATTTTTAAATGAATATCCCTGCAATAAAAGATCAACGCATTTTTGTTGTTGCATTGTCAACTGTTGAAATTTATTTTCGAAACCAATTTCCTCAAAAAACTCACCGCGATTGGCATCATTTGAAATAAGCATCTGTTTTGATGGCAGCTCAATATCGATATGTTTTTTCTCAATAGAAAATTTAATATCGCGCCAGGAAGATAACTCTTTCGCGGATTCTGTCGTATTTTTAAAATAACGAATAAAAGCTTTTAATGCATCCATATTGCTTAAATACAGTTGACTCATATTCATTTTTTCAACGGGTATACCTGTAGCAAAATGATAAAAATGTGAACCAGCTGAATCTTTTTCAATAATACTGAAAATTTGGTGAAATCCAGCAGCGTTCACATCCTGCAACATACTATTTGCTTTTCCAGAACAATTCAGACCATCCCATAAAACAAATTCTCCAAAGTGGCCTTTTGCTGTGTGAAGATCGGCAAGATGATAATTTTTAGAATGATAGATTTTTGTAAAGTGAGGTTGATTACGTAAATAAGTCATCTCAAGCGCATTGTTAATATGAACATACCCAAAGCAGTTGATATCAAAATGATCGAGTGGCTTGCAAATATCTGCCAGTAGCGATGCATGGGTGAAAGTTGGATGCAACTCAGGTTTCATAAACCCCTCTGCTTTTAAGGAACTGTGGTATCGTACCATATTGCTCAAAAATGCTCAATAAATACACAGGTTTTATCGCACAAAATATATCAATTTTTCAATAAATTACGAATATTTTCTTTAAGAAAACGTTAAGTTTTTAATTCCGAATTTCCATTTCTGCAACAATACGGGGAAATCACCGTATTGCACGCTATGTATTTTTATTGGACAATTCACACTGTTTTTAGCGGGATGTAGTTATGCACGGAGGGCGGTTTATTTAACGATTAATAACTTTGAGGTTTATATGAAATTAATAAAGTGCAGTTTAGCAGTTATAGCAGCAACAGTTGTTTCAGTAAACGCGTTAGCTAATTCAAATGAAAATTTCGGGACGATGGCATGGCACGTGAATTCATCTATGCATTTTTCGAAAATCAAACATCCTGGTGATAGCGCATTTTGGGTGAATTTTTCATACAAAACCAATGTGGGTGATCATGGTGCGGGTAGCGGTTACGTGACGCATCATCTTACAAGCGCAAACATCAATAGCTACGACAACCCTATATACGCAGCTGACTATGGATCATATGTTAAAATGAATTTCAGTGTTAGAGGTATGAGTACAAATAAAACTTATTACAAATGTACTCCCTCAGTCGTTGTACCGACACTGAAAAACAATCTTACTTTCACGCTCAATTTAGGTGAAAATAGTAACTGTACAGTTAGCATTACTCAATAAACGCATTCTCCAGAGATAGTAAAGCGACAAATTATGGAGATGTGCACTAGAGGCTGTTTACATTTCGCTTTATTGAGCGAAAACCGTTGATTTTAGAGCACCGCAGTGCAGTTGACATTTAAGTCAATGAGCAGCGGAGCGCATAAAATCGACGGTTTTCGCTCAATAAAGCGAAATGTAAACAGCCCCTAAAGCGTCTCTATTGACGTGAGACGATAGCGCAAATTTTTTTATTGGATAATTTGCACTGTTTTTAGCGGGATATGGTTACACAGGGAGAGTAATTTATTTAACACTAACTAATGAGAAATCAAATGAAAAAGATTTTTTATATATTATTATTAACAGCATCATGCTCGACCGCATTTGCTGAATCGCAACACCTTGGTATTTTAACGCACTGCCCTCAAACAAGTAATAATGAATTATTATTTGCTGTTCAAGCGAATAAACACCCCAATAACCA
>MGXV01000065.1 GCA_001801485.1 Gammaproteobacteria bacterium RIFCSPHIGHO2_12_FULL_37_14
CCACCCTCTTTTAAAAAAGAGAGCGGATGGTTAAACACTATACTTTGCCATATCTAAAATATGATCATGAAAACCATCTAAACTAACTCGATGGCCCACACTGACAATTGAACAATGCGGTAATCGAGTTTTTAATAATTTATATAAATATTCTTCATTTCCCAAATCGAGCATTGAAGTGCTCTCATCGAGAAATATCCAATCAGGCTGATGCAATAATACTCTTGCAAAACTGATCCGCTGTTGTTCACCAGGCGATAATTGCTCAGACCAGGGAGCCGTTTCACATAAACGAGGAATAAGCGCCTCTAAACGACAATCTCGCAAAATGCTCTGGATTTCCTTTTCCCCTACCTCATGTTCTTTATCTGGAAACAGAATAGCCTCAGATAAACTGCCTAATGGCATATAAGGTTTTTGTGGTAAATACATTATTTTTTGCTGGGAAGGCAAAGTAATTTCACCACTCGCATACGGCCAGATTCCAGCTAGCGCTCGAATAAATGTACTTTTACCAATGCCAGACACTCCCTTTATTAAATAATGATTTCCGTGAAAAAACTCTTCATTCACCTGTTTAAGCAATAATTCATTCCGCGGAGTATAAATCGATAATTGTTTGGTCATAATTGCATTGCGAGCTTGCTGATGAAAAACCAATTGATTTTGCTTTGTCACTTTCTCATCAATTTCATGCATATGATTGAGAAAAGTGATTAAACGTCGCGTCACTGCTCGCCATTCGGCAATTTGCGTATATGCATTAACAAAAAACGAAGAAGCATCTTGAATTTGTGCGAATGACCTCAAACTTTGCATCAAGCCGCCTAACATAAATACTTTGCTGAAATAATTTGGCAGTGCAACGACAAGAGGTAGCACTACCGCCAATTGATTATAACCAGCAGTAAACCACAACAATAATTTTTGTCGTAAAATAATGAGATACCAATTATCCAATACGCCATTAAACAAGCGCTGCAAAACATTTTTTTGGTGATTCTCTCCTTGATAGAGAGCAACATGCTCTGCGTGGGAACGTAAATCAATCGCAGCAAAACGAAAAGTTGCTTCACGACGTTGCTGCTCAAAATTCAGCCCTACTAATGGATAACCAATTTTAAACGTAATAAACGTACCAATTGTTGCATATAACAGTGATACCCAAACTAAATAGCCGTAAATATGCAATGTCCCCCAACTTCCCATAGGAATGACTATCTCCCCAGATAATGACCATAAAACATAAATAAATCCCATAAAGGTCGTAATAGCCGAAATGAATCCAATTGATAAATTAATGGAATATGAGACTAAGGCACTAATATCTTCTTGAATACGTTGATCAGGATTATCCGTCTTCTCATCAAATGCTTCTAAGTAATAATAATCACGTTGCGCTAACCATCGATTGACAAATTGCTCGGTTAACCATTTTCGCCAACGTAATCCAAAAAGTTGCGAAATATAATAACGATAAACAGCAAGTACCATGTAACAAGCGGCTAAACCCAAAAATACAAATAATAAATACACTACTTCACGCTTATTATAGGCTTGCAAGGCATTGTAAAAATAATTAGACCAATAGCTCAACACCACATCAAAGATAACTAATCCCATCGTCATCAACATCACAACAATGAAGGAAATATAAGCACGAGAACGTTCCTCTGATTGCCAATAGAGCTTGACGAGTTGCCAGGTACTGTAATTTCGTTGGGTAATGGATTGGGTCATGATTGATGCATTCTTTAAGATCTTTTCACTGTACTACAGATGCAAAGAAAAGCCTATTGCTATGTCCGAACTAGCTAGCTTAGCATCATCACGCTATAATCAAAAAAATCTACTGGAATCATTTGATGCTAAAAAATGCACGAGTCATTGGGATATTACTTTTGCACCTATGCTTGCTATCGAGCTGTTCTTTCAATCCTTTTGTCAGCAATAATCATACAACGGGTAACCCTGCTGGCGCATTGATTGGTGGAGCAGCTGGTGCTGGTAGTGTTGCTGCTGCCGGCGGCTCAAAAACATTTATGGCTGCTTTTGGCATCGGTGGTGGCGCCTTGGGTTACTATGTCACTACCTTGCGTTATGATTCCGGTGGCATTATTCAAGGTGGCGGAAAGGTTTATCGTGTTGGCGATCGACTCGGTATTTACATTCCCACCGATAATTTATTTGAGAGCAATTCAGCAGAACTGCTTCCTCAAGCCGCTCCCATATTAGATAGTGCTGCAGCCGTGCTCGCTCGCTATCCTGACAATAATATTATTATTTCCGGTAATACCAGCGGTTTTTCGCGCGCACGATGGGAATTGCGCCTCTCGCAAGCTCGTGCACAAAAAGTAGCAGCTTATCTTTGGAGTTCGGGAATTAATCACTTTAAAGAGCCAGGAATAGATACACGTAAATTAAATTACGTCGGTTATGGGGATTATTTCCCTATCTCCGATAAATTAACTAATGAAGAAATTCGTGAAAATAGCAGAATTCAAATTACGTCTTATCCGAGTAACCTTGATTTGGGTTTAGATAAGAAAACTTTGGCATTTGGCAATATTGGGACGCTGAACTCAGATTATTATACTGCAAAAGAAACTTCATAACGAGATAGGATGATAGATGATAATAGACCATGATCAATCTTGTTGAAAAATAGGCGCGGTCTATTTACCTATCGATCATGTTCATCACTGCTGTAAAAACCACTGGTGGGCTGACTGAGGTATAACAAGCTGGTATCACCACCGATGGTTTTTTGTAATGACATTGACGATTTAAACAAGGAGCGCAAGAAAATTGAGCAGCAAGATGGGCAGAATGCTTTCCCAATGCGCCTGTATAGATGGGATTAGTAGATCCATAAATCGAAACCGTTGGCGTACCCAATGCTGCCGCTAAATGTCCTAAACCCGTATCAACTGCCACGGCTACTTTGGCTTGCGCCAGTAATTCCGCCATTTTTGCAATTGACAATTGCGGCAACACATCCACACCATCGCATTGCTTAGCGATGCGATAAGCTCTTGCTACTTCATCTGCTGTTCCGCCACTAATTTTAATGCGATAACCTGCTTGTTTAATTTTATTTGCTAATGTTACCCAATATGTTTCAGGCCATTCTTTTGTTGCCCACGTGGTGCCATGTAAAAACACGACATAACTTTCAGTCGAAGGATAACTAGAAAATTGTCCCACATTGAGTCCAAAATTAGGTGCATCATTCAGTAAAGGATAACGTAATGCTTGGCTAAATAATTGTCGCATGCGGATAACCGCGTGTTGATAAAAATTAACTTTATATTTTTTTTGATAAACGATTGAAGCTAATCTCTCGCGCGCCGAACCCCAATTTAACCCTGCACGTGGCCCCTTTGCTAAAAAAGACAGCCATACACTTTTTACTAATCCTTGCGCATCGAGAATTAAATCGTAAGGGTATTGATTTAATTTCTCGCGCAATTGTTGCCATTCTGCGTGTGTATCGCGCGAGAAAATTTTATTACGCCAGCGTCGCAAAGCAACCGGAATGATACGATCAACTAGCGGATGCCAAGCAGGAATTTCCGCGAATGGTTCTTCAACAACCCAATCAAATTTAATTTCTGGGATCATTAACCCTGCATCAGTCAATGCTGGTAGTGTATGAATAATGTCGCCCATGGATGATGTTTTGATGAGAAGAATACGCATTACATTTTCCACTTTGTCATAGCAGCTAATACTTGTTCCGGGAGTAAATCTTGCATGCAGCGATGGTGCTCGAGAGGACATTCACGTTTGAAACAAGGCTGGCAATTTAGATTTAATTTTAAAATAGTCGCTGAAGCTGATAATGGTGGCGTAAAATTTGGACTGGTTGATCCATATAAGGCAATCAAAGGTTTATTCAGTGCCGCAGTAATATGCATCAATCCCGAGTCATTTGTCACGGCACCTGAAACTAGTGATAGCAAATCAATTGCTTCATGCAAATTTATTCGTCCGACTAAATTTTCACAACGATTTTTCGTTAATTGCATGATTTTTTCAGCAATCGGTTTTTCTGCTTCTGAGCCAAACAGCCAAATATCCCAACCTTCTTTCATTTTTTGGTTAGCCACTTCTGCAAAATAGGCTTCAGGCCAACGCTTAGAAGTGCCAAACTGAGCTCCTATGCAAAGCGCCAGTATCGGTTGTCCGCGCCATATGGGTTGATGTGTTGCTAGTATGGTTTGTTGCTGAGTAGTCGATACATAAAAATCAGGATAAGGATAAACAGCTGGAAGGGGTTCACTCGCAGCTAACCCTAACTGCATAAATTGTTCGACCATCAAATGATGGCGCTTCTTATCTAAATAACGAATATCATTTAGTAAGCCGTAACGATATTCACCCAACCATCCTGTGCGCTTTGGAATACCCGCCAACCAAGGAATAAAAGCCGATTTAAAAGAATTTGGCAATACTATTGCTTGATCGTATTGATGCATTTGTAATTTTTTTGCCAGTTGGTATCGTATCGTTAATTTTAATTCTCCATGTAAAAGTGGATTAGCCAATATTCTGGAAACCTGTGGCATACGACTAAGCAAAGGAAATGTCCACGATGATGCTAATACATCAATCAATGTATGAGGATGGCGTTGTTTGATGAGTTTAAAAAGACTTTGAGCCATCACCATATCGCCTATCCACGATGGCCCAATAATAAGAATTTTATCTGTCATGCTAAGTAGCAGCGAAATCTTTTAGTACATATTGAGCGCCGCAGTAAGGACAAACAACTTCGCCCGTTGTTTCAATTGGCAAATAAACTCGCGGATGAGCATCCCATACCCGATCCTCTCGTGGTGGGCAGGATAGGGGCAAATCTGCACGAGTAATTTCGTATAGGCGTTGAGTACATGCTTGTGCTTCATTCATCATTGTTTCCTCGATTACTTGCTTTCGCTAACCATCTTTTTTATACCTTCTTGAAGTGATACTGAATAACGAAAATCCAGCTGTTGTTCTGCCCTATGAATATTAGCATAAGATGCTCTAATATCACCTGATTTAGCCGGTTCAAAATGCAATTTTGCAGAACGATGACCAGCTAATTCTAAATAACTAACTAAATCTAATAGGGTTTGCGGCTGACCAGTCGCAATATTTAATACCCCAGCGTATTCCTTTTGCAAAGCTAAACAATTTGCCTTCACTACATCACTAACATGAATAAAATCTCGTGATTGCTTACCATCACCGAAAATTGTTAAGTCGTCCTCTCGACGATACGCATCCAGAAAACGACTAATCACCCCCGAATAAGGTGAGGTTGGATCTTGGCCTCTTCCATAAACATTAAAGTAACGTAGAGCTAGACTATTGATTCCATGTAATCGTGCATACAGTTTTGCATATTCTTCATTATTTTTTTTCTGTACTGCATAAGGCGAAAGCATCGTATTATTACATAATGATGTGTTATCGCTACAAGGTAATTGTTGCGCATCACCATATACGGCAGCACTCGATGCATAGACTAGCCGAATAGGACGATGCGCTTTCCTCACCGCCTCCAGCACATGTAAAAACCCTTGCGTATTCACTTGAAAAGAATAAATCAAATGTTGAATGGAGTATTGTACCGAGGCAATAGCCGCCAAATGTAGCACCGCATCACAGCTTTCCAGTAAGTCTACAATAAGCGGATACTCAAGCACATCCCCTTCAACAAATTCTAAATTTGGATGCTGCAGATTAATATGCTCGAGCTTTCCTGAAGACAAATTATCTAAAACAATAACTTGCTTGCCTTGCTCTAATAATAAATCTACCGTATGGGAGCCAATAAATCCTGCGCCACCGGTTACTAAAATTCGATCTAATACAGTCATTGGAGTAAAATCTATTCTTGTGCAAGTACGAAAGGCATTAAAGGAATCCAAGTGCGATATAAACTAATCCCGATGTAAAGTAATAGATACCCTACCGAAATAGCAACTAGAAAATGATTCGATTGCGGATAAATCCATAATAAACCTGAAGTCGCTAACCCCCACATGATAGTAAAAATTACCATACTAATGCGAAGATATTTATTCTTAGTTAAATAATCCAGACGCGACGGATAAATATATTTGATTGGGACAAAGCTGAGTAAAGCTAAAAAAAGCAAGATAATCATATTGGTGTTGCTATTCATTTGCCAAAAAAATAAATAAAATACTGCGATATTCCAATAACTTGGAAAACCTTTAAAAAAATGATCCGTTGTTTTCGCATCCACTTGAGTAAATTGATAAGCAGATGAAAATGTAATGATCATGACACATACTATTCGCCAATAAGCTGGTAATAAATTAGTTACCAGCAGAAAAAAACAAGGAACAATCGTATAATTTACAAAATCGACAATATTATCCAGTAAAGCGCCATTTATTTCCGGTATCACTTGCTTAATTTGTATCATCCGCGCAAACATGCCATCAATCGCATCAATAAAAATTGCTCCGGACATTAACCAAAGTGCCAATAAAAGATTGTGTTGATAAATGGCGAGCAACGAAAGCAAACCGACACAAGCACCACTTGCTGTAAACGCATGAATCAACCAACCTAGACATCGCTGGATAATACTCGGTTTGTTTAAAAAAGATTCTGTGCTCAAAATGCACTACTCCGAATTCTTTAGCTTTGAAAAGGCAACATGTAAAATCCCTAATCCGAACAAGCCAGACAGAATAGATCCTAGGATGACGCCTACTCGCACTTCTGCTAAATATATATTTTCATTTTGAAATGCCAGAGTACCAAGAAATAGACTCATAGTAAAACCTATGCCGCATAGTATCGCCACCCCATAAAGTGCTAGCCATGATGTTTGTGTCGGTAATTTCGCTAAACCTGACTTAATTAACAGCCAGGAAAAACCGAATATGCCTACTTGTTTGCCCACAAAAAGACCCACAACAATTCCCAACACCACTGTATCCGTTAAAATAGCGAATGATACTTCTTGAAAAGAAAATCCTGCATTCACTAAAGCAAATAATGGCATGATCAAATAGACCACCCAAGGATGTAAACTATTTTCAAGTCGATGTAATAATGAATGACTCGAATAATCTTCTGCTGGTATGGCTAGTGCTAATAAAACACCTGAAATAGTCGGGTGCACTCCCGAATAAAATAAACACATCCAAAGCAAGATGCCCAAGAGCAAATAAGCAGACAAAAATAACCGAGAAAAAAACTTCAGCAAAAATAAACAAACAACTAAAAGGAAGGCTAGAAAAATAAAAAAATAAGCCAGGTGGTGTGAATAAAATAATGCAATAATTAAAATCGATCCAACATCATCGAAAATAGCTAAAGCCAACAAAAACAATTTAAGCGCTGCTGGTACCCTTGCACCGAAGAAGGATAATGCCCCTAATGCAAATGCTATATCAGTCGCAACCGGAGTTGCCCACCCTTTAAGTGCTATCGGGCTTGTGTAATTAATACTCAAGTAGAGAAGAGCAGGGACAAACATTCCACCTAATGCAGCAACAGAAGGAAGAATAATTTGCGAAAATCCTGATAAATCTCCTTCTAAGAATCCACGTTTTAATTCTAAACCGACTAATAAAAAAAATATGGACATCAAACCTTCATTAATCAAGAATAACAAATTATCTGTAATATCCTGATAAATATATGAAAATTGTGAATTTGACCAGAAAATAGCGATAGCGGCTGCTATAAATAGAACAATACCGCCTGATGATTCAAGTTGTACAAATTTTAGTAATAATTTTCGCATAAGTAATGGTAAAAAAAGGGCCTCTTTCAATCAACGGTATTGTGTTTCATCGGGTTATGCAATAAATTCAGCAACATTGATAAGAATAATTTTTATCTTTGCTTAAGGAGCGCTCACTAAATGCCTATTCACAAAATGTCTGATTATGACTTGAAAGGAAAGCGGGTCTTAATTCGCGAAGATTTTAATGTGCCACTCAAAAATGGTGAAATCATCAGTGATCTTCGCATTCGCGCTGCATTACCGACCATCAAGCAAGCTCTAAAAGCTGGAGCCAAAATTATATTAGTATCCCATCTTGGTCGTCCAGAAGAAGGTAATTTGGATGCTACCTTTTCTCTTGCACCCATTGCGCAAGCATTATCCTCTTTGTTAAAAGTAGAAGTTCCTCTGATTTCTCATTGGAATGACGGAATCAATTTCGGCAATTCTAATATTGTATTACTCGAAAATATTCGCTTTAATCATGGAGAAACTGAAAACAGTGTTGAACTTTCCAAAAAACTTGCTGCTCTCTGTGACGTATACGTGATGGATGCTTTTGCCACTTCACATCGAACTGAATCATCCACCTTCGGTATCATTAAATACGTCAAACAAGCCTGTGCTGGACCATTGTTGCTTTCTGAATTGGAAGCTCTCAATAACATCTTAGAAAAACCAACTCGCCCAGTAGTCGCGATTGTTGGGGGCTCAAAAGTTTCTACCAAATTAGCCTTGCTCAATTCTTTAGTTAAAAAAGTTGATTTTTTGATTATCGGCGGTGGAATAGCAAATACTTTTCTCGCTGCAGAAGGATATACCGTCGGCAAATCTTTATATGAGGCAGATCTCATTGATGAAGCAGAGCGATTAACCCTAGAAGCTAAACAGCGGGGTGCTGAAATTCCTATACCCGTAGATGTCATCGTTGCTGAGCGTTTTACTGAAGATGCAGATGCTTATGTTCGGCTAGTCTCTCAAATTGATGATAACGAAAAAATCTTCGATATAGGTCCTGATACAATCAAGCATTTTATTAGTATTATTAAAAAAGCAAAAACCATATTATGGAATGGTCCGATAGGGGCCTTTGAAATTGATGAGTTTGCTAAAGGAACGCAGGCAACTGCAAAAGCTGTTGCTGAAAGTAAAGCATTTAAAGTCGCTGGCGGTGGTGATACACTAGCGGCTATTGAAAAATATAATATAGCTGACAAAATTGATTATATTTCCACAGGAGGTGGGGCATTTCTAACTGTATTAGAAGGTAAAAAGTTACCTGTCATGACTGCATTAGAAGAACACGCAATAAAACATGAAAAGGTTGTATGAGCTCACTCCGTCGCACTAAAATTGTAGTCACATTGGGTCCTGCACTTGATGATCCGGCTATATTAGAAAAAGTTATTCTTGCAGGTGCAGTCGTATTTCGTGCTAATTTCTCCCATGGTGACATTAGCTTGCATGAAGCACGTATTATGCGAGTACGTGAAATTGCTGCTAAACACGAAAAAATTGCCGCGATACTAATTGATTTGCAAGGTCCGAAAATTCGTATCGGTCGATTTAAAAACAAAAAGATTCAATTAAAAGAAGGGCAACCATTTGTTCTCGATACCACCTTGGATGAAGAGGCTGGTAATGAAGATAGTGTTGCATTAGGTTATCAAAGATTACCCTATGATGTGCATCCGAATGATACATTATTGCTCGATGACGGTCGGATTGTATTAACCGTCACAAAAACAGAATCCACAAAAATTTATTGTCAAGTTGTTGTCGGTGGAGAATTATCGAATAACAAAGGCATCAATCGTCTTGGCGGAGGATTATCTGCGCCCGCACTCACAGATAAAGACCGCTCTGACATCAAAGAAGCGGTTCGACTCAAAGCAGATTATATTGCTGTTTCATTTCCTCGAGATGCTGATGATATTAAAGAAGCACGAATATTATTGAAAGCAGCCGGTGGTAATCCAGGAATCATAGCAAAAATTGAACGTTGCGAAGCCATCACAAATATTGAAGAGATTATTCAAGCTGCCGATGCTGTTATGATTGCCCGCGGTGATTTAGGTGTTGAAATTGGTGATGCCGAACTCCCTGCCATGCAAAAGAAAATCATTAAAGTTGCTCGTGTGTTTAATAAACCTGTTATTACTGCAACACAAATGCTTGAAACGATGACTTACAACACTATCCCTACGCGCGCTGAAGTTTCAGATGTGGCAAACGCAGTATTAGATGGTACGGATGCTGTCATGCTCTCCGGTGAAACAGCTGTTGGTTTATATCCTGAAAAAGCAGTAGCAGCCATGGATAGAATTTGCTTAAGTGCAGAAAAACATCGTAATTCAAAAGTTGTTCGCCATTCAAAAGAATTTTCATTGAAATATGTTGACGAAGCCATTGCTATGGCTACAATGTACACAGCAAATCAATTGGATATTAAAGCCATCATTGCGCTGACTGAATCAGGTACCACTACTCTTTTAATGTCGCGCGTGAATTCTGTGATACCCATTTACGGCCTAAGCCGACACGATTCAACTTTACGACGCATGGCACTGTATCGTGATGTCTATCCCATTCCATTTGATGCAACACATATTGATAGACGCATATTGAATCAAGCTGCTACTTTTGAATTGCAAAAACGTGGTATTTTGAGAAATGGCGACCTAGTCATCATTACAAAAGGTGATTTAATTGGCGTGCATGGCCGTACCAATTCATTAAAAATAGTCACTGTCGGTGATGGTGCCGATCCCTCTAAAGTGTCTTCTTGATTTTTAATATGGTCTGTTGATTACCACCAACCCACATATTTTGTTTCAGTAACTTTCTAAAGCATCACTATTTCCTCGATTTTCTATAAACGCAAATCTCAAACTAAGCGAATATACAGACACCATCGGATTTGTTTATTGAGCGCGTATCAAACTTTTTCACCTCCACTCCTCTCTTCCAATGCGTTTTTCCAATATTGCTTACCTCAACTTTTATTAAACGTTACTTCATGTTTTTTACATCCTGGCGAAGGAAATATATGTTTGGTCATTTTATGAATAAGAAGATAGCAGGAAAATCATTTATCACATATGCTATATCAAAGGATCAGGGACTTGAATTTGTTTCAATTGAAAAAGCTATGAATGGACGTCAACAGGAAGAGCACCCTCTCGATTGCTGGTCACCACAAGAAGCTGCCAAAACAGCTGCTAGAAAGGTTGGGCCACGCTCTTATATTTTACATCTTGGAAAACACATCAATAATCTAAAAATTCTTGTGGTGGGATGTCAAGGAAGTGGAAATGATGCACAAAAAAATATAGCTGAGCTACTACATACTATTGCTACATCTGTTGCTACTGAAACAGATTCTGTATTGGTTATTTTTTTAGGTGATAATCTTTATGAATATGGAGCAAAATCACCCACTGATCCGGGATTCGATGAACGCTTTCATCATCTGTATTATCCATCCATGCGTGCATTCATTGTTCTTGGTAATCATGATGCAAATTATCATTCTAAACGTGTATTTGATGTCACCAACCCTTCAGGAGAAGAAGCGGAACTGAATGAAGTAGCTCATACTTATCTATTTCATAAAAGCCAAGATATTGAAACCGCGTTTAATATCTTCAGCCAGGATGATATTTTTTTAGAGGATCTCTCCCAATGGAATATGCCTTATTTTTTTTACACTATTATTATTCCGGAAGTTCAAAAGGAAATATTCATTGTTGACACCAATACCTATGCCAAAAATTTTCTCCATTTACAAACCAACAAAAATCCATCTGGGGGAAAAAATCAAGCGCAATGGATTTTAGAAGCATACAATCGAGCAAAAGATGCTGGCAGAGAAACCATTTTTATGCAACACCAACCACTTTACACTTGCAGTAGAAAAAAAAAATTAAAACCTGATATTAGACATTATTTATACCCATATGAAATCCATGAGCTTAACACTCTATTGGGAACTGAAACCCAATCTTATAATACTCTTCTTACTTTAATTTATGAAAAACAAGGTATGATGCCAGATTTTATCGCTGCCGCTCATGATCATTTTACTAGTTATTATAATAATAATGATGATGATTCAGTCTCTTATAAAATTCGGCAAGCAACCCTTGGCGGCGGCGGCGGTAAATTACAATCGCGAGAAAGTCTTGAAGGATACCTTTATGTTGGCTGTCATTTTGAAAAACATGGTTTGGGCTTGATTACTTGTTCAACGAAAAACACGAAGGGATTATTATTTGAAATTTTTGCTCTTAAAAATGATTATGAAAAAACTAAAAATTATTTTCATTTGAAATTCAGCAATCAAAATCATGTGCCTATTCGAAATCAAACCCAGGATATAAATTTAGAAGTGTTTCGCAACGAAGCACTACCCGCATGTTTCAATTTTTTCAAAAAATTACATAAAGAAGAAATACGCCGAGCAAAACAACAAGGCTGGTATACGTTTTTTTCAACTCTGGTTACGAATGTGGTGAGTTATGTGAGTCCTTGGACAAGTGATGAAGCAGCTATTATTAAATGCGTGCAAGATGTCATTAATTACCTCAATCAATTCCAACTTCCTAATAAAGAAGTGGTTAAAAATGATTTGTTTATTCGATTGACAGAAGCATGGCCGAAAAAAGATTCTTTTCCTCAATATATTAACTTATGTCAGCAATTATTAGGAAATGAAATAATTAATCATTTAATGATTGCCGAACAGGAATTAGTACATCATACTAAAATATCTGTTTCAGCCTAATGAGTTTTTAATGATAGAGATAAATTTCATGCGACAGGGACTTGGTATGCCTCAAGGAGTATGGCAATGACTACTACCAATATTCAAATCATTTTTTACAGTATGTATGGACACATTTATAAAATGACCGAAGCGGTTGCAAGCGGCGCACGCGACGTAAAAGATGTTAATGTCGAAGTGTTTCGTGTACCTGAGTTAGTGCCAGATGAAGTCCTCGAAAAAAGTGGCGCGAAAGCAGCCCAACAAATTTATCAACATATTCCTATTATGAAAGTCGATCAGTTAGTAAATGCAGATGCCTATATCTTTGGCACACCTACTCGATATGGAAACATGTGCGCACAAATGCGAAATTTTCTCGATCAAACTGGTGGCTTATGGATGAAGAATGCTCTTGTGGGAAAAGTAAGTAGTGTCTACACCAGTACTGCTAGTCAACATGGCGGGCAAGAAACTACCATTACTAGTTTTCATTCAACTTTATTACATCTTGGAATGATCATTGTCGGCGTACCTTATGCAGAAAAAAGATTACTGAATATGCAAGAAATTACCGGTGGCTCTCCTTATGGTGCAGGAACGCTTGCCGGTGATGGTAAACGCATGCCATCTGAAAATGAATTAGCCATTGCTCGTTTTCAGGGGAAGCACGTTGCGGAAATCGCTCGCGCATTGAAATTGGGAAGGAGTTAAAAAATATGTTTATCCGAATTTTTTTATTATTATTTTTATTTCCATTACTCAGTTATGGAATAGAAACGTTGCCCGCACCAAAAACAGTAGCATTAACGTTTGATGATGGGCCTTCTCCTATCTATACGCCACAAATTCTCGCGATTTTAAAAAAATACAACATCAAAGCAACTTTTTTTGTGGTGGGTAGCAATGCGAAACTATATCCTGAATTAATCAAAGCCATACATGAACAAGGTCATCCCATTAATAGTCATTCCATGACTCATCCTATGCTAACCAAGCTATCAGCAAAATCTTTGCAATATGAAGTCGCTACACCCAGCTTAATTGTAAATAATATCATTGGTATCAAACCACTTTGTTTGCGATATCCTTTTGGCTTATCTAATGAGCAGGTTAGAAATAATATACGAGCAAATGGTATGGTGCCGGTTCCCATGGGTTTTAATTCTTTTGATTATGAACGCCCAGGAACACAAAAAATTATTTCTTGGGTATTAAAAAATGCCCATTCACGCCAAGTAATTTTATTGCATGATGGATATGATAAACGTGAGCAAACGGTTGCAGCTTTACCAATTATTATTGAAGGAATACAAAAAAAGGGTTTGGGATTTAGCACAATTTGTGGGTGACATATTGATGAGTAACATAGTCGCCGAAAAATCTTCCGCAGATGAGCGTCGTTGATGCAGATGTGAACGATATTTATTCCGAACGTAATGCCTCTATCGGACGTAACCGTGAAGCAAGATACGCGGGGTAAAAACCAAAAAAAATGCCAACAGCTACCGAAACGGTAAAACCAGCCAGTGGTGGTAATAAAAATAAGGTAAATTGCCAATGCCAAAATAGAGAAATAATATAAGCAATTAAAATACCAATTAATACACCGAGAAAACCTCCCACTAGCGAAAGCATGACTGCTTCCATTAGAAAAAGTGCGCCAATATCAGTACGCTTTGCACCAACTGCCAAGCGAATGCCAATTTCTCGACGTCGCTCTGTCACTGAAACTAACATAATATTCATCACACCAATTCCACCAACGATTAACGAGATGCTACCAATCAATCCTAAAAATACCGTGAGAATTTCACTTTGTTTTTGCATACGAGCAATTAATTCTTTTGCGCTACGAAATGTAATTTGTTTTCCGGGTAACAGCTGATTAATATTTTTCAAAATTGCATCTTCTACTTTTAAAATATTTGCATCAAGCGATAACTTCATCATCACATTATTGATAGTTGCATATTTACTCATAACCATTGCTGCCATAATAGGAATTAATATTGAGCGATTAATATCCGCATAAAGAAAATTATTTTCAGGCCAATCTTCGGCAATTCCAACAATTACAAAAATATTTTTATCTATTTGTATTTGCTGACCCAAGGGATCTTTGAAGGAAATTTTTTTCATTGCTTCATAAATATCCCGACCTATCACACAAAAAAATTGATATTTATCGATAAGTGAAATGAAACGCCCAGCACGTAATTTCACTTGTGCAATCGTTGCGAAATTATCCGTTACCCCCAAAATCATGCCATTAATGGGATTACCTTCGTAAGACATCGGTTGATAAAGTTGAGCATAGGGTGCGATCTGCTGAATGCTTGAGGTTGCTTTTAGTAAGTCCAATGATTGAGTTAATGTTAAGCTTTCTGCCTTACCAATATTTTCAAACTTTTCTTCATTGCCAGGATTAATTGATACGGCAAGCAAATCTGTACCCAAGGATTTGAACTGTCGCAACGCTTCATTAGTAGCTAACTCGCCACCAAGCACCATCGCTACCACGGATGCCGTACCAACCAAGACACCCAGCAAGGCTAATAGCGAGCGCAACTTTGAAAAATATAGGTTTCGTAATCCTTCTTTGGCATGCTCAATATATTTCACAGCGTTTTTGGATCCTGCTATAGACGAAAAAGAAAAATATCTGTTAAGCGTAACTTAACGCCTAATGTGTAGCAACGATCTCCAATATTTTACATTGTTTTTATTGTCATTCTTTCCTATCTTTGGTAAGATTTTGACCCATAATTAAATTCAAAGAGAATAGAGATGTGGTCATTCTTTGCCCGTCTAGCATCGCCGAAAAAACTTTTTTTCTTTTCTAATCGCGCCATGGCGTGGTTAATTATTTTATTCTTACTAGCATTCACCTATGGAATCATTGGTGGGCTCCTGCTCGCTCCAGCTGATTATTTGCAAGGTGATGGCTTTCGCATTATGTATGTGCATGTACCTTGTGCCTTTCTCTCGATCTTTATTTATGCGGCTATGGCCATCGCTGCTGTTTCTTCTCTTATTTGGAAGCTTAAAGTAGCTCCATTGGTTATCAAACATAGCGCGCCTATCGGTGCCAGCTTCACTTTGCTTGCTTTATTAACGGGTAGTCTCTGGGGAAAACCCATGTGGGGAACCTGGTGGATGTGGGATGCACGGTTAACATCTGAATTAATATTATTATTTTTATATATCGGTATCATTCTTTTTCAATCTGCTCTGAGACAAAAACAATTCAATGAACGTATTGTTGCGATTTTGGTTTTGGTTGGCTTTATTGACATCCCTATCATTCATTATTCTGTGTATTGGTGGAATACTTTGCATCAAGGCTCAACATTAAAGCTATTTAGTCCTTCTACCATCGAGTCTTCTATGCTATACCCACTGCTAGCCATGATCCTTGCTTTTCTTGTGTATTATATCTTGATATTACTTTTAAAAATTCGTTTTGATTTAGTTGCCATTCAACACAACGACCATTGGTTAAAAAAACAATGAATATATTATTTGATTTTTTTTACATGCATGGTTATGGATTTTATATTTTCAGTGCTTACGGTAGTGTCATAATCTTTTTATTCATTCAGTGGTTTCTGCCATGGCGCCGTTGGAAAAAATATTTTCGTAAACAACAATCATGAATAAGCTTCATAAACAGCGTTTAATCTACGTTAGTTTATTTGCATTCGGATTAGCGATTGCCAGCAGTTTGATTCTGTATGCTCTTAAACAAAATATAAATGTGTTTGTCACCCCCAAACAAATTACCTCTTCACATCTTGCTAGCCATTATTATTTTCGTTTAGGTGGCATGGTTAAAAAAGGTAGTGTGATTCGAGATACCCAAGGACTAGGCGTACAATTCATTGTCACTGATCTCACCGCCGAAGTGGCTGTTCGTTATGTTGGCGTGTTACCTGATTTGTTTCGAGAAGGGAAGGGAGTCATTGCCGAAGGACATATGAATGCACAAAAACAACAATTCATTGCTACACAAGTATTTGCTAAACATGATGAAAATTATATGCCAAAAAATGTTTATCTCGCCATGAGAAATGATAGAAATTGACCGTTGATAGCCAAGTAAGGTAGCATCCTATCTACCTTATATTATAAAAAATTGATGCTATTTAAGACAAACTCATGCTAAGTCTATTTGGAACCATTGCTCTTTTATTCGCCTTGTTTTTTTCATTTTTACAAGCCGTTTTACCTTTATGGGGGTACAGACGCGATAACGCTATCATGCTTGCTTTTGCAAGACCTGCTGCCTATGGTCAATGTGTTTATATTCTGATTGCATATGTATTACTAACCATCGCGTTTGCTAATAGTGACTTTACGATTACTTATGTTGCAGCAAATTCTCATCCAAATTTACCACTCATCTATCGACTAACTGCATTATGGGGATCTCATGAAGGCTCCATTTTATTATGGATTTTGATTTTAAATGTTTGGACAGTTACATTTTCTTTATGCTTCCATCTTTCGCCCGTGGAAGAAAGAATAAATATTGAAAAAAATAAAATATTTTTTTCTCTGACATTAGCAATATTAGGTATCATTAGTTTCTGCTTTTTAAGTTTTCTTTTGTTAACCTCTAATCCTTTTGTATCCACACATGAACTACAAACAGGCCATGATCTCAATCCTTTACTGCAAGACTTAGGTTTTATCATTCATCCACCTATGCTTTATATTGGTTACGTAGGATTTTCAGTTGCTTTTGCTATCACCCAAGCTGCCTTGATTCAAAATAATCTCAGTGCAACTTGGGCCATACTCTCTCGACGCTTTGCCATCGCTGCATGGACATTTCTCACGCTGGGTATTGCCTTAGGAAGTTGGTGGGCATATCGTGTGTTAGGATGGGGTGGTTTTTGGTTTTGGGATCCTGTAGAAAACGCTTCTTTATTACCCTGGCTCGCTGGTATCGCATTAATTCATATATTAATCTTAGCTGAAAAACGTGATGCCAGCAAAAACTGGGCTGTCTTATTAATTATTATTACTTTTGCATTAAGCATATTAGGGACGTTTTTAGTACGATCTGGCGTATTAGTATCTGTTCATACCTTTGCAAATGATCCCACACGCGGGCTCTTTCTTCTTGTTCTGCTTGGTATTTTAATTACCGCAGCATTTGCTGTATATGTTATACGTATTTCAACTTCTCTATCTATCAACCAATTTCAAAAAATTACTTTTTTTTCTCGTGAAATGTTTTTATTAATAAATGGTACATTAATATTTATTGCCATGCTGACCATTTTGCTTGGTACATTATATCCACTCATACTCGAAGCATTACATTTTGGTTCCATTTCTGTCGGCGCTCCTTATTTTAATTTAGTTATGCTGCCACAAGTTTTTCTCATCATGATATTCATGGGCTTAGTAAGCTACAGTCATTGGGAATCTTCTATTGCAATTATTCCTTGGAGAAAAATTGCAAAAAAAATGCTTATCAGTTGTATCAGTGCCATCAGTTTACTTTGGGTAATCAGTCACCAGCTTGATTGGATAGCAATTATCTGTCTTAGTTTAAGTATTTGGATTATTTTAAATACTGTACAGTTTTATAGAATTGCAACAGGTATGACGATTGCTCATATTGGATTTGCAATTTTAATTATCGGCATTCTATTGTCTAGCGTTTTAAATCAAGAAAGAGAGATTCGTCTTAAAACAGGTTATTCAACCAATCTTGGTCCTTACAATTTTTATTTTTTATCCACCGAAGGAATCAAAGGAACAAATTATCACGGTATACGTGCTAATTTTGAAATTAGAAAAAATCAACATCATATTGCTTATCTACATCCAGAAAAAAGAATTTATCCCGTTCGTGATATGGTAATGACTAAGGTGGCGATTCATCCCAGTATTTTTCGCGATCTCTATCTTGCACTTGGTGATCCCTTTGCGGAGGATGATTGGTCAATACGACTCTATTATAAACCATTTATTCGTTGGATATGGCTTGGTGCCATTATCATGGTGATTGGTGGATTATTCTCAATATGGCAGCGTAAGAGGTTAACATGAAAAAAATTTTTCCTTTTATAATTTTATTTGCATTATTAACATTACTAGGACGCGAGTTACTATATGCCAACCCTAACAAATTTACTACTTCATTAGCCGGCGAAACTGTTCCAAACTTTCAACTCAATAATATTTTATCTGAACATCAATTTTTCAATCATAAAGATTTAATTGGTCAAATTAGTTTACTCAATGTCTGGGCAACTTGGTGTTACGCTTGCAAAATTGAAATGCCAATGCTCATGGAAATTAAGGAAAAATTTCATATACCTATTTTTGGCATTGCTTACAAAGATGATCCATATGACGTAAAAATGTGGCTACAAAAATTTGGCGACCCTTATCGTCTTATTGGCGATGATAAAAATGGAAATGTCGCCATTGATCTTGGCATCTATGGTACACCAGAAACATTTGTTATTAATGCTGAAGGAAAAATTATTTATCGGCACATTGGTGTGCTTGATCGAAAAACATGGGAAACCGTATTGTATCCTTTGATAAAAAAATTATGAATCACTTAAAATCTTTCTGGTATTTAATCTTGATATTTTTAATTTATCTAAATTGTGCCTCTACATTATTTGCCTCTGAGGATCTTTATCCATTTCATTCTTCCAGCGATGCAACACGATTTTCCTCACTAACTAAAGAGATTCGTTGTGTTGTTTGTCAAAACCAAAATCTTGCCGAATCAAATGCACCGCTTGCTAATGATCTACGAAATAAAATTTATTATATGGTGCTCGCTAAACAATCAAATAGCGAAATCGAATCCTACCTTGTCAAGCGCTATGGCGAATTTATTTTATTAAAACCTCGCTTTAATATCACTACTTTCATGCTTTGGATTTTTCCTTTTGCTGCTATACTAATATCACTTTATAGGTTTTACATGTTACGATAGATGTTTTATTCGGCAAATTATTGATCGTTATCTTAGACCTCATTGCTGTGTCTAGTGACAGGCCTGGGGAATAAAATTTAATTTTCACGGATGATGCTATATGTTGGACGAAAATATCAAATTAATTAAACCCATAAAGAAATATTCAACGATTGGCTGGCGCGAGTGGATTGCTTTACCAGAATTAGGAATAAACAAAATTAAAGCAAAGGTAGATACAGGTGCTCGGACTTCAGCACTGCATGCTTTTTCTTTAAAACCTTTCGTGCAAGGTGAAAAAAGTAAAATTAGCTTTGATATACATCCTATGCAACATAATACTGACGCGGTGATTACTTGTGTTGCTGATGTAATTGATAAACGTTTAGTCACTGATTCAGGGGGACATACCGAAATTCGCTATGTTATCCAAACGCCTATTGTCATTGCTGGACAAAAGTGGTCGATTGAAATTACTCTTACTGAGCGAGAAAATATGTTATTTCGTATGTTATTAGGTAGAAGTGCTCTACGTAAACGCTTTATTGTTAATCCGGCTCGTTCATTTATTTCCACCAGGATTCCAAGAAAATGAAAATTGCGATTTTATCTAGAAAACATTCACTTTATTCAACTCAACGCTTGGTTGAAGCAGCTCTCGCTCGCGACCATCACGCTGATACTATCGACACCTTGCGCTGCTATATGAATATTACTTCTTCTCGACCCACTATCCATTATAAAGGCAATGAATTAGGGCATTATGATGCTGTTATTCCACGCATTGGAGCCTCTATTACATTTTATGGTGCGGCTGTCGTACGCCAACTGGAAATGATGGGAGTCTTTTGTGTAAATGATTCTGTTGCTATCACTCGAGCCAGAGATAAATTGCGTTCATTACAGTTACTCTCCAAAAAAGGTATTGGTTTGCCTATCACTGGATTTGCTCATTCGTTAGATGAAATAAAAGATTTGATCGCGATGGTAGGTGGCCCCCCATTGGTCATTAAATTTTTAGAAGGTACTCAAGGCATTGGTGTTATTTTAGTTGAAACATCAAAAGCTGCCCGCAGTGTTCTTGAAGCATTTTTAGGTCTTAAGGTTAACATCATGGTTCAAGAATATATAAAAGAAGCCGGTGGCGCCGATATTCGTTGCTTTGTTGTTGGTGGCAAAGTGGTTGCTGCAATGAAAAGGCAAGCTAAATCGCCTGAGGAATTTCGCTCGAATTTGCATCGCGGTGGTGTTGCTACGCCTATTGAAATCACCGATGAAGAAAGGAGCATGGCAATACGTTCTGCTAATATTATTGGTTTGAATGTAGCGGGTATTGATATCGTACGATCTAATCGTGGCCCAATGATTATGGAAGTAAATGCTTCCCCTGGTCTTGAAGGAATTGAAAAAACAACTGGTGTGGATGTTGCTACTGAAATTATAAAATTTATTGAAAGTGGTATTTCACGTAATCATAAAGAAAGAAAATTAACGCTATAAATTATTGCAACAAAGCTTTAAAATCAATTGCTAGACGACGCAAATCCAACCTGTTTAAAAATAATGAATAAACCATCCAGGCACTGATGGCTGCAAGATCAGAAAATTGTGGCGGTACATATTTAGGAGCAGTAATAATTCCTTCATCTAATAAATCAGCTAGAATATGTAAATCTTCTAATGTTGTTTTCCCAACAAATAGCATTGGAATACGCGTCACCAAGCCTCGTTGAACAGCAAGCCGCAAATAATTATAAATTAAAATAAATCCTTTGCTATAAGATAAATCTTTAGTAAAAGGACCGCCATCTTGCGTACTGCCTCGAAACACTCTAACCGTTGATTGAAAACTATCATTTTCTTCTAATCCTTGACCGCGATAAAATTGATAAACATCAAAAAAGTTTGCCCCTTCCTCCGCCATATTGACCGCATTGATACGATTCGTTAATCGTTGAACTCGACCTGGGTAAGAGGAAAATGTAAATATCTCAGTAATAATTGCTAAACCTTCTTGAGTCACTGTTGAAGAGGGAGGTCCTTTACTTAAAAAAGTACACACCGGTTGCGCCATCCCATTTAGTGTTGTGCCTAAATGCACCCATCCTTCATGAATTTCAAATGTTCGAATTTCACGACTACTAAATTTTAAACCTTTATGAATTTTAATTCGGTCAGCACCAGCCGATGCATCCGCAATAATGCCATCACTTAATTCTACTCGCAAATGACTACGATCAGAAAAATATCCAGCGAGTCGATCACTTAATATTCCTACTGTTTCTTCACTCGTATATTTTTTTTCATCTGCTTTGCTATCAACTTGATCTTTAATATTCGCTAATGTCTCTGTTACTAGCGTTGCCAAATCTTTTAACGTTGGCGCACCCACATGAAAAACATCTTGAGAGCTACCATATAATTCTCGAGAAATTTCCGAAAATTTTGGTGTACCACGAGCCGCTAGCATTTCGATAACACGGCAATACTCATAACACATTCGCTGCATGATACTACCGACACCGCTATATTGGCCTAATCTGCGGCGAATATTTTGTTCAATATCTCTAAATTCTTGAATTTTTATGATGGGGTCAAAAGAGAGTGGATTGTGTTGAAGATAATATTCACTATCTATTACAGGTAGCTTCTTACATTTATGCTGGAAAAAATATTCCTCGATACTAATATCCCATTTCAATGTATCGAGGATACGAATTGGTTTTTGAGCGGCTACGATGCACTCTGAAAGTTCATGGATAATTTGTGCGTATTCTCCTAAAACTTCGCCATTTGCCATCAAAAGAATCCTTAGTCTAATACTTCCTATTATAGCGACAGGATAGTTAAAAAGCTTAAGGGTAAAACATAACCTATTGATATTTAAGATAATATATATTTGATGGCAAGACTATATTCTCAAGCAAACAATAATTTTCGCCGTTCTGCATCTTGAGCACACGGCACACAATATTTAAATCCTAATTTTTGCCTTTCTCTCGGTATACTATCGCCACACTCATGACAAAATTCAGAACCCGGAGTTAATATAGTATCTTGGCGTAATTTTGTTAAGGCGTACGTAATTTGGTTATTGATTAAATCATTGGCTAAATCAATTTCATCAGCCATATACCATTCCCCCTTCAAAAAAATCATTTATATTACTCAAATGGCTATTAATGTCAATTAATTCTTCAGCCAATTTTTTGTCGTTTATCTCCGTGCTGATTGTTATCTTCTAATCTTTGAAGTCTGGCTTCAAGATGAGATAATCGATTATTGACAGCGCCCAAAGCGGCATTAACAGCGTATTCCATATTGAAAAATGAGTGCCTTATACAGAGTTCTAGATTATTCAACTGAGCAATAATGCGTGGATCGCTTGGAAGAGCAACATTTTCACTCATTATTTCCTCCTGAGCTTGCATTGCTACTATTTGAGGCACTGGAGTGATTGGCAGCACAACTGATGGTGCTGGAACAATTGACGATACTGGTTGCGCTAATAACGCAGTTGCCTGAATCACGGGTTCTTCTATGACTCCAACTTGTTCACTCTCTACCTGCGCTATCAATTGAGAAGCCAATAATAAATCCTCCAAAGAACTTCCTTGATGAGAATATGTTTCTAAATGTGCATCTTGATGAACTAAAACTTCATTCAGTAATTTACCTCTTTCAATAAGATTATTCATCGACTCCGTCAGCAACTCATTTTCTTTATCCTGTTTGTCAAGTTGACTAGTGGCTAATTCTGCGAATTGTTTATTAGTTTTTTTAAAGTTTTTTTCAGCACGTTCTTTAAACTGAATCTTTAATTGATTTTTGCTTTCAGCATCTAAAACACAAGAAGAAATACCGATGGAAAGCACTTTCAGCCGCCTAGCTAGACTACGAGTACTAAATGGTAAATAGAAAAACGCATCTAAACCACTCTTCGTTAAAAGATTATCTAGATTAGCATAAGTTAATAAACAGGGAATATTAGATCGATTCAGCTGCAGCACAGATGAAATTAATGCATTTATATTCATTTGATTCGATCGAGGATCATCATTCTCGCTTGGAGTGATCATAAAATAAAAGTCCCCTGGGAGAAACTCGTCTATTATTTTTTTCATATCCGACACAACAAAAGTAATATTACCAATTTCAAGTATTTCCTTACATGTTCTAATCTGCTTTAACCAATATTCAGCGCTAGCACCTTTATTCATTTTAAATTCAGACTCAATTCCATTGTTGGTAAAATGGACCTTAGAATAAGAATAATGTTGCAAAAATATGAGCAAGATATAATCCTTATCAACCTGTGTATTAAATTCCTTCACCATGTCTATATAAAAAATTACTTGGGTATTTGGTGACTGAAAAAGTCGATCGTGGTAAGCCTTATATTGTTTTTTAAACAAATCAAAATTGGTCTCCTTGATAACGTTTAACATAGCCATCATTTCAGCATTCATAGCGCTTGCAATAAAATGCTTATCCGGATTTTTTTGAGCTAAATAGAAGGTAAGCTCGCCATTACCGCAAAACACATCTTTAATTCTCTTTGCGTTTTTAAATGAGTCAGAAACAGCTAATATCATTTCAATTTCTTTAATGTAGTTGCCTGAGTTGTTAAAATATTGAAATGGATGTGGCAATATTTTATCGGTATGTTGATCTTTCAACTTTTTTTTTGGAGAAATCTCTTCTGATTTATACTTCAAAAATAATTCATCCCGCTTGTCTTTATAAGACTGTAATTTTTTAATATCATCCAACATTTTTTGGATGTTTGTTGAAAACAAATCAGTATGATTTGTATGTTTATCTTCAAGTTCATAAATTAATTTTGCTTGTAATTTTTCTGGGAAATCCTGAGTGGTAATAAAAAAATCTTTAGATTTTTGACTTTTCACTAAAATTTGGTTATCACCTTCTTGAATAATAGTAAATTTAGCAGTTTCAATAATAACGATATCATTAGAAGTTCTCATCCGATTATTCAGTAGATTTGCCCGTAGTGAATGATTACCATTATCATGTTTATAAACAAGATATCCGGGTAACCATGGAATGGCATGCCAAAGTTTGGCAATTTTATAGAATGAAGAATACGGCATTAACTTTCTGCTCCTCAAATTTGTTTCATTCGATTATTTTTTTATAATGGTCGTCATGATAAACTACTTTGTTGAATCAGCAAATATTTTCATATCTCCAATATGAGTCTGAAACATTGAGATAGCTGCTAACCCTGCTGTTTCTGTGCGCAAAATTCTGGGTCCTAAATTCAAGCTGATAAAATGATGCTTAATCGCCTCTTCAATTTCCTTTTCGCTTAACCCGCCTTCTGGTCCTATTAATAAAGTAATTTTTTTGTTTATATCAATCTTGTTTACAGGAATGTGACCTGCATGATGAGGCGATAGCACAAAACAATATCCAAATTTAGCTTCTTGAAGCCATTCGCCATATGACATAGGTTCATTAATGATCAATAAACGATTTCGACCGCACTGCTCACTAGCACTGATAGCGACAGATTGCCAATGCTGATATTTCTGTTCTTGAATATAACTTTTTTTAATCTGACAACGCTCGGTGATAAGAGGGATCAACGTGCGCACGCCGAGTTCAGTGCTTTTTTGAATGATCATATCCATTTTGTCTCCTCTAGCAACACCCTGCGCTAAAGACAAATCTAAAGGAGATTCCGCTTCCCTGTTGATAAATCGATCAATGTTCACTTCGACATTTTTTTTATCCACCTGACAAATCACACTTTCATATTCTCCGCCTCGTCCATTAAATAGGATTAAGCGATCACCTATTTTTGCACGCAAAACTCTAGCAATATGATGACTAGCTTTTTCATCAAGACGAATATGTGCGGATAAATCGAGAGCCACTGCTTGATAAATGCGAGGAATAGGCATCGCCGTTAACCTTGTAAAAGGTAATCAGCTACTGGCACGCCACCAACAAGATGTTCCTGAATAATTCGCTCCAATACTTCCGGTGTGCATGAGTGATACCATATTCCTTCAGGATAAACCACAGCAATGGGACCATGCTGACAAATACGTAGACAATTGGCTTTCGTGCGATACATTCCACCTTGACCAGTAAGATGTAGCTCTTCTAAGCGTTTTTTAAGAAATTCCCACGATTTAAGGCCGGATGCCTTATCACAACACTTAGGAATGGTTTGATCACAACATAAAAAAATATGCCGTTTAATAGCCTGCAAATGCAGCTTTTGTACACGTTGTTGTAAAGACTCAATCATAGAAGTATCTGGCTATCCCTTTAAGAACTTACTATCATACTCACCTGTCTGCAGAGAGCACAAGCATGCGTGAAACAACTAAACTCTATATCCAAACTCATGGTTGTCAAATGAATGAGTACGATTCCAGTAAAATGGCTGATGTACTCCTGGCGACTCACCAATTAGAAAAAACTGATAATCCTGACGAAGCCGATGTATTGCTGCTTAATACTTGCTCGATTCGTGAAAAAGCTCAAGAAAAAGTTTTTTCTGAATTAGGTCGCTGGCGCGCGCTGAAAAATAAAAAACCACACCTCATTATTGGTGTAGGTGGGTGCGTGGCTAGCCAAGAAGGCAAACATATTCTTAAACGTGCGCCATATGTCGATTTGATTTTTGGACCACAAACCATCCATAGACTTGGAGAGATGCTGACGGAACGACAAACTCAACGCCAGCCAATTATTGATATTAGTTTTCCTGAAATTGAAAAATTTGATCGTTTACCCGAACCCACCGCAGAAGGCCCGGCTGCTTTTATTACCATTATGGAAGGTTGTAGTAAATACTGTAGCTTTTGTGTCGTTCCTTATACGCGAGGCGAAGAAATCAGTCGTCCATTAGATGAGGTGCTGACTGAAATTGTTAAGCTCAGCGAACAAGGAGTAAAAGAAATTACCTTACTTGGACAAAATGTAAATGATTATCGTGGCTCACAATTTGAAGGTGGGATAGCAGATCTTGCCACCCTCATTGATTATGTGTCGGCAATTGATGGCATTGAACGCATTCGTTTTACCACCTCACACCCTGTTGCCTTTTCTAACCGATTAATCCAAGCCTATGCTGAGATTCCCAAATTAGCTAATCATTTACATTTGCCTGTACAAAGTGGATCGGATCGTATTTTAGCAGCAATGAAGCGTGGTTATACCGCCTTAGAATACAAATCAAAAATGCGACGCTTACGCAAAGCGAAACCAGATATTAGTATTACTTCTGATTTCATTATTGGCTTCCCCGGCGAAACGGAGGCTGACTTTGCCGACACCATGAATCTTATTCACGATATTGGCTTTGATCAATCTTTTAGCTTTATTTATAGCGCTAGGCCAGGAACACCGGCTGCGCAATTACCTGATAATGTTTCTTTGAAGATTAAAAAACAGCGTTTAAATATTTTGCAGGAACAAATTGCTCTCAATGCTAAGAGAATTAGCGAGAATATGGTAGGAACAATACAAAAAATTCTGGTAAATGGTCCCGCTATAAAACAACCTCAACAATTATCTGGGCGTACAGAAAATAATCGTATCGTCAATTTTAATGGTAATTCTAGATTAATTGGCCAATTAGTCAGCGTTAAAATCACTGAAGCACTGAGAAATTCATTAAGAGGAGACGTAGTATCAATCATCGCCTAGGTAAGTTTGAATGAATGAGATCTTTAGGTTATAATTAACATATTAAGGTACTTTGAGGACCTAAATAGAAGTTGAATACACTGCTCTACTCCGAAATCCTGACATTAGCACCAGAAGATAATCATCGCTTGTTTAATCTCTGCGGTAAATTAAATGAACATCTTAAGCTCATTGAAAAACGTTTAGGCGTCATGATTAAACAACGCGGTCATACTTTTTCAGTCAGTGGCGATCGCACTTCTGTTAAACATGCCTGCGATACTTTACATAACCTCTATCACGAGACCCAAAAAATGCCTGTACTTGAATCCAAAGAAGTTCATCTTTATTTGCAAACCATTGGTAAAAAACAGAAGTATAATCATCAGGATAATAGTATGGAAGTGAGACTAAAAAAGAGTGTTATTACCGCGCGTGGCGAGAATCAAGTACGTTACCTGCAAAGTATCCTACAACATGATATCAATTTCGGCATCGGGCCTGCTGGAACTGGCAAAACCTATATTGCCGTCGCCTGTGCTGTTCAAGCATTAGAGACTGAGCGCGTCAGCCGTATCATCCTGGTTCGTCCTATTGTGGAGGCAGGCGAAAAACTCGGTTTTTTGCCTGGTGACATTGCCCAAAAAGTGCATCCCTACCTTAAACCACTGTACGATGCTTTATACGAAATGATAGGTTTTGAAAAAGTGAATCAACTCATCGAAAAAGATATTATCGAGCTACTGCCACTTGCTTATATGCGTGGTCGATCACTCAATGATTCTTTTATTATTCTCGATGAAGGTCAAAATACTACCATTGAACAAATGAAAATGTTCCTTACTCGTATTGGGTTTAATTCCAAAGCAGTAATCACTGGCGACATCACACAAATAGATCTGAATAATCGCCATGATTCCGGTTTAGTGCATGCCAGTGAAGTATTAAAAGATATTCCTGGTATTAGCTTTACTCAATTCCAAGTTTCCGATGTTGTACGCCATCCGTTAGTACAAACCATTGTTGAAGCCTACAAATTATACGAAAACAATCGAACAAAAGATCAAAAATAAATTATACCTAATATTTTATGTATCGCATTACTATTCAATATACAGTCGATAAAGCACTTGTTCCTAAAACATCGTTATTACGACAGTGGGCGAAATACGCTCTCCGCAAACAAGTAACATCTGCTGAAATAACTATTCGCATTGTTGATCTCGAGGAAATTGTTTACTTGAATACAACTTATCGACATAAACAGGGTCCAACAAATGTATTGTCGTTTCCATTTTCGATACCAAAAAATATTAAAATTGCCATACCTCACTTAGGTGATATTATTATTTGTGCTGCTATCGTTAATCGAGAAGCAACAGAACAAAATAAAACAATGAACGCTCACTGGGCACATATGATTATTCATGGCATTTATCATTTGCTTGGGTTTGATCATCAAACCAAGCAACATGCCAAGAAAATGGAATCTCAAGAAATTGAAATTTTGCAATCACTAGGATTTACTAATCCCTATAAGCTGTAAGAGGATAAAAGATGAATGATGCGACTGAAGAAAATAAAAGTTCGAATAAATCACGCACGTGGTTAGAACGATTAACAGCACTACTAGCGCGCGAACCAAAAAATAGAGAGCAGCTCACAGCAGTATTACGAGATGCAGAAGAACGCGATGTATTAAGTTCGGATGTCCTAAGCATGATCGAACGTATCTTGCTCGTTTCAGAAATGCAAGTACGTGAAGTAATGGTTCCTAAAGCGCAAATGGTGGTCGTACGTAAAGATAGTAAACTCGATAAAATCTTGCCTATTGTTATCGAATCAGGTCATTCGCGTTTTCCAGTGGTTGATGTGACAAGTAAAGATGTGGTGGGCATGTTACTTGCCAAAGATTTTTTAAAATATTTATTTCAACAAGGCCAACAAGATTTCTCGATGAACAACATCATTCGACCAGTTATCTTTGTACCCCAAAGCAAGCGCTTAGATATTTTATTACGTGAATTTCGCGTCAATCGTAATCATATCGCTATCGTCATTGATGAATATGGTCATGTTGCTGGCTTAGTCACCATCGAAGATGTCTTAGAACAAATTGTAGGTGAAATTGAAGATGAATATGATATTGATGAAGAAGATGGCCATATTAAAAAATTAGATGATGGTGTATGCATTGTAAAAGCATCTACTTCAATAGAAGAATTTAATGCATATTTTCATTCCGGTTTCAGTGATGATGAATTTGATACCATCGGTGGCATTGTATTGCAAAATTTTGGTCATCTACCTAAGCGTGGTGAAATAATCAAAATTCACAGCCTACGATTCAAAGTATTACATGCAGATAATCGCCGTCTTTATTTATTGGAAGTAAAGGTAAGCAAAACTAAAAAAAGAGAATAAAAATATGATTAAAGTACCTGGTCATATTAAACCTCCAACAATGTAGACACGTAACTACTTATTTGCTATACTTTAATGTAGTTAAGTTGCTACATTTTTTTATGGGAGAATTAACATGGCAATCACAACCGTTACCAGTAGAGAATTCAACCAAGACGTAAGCAAAATAAAGCGAGCTGCGTTGAATGGCCCTGTCTTTATTACAGACAGGGGTCATCCTGCCCACGTATTATTAGCAATAGATGATTATGAAAAGTTAACCGCAGTTAAAAAAAATATTATCGATTTACTGGCCATGCCTGATGTTGCTGATATTGAATTTGAGCCAGCTAAATTAAATAAGAAAATTTATCGGCCCGAGGATTTTAAATAATGTATTTACTAGATACGAATGTTATTTCTGAATTAAGAAAAGCAAAATCTGGCAAAGCAAATAAGAATGTCATAAAATGGGCTAAAGATGTTTCTCCATCCAGTTTATTTTTATCGATTATTACAATATTAGAATTAGAAACAGGCGTACTATTAGCCGAAAGACGAGATCCATCACAAGGTGCTATTCTCCGCTCTTGGCTTAATGCACATGTTCTTCCTGTATTTTCAGAACGTATTTTGTATTTGGATGTTGCTGTTGCTCAACGCTGTGCGAAACTGCATGTGCCGAATCCACGTTCAGATAGAGATGCTATCATTGCAGCAACTGCATTAGCTCATGGTATGACCATTGTAACAAGAAACGTGAATGACTTTGCCCAAACAGGCGTTAAGGTATTAAACCCATGGGAGTAGTTTGGTATGTTTGAAGTATTTACTTGACCAATATTAACTCGAGACGTTCATTTAAAATTATTTTTTAGGATGCGTTTTCAACTGTTCTGAGTATAAGTCAGTAAGCTTGGAACGTGTCACATCAAATATCTCTTGTCCTACCGCCATTCCTACAGCAACACGAGCCGTACCCCAACCAACTCTAAATCTTTGTTGGAAGAAACGCATTTTTCCTAGAAATTTTTGAGGCTGATTTTTTGATTCCTGCCAAACATTTTTTAATGCTTTCCATATTGTTGGAGGGCTCTCGCTTGGCGGGGTTGCATATTGCATAGTTCGCGCATAATTAAATGGACCCGATGTAATTGTTGCAAGACCTGCTGCCGCACTGTTACATACAAAATCTAGATAAGATTCTTTGTAATTTTTTTTATCGTTAGATTTTGGTAGTTGATTACGCATCAGACTACGTAAAATTTCATAAGTACAACCAAATGTCACATCTCGTGCTACTGTTGCTTGTGTTCCTTTAAAAAATGGCCTACTACTACCAAGCGTCCACATTTCATGAACACTTGAAAAAAATGTGCGATTCTCTTGCCCCCATGTATGGTATTTAATCGCTGAAATACTATTTGTTAGTATTCCACTCACGCTACCTGCAGAGATTCCAATACAAAATTGAGCGAAAGATTCACTAGTGCCAAGATGGTTGCGCAGATAGGGATACAAGTTAGACTTCATTTCACCCTGAACAATATAATACACGCTACCAAGAAAAGCGCGCTGTATGACTGCTTGTGAAAACCCTTGATAAGGTGATGAAAAATTTTTCCACGATAAAAAAGATCTGGTACATTTTACCGATAGGTATAATGCCCGATCATAAGGGTTAAATAAGCCAGAGCAAAATGCTCCCGTGAATAGGCCGCTCGCAATATCAATGCTAAATTGCTGCTGGATCCTTAATGTTGAATCTAATTCGCTTTTTTTTGTATCAGATATAGTTCTTGTATTTGACATAACGTGAGATTTCCAAAATTAGAGCTTTGCCCTTAATTGCAACGAACATCTTATTGGTTTTTCATGCATTTTGTTTGCTGTATGCCAGAAACAAGATGAATTTACAGCTTGATTTTTTGATTCGCGAAATTTTTCTATAAATTTCATAATATCTTTTCCCTGAGTAGTTTGTTCTTGCCCTTTAATTAATTCAATCAATAATTTTTTAGATAATAAACAAGATTTTTGAGTTACCATTTCCAGAATAAAATCTAATAATAAATTACTCTTAATACAATTCTTACCACGTCGTAGATGAGCAATAAGCGTAACGATTCCTAATTGCGATATATCCAATTTTTTTTGCGTTGCCGCAATAAACATTAATCTTAATTCTTGAATGTTTGGCTTGTCGGTTTCAGATAATTTTTTTAATATTAACTTAATGACATTGATTTTTTTTGACTGCAACCCCATATAAGAAAAATTATAATAACGCTCTAAATTTGAATTTTTTAATTTATCCATATGGCGGCATAAATTTTTAAATTTAGAAGAACCAATCAGTTCTTTTTCATAATCATTTAAAGATTGATAACGAACCAATGTAGACTGAACTTCGCGTGGTACCATATTCCAAGAATAAGAGAGTAAAGGATTAATAGTATTCCCAAGTCGATCAAATACTTTCACATCATAGGAGACTCGAAGGAAAGTACGAAAACAATTTTCAGTTGCTAGATCTGCTCGATGAACAGTATAGGCATCCATTAAATAGATAGAATAAGGTTTTGTTCGTATCGCTTTACTATCTTTGGCTTGCGTATCCATCTCCAAAAAGTAATCATGAATTCCTTCATTTAAGTACGAGAAATCAAATGAATGGGGATAAAATATGGTTGGTGTTCCATTAGAAACCACATAAGAATGATTAATTAAAGTTTTGGGGAATATTCGTGCACCTTGAAATCCATCGACATGAGCTCCTGGTTTACGCTGCATTGTGCCTGCTTTTACTTCGGATTGATCAATAGTAAGGTAGGCATGATAAGAAAGAAGTTGTTGCTCCGATAAAATAGAATGCTCATGATTAACAATCATTTGTATTGTATCGATAAAAGGATGGATTTCATCAGGAATTTTATAATCATTTGAGCCAGCCAATTTAATTGGCATGTCCAAAACTCTTATAGTGAGGCATTGAAAAGCGCGTCGATCTACCAGTTCACCAACTTCCAAAGGTGCCCTCGCTACCTTGAACTTATTAATATCCCAAACAGAATGCAAATCTTCCAGGATTCTAGAATGATAAGTACATTTAGTAATACGGTATGGTTTGGGGGTTAAGCTAGACCCCTTTTTACCTATGGTTGGAACAGAAAAAGTATAGCCACTATAAATATACTTTTGCGAATCTGTTTTTAATTCTTCCAAAATATTGTCTCTGTTTTGCATTAAATATCACCAATTTTGACATTGAGCGCCCCAGGGCGGATTCGAACCGCCGACCTGCCCCTTAGGAGCGAGGAGACATGTTATCTGTTAGTGGGTGACGTTGTCCAGAAAGTCCTTTAAAACAAGCACCTTACAGTTTATATTGCCCGCCTTCGTTCGTTAACTGACCGCTAAGCTCCGCGCTAAATTGGTCACCCGAATGGACCAACCATTCATTACCACAAACATTCTTCAATGCGTAAAAATTAAAGTTAATTGCTCTATCTGTCTTACCGACGAAACTGACATAACTAGTTTTGTCGGTTTTGTCAGTTCACTTTACTGTTACGATTACGTTTCAAATTGTAGGGGGTAAAGCGTTAAATTTTCTAGCTACGGTCATAAAAGAAGTGGGTAATTATCAATTAAAAGTGGGCATTAATGACCATGAAAATACCCACATGATATATAATTCTATGTTAAATATAGATAAAATAAGTAGGTAATGGTTATTTTCAAGTAGGTATTATACATGATATCATTACCTACTTAATAAAAGGTTTAGCACAATGAGTTCATTAAAGACAGAATATCTCGAAAATTTAACCTTCACAGCTGAACAAATATCTACTTTGCGTTCGCTGGGAGAATATCGTGGCAAACAGGCTCTTTTTTTTAAGCAATCACCCGAAGCGCTTAAAAACCTACAATTAGTCGCCAAAATTGAATCAAGTGAGTCATCCAATAGGCTTGAAGGCATAGAATTGCCGCATAAAAAAATTGAAGAACTAGTTTTAAAAGATACCGCACCCAAAAGTCGTTCTGAACAAGAAATCGCCGGATACAGAGATGCATTAAATCTTATTCATGAATCAGGTGAACATATGCCGTTCACAGCCAATGTCATCTTACAATTGCACGGCATATTATGTCGGTACCTAGCAAATCCAGGTGGTCGCTTTAAATTAACGGATAATGAAATTATCGAAAATCATCCTGATGGCACTAAACGTATTCGCTTTACTCCTACAAAGGCGCATTTAACACCTAATGCGATGGAACAGTTAACACAAAATTATTCTACTGCTACACAAGAAAACAAACATGACGCATTAATACTCGTTCCTTTAGCAATTCTTGATTTTTTGTGTGTGCACCCATTCAGTGACGGTAATGGTCGAATGTCGCGTTTATTAACACTAATGCTTCTTTATCAATCTAACTATCAAGTTGGTCGTTATATCAGTCTTGAACGAATTTTTGAGGATAGCAAAGAAAGTTATTATGAAACGCTTGAAGCAAGTTCTAATCATTGGCATGCAGATAAGCACGATGTCAGACCTTGGTTGAATTATTTTTGGGGAGCATTATTGCGAGCCTATCGAGAATTTGAAGAGCGCGTTGGTGTTATAACAACAAGCCGAGGTTCAAAAACAGAATTAATACGTGCCGCTGTTAATCGAAAAATGGCGCCATTTTCTATTGGTGATATTGAATCCGATTGTCCAGGGATTAGCAGAGACATGATTCGACATGTACTAAGAAGAATGCGAGATGAGGGTGAGATTTCTGTAAGTAGTGGTGGACGTGGCGCACTGTGGCAAAGAACATTTAAGTAGTGAGTCTTCATATGATAAAAAAATAGCTCTTTGTCCACTTGAGGAAGCCGATTTTGATGAAAAATTCGATTTGTAACCTTTTGATTACATTGGCGCCCCAGGGCGGATTCGAACCGCCGACCTGCCCCTTAGGAGGGGGCTGCGCTATCCTCTGTGCCACCGGGGCGTTAAGTTAAAAACCAAAGTGAATATATTCTACTACACACCTCTTACATGCGATAATACTGTTGATAAAGCAACTTAGAATACTCAACGATTTTATGTTAGTGATTTTATTGTCCTCATGCCAAGGTAATATAAAATCCCAGCCTCTATCATTGAACAACAAATATTCGTGATAATAAAAAATATTATTCAAAAATTGGGATTCATAGCATGCCTCTGACTACAGATCAATTATGCCACACAAACACAATATGGTATGATCAAGTAACATTATTTTTCAGCAGCTTAACATGAAAGAACTCATTCAAGATTGGAAAAAACTATTTTCATCGCAAGGGCTTACCGAGGATCTCTTTGCCGGAGCAATCGTCGCCAGTGTCGCCATTCCACTCTCATTAGCCATTGCACTTGCCAGTGGTGTTCCGCCGGAAGCAGGATTAATCACAGCCATTGTCGCTGGAATTGTTTGCGCGCTTTTTGGTAGTAGCCAACTTGCTGTTAGCGGCCCAGCTGCTGCTATGGCCGTACTGATTGCTACTGCCATTCAAAAGTTTGGATTAAGCGGAATTTATATTATTGGCATTGGTTGCGGAATTTTACAATTAGCTACAGGAGTTTTTAGATTAGGATTCCTGATTCGCTTTGTGCCTATGCCAGTCATTGCAGGTTTCACCGCTGGAATTGGCGCAATTATTTTAATTGGTCAATTTCCCCGCATTCTTGGTCTAGCTCCTGCGTCAGATACTCATTTAGCTGATGTTGTTCTTTATATCTCTCGCTCTGCTGATCAAATTCAATGGCCTACACTATGGTTAGCTTTACTGACATTAGCCATTACTTTCTCTTTGCCGCGTATTTTGCCGCGCTATCCCGCTCCGCTGATTGCTGTCATCGCAGTTAGTTTAATTCCTTGGCTATTTAATATTCCCATTGAAACGATCGGCAATATACCAAGATCATTTTCCTTATCTCTGCCTTCATGGACAGCATTTTCAAGCAATGCAGCCTTAATGGAATTAGTAGCAGATATTTTTCTGGTATACATTCTTGCTTCACTAGAAACACTACTATCATCTAGTGCCGTTGATAAAATGACTCGAGCGAAACCTTATAACCCAGATCAAGAATTAATTGGGCAAGGGTTAGGAAACATTGCCTCTGCCATATTTGGAGGCATTCCTGTCACCAGCGTCATCGCTCGCTCTGCTCTGAATGTACAAGCCGGTGCTAAAACTCGTCGGGCCGCTATCTTTCATGCAATTTTTCTGCTCTTTGCAATTTATTTATTTGCACCACAAATTAGCCGCATTCCTATGGCTGCTCTAGCGGGCATTCTCATCTCTGTCGCACTGCGTATGTGTCATCCACGCGAGTTTCTGGAGTTTTGGCATACATCTCGCGAAGAAGCTCTTATTTACCTGATTACTTTTATCGTCATTGTCAGTGCAGATTTGCTCATGGGTGTGCAAGTCGGAATAGCAGCGGCACTCATTGTTGCTCTGATCAGACTCACCTATGTCAAAACCACTATCCATCAAGAAAGTAATCGACCAACACAACTGTGCATCGATGGACCACTTACTTTTTTATCTACTTCGCGCTTAGATAGCATGATTGCAAAGTTAACAGCATCTGACTTGCAACATGGTGTTATTTTTGATTTATCACGTGTACCTTTAGCAGATACATCTGGCGCATCACATTTGATTCAATTAATTGAACAACTACAAACAAAATCAGCAAGAATCGCATTACAAGGTATTAAGCCCTCTTGTCGAAAAGTGCTGTTATCAGTCAAATCAAATATTGATCTGGCTAAATTAATTGCTACTGACATGGCAGAGTTATTTGATATTTTACATTTAGATAAACAGGATCATAGTCTAGATAGATTAAGCTATGGTGTGGAAAATTTCAAAAGACACCATCGTGGCGCATATAAATTCTTATTTAAAAAATTAGCCTGGGAACAAAATCCACATACATTTTTTATTGCTTGTTCCGATAGTCGCATCAATCCAAATTTAATTACCTCAACTGAACCAGGCGAATTATTTGTATTACGTAATGTAGGAAATATTATTCCTCCTTGCCATACCACTGATATTCATGGTGAAAGCGCTGCTATAGAATTTGCTATTGGCTTGCTAAAAGTAAAAGAAATTGTTATCTGTGCTCATTCAGGTTGTGGTGCAATAAAAGAATTAATTTCTGGCACTATCTTTCTTCCTGAAAATCAATCGCGATATCCTGGAATCGCTAAATGGCTAAAAATATTAAATAATATTCGTAGTGAATTTCCAACAAATGTGACAGCAGAACATGCAGCTAAATTAAATGCGCTTTATCAGTTGGAGCAACTAAAAACATATCCGATTGTACAAGAAAAACTAAACGCGAAAGAAATCAGAATTCGAGTTTGGTTTTATGATATAGGCAAAGCAGAATTAGAAGAGTGGGATGAACAAAAAAATATGTTTCTAATCATTGGTTCCGAAGAATTTTGCTCTTTAGAAAGACGTATACAATCAGGTAGTCAATATCAATCACCTATCATACCAGAGTAATGATTGCCGAGGGCCGGAATCGAACCGGCATGAGGTCACCCTCACCGGTTTTTGAGACCGGCGCGTCTACCTATTCCGCCACCCCGGCGTCATCGCGAAAGTATATCAGGTTGATTATGATTTGGAAGCGCGGAAAAAGAAGATTGATAAAAAATTGCAAAAAATTAAGCGAATCATCAATTATACAGCCTAATACCCCCATAAAGCCCGTGGTTATTATATAATAAGTATATATCTTCACTACACGAAGCAACTATTATGCACAAATTGAAAGCATTTATATTCTTATTATTCGCACTATTTTCAATGAGCTGCTTCGCCGCTGAAGAAGTTGAAAAATCGCCTGAAAAAGCAATTGTTTTAGAAATAAATAGTGCTATTGGTCCTGCCACACAAGACTACATCCGGCGAGGGATTGATTATGCAGAAAAAGAACATGCTGCAGCAATTATTATTCAATTAAATACACCTGGTGGACTCGAGACTTCTATGCGTGGCATTAATGAAGCCATTATTACATCGCCTGTTCCTGTTATTGCATATGTTTTTCCTGCTGGTGCTCGAGCTGCAAGTGCCGGTACCTTTATTATGTATGCTAGCCATCTTGCAGCAATGGCATCTGGTACAAACATCGGCGCTGCCTCTCCAGTCAATATTTTATCCACTGATGAAAAACATTCTGGTACTAAAAGCACTGTAGAAAATAAAGCAACGAATGATGCCTCAGCTTATATGCGCAGTATTGCTCAACTTCGTGGAAGAAATGCAGATTGGGCAGAGCTGGCTGTACGTCATGCAGCAAGCTTATCTGCGAATGAAGCAAAACGTTTAAAAGTCATCGATGAAATAGCCGATGATTATCCATCCCTGTTAAAAAAAATGGATGGGCATAATGTTTTAGTGCAAGGAATTCCCGAAAAAATATCTACTAAAAATCTTGAACTTGAAAGGATAGCGCCCGATTGGCGCTATCAGTTTTTGAATTTTTTAACTAATCCTAATATCGTTTATTTACTTATTCTCGTCGCATTGTATGGTTTGTTTTTCGAATTTTCTAGTCCAGGATTAATCTTACCTGGTGTAGCAGGAGTGATTGCATTATTGCTGGTGCTATATGCATTTCAACTAGTGCCAATCAATTATACAGGATTGACTTTAGTCATCATTGGAATTTCTTTTATCATTTTTGAAATCTTCATCACGAGTCATGGCATATTGGGTATAGGTGGCGTCATTGCATTTATCATCGGCTCCATTATGTTGTTTGACATTAACGATCCTAATTATCAAGTTGCTTTATCACTGATATTAATCATGAGTATTACGACTGCCTTATTTTTCTTGGTTATTCTTAATATGGTATTAAAATCACATAAAAAAGCTATTATTACGGGAAAAGAAGGTTTAATCGGTAGTGAAGGTGTTGTGATGAGCACCATGAATGAACAAGTGATTGTTCAGGTATTAGGAGAAATCTGGGAAGCAAGAGCACCTTTCATGTTAGATCCTGGACAAAAAATCAAAGTTACTCATATTCATGGGTTGATATTATTTGTAGAGCCTATCGGTGAAATTAAAGCAACACCTAAATAATCTTACTATCTTAGTCACACGCCCTCATCCAGCAGGAGCAGAGCTCTGTGATTTAATTGAATTGCACGGTGGTCATGCCATCCACTTACCGACTATTACATTTGAATCCCTCATTAACGAGAAAAACTTTATAGATTCAATCAGACTCATTGGACAACAAAATTGCTTAATTTTTATTAGTCCGCAAGCAGTCTATGCTAGTATTTCTGTTTTACGTCGAGAATGGCCAGACCTTCCGCCTTATGTTAAGCTTGCTGCAATAGGTGGAGGAACAGCAAAGGCCTTGCTTCATGCTGGTTATCAGGCCACCATTCAACCAAAAGAAAATTGGGGTAGTGAAGAATTTTTAGCTTTACCTGAGTTTCAATCTCTTATTAAGCAAAAAATTGCAATTATTCGTGGCGAGGATGGTCGAGAATTATTAGAACAAACGTTAACAGCTCGTGGAGCACATGTTTTATCTATTCTTGCCTATCGACGTGTGCTACCAAAGATAAACATAAAATCATATCAAATGCTTTTAAAACAAAATACGATTGATACAATGATTATTACATCTGGTGAGGGAATAAGAAATTTAATGAAAATGATTGAGCAAACACTACATCCTTTTTTATTGACTATTCCACTGATTGTGGTGAGTGAAAGAATAAAAAAGCTTGCGCATGATTTAGGTTTTCAGACAATATGGGTCGCCCGTAATGCAAGCCATCATGCCATTTTAGAATTTCTGGCAGAAAAGAGGAAGGAATTATGCCTAATGAAAACAAATCCCTAAACCAAGAGCCCACTCGTTTCAAATGGGCAAATATTGGAATATATTTTTCAACTTTTGCTATTATTATACTTATTTTTGCTGCTAGTTATGCTTATTTTCGATTAACAACTATCACCATCACGTTAACAAAAATCGTTGCAAACTTAGAAAATAAATTCACCGGTGTTCAAAATAATTTTACTATTTTGCAACGCTCAGTTAACGATTTTGAGACAACCATACAAAAATCACAAGAATTAGCTAACAAACAGGAACAAATTCTTGCTGATTGGCAAACTGCTCAAGAAGGTAATCTTGATAAATGGCATATTGCTGAAGCTCAGCATTTAGTTAGATTGGCAAGCGATCATGCACAATTACCCAATGCGCAAGCAATTACAATTGCATTATTACAACGTGCATCACAAGCATTGCAACATGTCAAAGATCCACAAGTTGCAACTCTACAAAAAACATTAGCTGCCGATATTACTACTATAGAGAATCAGCCATCAATCAATGTGAATGAATTATATTTGCAATTGTCTAATGTGGATAAGCAACTCAATCAACTACCCTTACCGATTATGCAAGTTAAACAAGATTCTGCCTTGACTGAACACGAAAAAACTACCACATCTTGGTGGCAAAAAGGTTTGAATCGTTCTTGGCAAATGCTTAAACAAGTGGTTGTCGTTCATTACAATGGCACGAATACTTTACCTCTCATTATTCCAGATGAGAAAATTTTTCTTTATCAAAATCTTCATGCCAAAATTGAAAATGCAATGTGGGGTTTGCTTCATCATAATCCGATTGTTTATCAATCCAGCTTACAAAGCGCTCTTGACTGGATACAACAATATTTTGTGCAAGACGCTGAAATTACGCGAAACGTGATACAAAATTTACAGCTGTTACAAAAAATAAACGTTCAACCGTCTATTATTAATCTTTCTGCAACGTTACAACTATTTGATGATTATGTTGTGGGAGGGAAAATCCCCCCTAACCCCTCAATAACGAATCACCCTCTTTTTTAAAAGAGGGTCGGCACGCTTTTTGTGCCGGGGAGATTTTCAAAAGCATTGCAAAGAGGCGAACCAACCACCCTCTTTTAAAAGCATTTTTGCGACGGGGAAATTTTTAGGAGCAAATCTATATGTGGCGTCTACTAATATTTTTATTGTTTCTTATTGGCTCGGTGTGGGCGGGATTAGAAATTATTCGTCATCCGGGTTATCTCTTCATTATTTATCAATCCTGGATTGTTCAAATGCCCTTATGGTTTGCATTGATCAGCTTCATTGTCGCATTAATTATTTTTTATTTATTAATTAATAGTATTGATCAATTGCGATGGATAGGATTTCGTTTGAAAAATTGGCTGCGATTCCGCCGAGCAAATCGATCTTACAGTAAAACGCACGATGGCTTAACGATGTTAATTGAAAGCCGTTGGAAAAAAGCTGAGCGCCTGTTGCTTGCAGGTATTAATCAGGCTACCGATCCATTGATTAATTATTTAGGTTTAGCAAAAGCTGCGCATGAACAAAAAGATTTTGATAATCGCGATCGTTATATTAAAAAAGCTTATCAGTTAGCACCAGAAGCTTCCTTAGCCATAGGATTGGTGCAAGCCGATTTAGAGATAGCGCAAGGAAATTTTGAACAAGCAATTGCAACACTCTCTTGTTTGCAGCAAAAAATGCCGCTTCAACCTAGAATGTTAAAACTTCTAGAAAAAATATATGTTCATCTAGCTGACTGGAAAAATTTGCAAACCCTGCTTCCAAGCTTACGAAAAGCTAAGCTCATTACTACCGAACAAGCAGAACTTTTTGAAAAAAATATTTATTGTGAATTATTACGATCTCATCTTAATAAAAATCTAGATGATATCCAAAGCCTTTGGAATGACATCCCAAGAAGCATAAAAAAAAATCCCGAGGTAGTGTATGAATATGTTAAACAACTGCTACACTATGCAAACACTACTGAAGTTGAAGCATTAATTCGCAAAACGCTTAAATACCATTGGCATGCTGAATTAGTAAAAATCTATGGTACTCTACCCTACTCACAACTTAATCGACAGTTGGTTATTGTTAGCGCTTGGGTAAAGACTTATGGGCAACATCCCGAATTATTATTAACACTAGGTAGATTATGTGTGCGTTTACAATTGTGGGGAAAAGCAAAAGATTATTTTGAAAAATGTCTTGCGCTTGGACACAATCCTGAAGCCTCTTATGATTATGGTATGCTACTAGAACAACTAGGTGAGCCGGAAGCAGCGATGAAACAATATCGAAAAGGCTTAAAAAGTAGCCAACATTCTTCCATTTAAGTGATGACTCATAAATTTATGTTTTGAATTTCAACAATATCTTAAAAAATATACTCAAATAAACCATGGCCTTATTAGACATATTACATTTTCCCGATCCTCGACTGCGAATCAAGGCACAAGCTATTACTCACATTGATGATCGATTACGACGCATTGTTGATGATATGTATGAAACCATGTATGCCAGCAATGGTGTCGGTTTAGCAGCTACTCAAGTTGGTATTCATCAACAAATTTTTGTCATGGATGTTTCTGAATCACGCGATCAACGTTATTGTGTTTTTAACCCTGAAATTCTATCTAAAGAAGGCACCCAACTTGATACTGAGGGCTGCCTTTCAGTGAGTGGTGCATATGACAAGGTTGAACGCGCAGCAAAAGTTCATCTTCGTGGAATGAATTTGGAAGGTAAAATTTTTGAATTAGAAGGTAACGGGTTAATGGCGGCTTGTATTCAACATGAAATTGATCATTTAAATGGTATTTTATTTATCGATCATCTTTCGCGTTTAAAACAAGAAAGAATTCGTAAAAAAATTGAGAAAAATAAACGTCGAGAGTGAGTAATGAAAATTATCTTTGCCGGCACACCCCAATTTGCAGCCATTGCTTTGCAAGCGCTTATTCAGTCATCGCATCAAATTGTAGCCGTCTATACTCAGGCAGATAAACCCTCTGGACGTGGATTAAAGCTTGTTCCAAATCCAGTTAAAGAATTAGCTCTTACTCATCACCTCTCTCTCTATCAACCACTTTCTCTTAAAGACAAAAATGAACAAGCTATTCTTGCTAAATTGCATGCTGATATCATGATCGTTACAGCTTATGGCATGTTATTACCACCAGAAGTGTTATGTATTCCGCCTTTAGGATGCATTAATATTCATCCTTCTTTACTGCCACGATGGCGTGGAGCAGCTCCTATTCAACATACTATTTTAGCGGGTGATACAGTGACTGGTGTCAGCATCATGCAAATGGACGAAGGATTGGATACAGGACCCGTTTTATTACAAAACAAATACACCATCACTGAGGAGGAAACTTCTCAAACATTAGAGAATCATTTAGCTAACCTTGGTGCCACCTTGTTGATTGAAACATTAGATTGCCTCGCAAAAAAATCTCTTAGTGCGCAGCCACAAAACAATCAATATGCTACTTATGCAAAAAAAATTACAAAAAAAGATGCGGAAATAAATTGGGCACAAACTGCAATTGACATTGAGCGGCAAATTCGCGCATATAATCCTTCTCCTGTTGCTTATACGGAATGGAAAAAACAACCTTTGCGCATATGGCAAGCTAAGGCAATATTAGGAAAAAACTCACCTCTACCAGGAACAATCATATCTGCCTCACGAGAAGGTATTGATATTGCAACCGGTAATGGTCTGCTGAAATTATTGCGCGTTCAACTTCCAGGTGGAAAAATAATATCCGCAAGAGATTTTTATAATGCACAGCATGAAAAATTAATTCCTGGCGATATTTTCGCATGAGTAATAGTCGAGTCATTGCTGCGCAGATTATTCATCATGTTATCTATGAGGGAAAATCGCTAACTGATAGTTTAAATTCAGCTATGAAAACACTTGATCAACGAGATCGGGCATTTGTTCAAGCTATCTGTTATGGTGTTTGTCGATATTATTCACGTTTAGCTTTCATTTTAAATCTTTTATTAAAAAAGCCCATTTCCAATAAAGAAAGCATTGTTTATGCTTTATTACTAGTTGGCTTATATCAATTAACTGAGATGCATACTCCACAACATGCCGCCGTAGCGGAAACAGTAGAAGCTACTCTAAAACTTAAAAAACCTTGGGCAAGAGGCTTAGTCAATGCCATCTTGCGTGAATATTTACGCCGTGAACAAGAATTAAATGCCCAAGCTGCAACAAATCTTGAAGCGAATTTTTTGCATCCACAATGGTGGATAGCAGCCATTCAACAATCATGGCCACAACATTGGCAAACCATTTTGCAAGAAAATAATGCTCAACCTCCTTTCACTTTACGTGTCAATCTCGCACATAAAAGTCGTGAGAAGTATATTAACTTACTCGAAAATAATGGATATGTTGCCTATCCCATTCCTGAAACAACTTCTGGAATTGTTTTAGAATCGGCATTACCTGTAGAAAAATTACCTGGCTTTGATCAGGGTGATGTTTCTGTACAAGATGGTGGTGCGCAACTAGCTGCTGAGCTGCTAGATTTAAAACCAGGTTTGCGTGTACTAGATGCCTGTGCTGCACCAGGTGGGAAATTCATGCATATCTTGGAAATGGAATCTGAGCTATCCACTTGTGTAGCAATTGAAAAAGATTTTAAACGGATGTTACTCGTTAGAGAGAATTTATTGCGATTATTTAGTACAGAAAGTAATAATAGCAATATCAGTCTGCTTTGTCATGATGCTACTGATATCGCAAGTTGGTGGGATAAGCAACCTTTCGATCGCATTTTACTGGATGCGCCTTGCTCTGCAAGCGGCGTCATTCGCCGCCACCCCGATATTAAATTATTACGAAAACCCAATGACATCCGTACACTTGCAGCAATCCAACGACAGTTGCTGAATAAACTTTGGTTAACATTAAAACCATCAGGATTACTTTTATATGTAACTTGTTCCATCTTCCCAGAAGAAAATGCACAATTGGTACAAGAATTTTTATCAGCTCATCTCGATGCTCAGGAAGAAAAATTAACAGTGAGTTGGGGATTACCGGCAACAATCGGTCGACAAATTATTCCCGGCATGCATGGCATGGATGGATTTTATTTTGCCAAAATAAAAAAGATTGATGCCGCTAAAACACCTCCCTCTGCATCAGCTTAAGCGCTCTTGCGACAATTTTAATTGCCGAATCCAAGGGAATCGCTATACTCAATCTATTCTCTTAGGATTATCCATAAAAAGGAAAGTATGCGAATTGAATACGATGTAAAACTAGATTTTCGCGATGTGCTCATTCGTCCAAAACGAAGCGTTTTAAAAACACGTGCAGAAGTTCTACTAGAGCGTGAATTTCGATTTAAGCACGCTCAAGTGATTTGGCAAGGTATTCCCATTATTGCTTCGAATATGGATCATACTGGTACCTTTGACATGGCAAAGGTGTTGGCAGAACATCGCTTGCTAACAGCCTTGGATAAATTTATTCCGCTTGATGATTGGAAACATTTTGCCAAACAAACGGCACCAACCCGTAATAATTGTTTTATTTCTGTAGGAGTTGCCGATACAGATTTTGTTAAACTTGATGACATTTTACGCATTATTCCTCTCGATTTTATCTGTTTGGATGTGGCCAATGGCTATACAGAACGTTTTGTTTCTTGTCTAGAAAATCTACGAGAAAAATATCCAACAAAAGTGATCATGGCTGGCAATGTCGTGACTGGGGAAATGGTAGAAGAATTAATTTTATCTGGAGCTGATATCGTGAAGATTGGTATTGGTCCTGGATCAGTATGTACCACTCGGGAAAAAACAGGAGTAGGTTATCCACAACTTTCAGCCATTATTGAATGTGCCGATGCAGCGCATGGTTTAGGGGGACAGGTATGTGCAGATGGTGGGTGCACTACCCCTGGAGATGTTGCAAAAGCATTTGCAGCTGGAGCTGATTTTGTCATGTTAGGTGGAATGCTTGCTGGTCATGATGAATGTTTAGGTGAAATTGTCGAAGAAAACGGCAAAAAATTTAAGCGTTTTTATGGCATGAGTTCATCTGAAGCAATGGAACGTTATCATGGTACCGTTGCTGATTACAGAGCTAGTGAAGGCCGCTCAGTCAATGTTCCACATCGAGGACCCGTAAAAAATACTGTGCTGGATATTCTTGGCGGACTACGCTCTACATGTACTTATGTCGGCGCTCATCGATTAAAAGAGTTGTCCAAGCGCACAACATTCATTCGTGTCTCACAACAAATCAATGAAGTATTTACCTCTTACAAAGTAGAAAAAAAATAAGCAGCGATTTGTTTTTATTTTGTGCTGTATTATTTTGCAACACCGCAAGGGTTGAATACAGACGCAGATTCCGTTATGATTCTCACACTTCGTATCTGGATACTAAGATCTTGCGTATTCACGGAGGCGCAGATAGAAGGATAATACTTTCACGCCGGTGTGAGAGTATATGTCTTATCTCAGTAATCGCTGTCCTTAAAAACGAGAAAGGCAAAGTAAGGATGTCGACAAATCCAAAAAAAAGTAGGAGTGTGAAATTTTATGTTTAAAAAATTAATCCTTGTAACTGCTATGATGGTTGCTTCAAGCGTTGCATTAGCTAATGGCGCACCTTATGTAGGTGCTAGCGCTGGTGTCAATACTGATGTTTTTAATGTTAAAGATGATTTTGGCAACACCATTAATTTTGGTGGTCGTGGCGCAGTCGGTAATATATTTGCCGGTTATGGTGCGATGATTAGCCAAAGTTTTTATCTTGGTGGAGAAGTATTTGCTGATCTTACTAACACAACATCAGACATTTCACTTGATAATGATGCTTTCAAGGATAAATTCAAAGAAAAATATGGTTATGGCATCAGCATTATACCTGGTATCGCATTCAGCGATCATACAATGGCTTATGCTCGTCTTGGTATCATTCGTTCAAGATTTGAAACCAAAGAAACAGCTCCTGTTACCGCTTCAGAAGAGAAGTCATTGACAGGTGCTCAGTTTGGTTTAGGTATGCAAACCAGCTTGACTCAAAATATTGATCTCCGTGGAGAATATGACTTTAACGCTTATAGTTCAGGAAACTTTAACGGTAACTCAGTCAAACCACGTTCTGATCAATTCAATCTTGGTCTGATCTACAAATTTGAGTAATTTATTTTTATTCAAAATTTGATATAATCAAAACTATCCCGCATCTTATTGATTAAGCATGCGGGATTTGTTTATATAGCATTTCTTAGAATAGTGGTTATTTAAAAGCAACAATTTTTTAAATTATCTTATGACATTTATCATTCTCGATCGCGATGGTGTAATCAACTACGACTCAAGCGAGTATATTAAATCGCCAGCAGAATGGTTACCTATACCAGGCAGTCTGCCTGCGATTGCGAAACTCAATCGAGCTGGTTTTCGTGTGATCATTGCGACCAATCAATCAGGAATTGCTCGAGGTTTCTATGATATTGCTATGTTAAATGCCATTCACGAAAAATTGATAAACGAACTAAAAGTGTGTGGAGGGCATATTGAAGAAATTTTTTTCTGTCCGCATCATCCACAAGATCATTGTCATTGTCGTAAACCTAACCCTGGTCTTCTTTATCAAATTCAAGCAAAGTATTCTGTGGAATTAGCTAAAACTTTTTTTATCGGCGATTCACTCGTTGATGTGCAAGCAGCAAGAGCAGCAGGTTGTCAACCTTTACTCGTTCGCACTGGAAAAGGTCTGGAAGTACTGCAAAAACATTCAGAACTTCTTATTCCGAATTTTGCAGATTTAGCTGAGGCGGTTGACTATGTACTGTATGGAGTAAAGAATGGAAACTAATCCAACACATTATTCAAAAATAAATTTATTCATTCGCTCGTTAATTTTTTCTATTTACTCACTGACCACTATTGTGTTGTATAGCTTTGTCTGTATTTTGGCATTACCTTTTCCACTTTCCTATCGCCATTGTTTAATCCGTAATTATTTACGTCTTTATCTGTACGTATTGAAAGTAGTATGCCATCTGAATTATCAAGTAGAAGGTTTAGAAAATATTCCTCGAAACAGAACAGGGATTATTCTTAGCAAGCATCAATCGACGTGGGAAACCTTTTTTTTACCTACCATTTTTCATGATCCTGCCATTATTGTAAAAAAACAATTATTGTGGGTACCTTTTTTTGGTTGGGGGTTGGCTGTATCTGATCCTATCGCTATTGATCGCAATAATAAATCTTCTGCTATGCAACAAATCATCGAAAAAGGAAAAAAGCGTTTACAAGCTGGTCGGTGGGTATTGGTTTTTCCTGAGGGTACTCGCATACCCGCAGGTCAAATAGGTAAATATCGACTAGGCGGTGCGCGTTTAGCCACTGCAACAGGTTATCCAGTGATCCCTGTTGCGCATAATGCAGGTTATTACTGGCCAAAACGAAAATTTATCAAACGACCTGGAACTATCCGTGTAGTCATTGGTCCATTAATTGAAAGTAAAGAGCATACAGCAGAAGAAGTTTTAGCGTTGGCTAAAAATTGGATTGAAAGCACTGTCGTTAACATTGGGTCAATCTAGCTCAATGCCGGATCCGATGCTCCACGAGCTGCATTTGAAGCTTCTTCCATAAAACCACCCGTCAATAGATTGCTACGTAAACATTGATTTTTATGTTTAAGGCATGTTCCCAACGGCGAATAAGGTGCCACTAGATCATTCAATTGAGAATAAGGAATAAGAACTGTTTGTGTCCCATAATAATAAGGAGCAACTTGGTATTCATCAAATGTAATCAGTAAACCACTTGGGTTAACATTCCAATTTTTATAATTTTGTAGCACTGGAGCGGTTCCTTTCGCGACAGCATCCCCTAATTCTTTGAAGCGTTTTGATAGTGCTGTATTAGAAAAATGAGCTAAGACATTCAGATAAGCCGAATCAGATTTAAAAATATCATTCAGTTCTAATGGTTGGCCATTTTCTAAATCAAAATTAAGTACTCGGTGATGATGATAAGGATGCGCCATACCAGCAATATAGCCCTCTACACTAAAACGTATACTAATAATGGGATTCCCATTGGTATTGACTATGGATGAATCAAAATCAATATCCAAGGTACTTTCATTCGCTGACACTGATTTAGGTAAATTGTTGCGTGATGGAAGCAAATCAGCAGAACGTTTTTTATAATCAGCAATTTCTTCCTGAATAATACTTTGAACAAGTTGATTAAATTTTTCTACATTCTCACTTTGTTCTTCACTCGTTAGAACTGGAAAAATTGATTTGATGACAATTTTGGGTTTGCTATATCGAAGTTGTGTTGTTGGGATCAAGTCAACATCATTATAAATATGATAGATTTGCTGTTTCTCAACCCCAGAGTCTTCTTCATCATCAGCAAATACGGGCGTTACCCATAAAAGACAACTGATGATTAGCAATATACTGCATTTAAATAACCCTATCCGCTGAAAAAAGGGGGATCCTAATAATGAATGATATAATGTCATATAGTTCTCGTCTGCGTCATGTGAATTTGTGGCATTATAGCATTTTACTTCACCTTAAAACTCACCGCAATTTTCCCCCTGAATTTGACTACCGGTAATCACACCCTGCCTGTTAACGTTAAGCATAATTTTACAAGTAAATACAACCATTTTCCCTTCATGAATATCAGGTTTAACGATCATCACTGGTTTGCCTGTGGAAGTGATATTCACGCTAACAGGTGGCGATAAGAAGACTTTTTTATATTGATAAGAAGATTTAGTATAAAAATAGACCGTATTTCCTTGATCCGTAGCAATCTTTATATCTGGTTGTCCATAGCGATTAATGAATGTGCTCATATTCTTTCCAACCCATATTTGTCTCGTATGGGTAGGCATTGTCACTGAACAATTTGAGAGTAAAATAAGCCATCCAAATAAAATAATGTAACGCATAAAGAAGCATCCTTGATATGAAACTAGCCTTTTGCCTATTTAGATATTTTCCTTTCGGCGGTTTAGAACGCGATTTTCTCCGTATTGCTCATGCCTGCAAAAATCGAGGACATGAAATTCATGTTTATACCATGCGATGGGAAGGTGAACCAGAACCTGATTTTCACTTACATTTTATCGCTGTTGATACCAAGCAAAATCATAAGCGATGTCACTTATTTGCCGAAAAACTTGAACAGCAACTTAAAATACATGCCTATGATGTCGTCATTGGTTTTAATAAATTACCTTCTCTTGATATTTATTATGCAGCCGATGTCTGCTATCTAGCACGTATTCAACAAAAAAGTCATTTTTTTTATAAATTGTTGCCTCGTTATCGACAATTTGCTGCCTTAGAAAAGAAGGTATTTGCCTATGGCCAGCAAACCCAAATATTAGTTATCTCACCACTACAGCAAGCAGCTTATACTCAATATTATCAAACTGAATTAGAACGGTTTCACTTATTACCACCAGGTATTGCAAAAGACCGCCTTGCCCCCAGCAATGCCAAGCACATTCGCCAATCTGTACGTGATATTTATCAACTTTCAGCAAACAATAAACTCCTTTTAATGATTGGATCCGGATTTAAAACAAAAGGATTGGATAGGAGTATCATTGGTATAGCTTCGTTACCAAAAGAGTTGAAACAACATTGCCAACTGTTTGTCATTGGTCAAGATTCTCCACAGCGATTTCAACAACTTGCTAAACGTCTCGGTATTGATGATCAAATTCATTTTCTTGGTGGTAGAACCGATGTTGCAAAATTTTTATTAGCAGCAGACTTATTACTCCATCCGGCTTATTATGAGAATACTGGGACTGTTTTACTAGAAGCACTCGTTTCGGGATTACCTGTATTAACTGTAGATATTTGCGGGTATGCTCATTATGTACGTGATGCACAAGCAGGTGTAGTATTAAGTTCGCCTTTTCAACAAGATGAATTTAATGCTGCCTTACAAAAAATGTTATTATCAGATTCATCACTGTTTCAACAGAATGGTTTGTCATTCGCAAAACATGCTGATATTTATCATTTGCCAGAAAAAGCAGCGAATTTGATTGAGAAAGTTGGGAAAAATCGTGAAAGTATATCTAGAAAATCATATTAAACAATTTTTTTCTACTAAACAGCCCTATTTTGAGCAAATGATGTCGCTGACTGGTGAATGTTTTCGTCAACGCGAAGGCAGAAAAACTCAGCGAATTCGTTTAGGTGAGAAGATGTATTTTATTAAGCAATATCATGGTGTGGGTTGGAAAGAGATTTTTAAAAATCTTTCACAATTACGTTGGCCAGTGCTAGGTGCAAATAATGAATGGCTGGCAATAAAAAAAGTTCAATTACTCGATGTTCCTACGGCAAAAGTAGTCGCTTTTGGACAACATGGCTATAATCCAGCAACATTAAAATCATTTATTTTGATGGAAGAATTATCGCCCACCATCAGCCTTGAAAACTTGTGTCAGCAATGGCAACGATCTACTCCTACTTTTTCCTTTAAAAAAGCATTAATAAAACGGGTGGCTGAAATAGCTCGGCAATTACATGGCAATGGCATTAATCATCGCGACTTTTACATTTGCCATTTTTTATTAGATCTTTCACAAAAATATACTAAAAATCCTCATCTTTATCTCATCGATTTACATCGGGCGCAAATACGGCAAAAGACGCCACTCAGATGGATAGTGAAAGATTTAGGAAGTTTGTATTTTTCTAGTAAAGAAGTTGGATTAACTCAGCGAGATTTATTTCGATTTATGAAAATTTATTCAGGAACTTCACTACGAGGCATGCTTGCAACAAAAAAAACGTTTTGGCAAGCGATAAAAAAGCGCGGAGAAAAGCTGTATGGTTATCATGCCTAGTACTTTACAATATTCAAAGTTTCACTGGCAGGATCTTCACCAAGCCAATTTTACTTTTAATTCGCCTTTCTCACTGCATTCTACAGATGAACAAGTTTTTTTTGCTAATCAAATATTACGAATTATTCCAAATAAACGGATAGTTGCTGTCGGTACTTGGCAAGATAAAGCAGTCGTAGCAAAATTGTTTTTTGATACTGATCGTGCTCAGCAGCACATGACAAAAGACCTTCGTGGAATTAAAATATTACAAGATAATAATATTCCAACGCCGGCTTTGCTTTACAAAGGAATCAGCGAAGATAGGCGAATTTATATTTTAATGTTTGATCTAATTTCAGAAGCTGAAAATTTAGCAGAAATCTGGAAAAACAAAAAAAATTCTCCGCAAGAGATTCTACCCATACTGAAATTAGTTATTAATGAACTGGCAACTCAACATGTCCTAGGTGTATTGCAACATGATATTCATTTAAAAAATTTTTTATTGACAGAGAAGCGAATTTATTCATTAGATGGCGCGCAAATTGAAGTTTTTCCGCCATTGCTATCCAAACATATCAGTATCAATAATCTTGCATTGTTTTTAGCTCAATTAGGTGTTGGCGTAGAAAATTATCAAAAGCAATTATTTCAATACTACGCACATCTTCGTGGCTGGCAAACAAAAAATGTAGATTACGATGAATTATTTTATTTAATTAATAAGCGAAATAATAAACGCTGGCAACAATTTGAAAAGAAAATTTTTCGAAATTGTTCTGATTTCTCCAAATTCCGCGGATCAACTATCAGTGGTATGTATGATAGATCGTACCAATCCGCTGCATTCGTACAATTTTTAAAGGATCCTGACGCTATATTTGAACAAGCCACTACTACTATCTTGAAAGCAGGTCGATCTGCAACCGTAGCGAAAGTGGTATGTGGAAATCATCTGCTGGTGGTGAAACGATATAACATGAAAAATTTATGGCATCGCTTACGTCGTTCCATTCGACTGACTCGTGCTTATTTATGTTGGCGTTTATCTCAAAAATGTATGCTATTTGGCGTACAAACAGCAAAGCCAGTAGCTTATCTTGAAAAAAAATACTGGGGGTTTCGTGGAAAATCTTACTACGTAACTGAATACATTTCTGGTGAAAATGCGGGCGATTTTTTAAAGAAAAATATTTCTGAAGAAAAAACAAATCAAATGGTCGCTCACATCACCGCATTACTTAAAAATATTACCAAATTGGATGTTACTCATGGCGATTTAAAAATAACGAATATTCTCATTAATGCTCAACAACAACCAGTTTTAATTGACTTAGATGGCGCAATTGAGCATTCCTCTTTATCAGGTCTTCGAAACACTTTTCAACATGAAATTAAACGATTTTTGAAAAATTTTGATGATCAATTGTTATTAAAAGAAAAATTTCGCAATGCGTTAATATCTGCCCCATAAAAAATAGGAGATCACTATGCAAGGATTGCACAATTCAAGTTTATTTAAGGAAGCCTGTTTTATTAATGGAAAATGGCTACCCGCTGATTCAGGCAAAACCATACCCGTTATCAATCCTGTTGATAACAGTCTATTAGGACATGTTCCAGAATGTACACAAACCGAAACGCGACGAGCAATTGAAGCAGCCAATACGGCATGGCATCCCTGGAAGATGATGTCTGCGAAAGAGCGAGCAGATTTACTGTGGGCATGGTCGAAATTAATCGATCAAAACAGAGAAGATCTTGCTCGTATCATGACATTAGAACAAGGTAAACCCTTATCCGAATCCCGTGGTGAAATTGATTATGCGAATGCTTATATAAAATGGTATGCAGAAGAAGCTCGACGTGTTTACGGCGATATTATTCCATCTAATAAACGCAATCAACATTTGTTGGTTACCAAGCAAGCAATCGGTGTGGTTGCTGCTATTACGCCATGGAATTTTCCAGCAGCCATGATGACCAGAAAAATTGCACCCGCGCTAGCTGCTGGATGCACCATTGTTGTCAAACCCGATGAAGAAACTCCCTTTTCAGCATTCGCTCTTGCTGTCTTAGCTGAACAAGCAGGAATTCCTCCAGGCATCATCAATATGGTGACGGGGATTCCCGAGGCCATTGGTTTTGAATTATGTGCCAATCCCATCGTGCGTAAACTGTCTTTTACTGGATCAACCGCGGTAGGCAGATTGTTAATGAAACAATGCGCTCCCACTCTAAAAAAATTGTCGTTAGAACTTGGTGGCAATGCACCATTTATTGTTTTTGATGATGCAAATCTTGATGCCGCTGTAGTGGGCGCAATGGGTTCAAAATTTCGTAATACTGGCCAAACCTGTGTATGTGCTAATCGCATTTTAGTTCAAGACTCTGTTTATGCTGCATTCACAAAAAAATTAATTCATGCAGTTGCTCAATTAAAAGTAGGGAATGGATTAGATCCGGATGTACAACTCGGTCCACTAATTAATGAAGCAGCTTTAAGCAAAGTCCAAACGCATATAAAAGATGCTGTTGCCAAAGGAGGGCAGATTGTTAGTGGTGGAAAACCTCATTCACTTGGTGGATTATTTTTTGAACCTACTGTATTAACCGAAGCTAATTCAGCTATGTTATTGGCGAAAGAAGAAACCTTTGGACCAGTGGCGCCATTATTTCGATTTCACACTGAAGATGAGGCAATTTTAATGGCAAATGATACTGAATTTGGCCTTGCTTCCTATTTTTACAGTATGAATATTGATCGTATTTGGCATGTTGCAGAAGCATTAGATTATGGGATTGTTGGAATTAATTCTGGAATTATTTCAACAGAGGTAGCACCATTTGGTGGTATTAAACAATCCGGTATGGGAAGAGAAGGATCCAAATACGGTATCGAATCTTATCTTGAAATCAAATACATTTGTATGGAATCACTCTCATGAGTGTTCGAAGACTGGATTAAATATTGATCGCCACCTCACCCTCTTTATAGCCGCTCAGATCAGCGAATGTTGCTGTCTTTGCATGAAGATCCATTTCTAACTTTTCAAGGGAATCTGCATCCTGGATGTTCATGAGGGATGATTTGATCCGATCAAGTTCACGAATAATGGTCTCGACAGTAGAGTTAAAATTTGAAATGATAGTGTTGCTGTTAGATGTATTGCGCCTCGTGCGCGTTGATATTCCTTTCACTGAGCTGTCAAAAAGTATCTTTTTACACTTTTTTGGTGTAAGCTGACACTAGAGCTTTGAGGAAGCTAGATTAAATGAATATCTGTTGTATTGAATTAACCAAAAATGCGCAAAAAGATTTAGCTAAGGTACCTGGTTTTATAAAAGATAAATTATTATTTTGGATCGATGCTGTTGAACGTTTGGGTATTTATCAAGTAAGAAAAACACCAGGGTTCCATGATGAACCTCTAAAAGGAAATCATAAAGGGCAACGGTCAATACGATTAAACAAAGCTTACCGGGCAATATATGCGGAAGGTCGGCGAAAGGAAGTGCATATTATTTCAATTGTTGAGGTAAATAAACATGAGTATTAATGCAAAACGGCACTTAGAAAAAGTACGCGGAAAATTGACACTTGGAAGTGCTATTCGGTCAATTCGTCTTTGCGAAGAAGAAAGTCAGACTGCTTTTGCAAAAAAACTAAGAATCTCTACGCAATACTTATGTGATTTGGAGCATAATCGTAAAATTATTAGCCCAAAAAAAGCGAAAAAAATTGCTGAAATACTCGGCTATTCACCAGAGCAATTTGTTGCATTGGCAATACAAGACTCTCTTGACCATGATCGTATACGTATGATAGTTGAAGTTAAGGCAGCTTAACGCTAATAAATACTACCTACAAAATTGGAATGCGCCCCACCTGCAATGCGAATAGTTGTTAAAAAAGCTTGCCCCGATTTCATAGACACATCTATATGACTTTCTTAAATTGATTCTCAAATACTTCTGGTGAAACCGAACCAATAGCAGAATGTCGACGAATACGATTCGTAATATACTTCAATTTAGATGTGATTTTTATTGGCATAGTACTCTTCAAGATTTGTAACAAACAGAAGGTTGTACAGTAGATAATCTAGAGGTATCAAAGAATATTTTTTGATGATCCATTATAGGGATAGATTTTCTGGCTTCATAAATTTTATTAAGGTCGATGGTTGCATATATTATTCCTTCACTACTGCTATCCATTTTAGAAATAGTATCACCCCATGGACCCACAATGATTGAATGACCATAAGTTTTTCTTCCGCTCGTATGCGTTCCACCTTGGCAGGCGCCTATTACATAGCAGAAATTTTCTACAGCTCTAGTTCTTGCTAATAACTCCCAATGAGCTTCCCCCGTTTTAACTGTGAATGCAGAAGGTATAATAATGATTTCTGCACCTTTATTAAATAAACATCTAAATAATTCAGGAAAGCGTATATCATAACAAACGCTTAAACCTAATTTACCAAACGGGGTTTCTTTGACAATTAATTCATTTCCAGGATCTGTTGTCTCTGATTCTTTATATACTTCATTCTCTGAAATAGTGACGTCAAATAGATGTATTTTGTCATAACGAGTAACACAGTCACCTTTGTCATTAAACAAAAGGGAAGTAGCTTTTACTTTTCTTTCACTTTCACATTCAATTGGAATAGTACCGCCGACAATCCAGATTTGATTATTTTTAGCTTGCTCCGATAAAAAAGATTGAATTTTTCCCTTTCCTAAAGATTCTTTAACCGTAACTTTATCATTGGATGTAAGGCCCATTATGGCAAACATCTCTGGTAACACAACCAACTTGGCATTATTTATAGATGCCTCCTTAATTAATCTCGAGGCAGTTTGTAAGTTTTCATCGACAATGTGGGACGAACACATCTGAATGGCTGCAACTTTAGTCATGATATTTCTCCTAGCGAAATTAATTTTCGTAAACAACCAAATGTCTTGGTAAAGCATTAAAAACATCATTATATGATTTACCAATATTGGGTACATCAGGTATTGGGAAGAAAGTAGTAAATTTTAAATAACCAATATAGGCAACAATAATTGGAATAGATAACAAAACCAGCGAGTTGAAGGCTATATTAGGCGATTTTTTAAAATGAAACAATGCAAGATTGGTATGTTTGTTAAACCAAAGTTGAAATGTCCTCTCTATTACCTGTGGAAGTGTATAAATCTAGATCGCCCCCTTAATAAAGGGGGCAGCTTTGCGTAGCAAAGCGGGGGATTTTTATATACAAACTATTTCATGAATAATGATTTCACTGAAGTTTCACCATTTTACATCATGCGACCAGCCTAATTATTGTTGAGATTTAATTATTTTTTGGTGTTTTCCCTGATTTGAAGATAACCCTCATAAAATCCTGCTTTGAAATTTCTT
>MGXV01000066.1:0-4777 GCA_001801485.1 Gammaproteobacteria bacterium RIFCSPHIGHO2_12_FULL_37_14
CGTCCCTAAGGGGATTTGAACCCCTGTCTTTGCCGTGAAAGGGCAACGTCCTAGACCGGGCTAGACGATAGGGACAGAAAATTTCGGATCGTTCGCATCCCTCAACCAGAGATTGGGCGCGAACAGTTAAATTTACAAGTGGCTTGCCAGGCATTTCTTTCAGAAATGACTGGTGAGCCGCGTTGGATTCGAACCAACGACCCACAGCTTAAAAGGCTGTTGCTCTACCGACTGAGCTAGCGGCTCTGAATGAATACAAAATTATATTTATATGCTTTATTTGTCAAGAAAAAATGGCCCTTCTTGTGATTTTAAAGCAGCTTTGAGATCAATTTATCCTAGGACTAGCTTTGCTATGTAACAATAGATAAGTAATCCTACGACATCCATTATTGTAGCTAAAAAAGGGCCTGCAGAAAAGGCAGGATCAATCTTAAATCTTTTTAGTAAAAGTGGTAATAAACTGCCGAGCGTTACAGAAAGCGTAACAATTGAAGCTAGGGTGAGCGCAACAATCAATCCTGTGTATATGTCATGTCGAGTTAGATAGACTCTGATAAATGCTGTTGTAGCTAAAATTAGTGCTAAACACGCAGCAATTAAAAGTTCTCTTCTAAGAAATTTTTTAACATTAGAATAATTTATTTCACCTGAGCCTAATCCCTGAATAGCTATCGCAGAACTTTGGCTACTTGTATTTCCTCCGCAGCTTACAAGCATCGGTACAAATGCTGATAAAAAAAATCCAGACAAAACTAGTTCAAAAGAGTCCATTATTGTTGTAGAGAGTGATTCTGCTAAAAGAAGAATTATTAAAATAAAACTTCTTTCACTCAATAAACGCATAAATGGAGTTTCAAAGTATGTCTGTTTAATTGGTGCCATCGCAGAAATTCTATATACGTCTTCACTTGCTTCGTCTTCTATAATTTCTATTAACGTGTCACTCGGAATTACGCCTAAAAAAAGATTGTTCGGACCAACTACAGGTATGCTTGTTAAGTGATAGTGCATCATTTTTTGCGCTACGCTTTCTTGATCTTCATCTGCAGCGGCGACAACTTCATTTTCTTTCAAAAATTCATGTAAGTGAGTTAGCGGTTTTTTTAGAACTAAATCTTCTAATCTAATATGTCCGGCTAATTTATTTTGCTGATCGGTTACATAAATTTCTTGCAAAATTTCCTTTTTAGGCTGTAGTCTTTGTAGAATTTGTATGCTTTGTTCTACATTTAAATCTTTGGTAAGGGTAATAATATCTGTGTCCATTACCCCGCCGGCAGATTCAGGTCCAAAACGCATTAATTCTACCGCTTGCGTCCGATCTTTTTTATGCAAGAGTTTGAATAGCTCTTTTAGTTCTTCATCGGAAAGAAATTCAAAGAAATCTATCATTTCATGCAGTGGGCTTTTTTCTATTATTGCTAATTTGTCATCTTTGGGTAAAAACTCGAAAGCATGAGCTTTCATTACATCAGAAAGATATTTAAATGTTTCTATTTTTAGTTCTTGCGGAAAAGTTAGATATAATTCTCTAAATTCTTCTCTATTTAGATCGGATAAAAATTGTGAGATATCTGCTGGGTGAAGTTTAATTAAATCTTCCCAAAGATATTTACCAAGTTCGGAGTCTTTACTTATAACCGAAGGAAGATTATTTTTAATTTCCTTAAAAATCTTTTGTGACACGGTATTACTCCTTATCTTTAGCAATAATTTATAAGTTATCTATTTTAATTTGGATTGTCTATTTGACTTTTTTGATGCTAAAATCGATAATATCAGGATCATGTCAAAATCTTCAAGCGTGAAGAACAAAAAAGAGGTTATTTTGAATGGTAAATTCACTAAAAGACAAGTTTGTATGCGAAGAAGAAAAAATTCGATTAGACCAATTTTTAAACAAAGCTAAGCCAGAATTCACACGAAGTTATTTCAAGAATTTAATTCAGGAAGGATTAATTTCTGTTAATGGCAAGCTTCAAAAAAAATCTGGTTTTGTTTTGAAGTCTGGTGACCAGGTTGAAGTTGAATATCCCAAGCTTAAAGAAGTTAATAAAAGTGAGATTGAAAATTTGGATGTAGAACTGGTTTTTGAGCATCCGGATTTTTTAATTATAAATAAAGGTCCAGGGGTGTTAGTGCACGCTCCCACTTCCGCAAACGATAAAGTTACACTTGTTGATTGGTTATTAAAAAAGTTTAAAGAAATTTCAAAAGTAGGCTCATTAGAAAGACCGGGCATTGTACACAGATTAGATATGGACACGTCCGGCTTAATGATTATTCCAAGAACAAATGCTGCACACCATGAATTTGGAGATATGTTTAAGAATAGAAAAGTGAACAAAACTTATTTAGCTGTTGTTGAAGGTCATCCAGCAGTGAAAGAGGGCGTTATAGATTTTGATATTGTTAGGCATCCAGTTTCGCGTCATAAAATGACTCATGTTCCAAAGCATGAAGAAACAAATAGAAAATATTACAGATCTAGAGAGGCTGTTACAAATTATAGAGTTTTAAAATATTTTAGTGACGCAGCGTTAGTAGAAGTTAAGCCTAAAACAGGAAGAACTCATCAAATTCGTGCCCATTTTGCAGGAATTAAACATCCATTAATTGGAGATGCAACATATGGGAAACAAGCTAAATTAATCAATCGCCATGCATTACACGCACAAGCTTTAGAATTTGATTACAAGGGCAAAAAGTATCATTTTGAAAAAGAGCCGCCAAAAGATTTTAGAGAGTTGATTAAAACATTAGATCTCTTGCGAAATTAAAACTTACTCGCTCGAATCCTTCGACTTCGCTCAGGACGAGCGGATTAGAATATTTACAGCAATCGCTCGTGGTGATGCTTCGTCAAGCTCAGCAGGAACGTCCTTCGATATAGAAATAGAAGCAGCCTGTCCTGAGTCCAGTCGAAGGATCGAACCATTCGAGCAGTTTTAGAGGAAGTCTACTTGACCTCTTCTCCAGGACAGTGTTCTGTGCATGTTAAATTAAATGCTTCATTTGTATTGGTGTGATCGTTATGAAGCTCTTTTGTTACAGTATTTTTAGCCTTTGTGCATTTAGGTCCGATACAAACAGAGTAAGTTGGATTTAATAGGGCTGTTTTTGGAAAATTAATTTTTATGCCATTTGTCACATTATCTGTCTCAAATTGAAAAAATGACTTTGGGTGATCGCTGGTGCTTTTTGCTTGTATTCGAGTTATATAGATACCATTTTTAACGTGTTCTTCAGAAATCGGAATACTTCGAGTCTGTTTTGATGCTGCTAGTACGATTGGGCCTTTCGTTAAATCAGATTTTCCATCTGCCGAGTTCCAACTGATATCGATATAATGTACGTCTGCTATGCTGTTTTTATCTAGCACCAATGTTAATTCTCTATCCTGCGCAAATAAAAAATTACAAATCATAATTATTGAAACTAAGATTTTTTTCATTTGTAACTCCTCCAGTCCATATCGAAAATATAAATAGAAATTAATTTGTTTTGCAAGATTACACAAAAAGAGAAATAGTTTATTGTTGCTGTACGCAATTTTAGCAGAATGTTTTCGGTATTCTTTAAAGGTTGTGTTGGTTTTTGTTAGGATAAATCGAATGCATTTCTAGATCCTGAAATAAATTCAGGATGACGTCGGGACGGAGTGGGATCAGTTCATCTGCGTCTCGCCGTCATGCTGAACTGGTTTCAGCATCTATATTTTTTGGAGGTTATTATGGCTGCGCCAGTTACACATATTCTGTTAGCGCTTCAAATTTTACCAAGTTTGCCTGATAAAGATGAAAAAGAGTTTATTATTGGGACAAGTTTTCCTGATATTCGTTATCTAAATTGTATTTCGCGTGATAAAACTCATCAAAAAGATGTAACTTTGGAAAAAATAAAAGCAGAACAATCTTCATTTAAGGCGGGAATGATGTTTCATGCGCTTGTTGATGAAGTTAGAGAAAAATTTATGCAAGGGCATAAAGTGTATTCTCTTGTTCCAAAATCTATTGTAACTGCACACGCTCTAAAATTTAATGAAGATGCTTTGCTTTCAGATAAGGTACCTTTATATAAAGTAGCATCATATTTTGATGTAATTTTGCCTGAAGAATTAGATTTAGTTAATTATGATTATGCAAAAACATGGCATAAGGCGCTAAAGAAATATTTGCTAGACTTTCATGTAGAAAATTGTCTGTTTAAGTTCTTAAAAAGATGTGCTAAGAGACGATTTAACGTGGTAGATAAAACATTTTTAAATAACATTAAAAGAATTGCATTAGAAAAAGTGAATGAAATTTTATATAACAAATTAGAATGGTTAATTGAAAAAGCAAATTCAGATCCAAAAATTACGCAATTAGTTAATGAATTCTATGAAAAATTTACGACTTTGATATAAAATTCTCTGTTTCTTGATTATATCTTTTTATTTTCTTATGCTCCCAATCACTCCAACTTTAAAAAAGGAGGGTTGGTGGGTTTTAATAAAATCCTATTTTCTTTTTGTCTTATTTTTTCCCAATTTTCATATTCAGGATTAGTTAAATCTCTTATTAGAGCCAGAAATATTGTAGTTGAAAATGCACTAATAGCCGGAAGTATTTTGGTGCATGGTGGATTAAGTGTTGAAGGCAAAATTTCAGCAAATGGAGGTACCGGAATTGGAAATGTTACTGGTCCAACCTCTTCTACAGATAATGCAGTTGCAAGGTGGAATGGCACAAGTGGTAAAAGTTTACAAAATTCGGGCGTGCTGGTAGATGAT
>MGXV01000066.1:4921-5299 GCA_001801485.1 Gammaproteobacteria bacterium RIFCSPHIGHO2_12_FULL_37_14
TCAACAGATTCTAATTTTACAACTGATAATGCTCTATTACGTGTGGATTTACCTTCAGGCACACGCAGTATTCAACAATCCGGTGTTACGGTAGATGACGATAAAAACTTAGCTGGAGTTGCTGCTTTAAGATTAACAAATTTGGCAAGTAATTATGTTGGTTTGCAAGCGCCCACATCAGTTACAAATTATACAGCAAGTCTTCCGGGGTCAACGCCTTCAGTGAATCAGTTTTTACAAGCAGGAAGTTCTACTGCAACAGATTTGCAATGGACTACAATAGCTTCAACTTCTACACCAAGTTCTACAAGAGCAATTTATGTTTCTAAAGTTGGGAGTGATTCAACAGGAGATGGAAGTTTTAATAAGCCTTATGCT
>MGXV01000066.1:5335-7370 GCA_001801485.1 Gammaproteobacteria bacterium RIFCSPHIGHO2_12_FULL_37_14
GCAAGCAGCTCAAATCCAGTTTCTATAAATGTTGGTTCAGGTGTCTATACCGAAGATAATTCAGGAAGTGCAATTATAATTTCTGCAGCAGGTATAAGTATTGTTGGTGATTCAGTTACAGGTACAATTATACAGCCTAATACTTTGTCTAATAATCTGTTTAGTGTAACAATTTCCGCTGTTGAATTTGACAATTTGACGTTAGATGCTGGCAATAGTGGCTCAACTGCAAGTGGAATCGCTTTTTCATCAACCGCCACTGGAACATTCAGATTAGAATCTGTAACAATATTAAGATTTTCTACCGGTCTTAATATCAGCAGCAATGGAACGCCAATTGTTATAGCTAATAATTTGCAAAGTCGAGGCAATACAACAGCTATTTCAGTCAGTAGCGCGAGATTGCTGTTAAAAAACTCTGTTTTTTTGGGGCCCTTTTCTGGAAGTACTGCGGCTAATACGGGTTTAACTGTAACGGGTAGCTCATCATTGGTTACCGTTTTAAGTAATTCATTTAGATTAATGACAACTGCAATTTCAAATGCAGGTTCTGCAAGTTTAAGAGTTTTGGGAACAGTCATAGAATCTACGACGAATGGTCTAGTTTGTTCCGGATCATCCATTACTCAATTAGTTGGTTGCAATTTTTCAGTTAATAATTCAAGCAGTATAAATGTTTCTGCAAGTGGAGCAGGAACGGATGTGACAGTTGAAGCATGTTTTTTAAATGGTCGTGATAGCAGCGGAAATCCACAAGGTGTTGGCGTTAAAGCTATCAGTTCAGGTTATGCAGAAGTTTTATCAAGCCACCTGGATTTTTTGGTTACAGCTATAGCTGCAGGTCAAGCGGGTGATACGTCTTCGACGGAATTAATTTTATCCAATTCGTTTATGCATGAGAACACTTCTGATGTAACACAAACTGGAACATCAACTTTACGAATAACTGGTACCAGTATAGCTGAATCCAAAGTTACAATTAATGATTCAACAAACGTTACAATGACTTATTTTGATTTTGATGCTAGTTCGATTTTAACGTTGGGTAACCAGACAAATATTCAACAAGATTTAATGCAAGTCGATAATGGTTTTTCTACTTTACCACGCTTTAAATATTTCCCGAATTTTTATGGGCATGATTCTTTAGTTTATGATAATGCAGTTTCAGAAGGTGCAACGGGTGTTGGTTTTGGTGTAGTTGGGCAGGCGGCCAATACGCATGTTAAATCTTTTGTTTCTAGTGCTGATAGAACTAGTCATGCTGGTTTAGTTCTTCAATCTGATACTGGAACACTTGGTAGTTCTGCAGATGGAATTAGAAGGTGGACAGTTTCAAGAGATGGTTCAGATGCAGATTTGCAATGCAATTTCTTGAATAATGATACTGGTGATGGAAAGCCAGCTGTTACAGAATATACAGCAATGCAAGTTGATGGTTTTAATAATAATGTAGAATTTCCAAGTAGTTTTAGTGATGGAACACAATTAATTTGGCAAGCGGATACAAATTTATACAGAAGTGCAGCAAATACATTAAAAACGGATGACAGCTTTGTTGCCTCTGGAACTGCAAACATAAATTCAACATTAACTTTGGCAACTGGAAGTATAACAGATTCAAGTGGCGCAATAAGTTTTGGAAATGAAAATTTAAGTACAACAGGAACTTTAGGTGCAGCAGCAACTACAATAACTGGTGCAGCAGATACAACACAACTAAAAGTTATTGGAAATAGTACACAAACTAGTAATATTTTGGCACTTCAAACTAGTGCTGCTGCTAATTTGTTAACGCTAAGCAATGCAGGTGTACTAAGTTTAACTGGAACAATGACGTCATCTGGTTTAATGACAATGAATGTTGATGTTGCTTCTATTACGAATGATAAAAATTTAACAACAAAAGAGTACGTAGATAATGTTGCCTCTGGTTTGAATCCAATAGCGTCAGTTAGATTGGTAGAAAATACAACCAATCTAGATTTAAGTGGTAATGAAACAATAGATGGTGTAGCAACAGCAAATGGAAATA
>MGXV01000066.1:7489-7631 GCA_001801485.1 Gammaproteobacteria bacterium RIFCSPHIGHO2_12_FULL_37_14
TCGGTTTTTGTTGAAGAGGGTACCACTTACGCAAATTCAACTTGGGTTTTGACTGATGGTGGAGGTGGTGTAGTTGGTACAGATGATGTTGCATTTACAATATTTTCATCGCCTGGAGCTGTGACCGCAAGTAACGTTGGTG
>MGXV01000067.1 GCA_001801485.1 Gammaproteobacteria bacterium RIFCSPHIGHO2_12_FULL_37_14
TTCATGTATGAAATCATCCATTGATAATTGTAATGAATGAGCTGGATTAGAAATTAATTCTTTTAAATAAGAAAATTGGGTGCTTAGTAAGGTTTTCTGGGTATTAAAAATATTTTCTAAAGAATGGGAGGTCACAAAGTGGTAAATAACTACCGCTATTGCTAATCCTATGGAACCACCAATATTAAACATCGTGACGATTGTGCCAGTTGCAACGCTCATACGTTCAGGGCCAACTGCCGTTTGGGCAGCAATGATTGAAACCGTATTTCCTATTGACCACATGCTGCCTAGGCAAGCAAACGAAAATATAATATATGATAATGAGGTATGACCACTAAAAAAGAGCTGTAAAAATGCGGATAAGCAAGCTAATACAAATCCCAATAAAAGTACATTAATAATTCCTAAACGGGAAATTAACCCTCCAATAAAAAAAGCTAGCAGAAATACTGCTATGGGGATTGCGAATAAAACATAACCAGATAACTCTGGTGATTGATCTTTAATTATCTGTAAATAGAGCGGATCAAAAAATAAAGTTACTGCACTTAAAATGCCAGCTAAAAAGCATAACATAGCACCAGCAAAAAACAGCAAATTAGAAAAATCTTTGAAATCCACTAACGGATTTTTCTGATTTCGTTCAACTTTAACTAAAAATATACTCGCAGTAATCCCAATGATGAGATATATCCACGTGCTAGGATCAGCCCAACCAATGTTTTGACTATTAATCAGACTCATTACTATGCCACCCATAGTAAATGCTAATAGCAACATGCCTTTTATATCTAAAGATACATTATTATGTTCAATATTCGATTCTTTTATTGATTTGAAACAAAATGCATATCCTAATAAAGAAATAGGAATATTAATAAAAAATATCCAACGCCAACTCCAATATGTCACAATCAGTCCACCCAACACAGGGCCTAAGGCGAGAGCAATGCCTCCCATGCTTCCAAACCATGCTATTGCTTTGCGACGTTCATTTTCAGGAAATAATTGTGCTAGTAATGAGGGGCCTAAGGGAAAAATCATTGCTGCACCAACACCTTGCAAGAGACGTCCTGAGATGAGCCAATTGATATTAGGAGATAAGCCTGCCATTATCGAAGCAATACTCATAATGGCAGCACCAATATAAAGACAGCGGCGGCGACCATACAAGTCACCGAAACGGCCCATGAGAGTAGCCAAAACACATAATGCCAAAAAGTAAATATTCATTACCCATTGCAGTGATACTAAATTTGCTTGTAAGTCTTGTTGTATAGTTGGTAATGCAACATTGACTACGGTGTAATCTAAATAACAACCGAATGAGAGTAATACTATCCCAATAAAAGCAAACCATTTATTGGAATAATCATTTAATTTTTTAGTTTCTAACACATTTCACCTCCTGGCATTATTTCTGCGGGTCTTAGTTATTTAATTTATTATTCAAATCCAAGGTTATCTTGACATGATCAGCGATGTGGAAGCTACCTAACTCCTAAGAACATGCAAGAGATGATCTATATCTGCTTCATTATTGTAAAAGTGTATAGCAACTCGGACGCCATTTCCCCGTTTGGTGACTAATATATTATGCTCACGAAGCTTTAGTAATAAGCTATCGAGATTATCAAATGGACCTAATAAGATGATGCCAGATCGATGTTGTGTATTATCTATGGAAATGGTTGGTATAGCGTAATTTTTTAATCCAACCACTAATCTATCCATTAAAGTGGTTATTCTAGCGGTAATATTTTTTATGCCAATAGTAGAAATTATTTCTAATGATTTTTCAAATCCAGCAAAGATAGTCATGTTGCTCCAGCCAATTTCAAAAACTCGAGCTGATTCATATAATCGTGATTCATAAATAGACATTTGCATTGCATAAGGAGAACTACGCCAGCCAATGATTGATGGGTTTAATTTTTTAAAAAATTTTGGGTTAATATATAAAAAAGCAATTCCTTCACCACAGAACATCCACTTATGACAAGCGCATAGTAAGACATCTATTTTAGATTGCTTAACATCGAGAGGAAAAACACCAATTGCCTGGGTTCCATTAACAGCAAACATGGCATCATCATTTTTTTTATTATGTCCCAACTCATCAAGATTAATTCTATAGCCTGATGAATATTGTACATAACTCGTTACTAATGAAACAGTACTGGTTAACGCTGTTCTAATGTTTGATTGTAAATCAGGGGAGAATGGAATGAGGTTGATCTCATGTCCCGCTTTTCGCCAAGGAATGATAGACGATGGAAATTCATCTGCTGGAATGATTAAATTGGTTTGTACTGGAAGAGCGCTTGATAAAGCATTCATGCCAAACGAAACGTTAGGAATAAATGCAATATCCTCGCTTTCCGCATTAATGAGCTTAGCAACTTCCTGTCTACATCTTTCTACCATTTCTAAATTAGCTTGAAAAATTTCTCCGCCATGGATAGAAAGCTTTTTATAACGATCGCTGATAGCATCTAAAACGGGTGTTGGAATTGGACCGGCACCTGCAGTCATAAAATAAGCTTGATTATGTGTTACAGGAAAAATACTTCGATAATAATCCCAGTCGACCATATTTACCTCAAATGTTAATTAACAAAAATTAATTCTTAGTTTTTCCTGAATTTCATTTTCATTATAGTTATCTAATACATATAATTTACCAGCTTTATCTTTTGCTATTCCCAGTTTATTAGTCAGTTGCCCAAAGGCATATGCATCGATATAAACAGGTAAATTTAGTTTTTTATGTATTTCACATTTGATTTGTTCTGAAAAATGATCGCGTTCTTCTTTGTGTTTTTTATTAATTTCGATTCTCAGTGTTATTTTCCCATTTTGCGATAAAATTTGATAATCAGAGCCTACCTCATCATATTGAAACAATATGTTTTCAATTTGAATAGGGAATACTTTTCCCGTTTGGCTTTGAATATAATCAGATTTTCGACCCAGGATTTCAATCGATGGCGTGTTTAATTCGCAATCACAAGTAGCGTGCAATCTACCAATATCTCCGGAATTATAACGAATTAAAGGAAGATAATTTTTTTCAGTATTAGTAAAAATAACATTTCCCTCTTCTCCATCTGAGACTGGTGTCATCAAGTCATCTTTTAAAACTTCTACAATCAAATAAGGAAAAGTCGGTAGATGGTATTTATATTGGTGTTTTTTGCACGATATCAAACCACCACTATCCACTTCAGTTAATCCATAAATTCCTCTTACATCAGCATTCCCATAATAGCGACTCATCCGTTTCCATTTGTTTTTTGAGACAATTTCACCCGTAAAAATGATTTTTTTTATCGATGTTTTTGTTGAATCAGTATTCTCTAACCCCATTGCTTCGGCATAACGAAGAATTTCAAGTGGTCTACCAATAAGTAATTCTGGCTTTAGTCGAGCAATAATTTGTAATACTTTCGAGGGTGTACAAAGGTGGGTTCTTACTCCAGCTGGAATAGATGTAATTCCTAAAGTAGTCAACCCCAGATAATATTTTAAGCCTACTGGATTCATTTCAAAAGGCAATGCAATGATTGCTTTAGTCACATTATCTTGAGTCAGTGACATCCACGAATCCATGAATGATGCAAACGCATTATTCTTTTCTTGACTAAGATTTGGAATGACAGGAAATGGATTGCCCGTTGTACCACTTGTTTCAAAATATGCCGGAGGGTTTTTTGAAATAACTTCGTTAATTAAATCAGAATGAAGTAAATTATTCCTTTCTAAAATTGGAATTTTTCTTATATCGAGTAATGAATGGATACTATCAGAATATAAATGGATGCCTTCATTTTTATAATATGAGAAATTTTCTGAAGCATAGTGCAATAAATCTTTCAATTTAACAACTAAAACTTCCTGTTGTTCTTGGCTTAATAAGTAGCTAGACATAATTTTTACCTTTTATTGTTTTTCAATTATTTAGTGGTATTAAGCTCCGATTTCATAATTATTTCTAATTCTTTTCATTAAATGAACATGATATTCCATTGCTTCGTATTTAGCTGGTGCGTGAGCAGTACAAAAAATAGGCAATGGTTTCATGATGGCATGCATATTTGGTTCAAAGAAAAATGGAATTGAATAACGAGCAACACCTGAACGATTGATGACTCTATGAGGGGTAGAAAGGTAAATATCATTGCTCAAACGCTTTAACATATCTCCGCTATTTAACATAAAACTTCCTTTTAGCGGAGGCGCTTCAATCCAATCACCTGTCTGATTGAGCACTTGTAGGCCGCCCACATCATCTTGGGCTAAGAGTGTTATAAATCCGTAATCAGTATGTGGAGCAATGCCAAATTGCTTTTCAGGAATAAGTTCAGGTTGTGGTGGATAATATTGTAACCGTAAAAAAGTAGTTGGCTTAATAAAGTATTGATCCAAGTCATGCTCTGCCATCCCAAAAGCGACAGAAACTACGCGAATTAATTTATACATTAATTCTAACATTCTTGCCTCATATTCTTTTATTACTTCTTTAAATTTTGGTAAGGACTGTGGCCATTGATTTGGACCAGCTAAATTATCATTTGCAATAAAGTCAGGGTTATCTTGATCAACTTCGTGGGCTAATATAAAGGCTTCGCTTTGATTAGCCCTGATCGCATTTTCGAGGCTTGATACTTTAAGTATTGATGAATCTATAGGCATATATCCACGAAAAAATTTATTTTGTTTAATCTTTAATTTTTCTTCCGAGGGTAAATTGTGGAAATCTTTCGCTGCACCAAAAATGGCATTAACAAGTGATTCGGGAATTCCATGATTTAAAATATAAGCGAAACCAACGTGCATATAAACATCACGAATTTGATTGGCAACTTCAACGATACCACTTTTTGAATTTTCAAGTAATGGTGAAAGATCGATCTTTGGAATCTCATAAAAATTAATCATAGGATACTCAATAAATTATATTTTATTAAAAAAATTAGCTCACTTTCGCTGTGTCGTGGAGGTAGATATCACCATGATTTTTAAAGTGGATGGAAGGCGCATTGATTTTTTTAAAGTTCAGTGCCAACCAATTGGCTTTATCTTGATAGGACGGCTTGACAAATAACTCATAAGTAGCTGCCATAGCAGTAGTCATAACCTTAGGATAAATAATATAATCATAGCCTTGTGAAGCCCATAGCGGCATAATGATAGGGCATTCTTCGAGTAAATATTTAAGACAATTAGCAAAAACCATTTCCAAATCAATATGTAAACTTCGTTTTTTTAATCTATCCAAAAAGGTATTAATCGTGGAATCAACTGCATCTCTATAGAATTTATTTCCTACATATTCATTTTCAATTTTTTTCTTAAATAAAGGATAATCGGTATCATTTAATGTTTCATCCCATCTAAGAATGGTGACTGCTGACTTAAGTTTATTAATATGTTTTTCATTACGAGCTAACCATTCATCACCTAATTGTAACGAGGTAATATAGGCTTTCTCAGGAGATTTATCTTGGATGTTATGTCGCTGTAAGGTATCTGCAACTGAAATGGTGCAGGATGAAAAGTTTGATTTGTTAATTAAATCGATAGTAGCTGATAACCTTGCCGATTCATGATATTTCTGACCGACACTAATGAGCAGAACGCACTTTTTATTTTCAGTATGAATAGTCTTTTTATTTCCATCGAATTTGATTTCAAAATTATTATTATTATTTTCCATAATATTATCCTTTTTTTATTTATTCTCCGTTCCTAAAGGGATTTGAACCCTTGTTTCCATACTGAAAGTACGGCGTCCTAACCACTAGACGATAGGAAACATAATAAGATGCAAAACGTTTTTTTCGTATTTATTTATCTTGCTGCGCGATATTACAAAATATTTTTTATCGTGTCAAAAAATATTTTGTAATTTTTGTTTATTATTTCAATGAGAATGCTTTTGTAAATAATAAAGCCAATTTCATATAAATCATATTCTAACTAATAAAAAAACGCCTACCAGATAGTTCTGATAGGCGATTCATAGCTATGCAGCAGACTGAAGAAAGCAAATACGACTACAATCTTTTAAATTAAAGATTTAAATTCTAAGTAGGCGTGTATGCATAGGTAGGACCGTGATCTAACAGATTCTGCTTTTCATTATCTACTGGTTGAGTTTTATTATGCCTTTTAGTGCAGCTAAATAACGCGGATAAGCATTTTGTGATAGATATTTCTGGTGATGGTTGCGTGATTTTTTCATTAATTATGCGCAAATTCTCGGGCTTAATGCGATTATACCATCTAATCAGCAATCCAATCTCTGCTGAAACGATTCCACCTGTATAGCCAGCTCCTATACCATAAATTCCCATAGGAGTTTTAAGACCTAACACGCCTGCTGTAATCATTCCTAGTGCTAACGCGGAAGTAGAAACAATCGTTGATCCGTTGAGATCCCCGCAGCCACGTAACTGTTGCAAAACATTATAACGTACTGAGTCGGATATGACTCCCATGCTCATAATTGGAACCAAAATGTTAAGAATCGATCGCAGATACGGTTCAGGATTTTCAATGGTAGCAAGTAACATACCCGGATAAAAAGAAAGTGCTAATGGAATAGGTGTCATACAAAGCGCTGTGGTAATTAATCCATACTTTGCAATCTGATTTGCATTATGATATTGCTTAGCACCAATTTGCCTACTGATTTCTTGAGAGCAACTTTGGCCAAATGCCGCTAACCCAATAAACAAAAAGAAAATAAATTGCATGATAAATGTTAATGCAGCTTGTTGTTGAGTACCTACTAAACCAGCTAGTATTCCAATAGTAAGTGTCATTGCCATTTCAGTTGCTACAGTGAAAGAAATCGGCCCGCCAATTTTCAAAAGCTCTTTTATTTGTTCTAAATTACCCTTAATTTTTGCAAATAAATTAAAAAATTTAAAATCAGTAAACTGTTTATCTCTTGCTAAAAATAACCCATAAGCAATTGCTGTCACGTAGGTTTCTATTACCCAACCTCCAGCAATACCTTCAGGTCCAAACTTAGTCATACCTAAGCCACCAAACCCCAACCAGGTAGAAAGTGCAGCACCGGCAACAAGATTTAATAATCCTATAACCATTGCAGGCTTGGTTCGACCAAAACTAAACATCATTTGTTCAATACTTACTCTAGCCATTAGTCCTGGAACCGCAAGAGAATACATTCGCAAAAAATTTTGTGCAATTTCAGAGACTTTTTCCTCTTGGCCTAACATATCGGCTAAGATTTTTTTTGAAAAAATCAATGAAAGCATCAGTGGAGGTGTGATAATAGCTGAAATCAAGAAGCCGTTTCGATTAACAGCAGCAATATTTGTACGCATTTCTCGAAGTGTATCAGTGTCTCCAATACCTTTCTTTTGAATTTCATTTAATTCGCCAATTTTATTGCTCGCATAAAGGCTCATCGCAAACAAAGGTGACATACCAATCACAAGCAAAGCATTCATCATGGTTGATATCAAGGTAGCAGCAGCGATATTATCCTCATCTTGATTCATATAACTCAATAGGACAACAGTAAGAAAAACTTCAAAACTAAAAGTATAGGAAAGAGCCATAGACAGTGAAAGACCGGATATTTTCCTAAAAACCTGTCCAAATGAAAGTAAGAAATCTTCATCTATTTCTGAAGGTAAGCCAATACGATCTTTTTCCTCAAAATTTATTATTTCTTCAGTATGTTCGGTGTTGTTGCTAGATTGATTGGAATGCGGTTGAATGTCTTTAGTCTTATTAGTCATTAGTATTATCCTTAAACTTAAAACTTCTAATTATTAAAATGAAGGGTGCGTAGATTACCGCGAGTAAAAGTCATGCACAAGAAAAAAATAACCAATTACAAAATAAAATTAATCTTATTCAACAAGAAAGAATACCACCTGCCTATGCATTAATTCTTTTTTATAGCAGGTTGGCTATGAGGCAGGATTAAGGAAGATTCAATTTTGGGTGTAAAAATTAATTTTAAATTTTTAGCCTGCCATGGGTAGCTTACTTTCTCCATATTCTTTTCTTCTTCAATCGCTTTTTCCATCATTAAAGTTATCTTATGATAAAGATAAGAAAGACTTGGCCTGAAATGTCTGTTGCTGTCGGTCATATCAGTGGCGAGTTTTTCTATCTCAGAAATAAATTTAAATTGATCTTTCATATCAGTAGGTAACATATCAATGAACCATGTAATGCATTTCCCCAATGCGAAAATGTCAGAGGCATAGCTGTATAATCCTTTTTCCGTAATTTCGATAGCCATAAATTCTTTGTTTCCACATCGTTCCATTTTATAAATTCCACGATAGCCATGAGGAAGTTTAATAGAAAATCCAAAATCAATTAAATACATTTTATCTTCTTTATCATCGTAAATGAAATTACCTGGACTGATATCACGATGAAGACAATCGTTTTGATGAAAATGAGCCACAGCTATGACTGTTTTTTTAAGAATTTTAAAAAAATCTTCGATTATTTTTTTATTATCATCTTGGACAAGGGAAAAAATTTCTTGGAAATAATCTATTAGACTCGTTCCGTCAATTAATTTTTCAATGATATAAAATTTATCAGATGTTTCAATGAGATCGACAAATAACTTTTGCTGTTTTAAAAATTCTATTTCATTCGGTTGATATAAAGTATTTAGTCCAATTTCTGTGTTAAGTTGTTCCAGGTAAGATTTCTTTATTATCTTAACAGCATGCCACTGCCCAGTAATTAAATTTTGACAAATACATATTTTTCCAAATGCGCCCTGACCGATGACTCCTCTAGGTTTATGCTTTATCCCTAAATCCTTCAATAATTCCTTTCTGGAACATTTTTCTTCGTCAGTCTCAGGCCGGTAAATTTTATAAATTGTTTGTCTATTTCTATTAATGAGAACAGCACCAGGATTATTTATATTGAGAGGAGATTTGTTCGAGATTTTTTCATATTCTCTATCATGAAATGCCATATAAAATAAATATTTTTTCTTTTCATCATTAGATGATAGAAATCCATTACTTTTTAAATCATTCAGGTTAATCTGATCGTGAAGAGACGAATTTTTCACGTCTACATACGATGATTTTAGTAAATGTAGCGATGAATGTAGTTCAGCATGAACAGGTTTTTTATTAAAGAAATTAAATAATAAAGAAGAGCTAAGCATGATAAATTTCTCTCATGTTCGATGCTGTTTTTTGTAGCTCCCCAGGTTGTGGATAAACTAGGGTTGGTTTTGTAACAAAATACGTGATTGTCATCCTGAGGAGTTACTATTTTTTTAATATTCACAAAATTGGTTAGATAAACTTGTTTCTAATTTGCAGCATCTCCTCTCCTAATTCTTTTGGCAACTTTTCTCGTTTAAATAATCCGATATTTAATGCTAAAAAATTCATACATGTATCTTTAAGGGAGTAAGGTTGGGAAACCTTATCTTCCATAATTGAGGATTTTCCATAAACCTCCTCAATTTTAGATAATTCAAGTTGCATATAATCAGCTGTATATCGATCCTGAGGATTATTTAACCTTTTCAAAAATGGAGTATTAGCACCTGTTTTGATTGATATATTAATTCTTTTTAAAGATTCTTGCGCTTCCAAATTGATATCAGGATCATTTAGAAGAGCTGCGTGCAAATAGTGCTTTTTAGCCTGGATGTAATTGATAGGGAAATCATCATGACCTAATTCATACCGCATTCCTAGATTATGATGATCTCTCGCACTCCCTGTGTTTGCTCGTAAGAAAACACGATGATTATTTTTTTTTATATTAATAGCATTTCTTATTGAAGTTCTTATTTCATTTTCTTGTAATTGTTCTGCACTAATAATAATGGATTTTTCAATAATGGATTTTTTATGAAAATTAAGAAAACCTTCCTCCACAAAATAATTTTTCAGCTGTACCAATTTTATCGGCTCTATCGGTTCTACCATCAATATCTTCATTTTTCATCCTCCTCGCTAAAATTTCAAACTTCGTATTTTTTAGTCCACTAAAACGACCCGTTTTGCTGTACTCCGGCATTTTCTAAAAAAAGCATTTCAAACGGCTTGATTTTGGTATACTATACTGGTTTTTGAAACCTAAGTATACCTATTCGTAATGTTGAGATCAGCAAATACGAGCATCAAACATAAATAAAAAACATTCAGATTTAGAAAAAATAAGATCGTCCTGGTACCCTAATTTGCTGCGTGATAACTCCGAGATCACCTTCAAATAGAGGCCCAAGATATTTGGCATCAATAGAAATTTTTAACTTATCTAATGGTAAATCACTTACCAGAAATAATCGCAACGCATTCGCTGCTTCTAGCTTTTCTTCCATGGAATACCCACCGAACCATGGTTTGCCATATTGATGGAACCATTTTCCAGCATAATTTGGGAGTAAAGTGATCGGTAAATCAACATTTCCTTGCTGCTTGCGCAATCTAATATAGCTTTCAAGTATACAAAATAAAAATGCCTTATCATGATTCTCATCGCCGATATAAAATTTATCACGCTGAACACAATCGATGATTGAATCACCTGCTAAAACAATTCGCAGTAAGTCCTGATCTTGCATATTCTCTAATAATTCATACCATTCCCGTCTAGAATAAAAACATGTCTGCATGATACCAATTAAATGCTTAATATTTTTTATTTGATTAACGAAGTGATTAACTAATTTTTGTTTGCCTTTCTCGCCATAGGATGCTTTTACCACACATCGAGAATTTTTAATAGCATGATGATATTCATCAGCAATTTTATTGATATCTTTATCTATATCATAGGCATGATTTTGACGATATATCAAAGCATCATAATAGATAATTGATTCACTACAGTGATTAATGACTCTGCTCGATTCATTTTTACTTAATAATTGTGTTTTATGATTAGGATGAAATAGTGTCGTTGTGCGATGATCATTCGCCTGATCCAAACAATTTGCCACATGAATAGGAGTCACGCCATCATCAGCAAAAACAAATTCATGTAATTTTAAATTAATAATTTCTTGAATGGATTGATCTGTTGCTAACCTCAACGTTGGCATCAGTAAAAAATAATAATGTTCGTGAAGGATTTCAGCTAACTCTTGTGCCAAGAAACAACAACTTTGATTAGCATAGGATTCCGGCGAATGTGGATAAATTGCATCTGTTTCTTGAATATTATCCCAACGATCACTCAAAAATATTAGAAATGGTTCTAAACTTTCCAACGAAGCTAATTCATTTGATCCGGCATAGCCACTCAAAAGAATACTTAACTGTTCTATCGTAATTTGAGATTCAATGCGAATGAAAGATTTGCATCTAACTTTCTTTTTATTAAATAAGGCAATTCTTTTTTTTACTTTGTCGATAATGTCTTTAACAAAAATGGTCATGTCTATGTTTACCAGCAATTTTACTGAGATATTGATATGAAGTTAGTCAAATAACAGTCTGCAGGTAGGTTTTTTGCTGAAGAATCTCAGTTGAGATTCTTCAAGACAAAAAAATATATTCATAACAACATCAAACACTTTAGCTCCATAGATAACTCTACCGAGTACCATTTAACTTAATTTGATTTTCTGCTGTTGCTATCTTATTAAGTGATACAAAATCTTGTAATTCCATCACTATCTTTTGTAACCGACTTCCATGCTCGATGAGAGCATTTCGAAAAAAGAATAAAACACCCGATGAATCATTCAAATTAAAATCAAGATCATATAAACTTGAATCACTCATTAAAAATTTTAACAATTCCGAGGTGGCATTCGTTTTATCTAATCGATTTTGAATTTTTTTGATGGAAAAGAAATTTAAAATAGCTCCTGTGTATGAGTTAAACTCAGGACCATTCAGCCTGGTTTTATGATAAATATAACCCTTAATAAATGAACTTGCTCGCTGATATTCTTCATCTTGATGGATTTCATCTTTAAAATTGATTACATCATCTATTGTTGATTTATTATTGCTAGCAATCTTCATCAATGTAGATAACTCGATATTATCGCAATAATCTATCCAAATATTTTTTTCTAAAATTAAAAGTGTCGTGACCAATTTATTTCGATTAGCAATATCATTTAAAAGTGATTGTTTTAAGTGGGTTTCTGGATCAATTCCAGTAAAATCTCTCAATGTTGGTCTTAATAAACTATTTGGATCACGTGTCATATAATGACGTGAATTAGCTTGTATACATAATTCATTCGCTAAATATGTGCATATGCGATCAGCTTTTGTTTTTGGGTCTGCTCTATTTGGAATAAAACGTTCTTTACGTTTTTCTAAGAAGGTATAAAATAACTGTAATTGTTCGTCACTAATGATTTCTTCATCTTGTTGAGAAAAATCATATAGAAGTTTTGTCAATTCCTTTATTGATAGCTGAGATTCCAGATAATAAATGCGATTAAGTTTGGCAGGAGCATCATTGGGAAACTTTTCTAAGGTCTTTAAAACTCTATTAGCAAATTCTAATTTACGCATACTCTCTCCTCCTTGAATAAAAAATACGTACATTACCAACATAATGACTTTTTCTTAAGGTTATCTTAAATATCAATTATTTTTTACGCCTATCATGCTTACTATTGGGGCGGCATCTTATGAATGCTAACAACAATATCTTTATTTATGCTAAAATATTGATCATTTTTAAGGCAAATATTATGGTTAAATCTAAGATTAAATATCAATATACTATCGATAATACAATTGATGTGGCTGTATTTTTGCAAGAAATTAAAGAATTTTATCAATTAGATAACATTATTTTATTAGCTAAAGCCGCTAATCTATCTCAAAAACTCACTAAAGGGCTAACTACATTTTATGGCATTTCATATCTTGAATTAGGTTTGGACATTGCAAAAATCATCTTAGATCTTAAACTGGATCAAGAAACTGCGGCGGCTGGCATCATTAGTTGTACCAGCTCAGTATTATCTCCTGCCAAACAAGAAATTATTTTTGCAGAAATGGGGCCTAATATTGGAAAATTGATGATTGAATTGCAACAAATCAATACTATCTCCCCTCTGCAAAATCAACAAACTCGCAATCCATTGCAAATTGAAAATCTACGCAATATGTTACTCGCGATGGCAACTGACATTCGTGTGGTGATTATCAAATTGGTTGAGCGCTTATGCATGATGCGCGGCATCAAGGGAATAGCTGCGGATGAACGTAAACGTTTTGCAAAAGAAGTTCTTGATATTTATTCACCATTGGCAAATCGTTTAGGTATCGGTCAAATAAAATGGGAACTCGAAGATTTAGCCTTACGCTATCTCGATCCACAATCATACAAATCCATTGCTAATTTATTGTCTGAACGTCGCGTTGATCGGGAAAAACGTATTCAATATCTCATTACTTTTTTAAAAGAAAAATTAGACGCAGCTCACATTAAAGCGGACATTACCGGTCGAGCTAAACATATTTATAGTATCTATCAAAAAATGCAACGTAAAAACATGAGCTATCAGGATATTTATGATCACATTGCCATTCGAATTCTGGTTGATAACGTAGAAGATTGTTATACGGTGTTGAGCCTGGTTCATCAATTTTGGTCCCCACTAATGCTCGCATTTGATGACTACATCGCCCACCCAAAAGCAAATGGCTATCGTTCCATTCACACTACTCTTATTGATGAAGACAACAATCACTTCGAAATACAAATTCGCACACGCCTCATGCACGAAGAAGCTGAACGTGGAATCGCAGCACATTGGATGTATAAAGAAAGCCAAACAGCATCAACCGATACCAACACAAGAATTTCATATCTTAGGCAATTACTAGAATGGCATAAAGATTTGATTAAAACCGAACACTCAATCCATGTCGATGCCACTGCTATGCTGGATGATAAAATTTATGTGATTACTCCCGCGAGTGAAATTCTTGATTTACCCAGAGGATCCACACCACTCGATTTTGCTTATCATATTCACAGTGAACTTGGTCATCGATGTCGTGGTGCGAAAGTAAACGGACAAATAGTACCCCTCAGTCATTCATTACATACCGGTGACAAAATAGAAATAGCGACTATTCCGCAAGGAAATCCTAGTCGGGATTGGTTGAATCCTGAGTTGGGTTATATCACCACGACTCGAGCTAAAAATAAAATATCTCATTGGTTTAAACAACAAGCATTTGATGATGATGTCATAGCAGGTAAACAATTATTAGAGCGGGAATTACTCAAACATGGAATAACTAAAATCCAATCACTGCACTCTATTGCTAAAATTTTTAATTTAAAAAATGAAAATATTTTATTTGCTGCACTTAATCGTGGCAATATTCGTTTATCACAAGTAACGCACCTTATTTTTCCTAAGCAAACAGAAAAATTAGCTTCACTTGTCCTACCCAGTAATAAAAAAATAGATGGGAAAACAGCTGGATCAGCCATCATGGGTAATAGCGATATTTTGACGCGTTTTGCCAAATGCTGTAAACCTGTTCCAGGTGATTCTATTATGGGTTATATTACTCAAGGTCGCGGGATTTCTATTCATAAAAAAAGCTGCGTGAATGTTAATCATTTTTCTAACATCAATCGTACCATTGAAATTCAATGGCAACCTGAATCTACTAATTTATTTAGCACAGATATTAGAGTGGTTGCTCATGATCAAACTAAAATATTAAATGATCTCTCCTCATTATTCGCAAACGAAAAAATCGACTTACTAAATTTTAATTCCATATTTAATAAAAATCAAAATATCATCATTATTACGCTTACTATTCGAGTGCACAATAAAGAACAGCTTCAGCAGCAATTGCATAGAATTCAGCAATTACCTGATGTGATTGAAGTCAAACGCATATAGCGTTAGAATTAAAAATTAGGTAATACTCTTACTATCAGGATTATTCTATGCCAGAAAAACATTTTGTTAGTTTGCGAGCTCTTCTTCCGAATATCAAAGACGACCAAGATCAATGTGTTGAGAAACTGCAATCGCTGTTAATCTCAAAAGACACATTTAATAAAGTGCATATTTCTCGTGAAAAAGATGAGACTGGATTATGCATTCATTATGATCCAAATATCTTTACTTTAGATCGAATCAAAGGCGATCTCGCTTTAGCTGGTGCGCGACTAACAAAGCAATATCTTCATGAAAGTTTACATATTGAAGGAATGGATAGTCCAGATTGTGGTCCCATTATCGAACACCTACTGATGCATCTTTCGGGTATATTAGTTGCTAAAGTGAGTTATACTGCGCAACAATTGCGTTTAGAAATTGATAAAGAAAAAATTTCTATTGATAAAATTATTCGCCAATTAAAACGCCATGGTTATCGCGCCAGTCGACGCGAACGCCCGCGCACGTGGATACAACAAAATCTTGAAGTGATATTTAGTGTAACTGCTGGTGTATTGCTGCTCATCAGCTGGTTAGTCTCCACATTTTCAACTGTAGCTGCTACACCTACTATTGTTTTGATAATTGATCTTGCTGCCTTTGCCAGTGCTGGTTGGCTCGTTTTTCGCGATAGCATTGAAACACTCATGCAAAAGCGTTTGGATATTGATGTATTGATGGTATTAGCTGCATTTGGTGCGGGAATATTAGGTGCCTGGGGTGAAGGCGCATTATTGCTGTTTTTATTTAGTTTAGGCCATGCTCTTGAGCATAAAGCATTGGATCGTGCGCGAGATGCAGTAAAATCCTTGGCAAAACTGGCGCCAAAAACTGCTACTGTGAAACGTGACGGTATTGAACGAGAAATTTTAGTTGAAGAATTAGCACGTGGTGATATTGTTCTCATCAAACCAGGGCAAAGCGTTCCTGTTGATGGCACCGTGCTAGAAGGAACTTCCAGCGTCGATCAATCCCCTATTACCGGTGAATCTATCCCTGTCGATAAAACAAAAGATGATATCGTGTTTGCAGGCAGCATTAATAGTGATGGTGCATTAATTGTCCGTGTGGATAAATTATCCGAAGAAACTACCTTAAGCCGCATGGTACGCATGGTTTTAGAAGCAGATACGCAACAATCGCCTACACAATTATTCACTGCTCGCTTTGTACGATATTTTGTACCAACAATTCTCATTGCTTTCGTTGCATTAATTATTATCCCACCATTATTTGGCGAATCCTGGGCGGATGCATTTTATCGTGCTATTTCGCTATTAGTTGCTTCTTCCCCTTGTGCTTTAGCCATTGCCACGCCTGCCGCTGTATTATCTGGCGTTGCTCGAGCAGCCAGTAAAGGTGTCTTAATTAAGGGAGGGATGCATTTAGAAAATCTTGGAATTGTTAAAATAATTGCATTTGATAAAACAGGAACATTAACCGTTGGCAAACCACATGTACAAGCTGTTCTTCCCATGGGAACTGATGAAGCTACCTTACTGAGCATCGCTGCTTCGCTAGAAGCATTGAGTGGGCATCCATTAGCAAAAGCTATCATCAAATTTGCTGAGCAAAAGCAACTACCTCTGAAAAAAATTTCAGATATGCAATCTATCACTGGTCGCGGTGTAAAAGGTAACATCGATGGAAAATTAGCCGAGCTGGGTAGCCTGAAAATGTTTGAAGATACTAGTACCATACAATCACAAGTGGATGAATTTCAAAACCGAGGATATACCACTATTATTGTACGTTTTGATGGTAAATGGTTAGGCTTAATCGGTGTGGCCGATAGTGTGCGTCCGGAAGCAAGTGCAGCCTTAGCTGCGCTACGTAAAAATGGTATACGCAAAACAATTATGTTAACTGGGGACAATGAACGTGTGGCAGCCGCGATTGCTAAGCAAATCGGCGTGACCGACTTTCGTGCTGATCTTTTACCTGAAGATAAATTGGTAGCTATTCGCGAATTAGCACGAGAGGAAAAATATGTAGCAATGGTTGGTGATGGTGTCAATGATGCACCAGCGCTTGCACAAGCAACAGTGGGTATTGCTATGGGTGGTGCGGGTACGGATGTGGCTCTCGAAACTGCTGATATCGCTTTAATGGCGGATGATCTGTCTAATCTACCTTTCGCTGTACATTTAAGTCGTGCTTCACGAAGAGTGATTCGACAAAATTTGTGGATGTCCCTCGGTATCGTTGGCTTATTGATTGTTGGCGCATTAACTGGTGTAACTGGATTAACAACGATGGTGTTAATACATGAAGGCTCTACCTTAGTTGTCGTTGGAAATGCCTTACGGTTATTGCGCGCTTAATGACGTCCGCAACAAAATGCGTAAACGCTCAATCATACACGTCCAAACATTTACAATTTTCGCTTGCTCGCATTATTGGTAATCGTTCACGAGGTTATATTTAACTAGCGAATACGTTTACCATAATTTTGATCCTGCGTGTCATCATTCTCATCTAGAGGACGTTTATTATTAATATTCAGTGGTGAAAATAAACCAGGCGAAGGCAAATTGTTCATGTGTAATTTTAGGATATCAGCTTCGCTAATCGATAATGATTGGTTGGTAGTAGTGGTTGTGGTCGTCGTGATGGGAACTGGCTGCTCCTGGGTAGCATTTTCAAGCAATGAATCAAATGCAATGTCATCGTTAGTTGGTCTATCCAATAACTGAGAAGAACAAATGACTACCTTACTCCGTTTGTTGCTCTCATCCTGGAGTTTCTTTTTGATTATATCTAGACATTCTTTGTTGAGATATTTTTCTAACGCAGATAAGGGTAAGTCACTCAGAAGTATATCTTCATCAATGATTTCACCCGTCGTTGTATCTAGTACAAACAAAATATTATTCTTCCCATCTGGTAACTCTACCGCTACTAGCTCATAGTCAGCAATATTAATTCCTTGACCCATGTCATCAAAGATAGTGTCCGTCAAATTTTCTTCCTGATGAATACCTGATTGCATTGGTTGCTGTTCGTAACCTGGATGAAATACATTTAATCCCACCAAATCCTCAATAATAGGCGCCACGATTTTAGGTATTGGATGATTTCTTAATAAAAGATAACCTGGAGTTGGTTTAATATTATTCACTAACAGTTGTGTGTATTGTTTTGACATGCCATTAATCAAAGACATTTCACTAAGCATTGGATGATAGCCTATATCCCAAAAAAAACATGTTCTTGCATTTAAAAACATTGCTATGGGTCTTTTTGAATAGAGAAAGGAAAGTTGATCATAAAGATGATTCATATGATTCATAAAATAGATTCTGCCCATTTTTTTGCTTAATCTAGCTGTCAAACCATATAACAATTCCCGATGCGTCCGCTGTTCCCCGTTCACTTTAGTAAAATCTGATATAATTTTTTGTGGAAGCAAAATGATATGTTTATTATCAAAATTAAGTTTCTTCCGCAAAAGAAAAAATATTTTTAATGTTTTAACAAAATTTTCCCTATCAACAATTTGATATTGATTTTTTTCAGCATTCATCTTGTTTCCGTTATGCAAATTCAAAATATCCTGAGTTTTATCTTCTTGTAGTTGCTGTTTATATTTATGAGGAACATTAGCACCCTTATTAAATAAATGATGGTATAAATATTTATCTGGTGTTTTTGGCTTCATTGGAACAGGCGGATGATAAAACGGAGAAAGGGAAGCACGACTACCGATTGTAAAATGAGTTTTCTTTTGGGATGCGGTAGCAGTAGAGTGATCTATTACTGTCTGATACACCGACAAGCCACGGTCACTTAATGTATTAATAATGACCTGTAATGTGCTTGTTCCTTGGTCTGAGGCTAATGCTGCATGGTTTTCAGAAATGAAAATGGTAGGATGAACTTGATCGAGAGCGAATATAAAATCTTTAAAATGATTTTCGGCTTTCTTATTTTGTGTGGCAGCAGCTTTCTCTTGCTTTTGTTTAGCCAGTTTATGATTACCTTTTGAGAATTGATTACCATCGGCAGTTGGACAAGTTAGTATTCGAATTTTAATAACATTCGCATCCTGTATTGCATCCATTTCCCTTTCTTGCTCCATCACATTTGCAAGCTCGGATAATGGTTGATAAGGAATGTCATTTCCTGGATTCACCCCATAACCCTTTAACATCAAGCAATCTGGATCATTTATTTTGTTATACTGATACCTCATCAGTTTTTTTTCATGCCCAGTTAATTTTGTTATTTCACTTTCAAATGCATTGTAATTATTTTGCTCATCCGCTAAATAACATTGGATTAGCCCATCTAAATGAGCATTGGCTTCTTGTAATTTCTCGGGAGAATATTTTTTATTTTCCTTTCGTTTGTTGATGGATTGTTCTATTGCTTCCCACTTTGCTTCGCCCGCATAAAATTGCGAAGACGCGTGGATATCAAGATAAGGATATTTCTTCCGTAGGGTATTGACTACTTTTCTAGCCGTGTCTATTTGACTCGCACCCATGTTAACATTAATAAATTCGATGATAAGCCGTTTTTTCGGATGTTGATTTAAATTCATCTCTATTTCATTCATCATATTACCCACTCCTCTAGCCTGATTGAGATTTCTACGATACTAATTATTATTTGTTTTTTTAGGTAGCTAAAATGTAACAATAGAAGATTAAGAAATTATTAAGGGCACCTCTAGAAATTGCGTTTTTAAAGCCAAAAAACTGTCATCCCAGAATTTAGCGCTGTTTAGCGAGTGTTTGTTACGAGCTTAGCAGCGCTTAATGTCTGGGATCCATGCTTAAATTCTCATATTGGCCTGCTTAGAGAATTTAACCATGGATCCCGGACAAGCGCCTCGCAAAAAACGCTCGACGCTTTCCGGGAGGACAAACCTCGCATTTTTAAAGGTGCCCTTAAGTTAGCATTCTATGTTGAACAAATTATTTTTTTACATTTTTATCTAATTGGCGAAAATATGCTAATCGTTCGCTAATTTTTAACTCCAGCCCGCGAGGTACGGGATAGTAATATTGACGATTAATCAATTGATCAGGAAAATATGTTTCGCCAGCCGCATAAGCCTCTGTTTCATTATGTGCATAGCGATAAGCTTTCCCATAATCTAACTCTTTCATTAATTTGGTTGGGGCATTTCGCAAATGCAGCGGGACATCTAAACTGCCGTGGGCTTTCGCATCTCGCATTGCTTCACCAAATGCCGTATAAACAGCATTACTCTTTGGCGCACAAGCAAGATAAATCACTGCTTCAGCTATTGCCAGTTCACCCTCTGGTGAACCTAAACGCTCATACACATCACTTGCATTTAACGCTAATTCAAGCGCACGAGGATCAGCCAAACCTATATCTTCATTCGCCATGCGTATGGTACGACGTACAATATAGCGCGGATCACAACCTCCATCTAACATACGACATAACCAGTATAATGCTGCATCAGGTGATGATCCTCGAACTGATTTATGTAAGGCAGAAATTTGATCATAAAATGCTTCGCCTTGTTTATCAAAACGTCGTAAGCTAATTTGAATAACCTCTTCTAATAAATTAGCCGTTACAATTAATTTCTCATTTGTGTTTTGTGCTAAATCAGCGATAATTTCTAGTAAATTCAAAACTTGCCTGGCATCGCCATCTGCTGCACGTATCAAAATACGCTGTAACTCATCTGGAAACGATATTGACAGTTTCCCTAATCCTCTCGTGTTATCTTTTAGAGCAGATTGAACAACTGTTAGTAATTCATTTTCTTCTAATCGCTTCAATACATATACGCGAGTACGAGATAATAAAGCACTATTCAGTTCAAAAGATGGATTTTCTGTTGTTGCACCAATCAAAATAAATGTGCCATCTTCCACATAAGGAAGAAAAACATCTTGTTGCGATTTATTGAAACGATGAACTTCATCAATAAATAGTATGGTAGCTTGATGATGGATTTGTCTTGCTGCTTTTGCATCCTCCACCGCCTTACGAATATCCTTAACACCTGAAAATATCGCAGAAAGTCGCTCAAAACGCGCTTGGGTTTGATTCGCCATCAATTGAGCAAGTGTGGTTTTACCTGTGCCAGGCGGTCCCCATAAAATCATGGAATGTAAAATACCTTGCTCAATTGCTCGTCGTAATGGTTTACCAGAAGCCAAAAGATGCGCTTGTCCAATAAAATCATCTAACGATTGGGGACGCATGCGCGTTGCTAATGGTTGGAATAATTCGTTTTCTTGTTTATGCATATTTATCGCGTTTCATCAATCACATCTACACCCTTAGGCACCTTAAAAGTAAATAAGTTCGAAGGAAGTGCAATGTTAGCCTTTATATTTTTAAATTGGATAAGTGTCATATGACCTAAATGATCGTGTAATTTCATCTGATTAATCATGCCATTTACAAAACCTAATTGCACAGCAACAAACATATTATCAGAATTTTTTGGTGTTAAATTAAACCATTGCAAACTGGAAGATTTTTTAGGTAACACCGTTATAACATATTCTTTTTTTAATGCGACATCGCTATAATTTAACAACATCGTCGGCGCCTCTCCTACTGCTTTTTTTAAAGAACGAATGGTCACTTGTTCTAGATCAGGATCATAAATCCATAAACGGGATTGATTTGAAATAATTAATTGCGGAATGGGTTGAGTGACTTCCCAGCGAAACTTATCAGGACGTTGTATCGCCATTTTCCCATTAGAACGTTGTATGGGTTTATTGCGATTATCTAAGACGTCTTGTGTAAAATTAGCCTGCATGGTTTGTATGGCGGTGAGTAGACCACTTAATTCAGTTGCAGGTGAAGATTCAGCATAAACCGGCGAACTCAAGCTAATAATCAGCAAAAATTTATATAACCATTTCATGTTGAATGTATCCCCAAGACAAAAATGATGTGGCAGAATTATACTTCTACCGGCGGTCCAGCAAGTACTTCACGTGTACCACTGTTATCCATAGAGCTAACAATACCTGCTGCTTCCATCTCTTCCATCATGCGTGCAGCGCGATTATAACCTATTCGTAATCGACGTTGAACGAGTGAAATCGAAGCTCTGCGACTTTCTGTGACAATACGAACAGCATCATCATAAAGCGGATCCTGCTCGCCAGATCCTATTCCATCACCGCCCTCACCAGTCTCGCTCGCTTCATCCGTGATGCCATTTAAATATTCCGGTTGCCCATAACTACGCCAAGTAGCGACAACTCTATGCACTTCATCATCCGCTACATAAGCCCCATGCACGCGAATTGGTATCCCAGCACCAGGCGGTAAATATAACATATCGCCATGGCCTAATAATTGTTCTGCACCTTGTTGATCTAAAATGGTGCGTGAATCGATGCGAGAAGATACTTGAAATGCAATACGCGTTGGAATATTTGCTTTGATTAAACCAGTGATGACATCCACCGATGGACGTTGTGTCGCTAGAATAAGATGAATACCGGCGGCCCGTGCTTTTTGTGCAATGCGTGCAATTAAATCTTCCACTTTTTTGCCAACGACCATCATCATATCGGCTAATTCATCGGCAATCACGACTATCAAAGGAATAGGTTCAAGATGAGCTTTAGCAGAGGCTTCATCGGTCACCAGCGAGCCTGGCATCGGTAAAGGTTGCCCTTGTTTAATTGCTTCCGTCACCTTTTGGTTATAGCTGGTAATATTACGCACCCCTAGAGCTGCCATTACGCGATACCGTCTATCCATCTCAGCGACACACCAACGCAAAGCATTCGCAGCATCTTTCATATCCGTGATGACCGGCGTTAATAAATGTGGAATACCATCATAAAGCGACAGTTCAAGCATTTTAGGATCAATCAGAATAAGGCGTAATTGATCTGGTAACGATTTAAATAACATACTCAATAACATTGCATTCAAGCTGACTGATTTGCCTGACCCCGTTGTTCCAGCCACTAATAAATGTGGCATTTTCGTTAAATCAACCACCACAGAATTCCCAGAAATATCTTTTCCTAATACTAAACTGACTGGTGATCGAGATTGAACGTAACGTTGCGATTCTAAAATATCACGTAGTGTTACCAATTCACGATTTTCATTAGGAATTTCCAAACCGATTACCGATTTTCCAGGAATCACATCGACTACACGCACACTCACTGCTGATAAGGAACGAGCAATATCTTTAGCAAGTCCTGAAATCTTACTCACTTTAATACCTGGTGCAAGTTCCAGCTCAAATCGTGTGATGATCGGTCCAGGATGTACTGCTACTACTTTTACTTCAACACCAAAATCTGCCAACCGCTGCTCTACTAATAAAGATAACTCTTCAAAAGAAATATTAGTAAATGGCTTTTCTGTCATCAATGGCGGCGAATTCAATAAATCTAACGGTGGCAAATTGCCTGGCGCTAATTTCACGCCTAGATCTTGTTCTGGTTTATCTAATTTCTTTTTTTCTTTATCCGCTTTATGAATCGGTCGAGGAGGCAAGATAGACAATAAAGCTTTACGTTCATTCAATACCAGTTCTTCGCTTATCATTCTTGATCTTTCAATTCGAGGCTCGGTTTTTGGTAACGTTGTCTTAATGATGTTTCGTCGATATAAAAGTAAATAATTCCACCCTCGGTAAACACATTCTCCAATAAAATCTACGATACCTAACCAAGATAATCCGGTGACTAAGGTAATTCCACACAATACAATTGTACTCAGGAATAAAACGCTACCAGTTTCATTAAAAAGCAACGATAAACTATTTTTCAGTACATCACCAATCACCCCTCCCGTATTAGCTGGTAATTGAGAAATTTGTACATAGAAGCTCATCAAGCCACAGCTACCTAAAATTAAAAGAATCCATCCTAAGGATTTAAATATCCATTCATTCGATTTTTTTTGAATAGCGTTATCTTCGTGTAGCCCTATCCAAGCAGACAAAATAATCATGAAAGGGAAAAGATAGGCGACAACCCCTAGCAACAAGAGAAAAGCATCCGCGAGCCAAGCACCTACTCTGCCACCCCAATTAGCTACTTTTTGACCAAACCCTGTGCTTGACCACCCAGGATCGCTACTATGGTAACTTGAGATGGAAATAAATAAAAAAACCGCACATGCAACCAGGACAAGAAAAAATCCTTCTCGCAAACGATGGCGCATTTGAATCGCTAATGGCCGTCTTCGTGGTCTATCAGCATCTTGTTTGTATCGATTCTTCATTTTTGTTTACCCGTCGCGCTCCTTCTCGTACTATATACCAGCTTAGTAGTAATGAGAATGAGAGTCTATGACAACGAAACATCATCGTGTGATTATTTTAGGATCTGGCCCCGCTGGCTGGACAGCTGCCGTTTATACTGCGCGCGCTAATTTAAAACCTGTACTGATTACTGGATTAACACCCGGAGGCCAATTAAGTTTAACGACCGATGTTGATAATTGGCCCGGAGGAAAAGAAAGCTTGCAAGGTCCAGAATTAATGGAAAGCATGAAACATCATGCTGAACGATTAAATACAGAGATTATTTTTGATGAAATTTCCTTTGCTGATCTAAAGCAACAACCTTTTTTGTTAAAAGGTGAATCCAGTTATACCTGTGATGCCTTAATTATTGCGACTGGAGCAAGTGCTCAATATTTAGGTCTACCTTCTGAAGAAGCTTACAAAGGTAAAGGCGTATCAGCCTGCGCAACCTGTGATGGCTTTTTCTATCGTGATCAGCATGTCATCGTCGTCGGCGGGGGAAATACCGCTGTTGAAGAGACGCTATATCTTGCTAATCTTGTCAAGAAAGTGACGCTAGTGCATCGTCGTGATAAATTACGAGCTGAAAAAATGTTAATTGATCGCCTTATGCAAAAACAAGCAACAACAGGTAAAATTGATTTAGCTTGGAGTAGCGTGGTGGAAGAAATAATAGGCGACAAGCAAGGCGTCAATGGTGTGAAAATCAAAAATACGCTTACCAATGAATTAAAGACATTGGATGTGACTGGTGTATTCATTGCTATTGGTCATAAACCAAATACAGATATTTTTAAAGGTCAACTGAGTATGACAAATGGTTATATCATAACTCGAGGAAGCGCAGGTATGAATGCAACAGCCACTGATATTCCTGGAGTATTTGCAGCAGGAGATGTAGCGGATCCAATTTATCGGCAAGCAATTACTGCTGCTGGTACAGGTTGCATGGCAGCACTAGATGCAGAAAAATATTTAGATAATATTTTGGAGAGGACAGATGGCAAAAGAAGAACAGCTTGAAATGGAAGGCAGCGTCATCGATGCCTTACCAAATACTATGTTTCGCGTTCAATTAGACAATGGGCACATCGTATTAGCTCATATTTCTGGCAAAATGCGAAAAAACTATATTCGAATTTTAAAAGGTGATCGGGTAACCGTTGAAATGACACCTTATGATTTGACCAAAGGTCGAATAACTTTCCGACATAAAGAAGGTGGCCCTCCTCCTAAACCTACTGAGAAAGCTAAAGAAGAATAATTTATTGTTGTTTACCACACTGACTGCAAAATTTAGCACCTGCTGCGAGTGGCGCATTACAATTTGCACAAACTGTTGGTCCTAATCCATTGCCGCATTGTAGGCAAAAACGCGCTTCAGGAGGATTAGTAGCTGAGCATTTAGGGCAAATATTGGCATTCAAGGCACCACTCAATGGTGAAGAACCTTGGGTTGTTGGACCATAATAAGGAGGAGAGCCATGGTGTTTAGAGCTTCTGTAGCCATGATGGCCTTCATTATAACCTCCACCATAACCATGATGATCGCCCATTTTTCCACCACCCAACCAATTACTAAATAAATATTTAAGAAAACTCATTCTCTCTCTCCTCTATTTTTCTGAGTTGCACTTGAAATAAATAATAACTAACTTTATGTTGCTTTCAGCATTTAAGATGACTGGATCCCGGCTTAAAACTTGCCGGGATAACTTTATGTTGCTTTCAGCAACATAAAGTTAGTTAACAATCACAGCCGTGCCTTGAGTATCTTTGATTAAAAATTTAATTTTACCTTTTTCCAAGGTCACTTTAACATAACCGCCGTTGGCTAATTTACCGAAAAGCAATTCTTCTGCCAATGGTTTTTTAATTTGTTCTTGAATTAATCTGGCCATCGGTCGTGCGCCCATTTTTTTATCGTAACCATTTTTTGATAACCACGCACGTACATCGTCTTCAATTTCGAGAATCACTCGTCTCAACTCTAATTGAGTTTCAAGCTCAGTAATAAACTTATTTACAATGGATAAAATAATTTTTACCTCTAATGGCTTAAATTGAACGATCGCATCAAGACGATTACGAAATTCCGGTGAAAAGAGTCGATTGACAGACGACATAATATCACTTGATGTATCTTGCTCAGTAAAACCAATATTGGCTCTATCAATCACTTCAGCGCCTGCATTGGATGTCAAAATTAAAACTGTGTGACGAAAATCAGTTTTACGACCATTCATATCTGTTAACGTACCATGATCCATAATTTGTAATAATAAATTATAAATATCTGGATGAGCTTTTTCGATTTCATCTAATAGCACAATTGAATGTGGTGTTTTATTCACGGCCTCAGTTAATAAGCCACCTTCATCATAACCCACATAACCAGGAGGAGCACCGATTAGCCGAGAAATTGAATGACGTTCCATATATTCAGACATATCAAATCGTAACAATTCAACACTTAATATTTTGGAAAGCTGTTTACAAACCTCGGTTTTACCAACACCCGTTGGGCCAATAAAAAGGAATGAACCTATTGGTTTATTCGAATCACGTAATCCCGATCGAGCTAATTTAACAGCAGCTCCTAGTGTTTCAAGTGCTTCATCTTGACCAAAAATTACCATTTTTAAATCTCTAATTAAATGCTTGAGAATTTCTTTATCAGAAACTGAAACATTACGTTCTGGTATACGAGCAATTTTCGCAACAATTTTTTCTATATCGCTTACTTCAATAATTTTTTTACGATGTTCTTCTGATTGGAGATATTGAAATGCTCCCGCTTCATCGACTAAGTCAATTGCTTTATCTGGTAAATGTCTATCTGTAATATAGCGGGATGATAAGTGAACAGCTGCTTCTAATGCTTCATCTTGATATTTAACATTATGATGCGCTTCGAAACGACTGCGTAATCCTTTCAAAATAGCAATTGTCTGTTCGATCCCTGGTTCTTTGATATCAATTTTTTGAAATCGTCTATCTAATGCATGATCCTTTTCAAAAACACTACGGTATTCTTTGTAAGTTGTCGAACCAATACAGGTTAATTCACCTGATGCAAGTAATGGCTTAATGAGATTGGAAACATCCATTAGCCCGCCTGATGCTGCACCTGCTCCAATGATAGTATGAATTTCATCGATAAAGAGTATGGCACCTTTTTGCTCTTTCAATTGATGTAATACGCTTTTTAAACGTTTTTCAAAATCACCACGGTATTTTGTTCCGGCTAATAAACTACCTAGATCCAGTGCGTAAATGACACTATCATGCAATACACTAGGAATTTGTTTTTCAATAATTAATCGTGCCAAGCCCTCGGCAATTGCAGTTTTACCAACGCCAGCTTCGCCAACGAGTAGCGGATTGTTCTTACGACGTCGACATAATACTTGGATCGTACGTTCAATTTCTTCTTCTCGGCCAATTAATGGATCAATTAATCCTAATTTAGCTCGAGCATTGAGATTAGTCGTATATAATTCCAACGGACTGGTACCCGATTCATCGGATCCATTTTCTTCCTCTGAGTAATTATTAAAATGATGTTCTTCTTTAGATGCTTGTGGTTTAGGTTTGGTCGTACCATGCGAAATATAATTGATCACATCTAACCGACTGATATTTTCTTGTCGAATAAAATATACGCTTTGACTTTCTTGTTCGCTAAAAATTGCAGCTAAAACATTTGCGCCTGCAACTTCTGTCTTTCCTGAAGATTGGACCTGAAAAACTGCACGTTGAATAACTCGTTGAAAACCTAATGTCGGTTGTGTATCTCTATCATGAATATTGAGAGGAATGACAGGAGTCGTGCGATCAACAAATTCTGTTAAATTAGTACGCAAACGATTGATATTGGCACCACAAGCTTTTAAAACTTCTAAAGCAGAAGTGTTATCTAATAAAGCTAGTAAAAGATGCTCTACCGTAACAAATTCATGATGTTTTGTTCGCGCTTCTTTAAATGCCGCATTAAGTGTGTATTCCAGTTCTTTATCCAACATCGCGCACCCCTCCTCATTACTCGCTCTCCAAGCTACACATCAAGGGATGCTCGTGCATCCTCGAATAATCAGTTACATCAGCTATCTTAGATTCAGCTATATCCTTGGAAAAAATACCACATACTGTGCTTCCTGCTGTATGAACCTCCATCATCATTTCCACTGCCTTATCTCTATCCATAAAAAAGAATCTTTCTAAAATCCTTACAACAAATTCCATGGGTGTAAAATCATCATTGTGCATAATAACCCGATAAAAAAGTGGTTGTTCTGTTTTAAGAGATTCATCCAGGTTATTTGCATATTCTTTATTCACCTCATTTTTCATGATCTTTTACCTTTTTATAGACGAAAAAACTGATTTTTTCCTGTTTCAAAATAAATATTTTTGTTTATTTTGAAGGATTAAAATTTACCAATATAATGAATAAGATAGGGATACTATAATTTTGATCGAATTATATCCCATTGCCTTTTTATGAGCAATAAATATACAGAAACTAGCTTGATTTGTCGAGTTTTTTATTAAAATAAAATATTGCAATATATGAATAGCTTATGAATACAGCTACATAGCCTTAATGATTGCTTCACCAAATCCAGAGCTTTTGACTTCTTTCGCATCTTTCATTAAACGAGCAAAATCATAGGTCACCATTTTGGCAGCAATTGCACCTTCCATTCCTTTGATAATGAAATCAGCTGCTTCAGTCCAACCCATATGTCTTAGCATCATTTCCGCAGATAAAATAAGCGAACCCGGATTAACTTTATCAAGACCAGCGTATTTTGGTGCTGTGCCATGTGTCGCTTCAAATAAGGCGATGCCATCACCCATATTTGCTCCTGGCGCAATTCCAATACCGCCTACCTGTGCAGCTAGAGCATCTGAAATATAATCACCATTTAAATTTAAAGTAGCAATCACACTATAATCTGCCGGTCGTAAAAGAATTTGCTGCAGAAATGCATCGGCGATCACATCTTTAATGATAATATCTTTACCAGTTTTTGGATTTTTGCAAACCTGCCAAGGACCATTCTCTAATGGAGTAGCTGCAAATTCGGTGCGTGCCACTTCATATCCCCAATCACGAAATGCGCCTTCTGTATACTTCATAATATTGCCCTTGTGCACCAACGTAACAGAATCTCTTTCATGATCGATAGCATATTGAATGGCACTACGAACTAATCGTGACGTTCCCTGTTGAGAGACTGGCTTGATACCAATACCACAATGATCAGGAAAACGAATTTTTTTTACTTGCATGTCATGTTGCAAAAATTGAATGATTTTTTTTGCTTCTGCACTATTTGCTGGCCATTCAATACCCGCATAAATATCTTCTGAATTTTCTCTAAAAATAATCATATTGGTATGCCAGGGTTCTTTAAGCGGACTAGGAACACCAGTAAAATAACGAATGGGACGCAAACAAATATATAAATCTAAATCTTGACGCAATGTTACATTGAGAGATCGAATACCTCCGCCAACAGGAGTCGTTAATGGACCTTTAATAGCAATCGCAAATTCACGCATAGCAGTGATCGTCTCTTGAGGAAGCCATTGATCACGACCATAAATTTTAGTAGCTTTTTCGCCTGCATAAATTTCCATCCAGCGTATCATACGCTTGCTACCATATGCTTTGTGAATGGCTGCATCCACAACTCTGCGCATCACAGGAGTAATATCCACACCAATACCATCGCCTTCTATAAAAGGAATAATTGACTCGTCCGGTATGTTGAGAGAAAAATCGCGATTCACGGAAATTTTTTTGCCCGAATTGGGAATCATAATATGTTGGTATGCCATGGCATATATCCTTTTTATTCTATAAAAAACAAGCTTGTATGTTAACAAGGGGGGTTACCTATAGCAACTGAGAAAATTAGCTATACTTAAAATAAGAAGAGGCGATATGCAATCATCTCAACAATCAAAAAAAATACTGGCTGTCTCTATTGATTTTGACGGTTGCTTAGGTAACAGCAAATTCGCTGATTATTATCAACAATTAATAGCTAAATATCGCTCTTCTGAATGGATTCCTGCAGAAGAATACAAAATAAAATTGAGCCTAGCGAATTCGGTGTTGATTGAACATATTAAAAAATTAGCTAAAAATTATGACGAGCTAGTATGGATGGTCGGTTCTAATCGTCAATCTGCTTATAAGGATCAGCATGAAAACGACCACAATAAAAATGGCTCTACTTATCTCGCATTAACCTATTTAGCGGAAATCCTTAACCAAGAAACTCAAAAGACAAGCACTGTGCATAAACATACCGTTTTTGATAGCATTTTAAAACAATCCGCTGGCTACAATTTTGATCTTAAAGAAAATCAAATTTTAGAAAATCAAATTTTAGAGCAATATAGCATGTCAGGTGACATAAAATACCGCTTATCTTTTTTGCAAATACATGATGTTTGTGGCTCTCATCCACAAGATCAAATTTCTTATGTACATATTGATGATAGAGAAGATATTAATATTCCCTCTTCTGATCTTTTTTCAAATAAGGAGATGGCCTCTTATTTACCACTAAATTTACAACAAGTCTCCATTATCAATTACCAAACATATAATCCTATCGCGCGTTTACAATTATTTAAAAATAATTTTTCACAAGAAATGAGTGCTGACATTAAAAATGAAATAAACAGTATCATCGAACTCATTAAACAAGATGTCAATATACTCATCCAGCTAGAAAAAAATCATAAAAACCAGCTAGATTCTCTACAAAATGAGAAAAAAATATTAGAAGGCATGTCGCCTAGAAATAGAGCACGTGAAATGTCAATCGATAATACCTTAGCTCAATTTGATAATGCTAGGCATGTGCTGATGCAATTGAATCAATTTACCTTTAGTAATAACCTTCATGACGATATTATATTGTTAAATAAAATCATGAATCAAAATATTCGTAGCAAAAATTTGCCCCTTGAAATTAAAATTGAATATGAAAACCAAAAGAAAATCATTTATCATGAAGTCATTACTCCATACCCTGGTTTCAAGCGAAATTCCGCCCAACCCTCCACAGGTATGTTGATTCCACAATTTGTTTTTGATCGAATCGTCGAAGAATGTAGCAAAGATGATTTTGTTCAACATTCATCGGCCTCAAAAATTGACTTAGTTAAGAAAATTGCTGACTATTCTCAAGCGACAGAAGTACTAGAGTACATCAAGCAACTTCAATCTTTTTATCAAAAAGTAGAAAAAAATCATAAGTGGAATCATGATAAAGATTTCGCCACATTAATCAAGAAACTTGAAAAAGCCCGTTCAGAACCCAATGCGCTTTCTGCAATGCTAAATATCATTGAGGATGCCTTGAGCATACAGCAAAAAAAATCTTCGAAATGGATGTCATTTTTATTGAAAGACGAAAACACTTCTACAAACTTACATGGCCATCATTATAGTCGTTTGCTTGGTTTAGCTATAAATGAAATCCGCATTAAATATCCCAAGCATGTTCAGCTTCATTCTGCTCAATCTTCTACAATGAATCCCTATAGTCAATTGCCTCATCTCACTTCCACACAAGAGCATGAAAATAAGCCAGAGCCGTCACAGAAAACCTTTCGAAAGTGAATAGTTTTAATGCTAGCAATCATACATCATGATAGAATGTTAAAATCATAATTAACTAAAATTCTTATGCAATATTTACCCGTCACCTCAAAACATATTATTGTCGGCATGTCTGGCGGTGTTGATTCGTCCGTCACTGCTTATTTGCTCTTACAAGCCGGATATACTATCACTGGCGTTTTCATGAAAAATTGGGAGGCAGATGATACGGATACCTACTGCTCCGCAGCAGCTGATATGGCAGATGCTCAAGCAGTCTGTGATCATCTCAACATTGAATTAGAAATCATTAACTTTGCTGATCGTTATTGGGAAAAAGTGTTTACTTATTTTCTTGATGAATATCGCCGAGGTCGAACACCTAACCCTGATATCATCTGTAACAAAGAAATTAAATTCAAAGCATTTTTAGATTATGCTAAGCAACGTCATGCTGATTATATTGCTACTGGACATTATGCTAGATTAAAACGAGATCATGATAACATTTATTTACTGAAAGGTTCTGATCCCGAAAAAGATCAGAGTTACTTTCTCTATGCGCTCGAACAGTCTCAATTAACGCACAGCTTGTTTCCTGTTGGTGAATTATCTAAAAAAGAAGTTCGTGCCATTGCAAAATCTTTGAATCTTAAAAATTACGCAAAAAAAGATAGCACGGGTATTTGTTTTATTGGTGAACGTAAATTTAAAGCCTTTTTGCAAGAATATTTGCCTGCCCAACCTGGGCCGATTGAAACTGTTGATGGTGAAACGATTGGCCAGCATGATGGGTTAATGTTTTACACCATAGGACAACGACAAGGCTTACAGATTGGAGGATTGAAAGATAAAGCAGAACAACCCTGGTATGTCGCACGTAAAGATATTGATAGAAATGTATTGGTAGTAGTACAAGACAGTCATCATCCCGCTCTCCTTCAATTATCTCTCTTTACAGCTGACATACATTGGATTAATCAAAAACCATCCTTTCCTTTTAAAGCGACTGCTAAAATTCGTTACCGTCAGCCAGATCAAGCTTGTCTAATCGAACAAATGAATCCCTCACTCTATTGCATTACATTCGAACAGAGCCAACGCGCTGTGTCACCTGGTCAATCTATTGTGTTTTATCAGGATGAAATTTGTTTAGGAGGTGGTATTATTAAAGCGTGACACTTTGTATAACAATTAGGAGCTACCATGGATATTAGTAGTCTAATGGCAATATCCCCATTAGATGGCCGTTATCACGAGAAAATGACCGTTTTACGTGAAATTTTTAGCGAATATGGCTTGATAAAATATAGAGTGATGGTTGAAATTCGCTGGCTAGAATTATTGAGTAACTGTCATTTACCTGACATTCCAAAACTAAGTTCGGCGGCAAAAACAATCCTGGATAAGATGATCGAAAATTTTTCCCCTATCGATGCTTTACAAATCAAGAAAATCGAAACCAGCATTAACCATGATGTGAAAGCCATAGAGTACTTCATCAAACAAAGTATCCAGGAACATGATGAACTAAAAAACATCAGCGAATTTATCCACTTTGGTTGCACCTCGGAAGATATCAATAATCTTGCTTATGGTATGATGCTACAAGATGCACGCACGCAATGCATTCTACCATCCTTAAATGATTTAATTAGTTTATTAAAAAGCTATGCGCAAAATTATGCAAGCATCGCGATGTTAGCTCGAACACATGGACAACCTGCTTCGCCAACTACTTTAGGCAAAGAAATAGCAAATGTTATTGCACGATTACAAAGACAACTAGATCAACTTGCGCATACTCCAATATTAGGAAAAATAAATGGCGCATCCGGTAATTATAATGCACTAGCAATTGCTTACCCAAACATTGACTGGCAGCAACAAAGTCAAAAATTTATTTCAATACTTAATTTGAATTGGAATCCATACACGACACAAATTGAACCGCATGATTCCATCGCTGAGCTTTTTGCTATTATGCTACGCATCAATACGATTTTGATTGGTTTTAATCGTGACCTATGGGGTTATATCGCTTTAAATTACTTCAATCAAAAATTATTAGAGAATGAAGTGGGTTCCTCTACGATGCCACATAAAATCAATCCAATTGATTTTGAAAATTCAGAAGGTAATTTGGGAATCGCTAATGCTTTATTTGAACATATGATGGCGAAACTTCCTATCTCTCGTTGGCAACGTGACCTGTCTGATTCTACTGTCTTACGCAATATGGGTGTTGCTATTGGCCATTCACTACTAGCTTATCAAGCGACGCTGAAAGGGCTAAAAAAGGTTGAACCCAATCAAATGGCTATCGAGGCAGATTTGAATCAACATTGGGAAGTGTTAGGCGAAGCCATACAAACAATGATGCGTCGATTTAAACTTGAACAACCCTACGAAAAGCTAAAAGCCTTTACCCGTGGAAAAGTAATCGATCAGTCAATCATTCAAGAATTTATTCGGCAATTACCTCTACCTGACATTGAAAAAAATCAATTATTAGCGCTCACGCCTCATCAATACATTGGTTATGCAGAAAAGTTAGCAAAAAAGGTATAAACAGCATGTTTAAACGATTTTTTAATGTTGTCAAAGATGGTCTTTATCACTGGTTAGTGGATGAACCGCCACCATCTGAACTAATGCCCTTTGATTTTAGTCGCCTCAAATATGAAATACGTCCAGGTGATGTTCTTCTCATCGAAGGGCGTAGTCGTATTAGTTCTATCATTCGAGCTATCACCCAAAGCTCGTGGACACATGCTGCTTTATACATTGGTCGACCCATTGATTTTGAAGATGAGGAAGTACAAGAAATTATTCGTCAACATACCGATGGGAAAGATAAAACTCGGCTAATCTTAGAAGGTTTATTAGGAAGAGGCACCATCGTTGCACCATTGACTTCCTACCGTGATCATCATATTCGCATTTGTCGTCCAATAGGGATTACACATAATGATATACAATTAGTGATTAAATATGCTGTTAAATCACTAGGACAACCCTATAATGTTAGACAACTGCTCGATCTAGCGCGATTTCTCTTACCCTGGACCATTCTACCTCGACGATGGGGATCCAGTTTATTTCGTACACCCTCAGGTGAACCAGAAAGCGGTATTTGTTCATCACTCATTGCTGAAGCATTTTCATCCGTACGCTTCCCCATTCGTCCTTTTGCAAAAACAGATAAAGAACAAGGGCTAGAGCTTTTTCCTCGTAATCCACAATTATTTGTACCAAAAGATTTCGATTTTTCACCTTATTTTGAAATTATTAAGTATCCAATCTTTAACCCAGACGAACCACTACCTTATTATCAACGACTTCCTTGGACAAAAAGTAATTTATCGTATCAAGATCGGGGTGTTTTAACGGAACCTAAAAAGAAAATAAAGAAAAAAGATAACGAACCATCCTCTTCGAATCAAACTACAAAAAAAGAGGAGCCACCAGAGAATGAATAATATAAAAATAAAACAGGAATGGCGGATAAAAATAGCTATTTTATTTATTTTTTTTCTACCAACCATGACCTATGCATTTTTTTGTCCGAATAATTTCAATCAAATAAATTTTGGCGATACCATCGAGCAAATTCAGCAACAATGTGGTTCACCTGCTAAACAGGATACAAAAGAAATTACGCCAGACATACCTGTCCCTCAGGAATGGAATTATTATGTCCCCCGAACCTATACTCTGAGCGCCACAAATCAACCACAATCCACATTAAAAACTCAATTCACATTTGATAGTAGCGGTAAAGCCATTAATATTAGCGTAAATGGTTTAGGGGTACCGTCAACCAACGTGTGTAATGGCATTGTTATTGCGCTAGGCGCCACTCAGGACGCAGTCAAGGCAGCCTGTGGCAATCCAACCTTTGTTAATAAACCACCACCCTCGAGCACACCCACAGGAACACCTCCTCCTAAAAAGAAAATGACGGAGTTCACTTACAATACCAACCCACCAGTTATCTTGGTATTTGAGAATGGTATCCTCAAAGAGAAAAAATAAGCTTAACCTGATATTTTCAGGTTAAATAGTGTGTAAAAACTGGAGCTTATTGTAAAATCAAGCTCATTATAGTATAATAAGATAAACACACTAACGAATATTAAAATAAATATGCATCCGAGAAAAAAAAATCGAGAACCGGCTTACAACTCAAAAACATTCGACAAGCCTAAACAAACCAAGCAAAACACTATTGCGAAGAAAAATTCAGATAATATTCTCCATGCGCGTATGGAAAGAAGCGAATGGGTGAAAGACGATTTACATCATACCAAAAAATTAAAAACATCTGTACTAATTGATAATAAAAATAGATTGAAAGTATGGGAAGAAAATAAAGAAAATATTATTAACAATTTTCAAAATATACCTAGCTACCGACCCATCAAAGAGATAACAGACTATTCAGCATCTGGTTCACCAAACAAAGTAGTAACGCCTGGAAAAACTGAATTATTTAGAGTCACGCAAATAGGCGACCATCATTTCTTTACAAATAACTCTGAGTTAACATCATTAACGCAAACAAGAAGTAATCAGACCAATAATAATATTAAAGATGAATTTTTTAAATCAGCCGCCTATGAATCTCTTAAAAAAACTTTTGATTCTCTTAAATATCAACAGATAAAAGTAACCGCTGATTTATTAAAAGCGACAAGAAAAGAAAATGCAAAAAATTTCAATAGAAGACATATCACACAACAGCAAGCCGCAGCCGAAGAAAATACCGATCCAAAAAATGCAAGCGCAGATAAATATGCAAATGCTGCATTAGCTTATTCCGGTACTTTTAAATGGGAATGGCTACATTTAGTTGCACATATGATTTTAGGAGCACATTCTCAAAATATTAAAAATTTTATCTGCGGAAGTGAACATGCTAATACCGAAATGTTAATAGCAGAATCCGAAGTGAAATATTTAGCAAGCGTTTACCCGGAAGGATTTAATTTAGAAGTAAAAAGCCAAGTTATGCAAGGAAAAACGGGCTACACTCATGTTGGCACAGAAATTGAATATATTATAAAAACGAAAGATTTCACCTTTCCATTCACCTTCAACGTACAAAATCCTAACAAACCACATATCGCATTTAAAAAATATATTCACGAATCAATGAAAATATTAGTCGAAGCCTATCAAAATAAAACAACAGTAGCTGATAATATAGAGAAAAAAACAAAAAATGAGAATGAGGATTGTCTCTTGTTTTTTAATAAAACCTGTTCGCCAAGTACCACAGAACGCATCCCTCCAGCAAAAAAGAAATTAAATTTTTAATTTGAACAGCCAATATGAAATCAGATTGTAAAAATAAAAAAATCGCATTAGCAAAAGCTTCTTTTACTAGGCAAACCACCATCTACATCTAAAAGCGGCTGACGCTCTACTGGAATAGATGGAGTAGAGGATTCTTGTACACTTGGTACAGGATCCATATTAAGATTCTCAGATGGTGATCTTACATTCGAATAACCACCCAAAACATTATCACTCATCATCCTAGCAGTAGAAGAACGATATTTCTTGACATAAACTAAGCCACTCGACCCTAATGCAGCAGTACTACCGCCCGTTGCAATTAAACCGACGCCCAGAGCTATCCCTGCACCGCCTAACACAAGCCAGCCAACACCCGTGATCATCAGCACAACACCGAATACAATCGAAAAAGCTGCAACCGCACCGTAAAACACGTGCCGATAATCGGAATATTGTTGTTTGCGAACTGCTTTCTTCTGATTGGGAGGATAATCCGTGGAGATTTTTGTTGATTGAAATGTTTTGGCTAATTCTTTTTGTTTTTTCGTTTGTATTTTATTTGCCGGCAAAGGATTGTCTTTTCTGAAAAATGGCATCACTCGATCTACTAAACCTTCATTGCCTTGCATATTTTCGGGCACACCACACTTTCCATCGGATGCTTTCTCATTCATAGAGGATGACACGACTATTGTTGAGGAGTCTTTTTTCTTATTATTTTTAACTTCAAGAATATTTATTGTAGCTTCAAGCTTACTTAACTGAACTTCAATTTCCTCTATCGAGCGATTAAATTTGTCATCATCATTCTCATTTTTTACTGTTGCAAACATGCTGCTCATCTTATCCACATTTTTTTTATGAGATGCCTGCACAGCTTGCTGATCGTTTGCCTCAATATTAGCAATAGCCTGACTTAATGCCACTATACGCGCATTAATTGATGTGATTGTAGCTTGCTTGTTTTTATCCAATATTTTTTTTCCCTGAATTTTGTCATCAAATTCCGGTTTAAGTCTTTGGTTGAAAGTCGTCCGCGGTATGCAGGATTCAATAGTTAAAATATCATCCATAAGTTTGTCTACTGCCTCGCTAAATTTCTTTGCATCTGTTTCATTAACTGATACTGATAATGATAATGACCTGAACCTATCATATAGGTTCTTAATCGTTTCATGATGTGCTACACCAGCTAATAATTGTAGCGTAATGATTCGATTTTCCAATTTAAGTAATTCTTTCTGCTTCTCTAGGATACTTTCAGCATCTATATTCGCCTGCAATTGTTTCTCATCGAGCTCGCTTGGTGGAGTATTTGTCTTTAGCTTTTTGGATTTAGCTGGATCTTCTTGGGAATGATCCTTAGAGGAGAGATTATGTGTATTTGTTACCCTAGCAATTGCTGGCTTATTAGGTATAGCAGCGGTAGTTGATTTTTTGGTTACATGTGATTTTTTACTGGCTGCATGAAAATTGTTATTCTCATTCTTCTGACGTAACTGAAGTAGGTCAATCAAATCAAAAGAATCGTTGTTATCAGTATCATGGTTTCCAGAATTGCTCTCAATTTGTTTTCTAAATTCTCCTGGAAGCTGTACTAACTCAACAAGGATCCGAATGGGATATCTGGCAGTAAACTTTTTACATTGTTCGCGAGTGATTGTTTGTATGCCCGTATTACCTATAATATTGATTACTCGATCAGGTATACCTTGTTTTTCAGCAGCTGCAGAAGCTACCGAATGAAGCATACTAAAAAAATCATGCTTCTTATCCTTCATCTGAATAAGATTTTTTGAAATATCTAAATTTCTTAGTGTTGTGCGCTCTTTAAAAGCTTTTAAAAGCTCGATTGCTCCTTCATTGCCAATACAATTATTGTAAAGATTGAGAACTGCCAATTTACTATTTGAATTATTCATTAATCCAGTTGCTATTGCTGTTGCCGATTTAGGGCCTAAGCATAATAAAGGATGATTTTTTTTATCTCTTGCATTGATCGTCAACTCAGTGAGCGAATGATTCGTCAATAAAAGAGTTGATAGTTTTGTATCAGGTAGTTTTGTATCAGGTATTTCTGTCTCATCGTCAGTCCTTTCATTGTTATCGTCAGTCCTTTTATTTTTATAGTAACTATTTAATTTAATACTCGTTACTCTATTATCTCCTAACAACCTAAATAATTCATCAAAATTGACTGCGCCAACAAACTCGCTCAAATTCACCTCTATATCATCCAGGTTCTGATCCATTGCCTTTTTTAATTCATCGACTGTTGTAACGTAAATAGACATATCTCCACTCCGACCTTTAACAATAAGTATTAGGATGATTTATGCTTGTAATTATAATGAGTTGACCATGTCGAAAGTATAATGTCTCAACATTAAGAAAATATTAGCTTATCGTGGAAATTCTAAATATTAGTTGAATTGAGTTATCCATTCCTTGCCAAGGACGTGCATAAATCATGCGAACAGTAGTGCTTTGCGGCACAATAAATCCTGCTGGCTTAATTCGAAACGTCCACCACTCATATCCTGGCGCACCCATTAATTGCTGAGTTGGTTTTTGAAAGCTATGCTTCAGTGGTTTAACTAAATTTCTGCTGTATTCACGTAAAAACCATGAAAAACCCGTCGTAGGATTTGATTTTAATTTCAAAGTAAACTCAGGATGATCTTTAGAAACAATAATATTTAAAGTATTCTCAGTATAAATACCATCATTTTGTTTTAATTTATTCTTAATCTCGCTTGCAAATACAGCAGGATTAAAAATAAATATGAATAGAATGACAAAAAACAGCCGTTGCATTTTCATTATCATCAACATACATTGCTCACCTTCGATATTTGAATTAATAAATTTTCCTGAAATTGTTTCTCTATTTTAACCGCAACCTTAAGATACCAATAACGCTCGTCTTTTACGAATGAGCATTTTACCGCATCCTTTTCCGTCATCACCACGGGATAACTATCAGTAAAATTTAAATCGCTTGATTGATAATGATAGTGATCAGGAAATCGATGGGGAATAATATCAAAACTATATTTTCTAAGCATGCGGAAAAAGCGTTCGGGATGGCCAATTGCTGCCACCGCATGAATTTTTTTATTCTGAAAGTTGAGTAAATTATTTTTAATGTGCCCGTTTTGTAAAGAAACCAATTCAATGGGTTCTACCTGCATGTTAAATACTGGCAGACTATTTTTCAATTCCTGCTCCCAAATATCTGCGTGCTCATTACTGTTGATCACAACATAATCGACTTGATGTATCCGCGAAAGCGGTTCACGCAAGGGACCTGCTGGTAACATTTGCTGATTACCAAAATAACGCAGGCCATCGATCACCGCAATTTCAATTTGTCGACCCAATCGATAATGCTGTAAACCATCGTCGCTAATCACTATATTACAAGAAGTTTGTTTAAGCAGATGCTCGACTGCTGCAACTCTATCCACTCCAATAACCAGCGGACAATCCGTATTTTTTATCAATAAAATGGCTTCATCACCCACTTCTTTTACTGAATCATTTGCTTGCACCCAATGCGGCTTCCTATGACGTCTGCCGCCTATCCCTTTGCTAACAATTCCAGGTCGATAGCCATGTTCTAGCAATAATCGTGCTATTTCTATCACTAAAGGAGTTTTACCTGTTCCGCCTACCGTAAGATTACCAACAACAATAACAGGAACTGGAACATAATATGTTTTCATCCAACCTAAACGATAAAAATAACGTCTCGCCGCGACTACTACATAAAACAACCATGAAAAAGGTAATAAGAGAAAATAGATGGCCCGCCATTTGTGATGGTACCAACCTAAGGTTAAATCAAACTGCATGCGCCTGAGTTTCCATTAGTGAAAGAGGATCTTTAAACTGCATGTAGTACAATTTTGCATAATGACCCTTTTGGGACAATAATGATGTATGATTCCCCGTTTCAACAATTTTTCCATCTTCCATCACAATAATGTGATCAGCGTGTTCTACAGTAGACAGTCGGTGGGCAATCACTAGTGTTGTTCTTGTCTTCATCAATTCTTCTAATGCAGCTTGGATATAACGTTCAGATTCTGTATCTAAGGAGGATGTCGCTTCATCTAAAATTAAAATAGGTGCACTTTTTAAAATAGCACGAGCGATTGCTATGCGCTGACGTTGCCCACCAGACAGTAATACGCCATTCTCGCCAACTAAAGAATTCAAACCTTGAGGTAAACGCTCAATAAATTCAATCGAATAAGATGCTTCAGCTGCTGCCATAATTTCTTTTTCAGTCACTGATTCAATGCGGCCATAAGCAATATTATTAGCAATGCTATCGTGAAACAACGTAACATGTTGAGAAACCAAGGCGAATTGGCGACGCAAATCTTTGAGGTTATAGTCGCGGATAGAAACATCATCTAACAAAATATTACCCGTATAATGATGATAAAAACGCGGCAACAAGCTCACTACGCTTGATTTACCACTGCCTGATCGACCCACCAAGGCAACTACTTTCCCTGGCTCAACAGTAAAGGAAATATCATGCAATACTTTTCGTTGCTCGTCGTAGGTGAAGTTAACATGCGAAAAGGTAATTTTACCGATGGCTCGATCTAATGGCTTCACTCCATGATCAGCTTCTGGCGGTTCATCTAATAATTCAAATACGTTTTGTGCACCCGCTAAACCACGATAAAGTTTGTTTTGGACAAATGCTAATTCCTTCATTGGACGTAACATCGCTAACATCGCTGCCACCATAGAAACAAAACCACCTGGCGTTAAGATAGCATCCGCAATATCTAATGTGGCAACGTAAAGCGTCAGAGAAATAGCCGCTGCTGAGATAAATTGCACGGCCGATGCACTAACAGTTCGCGCGGTGACCACTTTCATTTCACGATGACGATTCACTTGCGTTGCTTTATTAAATTTTTCTGCTTCGAATTCTTGGCCTTCAAAAGCACGAACAACTTTATATCCTTCAATATTTTCTTCTGCGTGATGACTTAATGCAGCAACAGAATCTTGTATACCCAAACTTAAGCGTCGTATACGTAAGCTAGCGATACGCATGATAATGGTGACCAAAGGGACAATGGTAAAATATAATAATGTTAGCTTCCAGCTAATAGAAAACATGACGATAACGAGTCCGACAATAAGAAATAATGCTTGTATTGCTGCCGTCAATACATCCGCACTCGCATTTGCCACTTGATCGACACCATATAACAGTACTGAGAGAATCTGACCAGAGGTGGTATGATCGTAATAACGCGCTGGTAAACGTTGCAGATGCGCAAAAAGATCTTGACGCAAACGCATAATCACTCCACGCGAAGCCGATGCTATATAAAAGTTAGAAAAAAAACTGGTGATACCTCGAAGAATAAAAACCCCTAATACAAGCAGAGGAGCAAGTGTGAGAAAATGTCTATTTTTAGCTACTAGACCATCATTTAATAATGGTTTTAAAAAATAAACGAACCATGCATCTATCCCGGAATAAAGCATACTAGCGGCTGCAGCGACAATTAATGCTAGCCAATAACGACGTATATACACAAAAAGTCGTGAATAAACGTGAAAAGCATTAGCGATTTTTCTAGGCTGTATGGATTGTGTAGATTGCGTTATCATGTTTTTATTTGCGAATTTTCAAAGAGATGTATAGTAACATAATTGGGAATTCAGGTATAGAAATTGACAATTGGTAGTGAAAAAAGTAAATATATATTTTTGGAATATAATTATGCAAAAATTGCAAGCCACCATTGAATCGGCATATGAAGATCGTTTAAAGCTATCCCCAAAGCATGTGTCTTCTGAAATTAAGCATGCAGTCAATGAAATTATTACCTTGCTTGATAACGGGAAAATCCGTATTGCTGAAAAAATTGATGGGCATTGGTATACTCATCAATGGCTTAAAAAAGCCATTTTACTCTATTTTCGTATTCATGATAATGAGGTTATTTCAGCAGATTTTACTCAGTTTTTTGATAAAATTCCCCTTAAATTTAGTGATCATACGCATGATGAATTTAATATGGCTGGAGTTCGTATTGTGCCACATGCAATGGTTCGTAAAGGGGCTTATATCGCACCGAATACGGTGATCATGCCTTCTTATGTAAATATTGGAGCCTATATCGATACTGGAACACTGGTCGATACTTGGGCAACCGTTGGATCGTGTGCTCAAATCGGTAAAAATGTGCATTTATCTGGAGGAGCTGGTATAGGTGGTGTGCTTGAACCAGTACAAAATTCTCCCACTATTATAGAGGACAATTGTTTTATCGGAGCACGTTCTGAAATTGTTGAAGGCGTGATTGTAGAGGAAGGTGCAGTGATCTCTATGGGTGTCTTTATCGGACAAAGTACTCGGATTTATAATCGTGAAACCGGTCATATCACGTATGGTCGTGTACCAGCTGGTGCGGTGGTTGTACCAGGAAATTTACCGAGTGCTGATGGCAAATATGCTCTATATTGCGCCATTATCGTTAAACAAGTCGATGCTAAAACTCGTAGCAAAATTGAGCTAAATGAATTGTTACGAATTGAGTTCTGATGTTGAGCCATTCTACATGATAGACCTACTAAATTTAACGAAGCAACTAATTACCTGTCCCTCTATCACTCCTCATGATACTGGCTGCCAACAGATTATTTCCGATAGATTATCTCGCCTGGGTTTTCAATGTGAATCAATGCGGTTTGGTGAAGTAGATAATCTATGGGCTCGCTATGGAAGCCATGGGCCTCTTGTGGTATTTGCTGGTCATACGGATGTCGTACCGACAGGACCATTAGACGAATGGGTTTCTCCGCCTTTTCAACCTACTGTTCGTGATGGCTATCTTTATGGGCGTGGAGCATCCGATATGAAAGGCGCCCTAGCAGCTATGCTAGTCGCTACCGAAAAATTTTTAAGCGAAAAGCCATCATTAAATGGTTCGTTAGCCTTCCTCATTACCAGTGATGAGGAAGCCTCTGCTATCAATGGTACCCGCAAAGTGATAGAGGTATTACAAAATCGCCAAGAAAAAATAGACTATTGCATCATTGGTGAACCCAGTAGCGATACCTTGGTTGGTGATCAAGTTCGTATCGGTAGACGTGGTTCATTACATGCCAAACTAACTATTCATGGCAAGCAAGGACATGTCGCCCACCCTCATCTCGCTAAAAATCCTATTCATTTGAGCATGCGCGCATTAGATGAGCTGGTTCACACCGAATGGGACCAGGGAAATGAAAATTTTCCCTCAACGACATTACAAATCACTAACATTCATGGTGGAACAGGTGCCACCAATGTCATTCCCGGTCATCTTGTCATTTTATTTAATTTTCGTTTCTCAACTGCTGTTACTATCACTGAATTGCAAGAACGCACGCAAGCTATATTCCATCACCATGGATTAACGTTTGATCTTCAGTGGGAAGTAGGCGGAGAACCTTTTCTAACACAGCAAGGAAAACTCATTACGATTACCCAAGTCGCCATCAAAGAAATTACTCAGCTTGATCCTAAATTGTCGACGGGTGGCGGAACTTCAGATGGACGTTTTATTGCACCAACAGGCGCAAAAATTGTTGAATTAGGCGTGTCGCATGCTACTGCACATCAAATTGATGAATGTGTCCGAGTAGAAGATTTAAAAATACTAGCATTAATTTATCAAAAAATGTTACATATGTTGCTCTAGCCAATTCGATAAAACTACATTTCCCATTTGCACGCGAAGCCATTCTAGTTTAACCTTACGTGCTTTAGACTGGAGAGATGTCCGAGCGGTCGAAGGAGCACGCCTGGAAAGCGTGTATACGTTTTCAACGTATCGAGGGTTCGAATCCCTCTCTCTCCGTAATCCATTATAGCGAGCATTGGTCCCTTTACGATGCTAGGTTGCAAACCCCGCCAGGTCCGGAAGGAAGCAACGGTAGTAGCTGATGCAAGCGCCAAAGTGCGGCTGGTGTTCGCTATTATGGGTTACGCGCGAATTTCAAGTTAGGATACGCATGAATTATCAAGTTTTAGCTCGCAAGTGGCGTCCTCGCACTTTTCAAGACATGGTCGGTCAAGAATCTACCTTGCGCATTTTGGCGAATGCATTGGAGCAAAAACGCATTCACCACGCTTATTTGTTTACTGGTACACATGGTATTGGCAAAACCACCCTCGCACGCATTCTGGCTAAATGTCTTAATTGTGAAATCGATATTACTGCTACTCCCTGCGGAAAATGTTCTATTTGTCAGGCGATTGATAATGGGCAATTCTTGGATTTATTTGAGATTGATGCTGCCTCTCGCACAAAAGTCGAAGATACGCGCGAGTTACTTGAAAATGTACTCTACCCCCCAACTCAAGGGCGTTATAAAGTGTATCTCGTTGATGAAGTGCATATGCTATCGAATCATAGTTTTAATGCGTTGCTTAAAACACTAGAAGAACCCCCAGAACACGTCAAGTTTTTATTCGCTACGACAGATCCCAAGCGTCTACCCAATACTGTTCTTTCGCGTTGTTTACAATTTCATCTTAAACGCATTCCGCCAGAACTTATTACTAAACATTTACAGCATATTTGCCAAATTGAAAATGTTCAACACGATGTATTAGCCCTAGAAAAATTAGCTCAAGCTGCTAATGGTAGCTTGCGTGATGCGCTGAGTTTACTGGATCAGGCAATTGCATTTGGATTAGGTACAATCAATAAAAATGATGTTCATACGATGCTAGGCAGTACTTCACAGGAAGATTTATTACCCTTACTTGAAGCAATTGCTGCTGCAGATGGAAAGCGAGTATTCGATCATATTTCTCATCTTGCAGATCATGCTGTCGCATTTCAACCACTCCTCGAAGAATTAATTAATTGTTTTCATAAAATTGCGCTGATGCAAATTGTACCTGATGCAATAACGGATACGACTATTTCGCCATTGGTTCGCTTATTTACTCCTGAAGATGTGCAACTTTATTATCAAATCGCTTTATTAGGGAGACGTGACTTATCATTTGCGCCTAATCCACAACAGGGTTTTGAAATGACAATATTGAGAATGTTAGCATTTAAACCTAACGTACAAGTTAGCGAAACAACGCTATCTCCCCTTGAACCAAAGAAAATTGAAATCCATCAGGAAACTGTATCCTCTGCACCTTCTAATCATCAGGAATATCCTTCTCTTACTATTCCGTCCTGGAGAGAATTATTACCTAAACTGGAACTTTCAGGTATGAGTTATGCACTTGCTTCAAATTGTACATTTGGAAGTTTCGTCGCAAATAAATTTGAATTAGTACTTTCAACTCATCACAAACCTATGCTCAATCAGAAATCTCAAGATAGAATAGCCGAGGCACTTAATCGTTATTTTAAACAAGCTATCAAGCTTGATATTCGCCTTTCTTCTGAAGAATTAATCACACCGCTTAAACAACAATTAGATGAACAAGAACTTCAATTAACGAATGCGAAAGAGACTATCATGCAAGATTCTCAAGTTAAAAAACTATTAGATATGTATGATGCAACAGTAGAAGTATCATTGATAAAATAGGCTCATAATAGCTGGAAAGTACTTGTGCACTAACTTTTATAAAAAATTTTTCTATCTAAACCGCACATGGTTTGTTAGAATATTTGTAACTCCCCAGATTGTGGATAAACTAGGATTATTTTTGTAACAAAATACGTGATTGTCATCCTGAGCACTGTTTTTTAGTGCGAAGGATCTCGTTTTTTTAAACAACTGGAGATCCTTCGTCGCAAAAAAACGCTCCTCAGGATGACAACCCTGGGGAGTGATGAATATTTTTATATTAAAATACCCTATTTTTTCTTAGAACACTCATGGAGTGCTGATAATGAATAAAGCTACAAATGATAAAATTGGTTTAAATGATATTATGAAGCGCGCTCAAGAAATGCAAAAAAAGCTTCAGGATATTCAAAAGCAAGTTGCTGAAATGGAAGTGACTGGTCAATCTGGTGGTGGTGCAGTAAAAATCATTATGACCGGCCAGCATTATGCCAAAAAAGTAACATTCGATTCTAATCTTTTAAAAGAAGAAAAATCTATTATTGAAGACTTAGTGGCAGCTGCTATTAATGATGCTACCGATAAAATTGAACGAACGTTGCGCGACAAAATGGGTGGTTTGGCAGGAATAAAGTTACCTGAAGGTTTAGGCGATTTACCTAAGTAATGATCGGCATACGCCCAATGAAGCGAGCGCTATCATATGCAGTTTAGCCCATTGCTCGAGCAACTCATCGATGCGTTGCGTTGTTTGCCAGGTGTTGGCTCAAAAACAGCGCAGCGCATGGCTTTGCATTTGTTAACACGTGGTCGGGAGAATGGAAAACGCTTAGCAAAGCAGCTCAGCGATGCCATGGACCATATCAATCATTGCCATCATTGTCGTATTTTTAGTGAAACTGAACTTTGCGAAATCTGTGCCTCACTCCATCGTGATCAAAGCATATTATGCATTGTCGAAAATCCTATCGACGTCACGATGATAGAGCATACGGGTATTTACAAAGGTAAATATTTTGTATTATTAGGACGATTATCACCTTTGGATGGTATGGGCCCAGAGGATATTGGTATCAGCCAATTAAAATCACATTTTTCGCAAGGAATAGTAAAAGAAGCGATTCTCGCCACTAATCCAACGGTAGAAGGCGAAGCAACTGCTCATTATATTGCAGAGCTCGCTAAATCCTTTCAGATCAAAGTCACTCGCATCGCTCATGGGATTCCTATTGGCAGCGAACTAGAATACATCGATAGTCATACCTTAGCTCATGCATTGACTGGAAGAGGAATTTTATAGACCTCTTTCTTCAAAAGAATTATTTTTAATCCCTCTCCTTCTTTAATATTCTCTTAATCCGCTACTTTTAAACTACCTACTAATATAATGATAATTAGGATTAAAAGTGGCAAAACGAGAAGCGGTCCCCCTATTTGGGAAAAAAGCACTTTCTTTCATTGAAGTTGAGCCCGAGCTAAATTACATCGCGGGCGTAACAAGTGGCAATGTTGCTATGCTTCCGTCTGTTTCTTTCTCTCCTCAAGCCAATATCGCTATTCCTGTGGGCTGGAATTACTTGGATGGTCTTTGTGCTATTATCACTGGCACTAACCAGTTATTAGATGCAGATGATTACCATCAATCACAAAATAAGTTTAAAGGTGTATTAAATATCCTCTCCGGCATTCAATTATTTGCACTATCTTACACCCCAGGATTAGTACATGTTACAGGTATGGCAGCCAGCGCTACACCATTAGCTGGTACCTCATTTGCCTTTGCTATGTTGTGCGACTTAATTAATGCTTCAATCGACTTCTATCATGCTACCAAAGAAATAGAATTTGATGGTTGGTTAGAAGAAAGAGAAAAGGAAGTAAAGTACATCCGTACTCGGATAAATACCTTAAGGAAAAAAAGAGCTACACTTCAAGATAATATGTCTACCACTGGCAATCGTATACTTGATGATGCTGATAATAAAAATGCTGAAAAAGTAAAAAAGAAAATCAACAATCTTAATGATCGAATTGAAAAATTAGTGACACAAGAAACGACATTATTAGACGAAATGCAAAGTCGCTGTCGTGTGCATTTCCACACTGATAACACAACCCAACAAACGAAAAACCATATCCTAAACATAAAAAATATGGCATCTGTTACAAATCTTCCCACCTCATTAGATCGTGACAATGAAAATCGTATACAATCTATTCTCAATCAACGTTATCAACAAAACCGCGTCGCGCTCCTTTTCAAAAGCTTAAGTTTTATAGGTATGACGTGTTTAGCGATTGCTCCATTTATATTGCCTATTTGTCCACTTGCCAGCGCCATTCTTTTCGCAACAGGCCTGATAACGACTAATGCTGTTTCTCTATATTACATTTATAATAATGTACCCAGAGTCAAAAATAATTTAATCAGTTTGAAAAATTCGGCCTGTCACCTATTCTTCAAAAATCGCGAAGCCAATTTAACAAGTACCTCTTCCTTCACACCTCAATACCAGCCATGTTAAAGATCAAATTAATGCAATTTTGATCGGTAAGATTTGGTAATGGATGAAGGTGCGCTTAAAATAAATTTAGGAATAACCACTCTGAAATGTTCTTCCTCTATATTTTGCACCTCATAGTGACCTTCCATCGTTCCTTGTGGAGAAACCAACTGACAATAACTAGTATAACTAAATTTTTTACCCGGTTTAATGAGCGGTTGCAATCCAACGACACCTGCACCGTGCACCTCTTCAATCTTCCCTGTCATGTCGGTAATACGCCAGTAACGACTGAGTAAATGAACAATTTGATCACTATCATTAACGATCGTTATTTCATAACTCCAGACAAATTTTTGATGGAGAGGATCGGATTGTGCTTGTATGTAACTAGGATGAGCAGTCACAATAATTTTTTCTATATTCTTCATAAGAATTATCTCTATCTAACAAACTCAGCTAATTAATTTAAATAATAATTTTTCATGAATACCATTAAAACCTGAATTACTCATGATAATCACATGATCTCCCGCTTGTAACTTTGAATATAAATCAGCAACCAATCGGTCAACACTATCATAAATCGCTGTAGGTTGTTTAAATGTCGCTAATATATTTTTCAAACCCCAATCTATTTCAGTATTTTTACAAAACACCATATCAGCTGCGCGTAAAGCATCCTGAATTTTATCCTTATATACACCTGTACGCATTGTATAGGAACCAAATTCAATCACAGCAATCATTCTAGCTGCCTGACCGATTTTGGTTCGTAATCCTGCTAAGGTTGTTGCAATGGCTGTTGGGTGATGAGCAAAATCATCATAAACAACAATACCATTTACATTTGCTTTCACTTCAAGACGTCGCTTGACGTTTTTAAACTTGGCTAGCGCTTCTATTGCCTGCTGAGGAGATACATTGACATGATTCGCAGCCGCTATTGCAGCTAAAGCATTATTCATATTATGTATGCCAAGCAAATCCCATGTCACCTTCCCAACAAGTTTTTCTCGATGAGTGACTGTAAATCTACTCGCATCTGCCACCTCTAATTGAGCTTGCCAGTCACCTGCTTGACCAAATGTCATGGTAGAGGACCAGCAACCTTGATGAAGAACATCTGCCAAATGACTATTTTCTGCTGGATGAATAATCAGTCCATTGCCCGGAACGGTTCTAATTAAATAATGAAACTGCTGCTTAATGGCGTTAATATCTGGGAAAATATCTGCATGATCATATTCCAAATTATTTAAAATAAGCGTCTTTGGATGATAATGAATGAATTTGGACCGTTTATCAAAAAATGCACTGTCGTACTCATCCGCTTCAATGACAAAGAAAGGCTGATTACCCACACGAGCAGAAATGCCAAAATTTTCAGGCACTCCTCCCACTAAAAATCCGGGATGCAAACCGGCAGATTCCAATATCCAAGCTAACATGCTTGTTGTCGTCGTTTTACCGTGCGTACCGGCAACACCGATGACCCAACGATTGTTGAGTATGTTCTCGGCTAACCATGCTGGACCCGATTGATAGCTGATAGGGTGATTTAATACATATTCAATCATGGGATTTCCCCGTTTAATCACATTCCCAACGATAACGCAGTCAACATCGTTTGCAATATGAGCAGGATCATCGCCTTCCAACAGCTCAATACCCTGTTCTTTTAGTTGAATACTCATTGGTGGATAAACATGACTGTCTGATCCACTAACGTCATGTCCACATTGTTTAGCAAGTATCGCGATGCCACCCATAAAGGTTCCGCCAATACCAAGAATATGTAATTTCATCATTCACCTTTTAGATAAAAATCGATTGCAGAGCATTTGACTACCATCATGCGCACATTCTACAGCTAGCTACAGAGTTTTAATTTAGAATATGATATTATTATCGAAATTGCTCAAGTTGGTAAAGGATAGTATGCAACATGGATAGCCAAGGACTATTTGACGCAATCACGGATAGCGCCATCTTACTCGATAAAGCTGGCCGCATCATTAATTGGAATGCTGGCGCTGCTTCACTATTTGGATATTCTAAACGAGAAGTCTTAGGATGGTCAGTTAATTTTATTTATGACCGACATTATCCTTTTCCTCGTTTAATTCAAGAAATCAATTCACAGCAAAAAAAATGGTTAGAAGATACTATATTTATTCGCAAAAATGGGATCAAAGGAAATTGCCGATCCTATCTTTGTCCTTTGCCACCTACCGAACAAAACAAAATCATTGCTCTTCTCATCCATCAAAATACTTCTTCTTATAAAAAGACCGAAGAAGAACTCTTAAATGCTCACCAAGAAACTTATAATCAATTTATTCATCTCACCACTGGTTTCTGGAGCGCAAATGCTTTATTAATCGAAACAATGAATATCTTAGAGCAAACTGAAAAAAAACTCAGGGAGAGTGAGTTACGTTTTCACTTGCTAGCGCAGAATGCGACTGACGTCATTTCTCGTCATGCACCTGATGGCACTTATCTGTATGCATCACCTGCCAGCAAAAATGCCATTGGTTATCAACCCGACGATCTCATTGGGAAAAATATTTATAAACTCATTCATTATGATGATCATGCGAGATTAAAAAAAGTCTTCACTCGAAAACGCGAAGATTTGAATAATAAACCCATTGTCTACCGATTAAAAAAGAAAGAAGGTGAATTTCGCTGGTTTGAAAGTAATATACGATTAATTATTGATGAACAAACACGAATTATTAATGAAATTCAATTGGCTTCACGTGATATCACCGATCATGTTCTGGATAAAAAAGCCAGATTACGAGGCCAGCAATTAGCGCATGTATTTCGATTAAGCACCATGGAAGAAATGGCATCAGGTATAGCCCATGAAATTAGCCAGCCATTAGCTGCCATCGTCAATTACACGCGTGGTTGTGTTCGTCATTTAGAAAATAACAATCATGATCGTGATCAATTGTGTACCGTCATGGAAAAGGCAGTGATTCAGGCCGAACGTGCTGGCGAGATTGTCCAACGCCTCAAAAATTTCTTTTGTAAAGGCCAATTAATCAAAACATCCTGCAAAATAAATAATGTTATTCGAGAAACTATTAGCCTAATCAAAAATCAATTAAATACTTCAAAAACTAAAATGGATTTTGATTTCGATAAAAATATTCCCATCATTTTTATCGATAAGATTCAAATACAACAAGTTATTTTAAATCTTATTCAGAATGGCATTGAAGCCATGCAAGAAAATCATATCAAAGAAAAACGTGTACACATCCAAACAAAATCCCACACAGAAAATATTGAAATTACTATACATGATACTGGTCCTGGTTTTTCTAAAGAAATTATTAGTAAAGCATTTATGCCTTTTTTTACCACTAAAGCGCATGGACGTGGAATGGGCTTAGCGATTTGTCGTTCAATTATTGAGGCACATGGCGGACAATTTACAATTAATCCAAATACCAATAGTAATAGTTGGATACGCTTTTCTTTACCTACTTCGATCTAGATGTTTAAAGGAGGATGCAGCTATGTCAGTATTAGAGCCAATAGTGTATATCATTGATGATGATCAAGCGATGGTTGAGTCATTGTTGTGGATTATAGAATCGATAGGATTAAAAGTAAAAACCTATACACGAGCGCAAGAGTTTCTCGAGGAGTATGACTCACAGCAACATGGTTGTCTGTTATTGGATGTTCGCATGCCAGGGATGAGCGGGCCGGAATTGCAACTGAAATTGAATGAACAAGGGTTGCCTACCTTACCGATTATTTTCATCAGTGGCCACGGGGATGTTCCACTGGCTGTTCGTGTGATGAAAGCGGGAGCAATTGATTTTCTAACGAAGCCATTTAATGATCAAGTATTATTAGAGAGCATTAATAAAGCATTACGAATTGATCGAGCTAATCGTGAAAAACGTCAAGAATCAGCACAAGCCAAAGCTAAATTTGCCATTCTTTCTCCGCGAGAAGTGCAAGTTTTACAAGGCATTGTGGCTGGAAAACCAAACAAAGTGATTTCTGCTGAATTAAAAATTTCATTGAAAACAGTTGAAGCTCACCGTGCCTCCGTGATGAAAAAAATGAGTGTCAAATCGGTACCGGAACTTGTCAAACTCGTTCTAACTAATAGCATTCAAGAAGAAGCCGTTGTTGAGGAGGAATAAAGCAGATTTAAATGATACAGATACAACCTAAACAAATTAGCTATTTCCTGATGGTAGTAACCCTCAATTAGATAGGGATATTCAAGTACTTTCTTAAAGTATTCTCCTAATTTTTATTATCGTTCATTAGTGCGATTATCAGAATCCCCCTTAAATGATTTAGGTAATGTTAGGAGAAAAGCAGTCATGGATAAAAGGAAGCAGGTATTAATTGTCACAAATGCGATTACTGATGAAGAGCTTTTACAAATAAAACAATCATTTAATTCTGAACATGCACCAAGAATCAATATTAAACTAACCTTAGTTCATGTTATTCCTCGCTTACCCAGCTGTTATTTCAATATATCTTCAATGGGCTTACTCATAGAACGATATTATGATGACGCTAAACGCTCGCTTTATGAAGTTGGCAAACGCTTAGGTGTAGCGCAAAAAGATCAATGGTTAATTTCAGGTAAAATTCGTACCGAAGTGTTACAATTAGCTAATCGGCTGGGTTCGAATTTTATTTTGGCTAGCGCTCAGCAAATTCAAGATTTACAACGTTCACTATTTTTTAAAAACATTCAACAATATGCTGTCATCAGGAATGTAAACCAGATTAAGAAATTATAAGTGTTTAATAGTGTCTCCTCGAGAAAGGACGTATGAGTCAATTGTTCCCGTATTAAATCCTCCCATTTAATACGGGGATTTTTTATTCTACCTAATTTATCATTGAAAAATAAAATCAGCTTGCTTATAGTTCTCCATCAGAAAAATTTATCTGGAGAGCCCATTTATATGGAAAAATCGAATGCTTTATATGCTCAATCTGGTGGCGTCACAGCCGTTATTAATGCAACTGCCTGCGCAGTCATCGAAACCGCTAGAAAAAATAGTGATAAAATTAATAAGTTATATGCTGCTCGTAATGGTATTATTGGCGCTTTAATGGAAGATTTAATTGATACCAATCTAGAATCAGATGCTGATATTGCAGCTTTACGACATACCCCAGCCGGTGCATTTGGCTCTTGTCGCCATAAATTAGGCGCAATTGATAAGCATCGCAAACAGTACGAACGTCTAGTCGACGTTTTTTCTGCGCATAATATTCGTTATTTTTTCTATAACGGCGGTGGCGATTCTCAAGATACTGCTTATAAAGTCTCACAAATTACTCGAGAATTGAATTATCCAATGACTTGTATTGGCATTCCTAAAACAATCGATAACGATCTTCCTTTTACCGATAACTCCCCGGGGTTTGGTTCTGTTGCAAAATACGTAGCCGTTTCAATACGCGAAGCGGGTATGGACGTTGCCTCCATGTCACTCACCTCAACCAAAGTATTTATTCTGGAAGTAATGGGACGACATGCTGGTTGGATCGCTGCAGCAGGCGGGTTAGCCGCTGAGAAGGAAGATGACTCGCCACATATTATTCTTTTTCCAGAAATTCCACTACATACCGAGAATTTTTTAAAACGCGTAAAAGAATGTGTTACAAAATATGATCATTGCTCAATTGTCGTATCGGAAGGTATTAAAAATCAAGAAGGTGCATTCATTTCTGAATCTGGTTTAGTAGATGCATTTGGACATAAACAACTGGGTGGCGTCGCGCCTGTCATCGCAAAATTAATAAAAGAAAATTTAGGATACAAGTATCATTGGGCACTAGCAGATTATTTACAACGTTCGGCACGACACATCGCCTCCAAAACGGATGTCGAACAAGCTTACGCTCTGGGTAAAGCTGCAGTAGAAATGGCACTTGCAGGCAAAAACGCAGTGATGCCGATTATTGTGCGTGAAAATGGTAGCCATTATCACTGGACCATTGGCGAAGCACCGTTAGAAAAAGTGGCTAATGTTGAAAAGAAAATGCCTAGAGAATTTATTACGACAGATGGGTTTGGTATTACCGCAGCTTGCAAAGAATATTTACAACCACTGATTCAAGGTGAAGATTACCCTCCCTATCGCAATGGTTTACCTATGTACGTTAAATTAAAAAATACAGCTGTCAGTAAAAAATTAAAAACAACCTTCGAGATTGCTTAAAAATTTATCCTCTTTTTGATTTAATTTTATACAAATTTCTTGTATCGAATTGATTTTTTACATATAATATAAAAAAATAATGTAACTCCCTAGGTTGTGGATAAACTAGGGTTAGTTTTGTAACAAAATACGTGATTGTCATCCTGAGCACTGTTTTTTAGTGCGAAGGATCTCGTTTTTTTAAATAAATCGAGATCCTTCGTCGCAAAAAGCGCTCCTCAGGATGACATCTGGGGAGTTACAAAATAATTCAAAATGAGGATGGAATAATGTTGAAAGAGGTAGCGCAGTGGCTGATAGCGAATAGTCAATATGCTCGTAATGAAATCATGTTTAATCATGAATCTGTAGCCATTTTAGCTAAACATCTCATTAAAAATAAAACTGACATCCCTACCTATGTATTAGCAGGTTCAGAAGATTTACGAGCGATTTTGCCTCATCTTTCCTTAAGCAAAGAAGGAGAGGCAGCACTCATCGTTATCAGGCCTTATGTGCATACGATGGGACTATTCATCCGCAAACAAAAAGAAGTGATACGATGTTTTTTATTTGATTCTCAAAGTTGGGGTGTACGCTATTATCCCACACGACTCATCATTGATCAATTGAATCAGTATTTTCCACAAGTCGATATTATTTTATCCGGGGATCAACTGCAAAACCCAAATATGCAGCGTGGCTGCACAGCACATACATTAACATGGTTATTACAATGTGCAGAAACAAGCGAGACATTTTTTGATGATATTGATAAACGCGACACCCTCAACGTGCAAAATGTTCATCAAGAACATTATGCACATACTAAGCAATTAGTAGCACAATCGTTTCCTCCAACTCAAGATCAAACAGACTGTTATTTGAATGATTTAGAACAATTCATCCAGCAATATTATTCACATCCAAATGCGGCATTGAATTTTGAAAAAATTGATGCAGTAGCTGCTGAAATGCAAGGGCTTCACTTGATTTCGCCTAGACTATTTGATCACTCTTATTCTATCCAAGTGAAAGAAGGTTCACTTCATATCCAATTCAAAAATAAACACGATGCTCTTCATAACAATTTCTTTCTATATAGCGCAGAAAAATATCCATTACAAGTAGATATTTCAACATGCAAGATATTGCTTGCCGATACAAATGAAATGAAAGTTTGTTATAACCCACAAACCTACACGCTAACATACTCAGCACCACTCGATACGATTCGTCATCAATTTACTGCCTTATTGACAACTGCAGAAAAAAGAAAAAATTTGTTTACTCAACACATGCGGCAGCAAAGTGCATTATTATCTTCTATTCATGCTGTACAAGAAGCGATAGACCTTAGCAAAATATGTAAAAATCATGTGGGTGGTTTTGATCAACATCAAACTCAATTAGCGTTAAAATATTTATTTAGAGATAATCCACGTGTATATATTCCTACGATAGATGAATTAGAGGCATTATCACTAGATGAGTTAAAAAAAGCGGGTTACCAATACATTGGATTTTCCCATGCCACCACGACGCAACACTCTCATCATGCCTTGGGTGTTTGGATCGTCCTGGGTCAGACGACACACATTATCCAAATTTATAATTCATTACCTGAATACGAAGTCATTCAACAAAAAAATAGCGAGGCAGTGTTATCTCTGCTTCATCTAAAACAAACAGGGGGAGACTGCGAGGTACAAGTCATGTCATCACCCTATTTTCCTCAAGAAGATACTTGGTCATGCAGTGTCTATGTGATCGCGCATTTATTACAAGCTAGTAAAATGTCACTCCATCATCCGTCACTAGAAAAATTAGATGTTGAAAAATTAGTGGTAGAAGATTATCGCGCTTATCGATACCAAGAACATGAGAATGATAGACATCATCATTATAAAGCTATTCTTCTTAAAGAAATAGTAACGATACCAGCATTAAATCATTTAAATACTTTCATAACAGAAGAATTGAAAGATCATTACCAATCGATGCGTCCATTGCGCGAAATGGCCAATAGCTATTGCAATAGCTCATTTAATATTAATCATACGATAGTAAAATTAGCTAGTCTCTATGCAGACTATAGAGAAACAACGTTTAAAAGCATTCTCCAACAATCGCTTTCAACTATTCCTACCTTAACAAATGAACCGCTGCCTAAACAAGGCTTGCAGGTAATTGATTTACTGGAAGGAGAAATTAATTTTATACTAGCCGATAAAGAAAACAAAAAACAATATCTACAAAAATTAATTGAAATCTTGATTGCTAATAATGATAACAGTATAGTAATAGAAAAATTCTTAAATGAACTAAACTATCTTGAATATTGTGAACCTATTCAGCGCCTGCTCAAAACAAAAGACTCGAATCAATTTGTTTTTTCTCTAATAACTAAAATAGTCAATCATACTTTCAAATTAGAAGAATATATGCATAATGAGGATAAAAGAAAAAAGAAGGAGCAAGCGGTACGTGAAGCAAGAAAAGACAAAATAAAAAAAATAGTATCTAATGAATTACTACATCATTCGATATTGAATGATGCATCTCTTTATCGTTGTATTGAGAAATTATATCAAGTTGATCCTATTTTAATAGATGACAAAATCCTCGAGCTCATGATCAAACAAGTTGCAAATCGTGGAGAGATAATTACGTTCATTACCACCTTACATCAAACCAACCCCGCATTGATCAATGAGCAAAACATTCAGCTAATCACGAATCATGTTCTGTATGCAAAGCAGATCGCGGATGCTATAATCATTCTGTATCAAGCTAATCCTGCACTCATCAATGAGCGAAATCGTCAGCTCATTGTGCACGATGCTCAGTATGCAGATCTTATCGCTCTAGCTTTAACCAAGCTACATCAAACTGATCCTGCGCTCCTCAATGAGGAAAATTATCAACTCATAATGAATCATACTCGCTATGCTGTTGGTATCAGTTATGTTTTAGCCCTACAACAAAACAATCCTGCTCTAGCAAATGAAATAAAATGTCAACTCATTACAACTAACAATCCTTATGCTGAAAATATAAATCGTGCTTTAGAAAAATTATATCGAGCAAATTCAGCACTCACTAATGAACAAAATCTTAACTTCATTATGACGAATGCTCAGTATGCTATCCCTATCAGCCATGCTTTAGTCAATTTGTATCAAACCAATGCTGAACTGGTGAGCAAGGAAAATGGTCAGCTGATTGTGAACTATGCTCCGTATGGATGGGAGATAGGTAATGCTTTATATGAATTATACCAAGCTAATCCTAAATTAGTGGATGAGCAGCACTTTAAACTCATTGTGAACCATGCTCCACATGCAAAAAATATTGCACATGCTTTAGTCACGCTACATCAAGCCAATCCAGCACTCGTCAATGATCAAAATCGTCAGCTCATTGAAAACTTTGCCCCGCATGCATCAACGATAAGCAATGCGATAGCAAAATTACATCAAATTAACTCTACCCTGGTGAGTGATGTCAATTGTCAGCTCATTGCAACTTATGCTACTAAAGCTGACGATATCTGCCATGCTATAGAAAAGTTACATCAAACCAATCCTACACTCGTGAATGATCAAAATTTTAAGCTCATTGTGAATCGTGCTACTTATGCTAATGACATCGCTGATGCTTTAATCATACTACATCTAGTTGATCCGGCACTCGTCAATAATCAAAATCGTCAGTTTATTGCACGCAACACTACGTATGTAAGGCTTATCGCCCACGCATTAGCCACGTTACATCAAGCTGATCCGGCACTCGTCAATGATCAAAATCGTCAGCTCATTGCACATCATGCTGAATTTGCAGGGGATATTAGTCATATTTTTAGTGTTCTACGTCAAATCAATCCTGCGCTGGTGAATGAGCCACTTTTTAAACTCATAGCGAATCATGCTCAAGATGCCTGGTGGATCATCTATGCTATCAACATACTGCGCCGAATCAATATTCAATTAATCAATGAGCAATGCATGACGCTTCTTGCCGACCATGCTCAGGATGCAAAGCTGATCGCAGATGCTTTATCTTTATTATATAAAGTTGATCCAGCTCTCGCCAATCAGCAAAACCTTGAAAAACTTACTCACCCGGATAATATAAATCAATTAAATGAATTAGCGAATGGAATATTACACGAAAAGACGCTGGAGAAGTTCGGTACTGATAATCCCGCACCACTTACTCAAGATAAGCAAATAAGTACTAGTCAAGCACGGTTGTTTGCAGCGAATAACAAGCAACACCAAGAATCCAATACTTCGCTACCAAAAAGAAATTGTACTTTGATCTAAGCTTTTTATTATTTAAAAGCTTCGTCGTCTAGAGGAATAAGAATTTTGATCCGAAACGTTCGTCACATCGTCATCGGTAAGACTACGAATACCTTGCATATGCATTGCTTGCCCTATTGCTGTTGCTGTGTCTTGATGTCCACCAGCAATGGCCAATCTTATCGCTAATGCAGTGGTTCTTGCATCTGTACCTTTATAGAAAAATAAAGTGGCTAAATGAGTATGTCCATTCATACTTGCTACTTCTAATGCACTTTGTTCCTGTTCATTAATGTTATCTAATTCAACATCGCTATCAATTAAAAAATTAACAAAATATAAATTATTTGAACGCACAGCATAATACAACAAAGAGTTCTCCAGCATATCTTTCGCATTTAAATCAAGATTGATATCAGATTGTTGAGTAGCGACTAATTTCATCAAGAGGTCACATACTTCCATTGATTGCTGTGAGACAAGTGCTTTTTTTATCGCCGCCCAAGGACCCGTAGCAAAAAAATTAATAAATATCTCTAATAAATTAATCACTTCTTCATTTTGAGCAAGTTCTAAATTAAAATATTCCGCTTTTTGTGCAGCCTTTAGTAAGCTCCATGGCGCATTGAATTGATAATTCACTTTCGGATTCAGCATATTCGGTTCACGTTCGATTAATAGCTTAACAATTTCAGTTTGATTGCTATGCAAAGATCTTATTTTTTGTGATGATGCCATTTCTATCACGCGTGGATTAATGATCGCACCGTATTGAAGCAGTAGCCTGACCATCGTAATATCACAACGATCACATGCATCTGCCAGCATATTTGCGCTTCCTTGGCCAAAATTTCCCTCGCCACTTTTATCAAAGTTATTAACATCTGCTTGATGGTGATCAAGGAACCATTTAACAAGCTCATGGTTGCCCGCTAATACGGCAAGATGGCAAGGTGTTTGCCCAAATGTATTTTTGTGATGATAAGCCGTGGAAGAAAGTAATTGTTCATCAATTAAAAGATCTCTCAGTACTTTAGAATTAGTTCGACAGGCATAGGCGAAAATATTATCTTGTCTTGGTGACACTCTTAAAACAGTGAATGCAGATTTTAAAACATCTTTTTTCCCAGCATCTAAATATTGCTTGATAATTTCAATCACCCAATTGCCTTTATTATTCTGCTCGGTATCCGCTGTGCTCAGTTCTTTGTTGAGTTGAATCACTAAGCTATTACGGTCTAAGTGATTGGTAGTTGCTGGTCTTTGAAACATATTATTATTTCTCCTCATCACACTTACCCACAAAGCACTTTATAGCACATAAAATATACTAAATAAAGCTAAAATTGACGATTTTGATCGATTATGCGTCATTTTCTTTGAAAAATGGAGACTGGGAGGAATTGATGAAAATCTTTATAAACTACCACTTTCCAATCCGCGTTTTTCTAAAATTTCACGCAGCGCTTTTAAGGCATTCATTTGAATTTGCCGCACTCGTTCACGCGTCAATCCTACTGCTTTGCCTACTTCTTCTAAAGTTTGTCGGTCATAACCACCCAAACCAAAACGACGGCAGAGTACTTCTCGTTGCTTCTCATGTAATTCAAGCAAGCATTCCGTTAAACTATCATGTGCGTATTGATTGGCAAGTATGTCTGCAGGATCAAGGGCATTTTTATCTGCAATGGCTTCAATCAGTGGTTTCTGTGAAGCATTTTCACCTGCTACTTGCGCATCTAAGGAAATGATGTGCTCATTTAGCTCCATCATATTTTTAACATCATCAATGGATCGATCTAGAGCGTGTGCAATATCACCATAGGTAGGTTCGCGTGATTGTTTCTTCATTAATTCACGTGCAGTAGTTAAATATAAATTAAGCTCTCTTAAAACATGAATAGGCAAACGAATGGTTCGCGTTTGATTCATAATAGCGCGTTCGATGGTTTGTCGAATCCACCAGGTTGCATAAGTTGAAAAACGAAACCCTCGTTCTGGATCAAATTTTTCAACTGCGCGTAATAAACCTAAATTACCTTCCTCAATGAGATCCGAAAAATCCAAACCACGATTATAATATTTACGAGCGATTTTCACCACCAAACGTAAATTACTCTCAATCATTTTTCGTCTGGCTTTTTCATCACCTTTTAATGTAAGCCTTCCATAATGCACTTCCTCTTCTGCAGATAAAAGTGGTGAAAACCCAATTTCTTTAAGATACATTTGAGTAGAATCAAATGCGGCAGTTGATACTTTAATTTTTGATTCTTTAATTTTCGTATCAGAGTTTTTAGCAGCAGGATTTTTTTTAGGTTTTGAAATATCATCCCTTTCATCAGCTACATCGACATCTGGCGATTCGTCTTTGTATTTCACAGTTAGCATTTCCTCATGATGAGTTTTGCGTTTACTGCGTTTAACATGTTTATGGTGCTTTACCATACGATGCCTAACTTACATTATATCAAAATTTACCCTACCTGTAATGATTGCACCCAACCGGATAACTCATCTAACACTTTATAATGAGTCAAATCAAGCTGTAAGGGGGTAACTGAAACATAACCTGAATTGACTGCATAAAAATCAGTCCCTGGCCCTGCATCTTGTTCTGGACCAGGTTGACCAATCCAGTAAATTTTTCGGCCACGAGGATCGATTGCTTTAATAGTAGGCTCTGCTTTATGGCGTGTACCCAATCTTGTCACTTGTATGCCACGCAATTCAGAAAAAGGCATATCTGGAACATTAACATTTAATATGGTATCAAACGTTAATGGTGTTTCGCGCAAGCGCTCCACCAGAATTTTTGCAATTTGCGCAGCCGTATCATAATGATTACAGCGTGGGCCCGCTAAAGAAATAGCAATAGATGGCAATCCAAGAAAACGTCCTTCTGTAGCCGCTGCAACTGTTCCTGAATACAGAACATCATCGCTCAGATTAGAACCCTCATTAATACCGGAAACTACCATATCAGGCGTTTCTTTCAATAATCCCGTTACCGCTAAATGAACACAATCCGTTGGTGTGCCATTCACACTATAGAATCCATTGGAAGCAGTAACAATTCTCAATGGATGCTCCAAACTTAATGAATTACTGACACCGCTCCGATTACGATCGGGTGCCACGACAGTAACATCAGCGAACTTGCTTAACATATTAGCAAGATGTGTCAGCCCCGGTGCATGTACACCATCGTCATTACAAATTAAAATTTTCATGTCAACCCTTTATTTTTTCATTCGGTACTATCTGATAAAATGTCTCGCCACTTTTAATCATACCTAGTTCATTTCGCGCACGCGATTCTGCCGCATCCTTTCCATTTTGCATTCGTTGAATTTGTGATAATAATTCTTCATTACGCTTTTTTAACTTCTCATTGATAGCCATCTGTTGGTTTAACATTTTTTTAGTTTGTAACATATCCCGCATTCCACCCGATTCAAACCATAAATGATATTGAAAAAAAATTAAAACTATTCCTAGTAATGCTATGAATGAAAATAATCGCGCATTAGTTATAATTTTCAACCTACCCGCTCCTGCGGTCTAGCAATTTTTTCTAACGATGAAAGAGAAAATTTAGCATAACTTCCCCTTGCCCCTAACTGTTCTTCAATGCGTAATAATTGATTGTATTTTGCCACTCTATCGCTACGACATAAAGATCCTGTTTTGATTTGACCGGCATTGGTAGCAACAGCAAGATCAGCGATAGTTGTATCTTCTGTTTCTCCTGAGCGGTGGGAAATGATCGTATTATAATATGCTTGTTTGGCAAGATGAATCGCAGCTAAAGTCTCAGTTAATGTGCCAATTTGATTCAGCTTGATCAAAATAGCATTAGCAACATGCTCTGTTATTCCTTTCTGCAAAAGTTCTGTATTCGTAACAAACAAATCGTCACCCACCAGTTGAATCTTATCACCCAGTCGTTGCGTAAGCTTTTTCCAACCATCCCAATCATCTTCAGCCATACCATCTTCTATACTAATAATAGGATATTGCGTGACAAAATTTTCGAGATAGTCGACCATTTCATCCGCCGTTAATATACGTTTTTCACCTAACAAATGATAACAACCTTCGCGGTAAAATTCGTTACTTGCTATGTCCAATCCCAAACAAATATCTTTTTTCGGTTGATAACCTGCTTGGATGATTGCTGATAATATCAGTTCAATGGCAGCTTGTTGATTTGGTAAATCCGGTGCAAAACCACCTTCATCGCCCACATTAGTATTATATTTTTTATCTTTCAATAATCGTTTCAAATGATGGAAAATTTCTGTACCTGCACGTAATGCTTCTGAAAACGAGGGCGCACCAATAGGTAAAATCATAAATTCCTGAAAATCTAAATTATTATCAGCATGTACTCCACCATTAATAATATTCATCATCGGAATCGGTAGTAAATAATGCGATTGTCCACCAAGATATTCATACAAAGGTTGTTTGCGATATTGAGCAGCAGCTTTAGCAGCAGCTAACGATACAGCAAGCAATGTATTTGCACCAAACTTTTCTTTATTCTGCGTTCCATCTAATGCGCGTAGGGTATCATCTAATTCTTGCTGATGGGTAACATCAAAACCTTTTAAACCTTGCGCTAATTCATTATTAATATAACGAACTGCTTGTTGTACACCCTTACCAAGGTAACGTTTAGCTGAACGATCACGTAATTCTAAAGCTTCGCGAGAACCAGTTGATGCACCTGATGGAACTGCTGCACGTCCTAATTCACCTGTAGACAGTAAAATTTCTGCTTCAACTGTTGGATTACCACGAGAATCTAATATTTCACGCGCTCGAATTTCTTTAATCGTTGCCATGTAAACTCCTCTATCATCTAGCTGATACTGTTTGATATTTCCGTATTTTTTAATTGCATAAGGTTCCCGGGGTAAGCCACGGAGAATATATTTAAATTTGTAATACCTCTTTTATAAATGGTATGGTTAAACGTCGCTGTGCTGCTAATGAAGCTTTATCTAATGCCTCTAGTGCAGCAAATAAAGTATTCATTTGTCGCGGACAATGCGTCAAAATGTATTTTCCTACTTCATCACTTAACCCCATACCACGACGATTAGCACGCATAATTAATGCAGCCAATTTCTCAACATCCGTCAACGATTGTAACTGATAAATAATTCCCCATGTTAAACGTGATTCTAAATCAGCTAAATGAAGTTGAATGGATTTGGGTAAAGTATGAGCAGCAAAAACAATACTTCCGCCCGAATCATATGTTCGGTTAAATAAATGAAATACAGCTTCTTCCCATTCCCTGTGTTGAGCAATCACCTCTAGGTCATCTAAACAAATGAGCTCGCGGGTTTCTAGGCCATCCAGTATTTCTGGAGAGAGTGTTAATAGATTAGCAAGCGGCAAATAAACCGAACTATGTCGTTGTTGATACGCATAATGACAACAGGCTTGCAGTAAATGACTACACCCTTGTCCTCGACTACCACATAAAAAAATAATTCTTTCACCTTGTTTATTCGCAAGCTTTTTTAATTCCGTAATGATTTCTGCGTTTTTGCCTAGATAAAAATTATCGAATGTAGTTTCGTCTTTTAAACTTAAACCTAAGGTTAATTGGGCAGATAATTTCTGCATACTAATGTGCCCATTCGTAAACCAACTGATTTTCATCTTCGGCTGGTACTTGGATAAGACGTTGACCAATACTGGCGTGTTGCTGGAAAGAAGTTAATGAACCTCGAATTAAAACAGATAATTTAACACTGCTGCCCGAGACTTGCAAAAGTTGTACTTGCTGCACTGGCGAGAGTTGTTTGAGATATTGCATCAATTGAACTAAATCATCTCGTTGTGTAATATTAGTTACTTCCAGTTTAAGCCACATCGACGGATTATCCACTGCTTTTACAATGTATCGCTTAGATAAGGTTTGTCCAATTTGAGCAACAACATCCGCAACGACAGTTTTAGCAGTGACGCCAGAGAGAGCCCAATGCCATTGTTCACCATTTAAAATAAACTGCCATTCACTTTCAAAATCACTATCGTGCTGTTGAAGATGTCCAATTAATAAGGCATCTGGCGCATAACGCTTGCTGACTTCTTTGAGAAGCGGTAAAGATTTGTCTATAACATTCTCAGCTGAAATATGATCGATATCTTCAACATCCATCATCGGGAAAATTAAAGGTATACCAGAATTTTTAGCTTGTTGTTTCATATAACTCAATATATTCGAGGTGGATTCTTCATTACCAATAATCTCCCGATTATCATGTTTATCCGTGTATACCAACCAGACCAATATCAAGGGTCTATTTTGTCCCCAAGAAGAAATTCCCGCACGTTTTAATAAACGATTAACATCATTAACGTTAAAATGAACTTGGAGTAAATATTGTGATGCTGAAGTGGAGGGAGTCAGATAGCTGAATTCTTGTACATAATATTCTGCTCTTTTTAAATTTGTGTGAATGAGCGAATTTTTTTCAATTTGCGGATCACCGCTTACTTTCATTAAAACCTGAAGAAAGCCATCTTTAATGGCTTGTTCACGTTCCTCTGTTGACTGAGAAGCAACTGAAATCTCTGCTTGATAGAGGCTAGAAACTTTCACTGCTTGGGCTAAACGAATTGGCAAAACTATCATGAGAATGATAATTAATAACGATTTTTTCATGATTTAATATCCTAACGAGATCGGCACACCGAATAAAACTATTATACATAGAAAATTTGATCATAAACTGGATTTTTGAACTATACTCGTGGCATCGCTACTTGAACACTGACTGTATACATAAAAACGATTACGTTGTGAGTGAAGAGATGAACGTTTACAATTCAAGATTGTAATATTAGTCCACCGCTACTCACAATGACCAGACCTAATGAAAGTTTTTGAAAATCAAACTAATTTTCAATCATTATCTTCCAAGGTAATTGATCTTATTTTTATCAGCCTAATTTTCTTCTGTTTGTTTTTTGCTCTTCTCGGTGTGCGTCCCTTGTTTGTTCCTGATGAAGGCAGATACGCGGAAATTATTCGAGAAATGGTAGTATCAGGAAACTATATTACGCCCTATCTAAATGGAATTAAATATTTTGAAAAACCTAATTTATTTTATTGGTTAGGCTCCTTAGCCGTCCATTTGAATGGGCTAAGTATTTGGTCAATTCGAAGTGTGAATGCCCTATTCGCCTTGGTCGGTTGTCTGCTGACTTATTGGATAGCCAGACGATGTTACAATCGCGCAACAGGTTTGCTCGCTGCATTTATCCTGGGAACCAGCAGTCTATATTTTGTTATGGCGCATATGATCAGTCTTGATTTGACTGTTAGCGTATTGATAGCCGCCAGTCTTGATGCTTTTTTATTAGCTTATTTAGAATCACCCATTGCAAAACGTCAAGGCTATCTCACTTTGTCTGCCGCTAGCGCTGGTTTGGCGGTATTAACCAAAGGTTTAATTGGTATTGTTTTTCCTACACTGATTATTGGTTTGTGGCTAATTGTTATTTACAAATGGCAAGTTGTTAAACGTTTATGGCAGTCAACCCCCTATCTTCCGTCCTGTATTTTAGTTTTTTTGCTGATTACCGCACCGTGGCACTTTCTTGTTCAATGGCATAATCCTGAATTTTTTAATTTTTATTTTATTGAGCAACATTTCTTACGTTATACCACGCTGAGCGTTGGGCATTATCAACCTGTTTGGTATTTTATTCCGATTCTCATTATTGGGTTCTTTCCTTGGATAGTTTTTCTTCCCCAAACTATCCTCTCATACATTTCTTCCTGGCGAATGCGTATTCTTAATCCAACAGAAATATTTTTTATATTGTGGGTGATTTGTATTTTTCTTTTCTTTTCTTTTTCGAAATCAAAATTAATTCCCTATATTTTGCCTCTATTTCCACCACTCGCCATTCTCACTGCTCGTTATCTTCTACATTATTCTCAACAGCGGATAGGAATTAATATTGGATATATTGTTCTCATCTTTTTTTCCATCATTATTACAGGTTTGTTTTACTGGTATTCCCATACTGCGATCTTACCTAATGCACGATTAGCTAATATTTATCTTTCCTTTGCTGGAATAACACTCATTATTGGTAGCTGTCTAGCTACTCGCTTCGCATTACGTTTACGATATTTATTATCATTTAGCATCACCATTATGACTATGTCGATTTTTTTATTAGTTACTCTTGCCGCCATCCCCTTCATCGATACTCGAAGCATTCAATCGCTTGCTGATACATTAAAGCCATTATTGAAAACAAAAGATGAGGTCATTACTTACAATCAATATTTTCAAGATTTACCTTTTTACTTGGAGCGGCAAGTGAGCATTCTGAATTGGCGAAATGAGCTCAGTTTTGGCATGCAATACCAAAATACTAAAAGTTGGATGATTGAAAATGTAGATTTTTGGCAACGTTGGCACAGCACCAAACGTGTTTTTGTCCTGATGAGTTTAGTAGAATATAAACGATTTATCATTTATTATCCTCGCATTCATCCATACATCATTGGAAAAACAGTTGCTAATATATTGATCAGTAACAAAAAAGATTCTATATAAGACTTGACTATTCTTACTCTAAACGAGTATTTTTGTTGAAGATCAAAGGGAAAAGCATGGTCAAGATAGTAGCATTTTCAACAAAAGATAAAATATTAAATTTAAATTTGCATCAAGATGCAGTTCTAAGCTTGACTTGCTAACTTATTGAGTTATATTCAATAATGAACTAGTAAACGGAGGCGGCAACGCTAAACGGATATGCTAATCAAATCACAACTTATCAGCGAACTCAGCAAACATTTTCCACATCTTCCTGAAAAAGATATTGCTTTAGCTGTGAATCACATTATTGAACATATGAGCGATACGCTAAGCCATGGTGGACGTATCGAAATTCGCGGATTTGGAAGCTTTAATTTGCATTTTCGCCCTCCACGACGTGCTCATAATCCCAAAACAGGTGAAAAATTAGTTACCAATCCTAAATATGCTGTCCATTTCAAACCTGGTAAAGAATTACGCGACAAAGTGAATGCTAACCGGCATATCGCTATTGAGCCTATGTCACAAGAAGAAATGGAAGACGAAACAGAATAAGAAGCGTCGATTAAGTGATAGGCAAAGTCACACCTTTTTGTCCTTGATACTTCCCACCGCGATCTTTATATGACGTTTCACATTCTTCATCTGACTCAAGAAAAAGAAGTTGAGCAACACCTTCGTGAGCATAAATCTTTGCCGGTAATGGTGTCGTATTTGAAAACTCCAACGTAATATGCCCTTCCCATTCGGGTTCCAACGGCGTCACATTCACTATAATACCGCAACGTGCATAAGTGGATTTACCTAAACAAATCACTAACACGCTACGCGGAATACGAAAATATTCCACACTACGAGCTAAAGCAAATGAATTGGGTGGAATAATACAAATATTCGATTTCACATCGACAAAACTTTGTGGAGCAAAATTTTTAGGATCAACAATAGCGGAATTAATATTAGTGAAAATTTTAAATTCATCCGCACAACATACATCATAACCATAACTAGACGTACCATGCGAGATAATGTTATCTACGCCATTGTGGCGTACTTGATTAGCCGCAAATGGCGTAATCATCTGATATTCTTGCGCCATTTTCCGAATCCACTTATCAGATTTAATACTCATATCTCACTCCGCTAATTTTTAACGACAATCTTAGGAAATTTTGCTGAATAGTTCTTAGCTTGCAAGGAAAGTTTGGCCGCCAATTTACGTGCTATTTGATAAAATAATGTTGCATATGGGCTATCTGCATGAGCGACTACTACTGGTTGACCTTGATCAGTCGTCTCGCGTATCGAAATAGCTAATGGAATCGAACCTAGTAATGGCAATGAATATTCTTGCGATAATTTAGCGCCACCACCTGTTCCAAAAATCGCTTCAGCAAAACCACATTGCGAACATTGATAACTACTCATATTTTCGATAACACCGAGGATAGGCACATTCAGCTTGTTAAACATTTCACATGCTCGCCGAACATCAAGCAAAGCCAGATCCTGAGGAGTCGTAACAATCACTGCACCACTGACTGGCATTTTTTGGCACAAGGTTAATTGAATGTCACCTGTACCTGGAGGCAAATCAACAATTAAATAATCCAATGATTCCCAGCGCGTATCTTGTAACAATTGTTGCAATGCCTTACCAATCATTGGACCACGCCATACCATTGGCGTTTCTTGATCGATGAGATAGCCCATAGACATGGATTGAATACCATGCCGCTTGATAGGTAACAAGGATTTCTCATGAAATACAGGCCTTTCCGCTCCCACTCCCAACATTGCAGGCTGGCTCGGACCATAAATATCAGCATCTAACAAACCAACTTGCGCACCTTCTTTTGCAAGAGCGAGCGCCAAATTGACTGCTGTCACTGACTTGCCTACACCACCCTTACCTGAACCGACAGCAATGATATTTTTCACATTAGCCAGTCCTGGAATGCCCTGATTACCCGTGTGAGAATTAATTTGACAGGAAAGCTTAATGTCAATCGCTTGAGTGGTAGATGATCTTAACAGGGAAATCAAATCGGCTTTCATACTCTCCTTCACCGATTCAATAGGATATCCTAATACAATATCAATAGTAACTTTATCAGGCCGTACATCAATTTGCTTAATTGCTTTTGCCGTAAACAAATCCACTTCCAAATAAGGATCGCAATATTGGGAAAGTTTTGCTTCGATCTCTTTCTGCACGTTATACTCTCTAAGGCATGAAAAATTTGCTATACTGTAACACTTTTTATAAAAAGCTCATAGGTTCTTTATCTCATGACAACCAAACGAAAAATATTAATCACTAGCGCCTTACCTTATGCAAATGGCCCGCTGCATTTAGGTCATATGGTCGGCTACATTCAAGCAGATATTTGGGTGAGATTCCAAAAAATGTTAGGGCATGATTGTCTGTATGTCTGCGGTAGCGATAGTCATGGAACACCCATTATGATTCAAGCTGAAAAAATGGGTATCACGCCAGAAACGCTCATTCAACAAGTTCAATTGGAGCAAGAACGCGATTTCAATGATTTCATGATTGGTTTTGATAATTACTATACGACCCATTCAGATGAAAACCGAGAATTCGTAGAAACCATCTTCAAACGACATCTCGCTAAAGGAAACATTAGTAAACGTACCATTAAACAACTCTATGACCCTGAAAAAAAAATATTTCTGCCTGATCGCTATATTAAAGGTGAATGTCCACATTGCAGCGCCAAAGATCAATATGGTGATAATTGTGAAGTATGCGGTGGAACGTATGCACCAACCGAATTAAAAAATTATTATTCAGTTTTATCCGGTAGCAAACCCATCGAAAAAGAATCGGAACATTATTTTTTTAAATTACAAAATTACGAAGATTTTTTAAAAAAATGGACACATCATGGTCATTTACAAGAACAAGTCGCCAATAAATTAGATGAATGGTTTACTACTGGACTACAAGAATGGGATATCTCGCGTGATGCGCCCTATTTTGGCTTTGTCATTCCCGAGGAAAAAAATAAATATTTTTATGTTTGGTTAGATGCTCCCATTGGTTACATGGCGAGTTTCAAAAACTTATGTGCTCGTAAAAAAATTAATTTTGATGACTACTGGAATCCCAATAGCACGGCTGAGCTTTATCATTTTATTGGCAAAGACATTATTTATTTTCATGCCCTTTTTTGGCCAGCCATTCTTCATGGAGCAAGCTATCGCACACCTACTGCAATATATGCTAACGGATTTTTGACTATAGAAGGGCAAAAAATGTCGAAATCGCGCGGCACGTTTATTCGAGCGCGAACGTATCTTGAATATTTACATCCTGAATATTTACGTTATTATTTTGCCGCTAAAATAAGTAATCGCATTGAAGATTTAGACATTAATTTTGATGATTTTTTGCAACGAGTCAATGCTGATTTGGTTGGAAAATTTATTAATATTGCCAGTCGATGCGCCAGCTTCATTAATAAAAATTTTAAAAATCAATTATCCAAACAATGCATTGAACCTACACTGTATCAAGAGTTTGCAATTGCTGGTAATGAGATTGCCAATAAATGGAATAAGATGGAATATAGTCAAGCCATTCGCCAAATTATGTCTTTAGCAGATAAAGCAAATCGATATATTGATGAGAAAAAACCATGGATCCACATGAAAGATTCTAGCCAGCAACAATATGTTCAAGACATTTGTTCCGTCGGAATTAATTTATTTCGTGTTTTAATGATCTATTTAAAACCGGTATTACCACAAACAGCAAAACAAGTTGAAAATTTTTTGAAAGTGACGCCATTGCAATGGAATGATAAAGATAAGCCACTCACTGATCATACTATTGATGAATTTCAAGCACTCATACAACGTATTGACCCCAAACAAATTGAGGTAATGAAAATGACTATTAAGCAAGAAGGTGAATTATCTGCAAATGCATCAACCCCGAATAGCAAAGTAGTTGATGTGAACCCACCCATTTCAATTGAAGATTTTAGCAAAATAGATTTACGTATTGCCAAAATTATCGAAGCTGAAGCAGTCGCAGATGCCGATAAATTATTACGGTTAAAAGTTGATTTAGGCGATGAAACCCGACAAATTTTTGCGGGTATTAAATCTGCCTACCCACCAGATGAATTAGTGGGACGTCATGTCATCGTAGTGGCCAATCTTGCCCCACGTAAAATGCGATTTGGTGTATCGGAGGGTATGGTATTAGCAGCGGGTCCCGGCGGTAAAGAGTTGTGGCTGATTAGTCCTGACCCAGGTGCTGCTGCTGGAATGAAAGTAAAATAAAAAAATACACACCTTTCAGGAATAAAACATGTCTAGAGATAATATAGTCGCTGTCATTCAAGAAGCTGAATGCATTGGTTGCACGAAATGCATTCAAGCTTGTCCAGTTGACGCCATACTCGGTAGCAACACATACATGCATACAGTCATTACTTCCGAATGTATAGGCTGTCAATTATGTATTCCACCCTGTCCCGTGGATTGCATTGATCTCGTCGTCCATCCAACTGAGCTAACAAGAGAAGAAAAAAAGCAGTTAGCACTCAAACGTATAGGTGCTCGAAAACAGCGCTTAATGAAAGAACAGAGCCATGCCACCCCAAAACTTTCTGCTAAAACATTTAAACAAAAGCAAGAATATATCCAAAAAGCATTTGCACGCACTCGTACCAAAAAATATGTCGATAAATAAATAAGCAATTTCTATGGTAATATTATAATTTTAATGCAATTTCATAATTGCTAGTTTATTATTGCATAATATTCGGTTACTTCAAGACCGATAAAAAACACTCAGGTTCATCAACTCAATAAAACTTAAAAAAATTAATTGCCATGATTGATATAAAAAAGTACTTCGATGATCGTCAAGCATTTTCCTGGAACGACTCCTTCATCCACATTCAATATTGCCACGACTCAGATCCTTTTTATCGCATGTACGGTGGCGAAGTTCGTCATCATTCGACCAAGGACATCTGTGGAAAAGCGTATTTTATAGAACTGAAACAACCCAAACCAAAGATGAAGTATGATTTTAAGAATTTCAAGCAAAATGATGTGGTCGATCCAACTAAAAAAAACCTTCTGTTTATTAATTTTCAATGCCTAAGAGGGAGTCGAATCTTCCTTCCTCGTCACCTTGAATGCTATGTCATTCAGCAAGAAAATAGTATATTCATTGATGGTGCGTATCAATTAATACACTCAAATAAAAGGAAACATGAGCAAGAGAATGTTTTCATAGAAGACGTAGAAAAAGTGAGCGAGGTAACAGACATACCTGTCTCAACACTCCCTCAACTTAATTTGAATGAAAAGCCCGCAAAAAAAATAAAAAACACTCAACATTTTCCTGATACCTCAGAAGAGCCAAATCAGCTAACCGATAATAAGCGCACTTTATCCGAGACAAAAGATGATTTAATTGCTCTTGACACATCCCCAGATAAAAACCTTGGAACAGGTACGATAAAGCACGCCAACGAAAGCGCCATCATTAACATCCAATATCGTGATATTGTAGAATTTACATTGGCTTATTGGGATTCACATTCCACTCAACTAAACAACGATAATATCGAAACGTATATCGAAAATAGCTATCATTATCTACCACAACCCTCATCTTTTGGCCGTACCTTGCAATGCTTACTGGTCAATTTAAATAAAAATGACTTTGAGTCAATTAAAAAATTATATTCATTATATGATAAAAGCAGCTTCTCCTTTACTTTAAACAAGTTAATTGATTATTACTTAACAACAATAGAAACCGATCCCTTGGCTATAAACAATAACTCTGAATATAGTCGCAGACTGATCGCTATTACTTATCAATTAACTTGTTTAATGACAAAAAAAAATTATTATATTCAAGCAAAAGCATTTTCTTCCCATTTAATCTCCCGACTAATCAAACAATTATTATTACTACCAAAAACAAATGATATGCGCATCAATAGTGTAATGTGGTCGTTTGGCCAACTTGCCAAACATGATCATACACGCAATTTTTTAAAGGAGTTGACTGCTGAAAATATTTTAGGATTGGTTCAAATTAAATCTAGTAGTAGGTTTGGCTTTTATTTTGCTAACTACATATGGTCTATTGCTACCTTAGCTGAACATGGCATGTTGCATTTATTAGAACAATTAACTGCCGCACATATTAAAAATTTAATTGACAAATTGCTCACATATCAAGAACCAACTGGTCAAGCGTATAGCAATACTTTATGGGCCATTGCAAAATTAGCTAAACAAGGCTTGTCACACTTATTAGAAACGTTAACAGCTTCTCATATTCGAGATTTAGTTTTCGGAGTACTGGATTGCCGAAAAAAAATTTATCAAGATTTCGATAACACATTATGGGCAATTGCTAAATTAGCTGAAAAAGGCATGTCACACCTATTAAAAAAATTAACTGCTGCTCAGATTGAAGAATTAACGCTTAACTTACTTGATTATCGAAAAAAATATGAAGATGGAGATAATGCTCTATGGGCCATAGCTAAAATTGCTGAAAATGACATGTCGCACTTATTGGAAACGTTAACGGCTTCTAATATTCGAGATTTAGTTTTCGGATTACTTCATCGTAAAAAATCATATGATAAAACTTATGGTGTATCGCTATGGGCCATAGCTAAATTAGCTGAAAAAGACATGCCGCACTTATTAGAAACATTAACGGCTTCTAATATTCGAGATTTAATTATCCAATTCCTTAGGTGTCACGAAATAAGTGAACCACAGATAGGTAGGATCCTATGGACCATAGCAAAATTAGCTGAAAAAAACATGTCGCATTTATTACAAGAATTAACTGCTACGCATGTTGAGAATTTGTTTTTTGCATTATCAAAATGTCAAGAAATCAATAAACCAAGAAGCCATATTCTATGGGCTGTTGCTAAATTAGCTGAACGAGGTAAATCGCATTTATTAGAAAAATTAATGCCCACTGATATTCAAGATTTAGTTCAAAGCCTATTCCAATGTCAACAAATAAATGGTCAAGCCTGTGGCATGATGCTATGGTCTATCGCTAAATTAGCTGAACGAGGTAAATCGCATTTATTAAAAAAATTAACTGCTACTAATATTCAACAGATAGTTTATATATTACTCCACTGTCAACAAGTAACGAGTATAGCCTGCGATAACGCCCTATTTATGATTACTAAATTAGCTGAACAAGGTGAGCTACATTTACTAGAAGAATTAACCCCTATTGATGTTCAAAAAATTGTTTCCATAGCAGCTAATTGTCAACTAGATAGCCAACACAGATGCACAACTCTACTCGCAATCAGTAAATTGGCTGAACAAAATCAATCGATATTACTCAGTGAACTAAAATCAGAAAATATTAAGAAATTAATTGATTTGGCATTAGAATCTAACCTCTATAGAGATATTTATAATTTTATGATTGCGATTAGCAAATTCGCTGAATATCCAAATTTAATTAACAATATATCCACCGTTCAAATTAACAGCTCTCTCGATAAATTCGTTCACTCAAATCATGCATTAGTTTCAGAACAGGCAGGGATGTATATTTCTGCTTTATGTCAAATAACAGAGTACCTAGTCAAGCAACCAAACGAAAATCTAGAAGAAACAAAAAAAATAATACATGACATTGTCTATCGTTATTGCACCTCCACACTAGATAAACAATCTCTCTTATCTACTCATAATAAAAAAAATAAATTATTTACTTCAACCGTATTGCTGACAAAGTTAGAACAAATCATGTTGCTAAAGCAGCAGAAATTATTAGATATTTCAGTCACTCTACTTAGCCAAATGATTGATAATTTAAATCAATTATTGGCTATTTATCTCGGCCACAAACAGTTCGACCGATTGATTGAGATTCTTCTCAAGTTAGCCCCATACTATGCATTATCTTCTGAAATACCTAACTTGCTTGATAAAGTACAAGATTATCTAAAAATTTTTACTGCTAGTTATCGTCAGCATATACAGGAAAAATTAAGCCTTATCTATCCTTACCTGAATATTCCAGATAAAAATAAAATAACATCCAGCATCAATACTATTGAAGCACTTCTCCCAATCAAAATTGAAAAAATGGATGCGCCATTAACACAAAAATATAAAAAATCGCCAACGATTAAACTTCCCGAAAGAAAAGTGCCATTTTATCGAATCCATAATCCTACCGATATTAAGCAACTCGTTAAAGATCAAGGAGATGCATTTATTTATGATGCAGCATTTAACAAACGTCGAACGACTATTTCATTATTCATTGCTCCAGTCGCTGTTTTAGGGGATGAACTGGGTGTGTACGCAGATCAAAAAATTGAAGCTAGCGAAAAGACAATAGGCTGTTATGCAGGAAAACGAAGTGCCGTAGAGGAAAATAAATCCAGTAAATATATTTTCTCCATTTTAAATAAAGATACTGATGGCGAGGATGACGAAGATGAAGCAATTGAAGAATTCATTGATGGATACCAACAACGAGATTGGACTAGTTACATTAATCATACTGCAGGCAATATACAAGCAGAACAAAAAACAGTTGCTGGAATTAAAAACATTTATTTTCACCCTTGCCTGCCCATCGAAAAAAATGATTTATTGCTTCTTGACTATGGCGATGATTATTTTGAACCTCTAAACTTTCATCCTTATTATTTACATTCTTCAGATAATTGGAATACGTCAGCACAAGTTTATAATCAATACAAAGAACATTATGCGGAAGGCAGTTTCGTGTTTAATGACGCTGTCCGTGATGATTTGCAATTAGCAAATAGTGAATGGCTTATTCCAAAAACATTTCTATCAATTTTCAACAATAATAGCAATGTATTAGCTGAGGAATTGAAAAACTCTCCTTCCGATTTACTGGCGTATGCTTATCAAGACAACGAGATGCGCCCCTCTTCCCAGCAACAGCATATGACTGCGCTAATGTTTGCATGTTACTTGGGACGAGAAGAATGTATTCAGATCTTACTGAAAACTAATGCTGATGCAAACCGATTCATGTTGGTGTCAGGCTTTTCACCATTATCCCTATTATTAAAAGGAAAAGGAAATATTGAAGTCGTAGAAAAAATTGGATTACATTTACTAAATTCGACACATAAACTTCCTTATCCCATCATCCTTGATCGTGATAAACGAGATATTTTGCATTACGCAATTGTGCGTAACTCTCCAATTCTAGTGAAAAAAATTCTAGAAGTTGCAAGAGAAATGAAGCATGATATTTTCAAAGAAATGTTCAATCGCAATCTTCATCTTCCTCCTTATGCCGATTATGATTATTGTATTAGCCATAGCCAATTTGGCGTGCTGGAAGTCATGTTACACGAAGAATCATTCCGCCATCCGCTAACAAAAAAAGCTTTTCTTGCCAATATCCAAGAAGGATTGATTTTCAGAGAAGAAACATTTTCTTCTGCATCACTAAAGCAATTAATGCAATTGAAAAAAGTATTAGAAAGATTTGACTCTCACTTGAAAGAAACCGCTATCATAGCTGAATTAACTCAATACATTCATAAACGATCTATAACCGAAAAAAGTTTCTATACCTTATCAAACTCATTCTTCCAAATACCTCGTGGATCAAAAGCTGATTATTATGCGCCAGGAAGATGTGAATTAAAATAAAAGATACTCAGGGATTGTTACACCATTGAAATTGAAAAAAATTCTTAATAATAATCCCATGGCAACACCCAATCATTTTCTGTAACAGGATATCTATTTTCGGCAGGCGCAATAATTAAACCTTTTTGCACATTTAACTGTGGGTAATGTTTACGAAATATATTTATATTTTTTGCATTAGAAGAAGTAGGTTTACTCATTGCCTTAATCTCAATAAGATAAAATTTACCATCCCGTTCCAATACAAGATCAACTTCAGCGCCACTATGCAAACGCCAATGATAAAACTGTGGTGGTGTGGCAATCAAATTGGCCTGTTTGCGTAATTCGCTAACAACGGCATTCTCGAATATTGAACCCCATAATGGATGTGTATTGACCGCTTCAGGACTTGAAATCATTTGGGAATAACATACTTGGCCAGTATCTGCAAAATAACCTTTTGGTTTTTCACTGATGCGTTTAATAGGATTGTTAGAGTAGGCAGGTACTTCGAACCATTCAAACGTTTGTAATAATGTTGTCAGCCAGCGTTTTGCTGTTTGTGGTGTGATACCAATATCACGGCCTAATTCACTGTAATTAATTTCCTGTGCTGTGAGCGCAGCAGCAAGACGCACAAAACGTCCGAATTGCGCTAAATCAGAAACATCTGTTAACAAGCGAATATCACGCTCGATATAGGTACGTTGATAAGAGGCATGAAAGTCAGCAATCACATTTTTAGGAAGAAAGTTCACTTCAGGCAACGAACCACGCCATAGCATTTCGTAAAGAGAATAGGGAAACAGTAAACGATTCATTGGTTCTGAAAGAAATGCGTCAGGGTTTTCTAACCAACGCAATAACCAAGGCTTATGAATATGAGCATCGGCAATTTCAGCTAAAGAAAAACCATCCAGAGAAATAATGATCGCCCGCCCTGCCAGGCTTTCTGAAATGCTATTTAATACGCCCCATTGCTGCGAACCTGTCAGAAGAAACTGTCCAGGATGTTTATTTTTATCAATAAATCTCTTTAAAGCAGGTACCAGCTCTGGCGCATACTGCACTTCATCAAAAATAATAGGTAATTTGCAATTGTTTAGAAAAAGATCAGGATCGTGTCGAATATTTTGCACATCTTGAACAGGATCAAGCAAAATATGGCCCGCTTGCGGAAATAAGTGGGTCAACAGTGTACTTTTACCAACTTGTCGTGCACCAACAACGATAACACATGAAAAATGAGCAAATAAATGCTTAATTCGTTCTGAGAGATCACGATGTCTATAAGAATGCTTCATAATTTTATACTTGATTTTTAGTGATGTTATCATCAAAAATCAAGTATAACAGGAGTTTCAATGACATACTAGATGCTACTTTTGCTGGTATGACACCCATTAGGCGATTTAAAGCGGTGTTGAAATTTGCATCTTTCGTTTTTTTACTGGTTTATCCATATCGTTTGATAAATCAATTTTATGAGGTGAAATAAATTGAAGATTTGGCGGAATAGGTTGCAGTTGAATAGTGGTTTGAGATACCTTTCTATTTAAATTTGACAAGTTTTTTTCAATAATATTAACCGTAGCCTGAGCCATAGCATATGCCATCAGCAGCTTCTCACTTTCTAAAGAATATTTTTGTTTAGTATATGGATTAATATATAGAAACTCATCTGATAATTGGTTTAGCTCATTAACATCAAATGCATAACCATCTAAAATGAGCAAATCATTTGATAAAATAGTCTTAATATTTTTTTTAAATCTAAATGTTGTATCATTGCGATACCCACGAAAAGCAAGATTGATACATTCAGCAAGTTTATTTGGGTGAATTCGACATTGCATAGCTGTATCAGTTCGTACATCGACAAACTCAGCATAGTATCCACTTGGATTCGCTAATAAATTTTTAATATGATTGTGTACTAAGTCTTCTATTAGTTGACAGTAATCGTCAAATTCAATATACCCGATAGTCTTTTTGATTGTTTGGTACAAATGATTGATAATGGATGATGGCGCCATAGAAAAATGTAATTTATAAAAAGATTCTCTTACCTTCCAGCCATCTTCAAAATCAGTAAACATCTCTCGATTACATGCAAGGCGGTATTCTCGCAATAATTTATTATCTGAGTGATCAAAATATAAAATTCGTTCTGTCACTCTAGAAAGCGTCAAATAGGAATTCTGCAAAAAAGTAGTGCATGTAATAGAAGTCATCGCCATGACAACTTTTTTAGTATCGATCAGATATAAAAATTTATTTAAATTATCATCTCGTAGAAGACAGTTTTTAATTTGTTCTGGATCAATTGACGAAATGGATGGCATCATGACTCCTCAATAATTGATATAATATTTTTTCAGGTTTTTGATGGCGAATCTTTTTTGGGAACATCAACAGTTTCCCACGATGGATTATCCCAAGGACCTTTTACTGCATAATAATAAGTAGCTGCCTTGGATACGGCAGGTCCTAAAAATGTGCTCACTGCTAATGCAGCCGCTCCTCCAATTGGACCGCCCGTTAAAAATCCAGCTGCAATGGGCAATCCTGAGGAAACATAGGGCGTCACGCTTAAGGTTAAATCATAATCTTTTCTCTGTAATCCTATGCGTCCATTAATAGCAACACGTGCAAGTGGCCCATCAAAACGGAAATTTGTTGTGTAAGCACTACCTTGATTCAAGCTAAAATCACCACGTACATTGTCAAAGCTGTAGCCTTTCTGAAAAAGATCACTAAAATCGAACATTAATCGTCGCGGAATCGTTTGTAAACTAAAGATGCTGAGCATACGACCAATACCCATCTTGGTACCGCTGGTCTGAGCAACTTCTACAATTCGTCCTTTACCTAGTTGTAACTCGGCATGACCATTCATACTTGCTAATGAAGGCGCATAAGGCGCTCCTCGCCAATTTAAATCAAAATTAAGCTTTCCATCAGACGCAATAAAGTTATGCGCATCTAAACCAAGACTATTTATCAAACCACTGACATTCTTACTGATCGCATTACCCTGAAAATGTGTCTTGTTGGAGTACGACCATAAACCTGAAGCGCGTAAATCCAATTGTTGAGAAACAATACCAAATGTTCGTATGCTTAATCCATGTTGATCCGGTACCGCTTTAAATGTAAATGTACCAAATGGCATGTCATCGTAACGAAAATCATCCGCCACTAGCGAAATAGCAGGTAATGTTCTAATATCAATACTAGCTGTTTCTGTTGCTGATGCATTACCGCCATGCAAACCCAAACGTTTGAATTGAGCATCAATTAATTCATGAGAATTAATTTTCATCGGCACATGTAATTGGCCTTCAACTTCAGCGCTAGAAATATCAATTTTCCAAGCTTGTTGCTCAGGAATGACTTTCAAATGCACATCATTCAGATGCTGCCCGAAAATATCAAGCATGTTAGTTTTTATATCAACCGCACGAAGTGATAAATTAGCTAAATGAGTATGTTCTGATTGACTAGCATATTGCTTGATTTTATCCCAATCTATCTGATCAAGCTCGCCAGTAATATACAAGCCAGAAGAAACTGGCCAACTAGGGTCACCGCCACCTAATCGGAAATTGACACTTAATAATTTAAATTTATCATTTTTGCGTTCCGTTATTAATGCCGCACTGAATAAGTTATCGTAAATTAACTTTATACGTAATGGTTCATTGTCGGAAATGATTATATCAGCAGAAAAATTTCGTGATTCACTGGGACCCTTTTTATATGGATCAGGAATCTGAAGTGATACTCCAACGAGATTAGAGCTAAATTGTACGCTTAATGGTGCTTTAAATGATAAATTTATTTTCGTTATGACATCAGTCGCGCCTTGCACAACAGAAGAAAATGGGATTTTTAACCAATTTTCAATATTGGTCATGCTAAGATGAGAAGAAAATTCAGCTTGAATAATGGTTATATCTTTAGCCTTTGGCAAAGTAGTAACATTAATGTTTACAGGCTGCTTAAATAATTCACCTTGAAGATTTTTTGCAGTCGCTGTGTCTTCAGAAAAATTCAATATTCCCTTCAGATGATCCAATGTTAAATGCCATTGTGGTAAATTAAGTTGTGCATCCGGTATCTGCAGCTCACCTTTTATTTGCGTTTTTTGAGGATATCTAAGTGGAATGATTAATCCTAGTTTTAAATTTGCTAGCCCGCGAATTTCTATTTTAGAAAAAATTTTACCTAATGTATTTTCTAATGGACTAGCATGAATAAGTCGCAATCCATTAGTAAAATCTGTTTGGATAGCATCCATCTCTACGCTCAAAATTTGCGGTTTATCATCTCCTAAATAAGGAATTTCTCCGCGAACATTTTTTACTGGGATATCTTTAATGAATGCATGATCAATCATCACGGAAATTTTTCTACCAGAGAAAGCCACTCCCCCACTAATATGGTGTAGCCGCGGCCAACCTGGGGCATAATTAAGATCAAGGTTATTGACTTTAGCTGAGATGGAATAGCTTCCTTTACCATTATCAAAAGGAAAATCATTTAAATTACCGTGAAACTCTATATTTCCTGAATTGATATCTCCACCTAAAAATGCATGATTTAACCAAGTCTCCAATTCAGAATCAAACATGCGCATCGGTAAATAACGAATAATATGATCAGCTTTTTGCAGAACGAAATGGCTAGTCAAATCAATTCGAGGAGAAGAATTATTTGGGATGGAAAAGGTTGCATTAATATTCAAAGCACCATCAAGATTAAGCAATTGCATGGCAGGAATCTGAATGATCCACTGATTTTTTTCATCTTGTTGCCATTTAACTTCGCCAATCAGCTGATCGATAGAAATAGGCTTTTTAAAAACGGTGTCATACTGCAACATTAAACGGTTACTTTGAAAAGATAAGTCTCCTTGTTGTCCATTCCATCTGATGGTACCAGACAAGTTACGCATACCAGGAAATTGTCGCCAAGGTGAAAATTCAAGCTGCCTAAAATCACTCACTAATGAAACTTGACTCCAATCTTTCCAAGGACCGGAAAAAATCAAAGAAACATCTTGTAATCCGCCTTTTAATTTAAGCTGTGTAAACCATTCATAAGTCTCTTTGGGCAAAAAGAATGGGGAAGAAAATAAAAAAGTCTGAACATCTTGTAAATCGAGATAACTAATTTTAAAGTCTTGAGGTATCAAAAAATGATTAGCAGGTGCTTGAGAAGCATTTGTAGAAACTGGTAATACTTTATTATTCTGCGGCACTAACTTGAGATAAAAACTTGTTACTGGCCAAAGATGTGATGGCAAATCAATTAAAATATCTTCCCCTGCTAAAATCTGATTCTCACCATCACGCTTCCATCCAATATGTCCGCTTAAACGATTAACCTTATGGATACTTTTGTCTGCTTGTGAGTATAAATCCAATCCATATGATTGAAAATTAACTTGGATGCGTTTAAATACACCATCACTCCATGTTCCCCAAATTTTTGCGCTTAAAATTCCTTCATTCACTTGCCATCCATTCCAAGAATATGCTTTTACCCATTGTGAAAGCAAAAAACCAGAAACATATAAATAAACTCGTGCTTTTATCTTTGTTAAATCAATCGTATTACCTACCCACTGTGTGGCAATCGTCATTTCCGTTGGAATATCTTGATGTAAAATGGCACTGCCAAGAATAGTATGTTTATCGCCATTATTTTCAAGACTTAAATTATTTAATGTTACAAATTGTTTTTGATTGGTGAAATCACTATAACGAATATTAATATCGCGCAAAATAATACGTGTGGGAGTGGAAAGCCAAGCAATCATTTCTGTCACTTTCGTTTCTTGTTCAAATGGCTGTTGATTATACCCACCAAATATTGGGAATCCTTGAGCAGAGATTTCATTCGATGCGGCGCGGTGAATAGTTAAATTGGTACCAGAAATAATCACGCCGCTTGGAACAAAACGCTGTTGCCATAAAGATTGAAAAATTGAAACTAAAATTCCAATATCACGAATTTGCAGAATAGGATCTTTCGTCTCTTTATTTAAAAAAGTCACCTCTTTTAAACTAATTTCGGGTTGATATCGATGCCAAGATAGTTGTACTTCGTGAATTGTGACTGGAACCCCAAGCAAATGACTAGCCCATTGCTCTAAATCAGCAGTATGCTTATTGAGTATAGGTGATAATAAAGGCGATGCGCCTATCAGCAATCCTACAATAACAATCCCTATAGCAATGAGATAGACTGTTTTTTTTGTCAGTGACACTAAGAAGATTTTCACAATATTCACATTATTCCGGCAAATTTTTAACCATTTGCAGTTGGGATTAAAACATCACATTATTCTAAACCATCTTTGAAAATCTCGCATCATGACAAATAGCCAAGGCCAAAGCAGGACACTGGTAATAGATGATAGCCAATACAAGTTGCTTGTTGGCAATTCTCCCAGAAATCCTTGGATACAATACAAAATGAATTGATAGAGGAGAATAAAAATTAAAATACTCATTCCCTGTTGAGGAAGAGGATACATGCGCAATCGAAGAGATAATCGTGATACAAAGTAAATCAATAGAGTAAACGCTAAGGCATGTTCGCCTAATATTGTGCCACTCAGCAAATCTACGATCAACCCAATTGTCCAAGCGGTTCCAATTCCCATTAAATGAGGAGCTGAAATCGCCCAATAAATGAGCACTAACAACACCCAACTCGGCCGTAGCCAAACGGTCCAAGTTGGCATAGGCAATAATGTCAGGATTAATGCAAATACGACTGTTATTAAAATTGCAACGAAATTAGGGCGTGCTGACATGTTTTTGATACCATACTAGCAATACTTGACGACTACTATCTAAATGCGCACTAGGCTGTAGATAGATACTGGCAAATTGATGCGCTGGATCTTTTGACACACTTAATACTTTTCCTACTGGGTAACCTTCTGGATAACGATCCCCCAATCCAGAAGTAAGAAAAAGATCACCCACTTTGATATCTGCTGTCTTGGTAATATAAATCAGTTTTAAGTTATTTGAATAGCCATCGCCCATTGCAATAGCTCTCACACCATTTCGCACGCTTTGAACAGCCACGCCACTGCGAGGATCGTTAATCAACATGATGCGACTGGAAATAGGCCCTGCTTGTATCACTTGACCCATGACACCGTAAGCATCGAAAACAGGTTGCCCAATATAAACATTATTACGCATACCTTTATCTAATACGACTTGATTGACAAATGGTTCAGAATCAACATTTAATAATTCAGCAATTAATGTTTTACCTTGTATTTGTCGGGATGACTGGGATAGAGTTTTCAGATAATTATTTTCTGTTTCAATAGCAATGAATCGTTGCAACTTTGCACGCAATAACAATCGTTCCGCTTTCAACTCTACATTTTCTTGGACTAAATCATCATGAGAGCTAACTGTTTTTTTTAAATAACTAACTTGTTTTGCTGACCAACTGACAGCATATTGCAAAGGAGCTAGCGGAAAAGATAAAGCTTCACGAATAAATCTAAATTTATCCACGTGTCTATCCATTACCATTAACACGATCGAAAGAGCAATCAAAAAAAATAATTGCAGAGCAGATTGCGATTGTTTAGTAAATATGGAGCGGATAGTATGTATCTCCTGCTCTTTACTTGTCATGCCAGCGGAAACCGGCATTTAGTTCTTTCTTTTGTAAATACTAGCTCATTCTTTCAATAGGAAATCTAATCCTGATGAACCAATCATCTCTAATGCTCTCCCGCCACCGCGAGCCACGCAAGTTAAAGGCTCATCAGCAATAATGACTGGCAACCCTGTTTCTTCCATAAATAAACGATCGATATTTCGCAAACATGCACCACCACCAGTCAGCACCATACCGCGTTCAGCAATATCCGCTGCTAATTCAGGTGGAGCTTGTTCTAAGGCAGCTCGTACTGCTCCCAAAATACCTGATAACGGTTCTTGTAAAGCTTCCAGTATTTCATTGCTGGTAATAGTAAAGCTGCGAGGAATTCCTTCCGCAATATTACGTCCACGAACTTCCATCTGTAACATTTGATTAGCAGGATAGGCTAAACCTATTTCATGTTTGATGCGTTCGGCAGTGGATTCCCCTATCAAAATCCCATAATTGCGTCGCACATAACCGACAATTGATTCATCGAATCGATCACCACCAATTCTCACTGAGGAAGAATACACGATACCATTTAATGAAATAATAGCTACTTCTGTTGTTCCACCACCAATATCAACCACCATTGAACCACGTGGTTCTTCGACAGGCATACCTGCACCCATTGCCGCGGCCATCGGTTCTTCCAGCAAGAAGACTTCTCGAGCACCTGCACTGATAGCAGATTCTTTAATTGCACGTCGTTCGACTTGAGTTGAACCACATGGCACAGAAACTAACACACGCGGACTAGGTCGTAAAAATCTATTTTCATGCACTTTATGAATAAAATGCTGTAACATCTTCTCTGTTATATAAAAATCAGCTATTACACCATCTTTCATTGGTCGAATAGCGCTGATATTGCCAGGTGTTCGGCCCAACATTAATTTAGCCTCACTACCGACTGCAACAACATGTTTTTGTCCCATCGCTTCGTAGCCTTGACGAATCGCAACGACTGAAGGTTCATTTAAAATAATGCCCTTTCCTCTAACATAAATCAGAGTATTCGCTGTGCCTAAATCGATAGATAAATCACTGGAAAATATGCCGCGCAGTCTTTTTAACATAACAAGCTGATTCCCTTATAATAATATGTCAGTTTTAGGCTATATTATCCCCATTCATATTAATTTACTAGCTAGAATACAAGAAGTTTTTTGTGGAATATTCGAATGAGATAGAATTTTTAAAAAATCAGATGGCAACACCATTCCTCTTCATCAAGCTATGCATTATAATGCCATGCTCTTAAAGGAGTCAAAACCATGTCTCTCACACCCAAAGAGGTGGAAAAAATAGCCCATCTTGCTCGATTAAATTTATTAGAAAGTGATATAACACTCTATACTACTCAACTTAGCGGTATAATAGACCTTATCGTGCAAATGGATAAAACTGATACATCTCATATTACACCTCTTGCTCATCCACTCGATATTTCACAACGCTTACGTCCTGACATCGTAACGGAATCGAATCTTCGAGACAAATATCAAAAAATTGCTCCTCAGGTTGAAGCAGGTTTGTATATTGTCCCTCAAGTCATCGACGAGGCTTAATCATGCACCGTAAAACAATGACTGAATTATCTAAAGATTTACATGCAAAAAAAATTTCCAGTGTGGAATTAACACAACATTTTCTTGAGCGCATTAAACTTTACAATGAAAAACTCAACAGTTTTATTACCGTCACAGAAGAATTTGCCTTGCAAGCAGCTCTGGATGCCGATGCTCAATATGCAACTCACCAAGCTGGGCCACTGACTGGCATTCCTATCGCTCATAAAGATATATTCTGCACTGATGGAATTAAAACCAGTTGTGGCTCAAAAATGTTGGATAATTTTATTTCACCCTATGATGCAACCATTGTACAAAAATTAAAAGCAGCAAAAACAGTACTGCTAGGTAAAACAAATATGGATGAATTTGCTATGGGTTCATCGAATGAAAATAGTTATTATGGCGCTGTTAAAAATCCTTGGGATTTAACTCGTGTTCCAGGAGGATCTTCCGGCGGATCCGCTGCAGCTGTAGCTGCTTGTCTTACACCTGGAGCAACGGGTACGGACACGGGTGGCTCAATACGCCAACCCGCTGCCTTATGTGGAGTCACTGGACTAAAACCAACATACGGACGTGTTTCACGCTACGGCATGATTGCCTTTGCTTCCAGTCTTGACCAATGTGGTCCACTTGCTAAAACTGTTGAAGATGCGGCTTTATTATTAAATGTTTTAGCGGGTTTTGACGAACGCGATTCAACCAGTGTCAATCAAGCTGTTCCTGATTATACTCAAACGTTGAATGATTCAATTCAAGGTATTCGCATAGGATTACCTAAAGAATATTTTCAACAAGGGTTACAAGCAGAGGTTGCTAAACTGATTGAAGCGGCTATTAAAGAATATGAAAAAGCTGGCGCAATCATTCAAGAAATTAGTCTACCGAATACACATCTTTCTGTGCCTGCATATTATGTGATTGCGCCAGCTGAATGCTCATCTAATCTTGCTCGCTATGATGGCGTACGTTTTGGATATCGTTGCAGTCATCCAACAGATCTAGAAGATCTTTACAAACGAAGCCGTAGCGAAGGATTTGGTAGCGAAGTGAAACGTCGAGTGATGATTGGCACATATGCTCTCTCATCTGGTTACTATGATGCGTATTACCTAAAAGCACAAAAAATTCGTCGTTTAATTCGCAATGATTTTAATGAAGCATTTAAAAATGTTGATGTTATTCTCTCACCAACCTCTCCTACTCCCGCGTTCAAACTAGGTGAAAAAGCCAATGATCCGATTAGTATGTATCTTTCTGACATTTATACGATTGCAACCAATTTAGCTGGTTTGCCAGGCATATCTATACCGGCTGGATTAGTTAATCAATTACCTATTGGCATGCAATTAATTGGAAATTTGTTTGAAGAAGCAAAATTATTAAATATCGCACATTGGTATCAAAAAATTACCGATTGGCATTGTCAAACCCCGGAGGGATTTTGAATGGAGTGGGAAACAATCATAGGTCTTGAAGTCCACGCTCAATTAGCCACAAAAAGCAAAATATTTTCAGGCGCCTCTACTCAATTTGGTGCCGAAGCTAATACGCAAGCTTGCGGTATTGATTTGGGGTTACCTGGTGTATTACCCGTATTAAATCAAGCAGCCGTCGAAATGGCAATTAAGTTTGCTCTGGGATCAAATGCCGAAGTTGCACGCAAATCAGTATTTGCTCGTAAAAATTATTTTTACCCGGATTTACCAAAAGGTTATCAAATTAGTCAATATGAACTTCCTATTGTTTCTAAAGGTTATATTGATATACAGCTTGATGATGGTAATAGTAAACGTATTCATATCACTCGCGCACATTTAGAAGAAGATGCTGGAAAATCCTTACACGAGGATTTTGATCGGGCAAGTGGCATTGATTTAAATCGAGCTGGCACACCATTACTAGAAATTGTTTCTGAACCCGAAATGTACTCGGCTAAAGAAGCCATCGCCTATCTTAAGGCTATCCATACTTTAGTAAAATATTTGGATATTTGTGATGGTAATATGCAAGAAGGTTCTTTTCGTTGCGATACCAATGTTTCTGTACGGCCAAAAGGTGAAAAAAAACTTGGCACGCGCACTGAATTAAAAAATATTAACTCATTTCGATTTATCGAGCGCGCCATTAACTATGAAGTGGAGCGACAAATTACTATTATCTCCAGTGGCGGCAAAATCATTCAAGAAACTCGTCTTTACGATCCTACGCTTAATGAAACACGATCCATGCGTAGCAAAGAAGAAGCCAATGATTATCGTTACTTTCCAGATCCAGATTTATTGCCACTCATCATCTCAGATGAATTGATTGTAAAAGTAAAACAAGACCTGCCTGAATTACCACCACAAAAAAAGCAACGCTTTATCGATCAGTACGGTCTCAGCTCCTACGATGCTAACATTTTAATTTCAAGCAAAGATATGGCTAATTATTATGAAAGTGTTGTACATGAATCACATAATCAAGCTAAACTAGCAGCCAATTGGATTACTAGCGAGTTACTTGGCGCTTTAAATAAAGCCGGATTTGACATCAACAATACCCCCATTTCAGCCATCCAACTGGGGAAGCTTATCTTACGAATTTCAGATAATACGATATCTGGAAAAATTGCTAAATCAATATTTGAAAGCTTATGGAATCGTGAAGGTGATGTCGACGATATCATTGAGAAGCACGGATTAAAACAAGTCACTGATACTGCTGCGATCGAAAAACTAATAGACGAAATTATATCAGCCAATCCTCAGCAAGTGATAGATTATCAAGCAGGTAAAGATAAATTATTGGGTTTTTTTGTCGGACAAGCCATGAAATTATCTGGAGGTAAACTTCATCCACAACAGTTAAATGAATTATTGAAGATTAAACTAAAAAAATAGCATCCTATACTTTGCACGAATTCGCGAGATTATATTATCAAAAACATTCACTATTCTCGCGTAAATGGGCGTGGTTAGTGAGGGCGCGAATATTTACTAAGTTTAGTCTATTTATCATAACAGTTATACCTTCATCCATGAGGAATATATGTCAAAAACGGACATAGACACTTTTAACAATTTATTGCTCAACTTTCCATACATCTCGAACAACACACTATTAACCGCTCAAAAATTATCTGCATTAACTGAAACAGATGCTTATCAATATATTGCTTCGTATTTACGAAACTTAGCTGATATAGCTGAGAACGAATTGCTATTTGATCGTGTAATGAATTTAATCTTTCTGTACCTTGAAAATAAAAAAACAGATCTCAATGGAGATGAGATAGCATTTAATACATTTTCCACAAAAAGCTTGCGCAAACTGGCTCAAACAAAACTATATATTCATGTTTCCGATAAAGATGATAACGATAATAATAATGTTCCCTCACCACGCATGTATGGAGAATCTGAAGATATTTCATTACCTAAGTTCATTGCTTTTATGGATGCGATTTGCCAATTTGAATTGAGTGAAAAGTTTTTTGAAAATAATGGCACATTAGATTTATTAATCTCATTAGATTATTTATATTTTAGCGACCAAAATGGAGTCAGATTAATCAATCAGTTGACTGAAATAGAATTCACTGAAGATGAAGATGAAAATGATTTTATTGAAAACAGTCACTCTTATAATTTCACATTAAATCTCAGTGACAATATCATTATATATAACGCTATCATGCACGAAATAATGATTAGTAAAAACCATTACCTGCAAGATATGTTCACCGCCATCGCTGGGAGAAAACTAGGCAATAACATATCTAAGTGGCGAAAGGTGTTGTGCTATATGCAAGTATTTGATATTGAAGTGAACTCAATAAGTGACTACGAGATAATATTAAATCTTCATAATGAATGGCTAGAAGATTGCAAAGATGAAAAAATAGCAAAATTAAACCGAAAATTATTTACACCGCTTGGCTTGCGATACGCGCTTCAACATATCAGGCCATCATACTTTAGGGACGATGATATTCGCATCATTAATCATATTATTGAGAAACTATCTGCTCAATCAACTCCTTCGGCATGGGAATCCATTCAAAAATATTTTACACATTCAGAATTTGAATTCAATAAATTACTTACTCGTTATGACTATATTCGTAACGCACTCCATCATCATCGGCTCGATATGGACCAACTGATAACCGAACCCGATTTAATTCTATTACTAGATGATATTTATTTTGAAAACGAAAGCATATTAAAAATATTACCACTATTTACTCTTCACGAAAATAATTATACAAAAAATCACATCATCAGAAACATTTGGCGACTGAACATCGAAGTTGACAATGATTATGTTCAGTTATTAAATGCTGCGCTTAATAAACTTGAATATGGCATGACTATTTGCGAACTTTCTGATGAATGGCTGAGTAAAAAGGGATTACAAAAGATTATTAAATTTTCTAGCAAATATTTAACTCCCTTAGGTATACGAATAATTAATAAGTTAACCCCTGAGATAGACGATCAATTGATTCGTGACATGAATGCATGTGATGATCATACTAGTTTACTAACTTATCTCAACACTCAATTAGAAGCTAATTTAAATATTATTGAGCTAGCACAAAGGCATACTATGCGAATAAAAAAAATTGATGAAGCAATTTTACAATTGAAAAAATACACCACCATCGTCCCAGCGGATAAAAGAAAAAATAATGTAGACTCCATGTTAAATGACAGCTGTCCACACTCACTGCAATTACCCATCTCTATGTACGATGAAGACGCCATTATCTACATCAAATCGAGGTCTAATCCACTAAGTTTTTTAGAGTTAAATGAAAAACTACGCATCATCATACACCCAGAAAAGAATCAGCGTGATGCCATCATTAATCTTCAAGGTGCTAAATCATGCCTAAACAAACCCTACCCTTTCTTGGGTCGTAATTTAGAGGCAGCTGATATTGTCGAACTTTCAGATTCAACTATCGATTTGGACTACCTAAATCGAAAATTAAATTTAATAAATCGAAATCATAGCGAAGAAAATACTGCTGTGCCTGCCAATGAACAAATTAGTTGGTTGAGCGAATTAAAAAGCAGTCAGCAGTTAGTTAAAATTCCGCAGGCTTTCTTTGCATGTGAGCGTCTTTTATTGCTGACACAACTCGATCCGAGCTTCATCAATAAACCATTCCTATTAAACTATCTCGATAAAGTTTCGCCTTCCATCACCACTCTAGAACACATTCACTTGCTTAACCGAAGTATCATTGACTTGGAAAATTCTTTAAACTCGATTGATCAACTGGAAGACATAATAGAGAAAATCCCAAGCGCATTTCTATTGATAGAAAACATTACCTTGCTGCTAAGTCTACACAAGCATTATTTATCTGCTGTCAATATAAATTATTTATGTAACGTAACTGATCGTGTCATTGATAATACCCATATTACCAAATTGAATTATTTAGCTGAACATAATATCTTCCCTAGCTTATCAGCAAATCAATTTAAAAAAATGCCTGTTGAATGGCTTGCTAATAAACATATTATTCGGGTCTTACATATACTCAAACCAGAAACATTAAACGACTTAGTTTTAAATGGACCTTATTCTTTCGCGTTACAATCTATTCGAAATGCTATCTTTATTTTTGAGCACAATATAGATGGCATCAAAAGTGATGAGCTAAATATTTTGCTGCAAAATTACAAAGTCAATAGTGAATACCCAATTCTATTAACAATGCTGCACAATTATACTTCCTTTGATTCCCATGTATTTTTAATTCCCGCAAACAAAGCACTTTATCACGATATATATCGCGTATACAGTTTACATCTGGAACAATTATTCGAATCAAATTTCTTTCGAGACTTGCGAGTAAAAGTTAAGCAGGATTTACTCGAAAGAATGAATGCGAATGTTCAAAATACATTAGAGCAAATGTCCACTGCCTATAAACAGGAACTCGAGATATTTAAGCAGAGAATGGCTCATTATGCTAAAACACATTTTAATCTCGACACACATGAGCAACTAACTACTCAATGGACATTCGCAAAAAATGTGCACTTAAAAGCCTATTTAGCACTTAATGAAGGAATAGTTAAGAATAAAAATTACGCGCAACTGGTAGCAATTACCGAACAATATTGGAAAGAAATTATAACGAGTGATACCTTTTCATTTTCATCCGAATTACAACTCGCAGTAGATAGTTTTATTGAAAAAATTAGAAATATTTTCAAATCTTGGTGTTACAACCTCGATTTCTCAAGAAATCAAGATATATTCACAGCGGCATGTTTACTAAATGATGATTTTTATCGATTTTTATTGAGCAAATCACGATCTTATCATTTCGCTGAAAACTATTCTCACACCTACTTTCAAGTGTTAGAATCGTATCGTCCGCAGGAACTATTCGATTTAATAAATGATGATCAAATGAATCTTATCTATCAAAAATTTCGCATCAGCCTGAAGAACCATGCTACGCCGAAAAATGAAAGTAACCCTAAAATTATCAACAACTCAACCAAGCAAAGTAATTTACTCTCATTTCTAAACATCAAAAAAAACTCTATCGCCAAAATTCCTCGTCGAATCGATAGCCCAAGAGCGTATCAATTGCAAGACCCTGACATTCATGTTGGCATTGCGCTTTTACGCAATCAACTCAAGGCACAACAAATTCTCGATCACATCATCTATCAACGTCCAGAAATGATCAATGCGCACAGTAAAAACTACTTTACCAATTCGCAACCACCTACCCATCATGCCATTATTTTCATGCCATTTGGCTTTATCGTACAAAACGAAAAAAATAAATCCTGTAATGTGATTGATATGATTTGTGAATACTCCATAAATAATAGAGAGAGCATGTGCGCTGGAATATTTAATATTAATTTAAATCATAATATCTTGATTCTCCTCTATACTCCTACACAATCTGCTACACAGATTATAATAATTGATCCGGCATATCCATCTCCAGACAAATCAAATACCTTAAGTCTCATTAAGGAAATTTTTAATCATTTACTTACCGGTAAATGTAAATTTATTGATATTGATATTATTCAGCAATTCAATGATTCGGACTGCGGCATTGCTTGCTTACAAAATATCAGCGATATCATTCACCATGGCGCTATAACGATTGAAAATTTTGAATTTGTCATTCGGCGAGACAAGTTTAAATTAGATGCTTGCCGCCACATAGGCACAGAAAATGATTTCGTTTCATTAGCAGCCACTACAAGAAGCGAATGGGAAGATATATTTGCTAAGCAAACTGCTTGCTATATAAATTACAATGATGGAAAAGCAGACGAATTTATAAGCCCATATAGTTTCGAAAAAAACAAAACCTTGCAATCGCTTACAAATAATTTAGAAAATCTAGTCAGCGATATTATTGCCTGCTTTAGAGAATCTCATGGTAAAATTATTTATCAATTCTTTGATGATCACCCAACCATTCCAAATCAGATACCTGATGAAATGTCTCAGAAAGTTGCTCTTTTTATTGAAAACGATAAGCTATGCCATCATTATTTTGATATCTTAACGCAAATAAATGCAATTACTATTGATTACCCTAGTGAAAGAATTGTGTTTAACGAGCTTACACTCAAAAATAATTTGTTAAAGCAAATTCAATATATTTATTGTGATAAACATTACGAGCAATTGGATGAAAAATTTATTCACTTTCTGAATGGAAAAGTTCATCCCAAAAAAAATCAATTATCCGAATTATTTCATGAATTCATAGAAAATAATGAAGATATTTTGCAACTAATCGATTTCTTTGTTAGCCATAACCACAATTATTTCGAGCATTTGAAACCAAAAGCAGAAGAGTATATTGATAAGCTTTTCCATACGAACAGATGGTCAACTATTTATCATTTCAATGACTTTCCTATTAGACATTTTTTTCATGAGAATCCCTTGAACAATAAACCAGTGGATGCAGCAAAAAATCATCCATCTGTACCCGCCATTGAGAAAGGAAGTCGAAACGATAAATTGAAAAATGTTCTTATTCAAAACTTAGAAGAAATTATCTCTGCATTAAGTTATTGCCAGCCAACAGAAGCTCTATGGGGGTTTTTCAGTGATCATAAACAGTTGATGGATACGATTGACGATTGCATTGCTTGGAGAAATTGGTTAGAAAATGCTACCGATTATACTCAAATATGTCAGCAGCAATTGTTCATCCGCCAGCAATTAGCCAAAAAAATTACATCTACGTTATCAGCTAATCCACAATCAGCGAGTAACCTCATAAGAGCGCATTTAGCACGTTTTCCACTCATACCTGATGAGGTGATTGGTGAAATCAAACCTTATGACTATACCCTACATCATGGAATATCCTATAACCATGAAGTGCAACTACCTTAGCTCGCACATTCGATTCGCAGCGTGATCTGTGTCAGACGCAAAGTTTTAGGAGATTTTTGCCCTAAAAGATACTGCTAATAGATGTAGCGCAACTCGTAGCAATGGAGTATGATTAAATAAATCGTAAAAATATATCTGACATGCCGACTCCCGAGCTACAACTCAAAAATTTCACTTATGCCGAATTGTTTCATTCGCAGGGATTAAATCGTCTTGATCAAGTTTTCCTAACTCACTTAAAAGAAAATAACCTTGCCACTCATGAAAAATTACTACAATACCGTGCCAACAGATTGCTTAACCCACTTGAAATTAGCGAACTTATCATTGAATGTGCTGCCTTCCTTGAAGGATTTATCGCGACTTTATTTCATATTGAAGAAGCACTAGCTGTTAGTCAAATTCAATCCACCTCACAAAATCCTATCTCAATATTTAAAAAATATTTTGTATTGCGTCGCGCTAAAAAGGAATTTGCTCGAGCGCATACCTTCCCGAGTTTTGCTGAATTAAATCAGTGGTTAAATGCGGAACTCAAACAAACTCCTATACAATCTACTGATCAAGAATTAGCGATAGCATTATTGGGGATTCATTATCTTACCGATCCTGATTTTTATGCGGCTGAAATTGAAAAACTCGTTCAATGGTGCGCTCAAGCTCTTCTTTCTTCTGAAGGACAACTGTTAGTAAAACATTGGACTAGTCTGCATATTCCTGAACGTTTGGATTTTATGAATCTAGTTCCTCATCAATTGCTCGAACATGATCCCTATGGACGCATGGTGGTAGCAGATTCGCAATTACAATTTCGCGATGGATTCAAGCTGACGGATCCTCGCATGAATAGTCGCGAAGTACAGGATGAAGTGAATTATTGCATTTACTGTCATGATCATGATGGTGATTTTTGTTCGAAAGGATTTCCAGTTAAAAAAGGTGACCCTTCCCAAGGATTGAAAAAAAATCCACTCGATACTATTTTAACGGGATGCCCTCTTGAAGAAAAAATTTCCGAAATGAATTGGCTAAAACGCGATGGGCGCACACTTGCATCATTTGCCGTGGTGATGATCGATAATCCGATGTGTCCAGCTACCGGACACCGCATTTGCAATGACTGCATGAAAGCTTGCATTTACCAAAAACAAGATCCTGTCAATATTCCTCAAATAGAGACACGGGTATTAACTGATGTGTTGGATTTACCCTGGGGTGTAGAAATTTATGATTTACTAACACGGTGGAATCCATTGCGCCAAAAACAATGGGTAATGAAGCCATATAATGGTTTAAAAGTAATCATTGCCGGTATGGGACCTGCAGGTTTTACACTTGCTCATCATCTATTACTAGATGGCTTTGCTGTCGTTGGATTTGATGGACTCAAAATTGAACCACTTCCTGATTCTCTTGTGAAACAACCTATCTATCGTTTCGCTGATCTTAAAGAATCATTAGATGAGCGGCTGATGGCCGGCTTTGGTGGAGTGGCTGAATATGGAATTACTGTTCGATGGGATAAAAATTTTCTAAAATTGATTTATCTTAGTTTAATGCGCCGACCTTATTTCCAAGTATTTGGTGGCGTCCGTTTAGGCGGAACCATAACGATTGAAGATGCTTGGGAGATGGGCTTTGATCATTTTGTTCTTGCCGTCGGCGCTGGTCTTCCTAAAGCACTTTCTATTCCCCATAGTTTGGCTCCAGGCATGCGTCAAGCTAACGATTTTTTGATGGCACTGCAATTAGGAAATGCTGCAAAAGCAAGCAGCTTAACTAACTTACAAATACGTCTGCCTGCCGTCGTCATTGGTGGTGGTTTAACGGGAGTTGATACCGCTACCGAATTACAAGCTTATTATATTTCTCAAGTAGAAAAAATTTCACAACGATATACCACTCTCATCAAAACATATGGAGAAGAATATATTCAGCAACAACTTGATCCTGCTTCTCAAGAAATTTTAGCTGAATATTGTCGTCATGGACTTGCCGTACAGAAAGAACGCCAACAAGCAAAAGCTGCTGGTAAGCAACCTAATTTCATCCAATTAATTAGAGAATGGGGCGGTGTCACCATTGCCTACCGACGTTCCCTCCAAGAATCGCCAGCCTATATTAATAATCATGAAGAATTAAAAAATTCTTTAAAAGAAGGGATTTATTATGCAGAAGGGCTTGAACCCATAGCAGTTGATCTCAATGAATATGGTCATACTGAAGTTTTAATTTGTCATAAACGTATACGCAATCAAAGCAATGAATGGATTACCACTACAGAAGAGGTTCATCTTCCTGCTCGATCTATTTTAGTGGCAACCGGTACACAACCCAATACCGCTTATGAATTCGAACATCATGGCACCTTTAATCGTTTAAATTTGCAATATCAACATTACGAAGATAACCATGGTGAATTAATTGTTGCTCATGGAGTTGCTCACTGCAAAGACCCCCAATTTGGTCCATTTACTTCCTATCATAAAGATCATCACCGAGTTAGCTTAATTGGTGATACCCATCCTGTTTTTCATGGAAGCGTCGTAAAAGCCATTGCTTCTGGTATGCGTACTTATTCAAAAATACTCGATGTGTTTAAAACTAAATTAATGCAACCCAGTGATGATCAACATTATCAGCACTTTTCTGAACAAATGAAGCAAGCATTTCATGCAAGTATCGTCACCATTTCTCGGAAAACAAAAAATATTCTTGAACTAGCGATACAAGCACCCCTTGCTGCTAAGCATTTCAAACCCGGACAATTTTATCGTTTACAAAACTTCGAATCTTATGCACCACATATTGATCATACATTGCTGCAAATGGAACCACTTGCTTTAGTTGCTGCAGAATGCGATCACCAACGCGGTATATTGCATTTTATCGTTTCTGAAAATAGTGCAAGCGCTAAGCTATGCGCCACCTTGAAGCCAAATGATCCGATTACTTTGATGGGGCCAACTGGTGTGCGCGCAAAAATTCCCGCAGAACATGAAACTATTCTGATTATCGGTAATCAATCTAGTTTTGCATTTTTACGTAGTTATGGTTCTGAATTACGCAAAAAAGGTAACCGTGTCATTTATGTAGGACAATTCACTTCTGCCGATGAAGTATATTGTCAAACGCAATTAGAACAAGCCGCTGATGTTATTATTTGGCTAACGATACATGAACTTGTCAAAACTAATCGTCCACAAGATTATGCTCTGCATGGCGATAATGTTATTACTACTCTTATTGAATATGAACAACGAGTATTAGAAAAGCGACCCACTATTCCTCTTGCTGATGTTGATCGTATTTATATTGTTGGTAGTACTGAGCTGTTACGACAATTTCAAATTGCTCGTCAAACTATTTTGAAAGATTATTTACTCAAAGATCCAAAAACATTTGGCTCTGTTTACGGCAACATGCAATGCATGCTCAAAGGCGTATGCGCCCAATGTTTGCAATGGCAAATTGATCCGGAAACTGGACAACGCACTAAAGCCGTGTTCGCCTGTTCCTGGCAAGATCAGCCACTTGAAATTATTGATATTGATCACATCGATGAACGACAACAACAAAATGCGCTGATGGATCAAATGAGTAAACTATGGGTTGATTACATGTTCGAGCATTTTCATATCGCCCGCGTGTAATATTGCATGTTACTCTGCTGGGAAATATTCTCTACAAAAATCCATCCGGAAAAGAAAAAGCAAGAAGCAAAATTTTCTTCAGATAATCAAGGTTCTCACCCTAAGCAACCAAAACCGATGCCACTGTAAAATGATAGACCACATACTATTACTTACGATAAAATGCTATAATCTTGTCATAAAAATCTCGGGAGTAAATCTATGACTCTAATCATTGTGCTTATTGTAGTTGCTCTGATCGGCTATGTTATTCTTACCTACAACCGCTTAATTGCTCAAATTGAAACCATTCGCAATAATCAAAAGCAAATTGACATTCAACTTGATAGACGATTTAAAGTGTTCGAATCACTCATTAATGTCGTCAAAAAATATATGGATTATGAAAAAACCACCTTGAAAGATGTCGTGGCTCTTCGCAATCAAGCTCAACAAGCAAAAGAGGCAGGCGATGAGAAAACTCGTATTGCTGCAGAAAATCAAATTTCAACTATTGCCTCTCATCTCAATGTGGTATTCGAACAATACCCTGATTTAAAAGCCAATCAAAATTGCATTCAATTACAAGAAGAAATTGTCAGTACAGAAAACAAACTGGCCTATGCTAAACAAGCATATAACGATAGCATTGAAACTTATAATGCTACTAAAAAATCCTTTCCCACTACCGTCATTGTCACTGGCTTTCGGAATAAATTAGATTTTGAATATGCTTATTGGCAACTTACCGAGCAAAAAATTGCTGAACAAGAAGCTTATACTGTGAAATTGTGATTTACTTTTCATGTGCTTCATTTTTCAGCGATTAAAATAGTATGTCAAATCATCTTGGACAATTTGAAACTGGAACTGCCGATTGGCGTAAAATTTTACGACAAAACAATCGTCGTACGCTCATTGTGATCACCTTATTTTTTCTTATTTATTGCACCATCGGAATATTGGTTGATATGTATCTTTACAGTTCAACTTATTCTAATGCTTCTCTCTCCCAATTGTTTTTTGCCTTGATTACTTTCACTTTATTTCCTGTCGCCACAGTGATTATGTTGATTATCGCTGCGATATCCTTATGGGTAAGCTATTTGTTATCCGATAAATTAATGTTACTTGGCACGCATTATCACGAGATTACATCGGAAACAGCACAAAACGTGAATGAACAACAACTCTATAATGTCATTGAAGAAATGAAAATCGCAGCGGGCTTACGCTACATGCCTAAAGTTTACATAATTGATGCTAATTATATGAATGCATTTGCCAGTGGTTATAGTGAAAAATCTGCTATGGTAGCCATTACCCGCGGATTAATGGAAAAATTAAATCGTGACGAATTACAAGCAGTGATGGCACATGAATTAAGTCATATACGTCATCTTGATATCAAATTAACATTAACGGCTGCATTGTTAGCTAATATGACTATCATGGTATTAGATATACTTTTTTATAATGCTATTTTCAGCAATCGTCGTTCGAGTAGCCGTTCAAAAAATTCGCTTTTCACTATCATCATCATTTTGCGATTTATCTTGCCCATCATTAGCGTAATTTTATTATTATATTTAAGTCGTACCCGTGAGTTGATGGCAGACGCAGGCTCAGTTGAATTGATGCGCAGCAATCAACCACTTGCTTCAGCTCTTTTAAAAATTCATGATGATCATAACCAACATCGTGATCAATACAATACGCAATATCAGCAAACTCCACATGAAAATGTTCGTCGTGAAGCCTATCTTTATGACCCCTCTTATGCGGGCATTCAATCTATTAGCTCCATAGGCGATCTCTTTTCAACCCATCCGAGTCTTGAAACAAGATTAGCTGCCTTAGGCATTAAACGGAAACTTTCATGAATGCAAGTCAATTTTCTCACTCCATCGGTATCTTACTGACCAATACAGGTACGCCTAACGCACCTACCAAGCAAGCTGTGCGCCGATACTTACGTGAATTTTTATCCGACAAACATGTCGTTCAATTACCACGTTGGTTATGGTTACCCATTCTTTATGGATTAATATTACCAACACGACCGCGCCAATCAGCAAAACTGTATGAACAAATCTGGACCAAAAATGGCTCGCCATTGCGTGTCATCATGCAAGAGTTAAGAGCACAATTAAGAGAGACACTCCTTAAACAATCTGCCAATCCAATTGAAGTCGCCATTGGCATGAATTACGGACAACCATCGATTCAACAAGGTATAGAAGAATTACTTCACAAGAACGTAAAGAAAATTATAATCAATCCCCTCTTCCCTCAATTTTCTCATACAACAACAGCATCGAGTATTGATCGCGTAAAAAAAGCACTCGCAACACACGTCCATTCCTCTTCCATTGAAATATCATTTATTGAAACTTATGCGATTCATGAGCAATATCTAAACGCACTAGCAAGTTCTGTTAGTCAATTTTGGAGCGCACAAAAAGAGGCTCATCACTTACTCATCTCTTTTCATGGAATTCCCGAACGTTTTATTTTAAAAGGCGATCCCTATCAATCTCAATGTCAACAAACCGCGCAGCTATTAGCGAATAAACTTAAATTGCCCAGCAATGCTTGGACGATCTGCTATCAATCTCGATTCGGTTACAGCCATTGGTTAAAGCCATCGACACAAAAATTATTTACTGAGCTTCCAATGCGCGGCATTAAACATGTCGATGTCATTTGTCCGGGTTTTGCTGTGGATTGCTTGGAAACATTAGAAGAAATTGCTATTCGTGGCAAAAAACTTTTTATAGAGGCTGGCGGAGAAACCTTGCGATACATTCCTGCTTTAAATGCTAGCCAAGCACACATTGATTTACTAATAAAGTTGATTGGGAATCCCTCGACGCATGCATCAGAGAAACACGTTTGTAACGGCAATCCAGTCAATCGTTCAGTTACAACTACACTGTAGACATGCTACTATTAATCATAAAGAAGGCTCAAGGAAGATGCCAAAAATATGGATTTCAATATTAAGCGTCAAATAAATTACTTTATTCTTTTTACCCTGCTCCTCCACATGACATCGATTGATGCTAAACCTTACTACGGCGCTAATTTTTTCTTTGCTGCCGTGACCAAAGAGCCCCCATCGCTTCATGGCTACCAGCTAATGCTATCTTATGATCCACAAACGATTTATTGGCGGCAGCTCAATTTATATTTCGATGGAGGATTTTCTCATTTTTGGATCACCAATAAACCTTATTATACGACGGTTAATATCTACTCAATGGCCCCCGTCATACGCTTCACGATACAAAAACAAACGATTTTCTCTACTTTTCTTGATGCAAGTATTGGCTTAGCTTATCTCAATCATACTCGTCTTGATAATCGTAATCTTGGTATCCATTTTGCTTTTCAAGATCGAATTGGCGTAGGAGCCCTGCTGGGAACTACTCAACAATTGACATTAGGTCTCTATGCCATACACTATTCAAATGCACATTTTTCAAAACATAACTCGGGTATTACTGTGCCATTAATGCTCGATGTTGGTTATCGATTTTAGTAATATACAGTCATGCAACGATTAACGACTATCAAGAATCCACATCAGGAAATTCAACTCATCACCAATCGGGTGATCATTGCATTAGTAGTCATTATTTGTTCCATTTTACTTTTGGTTGCGCGACTCGCTTATTTACAAATTTATAAACATGATCTTTACACGACGTTATCAACAAAAAATTGGCTGGATTTAGTACCTGTTGAGCCAACTCGCGGCTTAATTTATGATCGCAATAATGTATTGCTCGTGGAAAATATTCCTGTATTCAGTTTAGATATTATTCCCATTCAAGCGACTAATTTATCTAAAACGTTTAGTGAATTAAGTAAAATTATTGCTTTAAATGAAAATGATATTAACCAATTCAATAAACAACTCAAACAACATCGACGTTTTGATGAAATTCCATTAAAGCTACGCTTGACAGAAGATGAAGTGAATCGATTCGCAGAAAATCAGCATCGATTCCCCGGTGTAGCAATTAAAGCTCGATTAATTCGTCATTATCCCTATGGAAAAAGTTTTAGTCATGTAATTGGTTATATGGGTCGGATTAATGCCCAAGAATTGGAAGAAATTGATTCGATCAATTACAGTGCCAATCATTATATTGGAAAGTTAGGAATAGAAAAATATTATGAAGACGACCTTCATGGAAAAGTTGGTTATCAGCAAGTTGAAAATGACGCAAATGGTAAAACAGTTAGAATATTAAAAGAAATAAAAAGCACGCCTGGAAAAAATATTTCTTTGACCCTCGATATTGGCTTGCAATTAGCTGCTGAAAAAGCCTTGGATGGACGGCGAGGTGCTGTCGTTGCTATCCAACCTGCTACAGGACAAGTATTAGCCATGGTCAGTCAGCCGGGTTATGATCCTAATCAATTTGTATTAGGTATCAATCAGAATGATTATCAACTATTACAACAATCTCCAGATCGCCCGTTATACAATCGAGCATTGCGAGGACTATATCCTTTAGCCTCTACCATCAAACCCTATCTTGCTCTTGCTGGCCTTGATGCCGGTATGATTCAGCCAAACGATACTATTTATGATCCCGGATGGTTTGAATTACGCAATCATACCCATCGCTTTCATGATTGGGTACGCTACGGCCATGGAAAAGTTGATTTAAACAAAGCAATCGTCAGTTCATGTGATATTTATTTTTATAATTTAGCAAATAAAATGGGCATTCATCGTATGGATGCAATATTAACTCAATTTGGATTTGGTAGTTTAACCGGTATTGATATCGAAGAAGAAATTTCTGGTGTAGTTGCCTCACCTGAATGGAAGCGACGGGTAAAAGGTGCTAGTTGGTACGATGGCGATACGATTAACTCATCTATTGGGCAAGGCTACATGCGGACGACGCCACTCCAATTAGCCTTAGCTACCTCTATACTTGCAAATCGTGGCCATCATTTTATCCCTTATTTATTGCTAGGAGAACAAATTCCAGGTAAAGCATTGATGCCGCAACCACCCATGCAATTAAATGTCATTACTTTACAAGATAATCACTGGCATACCGTTATTACAGCCATGCAAAATGTCGTTAACTCTCCTCGCGGAACAGCTTATCGTTACGGCCATAAACATCACTATACTATTGCTGCCAAAACTGGAACGGCTCAGATCATAGGCAGGCGCGGAAACCGTGATGAAATAGACAAACAAGATGATTTGCAAGAAAAGTTACGAGATCATCATCTGTTTATTGCTTTTGCACCTGTTGATAAACCAACGATTGCACTAGCCGTTATTACTGAAAATAGTAATACAGCCATTGAAGCGGCGCGTGATATTCTAGATTATTATTTCGGTTCTGCCGAGTAACAGGAAATGTTATGAGATGTTAATTGATCACATTAAATCACGATTTAAAAAACCACAAAACGACATTCAATATCGAACCATTTGGCAATATTTGCATATCGATATTTTTTTATTTATTTTACTTCTATTGTTAGGAATGGCTGGACTTTTTATACTTTACAGTGCCGGAGGCCAAAAACTTCGATTGATAGAATTACAAATGATGCGTTTTATTTTATCTTTTTTAGTCTTAGTTGTGATTGCTCAAATTTCACCCATTACTTGGCAGCGCTCAGCGCCATGGATCTACTCCAGTGGTCTGTTATTATTAATCGTAGTCTTAATCATGGGTCATGTCGGCAAGGGGGCACAACGTTGGTTAAATCTGGGCATCATTCACCTGCAGCCCTCTGAAATCATGAAACTGAGTATTCCCTTATTGCTCGCTTGGTATTATCACAAAATTCACCTCCCTATTTTTTTCAAATCTGTTTTAATCGCCCTACCAATTATTTTAATACCTGCTATTTTAACTGCGAAACAACCAGATCTGGGGACTGCCATTTTATTGCTAATTGCTGGAGGAAGTGTCTTATTTTTAGCTGGTTTGAGTGGAAAGATGATGACTTCCTTCTTGGGGATCATAGGGATTGCTATCCCATTCTGCTGGTATTTTTTACACGATTATCAACGACTTCGTGTATTAACCTTCTTCAATCCTGAAAGAGATCCTTTAGGCGCTGGATATAATATTATTCAATCAAAAATCGCCATCGGATCAGGCGGTCTATTCGGAAAAGGTTGGCTTAACGGCACCCAATCTAACCTACACTTTCTTCCCGAGCATGCCACTGACTTCATCTTCGCTGTCAGCAGCGAAGAGTTTGGATTTGTTGGTAATTTTGTATTGATCACTTTATTTATGCTCATTGTGATTCGTGGTTTTACCATTACAGTAAATGCTCAAGATACTTTTTCACGATTAGTAGCAGGAAGTATCACTCTGACCTTTTTTGTTTCATTTTTCATTAATATGGGAATGGTAACAGGAATGTTACCGGTTGTTGGTATCCCCTTGCCTCTCATTAGTTACGGGGGATCCTCCATGATGACGACCATGATTAGTTTCGGGATTCTCATGTCCATTCAAACGCACCGAAAGCTAGTAACTACTTAAGGTGGGGCGTACAATATTTAAAATAAAGGACAAGCTAATGAAGTTATTCCTAGTTAGTCTAAAAGTTTTCCTATGCCTTACATTGCTTTTATCACAATTTAGCTATGCAGATGATAGTTTTATTCATCGTCGTGATGTACAAGAATTTATTAATAAAATGGTTAAAAACCATCAATTTAAAAAACAAAAATTAATAAGCTTATTTAGTGAAGTTAAATTGCGGCCACAAGTTATGCATCATGTCAGAAGACCTTTAGAAAAAAAACCATGGCTAACTTATCAAATGCTTTTTGTGAATGAATGGCGAATTAAACACGGTGTTCAATTTTGGAGAAAATACGAGAAAACCTTGAAAAGAGCAGAAGCTACTTTTGGTGTGCCGGCTGGCATTATAGTGGCAACTATCGGTATTGAAACTAAATACGGTCAACGAACAGGTGACTATCGCGTCATTGATTCTCTCGCAAATTTGGCTTTCAGTGATTCTCCACGCGCTCCTTTTTTTCGGAGAGAATTGGAGCATTTTTTACTTTTAACAAAAGAACAACATCTCGATCCTCGTAAAGTGATGGGCTCTTATGCTGGTGCAATTGGTCAGCCACAATTCATGCCAAGCAGTTATCGACATTACGCGATTAATTTCTCTAAAAGTGGAAAAATTGATTTGCTAAATGATGAAGTGGATGTCATCGGTAGCATCGCTAATTATTACAAAAAAAATGGTTGGAAAACAAATGAGCCAGTCATCATTCAAGCATCTATGACACCTAATCGATATAATTTTCTACTCAAAAATAATAAACTCGGGCAATCTATAAAAGTATCCGATTTAGCTAATTATGGTATTCTTCCAAAGGTCAAGATAAAACAGGATGCCCTTAAAATAAAAATAATTGAATTTCAAAACCATTATAGTAAAGAGTATTGGTTGGGATTTCGTAATTTTAATGTCATCAAACGGTATAATGCGAGCGATCTTTACGCATTAGCTGTCTATCAATTGAATACATATATTACCGAATTAAAGGATAAATTAGATAATGGATAATGTAATTTTTAAAAAATCAATAGTTTATAAGCTTCTGACGATCGTCGCCGTTGCAATATTATTAACGGGTTGTTTCACTAAAGCAGTTAAAAATGATGGGCCACCCAATTTTTATGTTGATGCATCCAAAATTTCAAATGCTGTTCCTAAACCAGAACGCTTAGCCACTTATGGAAACATGTCGGCATATTATGTTTTTGGTAAACGTTATCACACCTTGAAATCAAGCAAAAACTATGACCAAATTGGCACTGCTTCATGGTATGGCACTAAGTTTCATGCCAGACGAACATCCAGCGGCGAACGATATAATATGTTATCCATGACCGCCGCTCACAAATCCTTACCTCTGCCTACCTATGTTGAAGTGACCAACTTACAGAATCATCGTAAAATTATTGTTAAAGTGAACGATCGCGGTCCCTTTCAAGGAAATCGCTTAATTGATCTTTCTTATGTTGCTGCAAAAAAATTAGGAATGTCCAGTCGAGGAACCGCTTTAGTACGTGTCAAAGCAATCGATCCTTACCAATATCAACGATCGCTATGGCTAGCTCAAAAAACCTCTCGTCCTTTATTTGCTACTACTCATACAAATAAAAGAACCATTCAAGCTGTAAACAACATGCAATCTCAACCTGTTTATTTACAAGTGGCTACTTTTCGCAATAAAACCAATGCTGAACGTTTAAAGCGACGTTTAATTTCGTTGCTGACTATGCCAGTGAATATTGCTCATGCGTCAAGTAAAAAACATTATCAAGTACAAATTGGACCCATTAAAGATAGCGCAACCATCGCTAAAATTACCACTCGTTTGAAACATTTTGGTATTAACGTGACAACTTCACATCAAATAGTTCCCACATGGGATGCCTTGCGAAAAAATGATTTTTAGAACTCGCAATGAACATTTGATGAAGCATGCTTGGAGCAACCTATAGTGCATCTAATCATTTCTATTTTCGGCATTCTATTCACATTAATCATTGTGATTGGCATACATGAATTTGCTCACTTTATTACGGCGCGATGGTTTGGTGTAAAAGTTCTACGTTTCTCTATTGGTTTTGGTAAAACCATTTTTCGATGGCGCGATAAAAAAAATACGGAATATGTCGTTGCGCTGATTCCTTTAGGTGGTTATGTCAAAATGCTCGATGAAAGCGAAGGATATGTATCTAAGCATGATCTTGCTCTAGCTTATAACCGCCAACCATTTTATAAAAAATTTCTTATCGTACTGGCCGGCCCTATCGCCAATTTAGTATGTGCAATCTTTTTTTATTGGTTAATTTTTATGATTGGCTTCGCCACTCTCAAACCTATCATAGGAAAAATTGATCCTGGTTCGATAGCCGCTGTGGCAGGCTTAAAAGAAAACAGTGAAATTATTGCTATTGATCAGCATGAAACGCTATCTTGGCAATCTATCTTTTTTCGAATTATTGCACATGCAGGCAATCAAGATACCCTAACAATTAAAACTAAAAAACCCAACCACTCCATTCAAACTTATCATCTAAATTTATCCAATTGGAGTATGGATAATTTATCACCTGATCCATTGGGTAGCTTAGGTTTGCATCCTTATACACCGACTATTCGTCCGATCATCCGCACAGTGAAAGAAAACAGTCCTGCAGCGTTAGCGAATTTACAAGTGAATGACAAATTAATTGCGGTGAATCAAAAGAAAATAAAAGATTGGTATGAATTTGTTAAAGAGATTGAAGCACGACCGAATCAAACCCTCACATTTACTATTGAGCGAAACGCAAAAAAATTAGAAATTCCTGTCACAATAGGGTATCAATTTAATACATTTTTTCAAAAAGAAGGATTTCTTGGTATTGCACCACAAGTTCAATGGTCAGAAAATATCTTTATCACCGTACAATATGGGCCAGGAGAAGCGATCCTGCATGCGTGGAAAGAAGTAGTCAATTTTACTTATTTTAATTTCATATTGATCGGTAAACTTGTATCGGGAAAAATTTCTTTACACAGTTTAGGAGGTCCCATTACTATTTTTGAAAGCGCAGGCGAAGCATTAAATAGCGGAATGCTTGCCTTTTTAAGTTTTCTTGCTTTCATTAGTGTTTCAATTGGTATTTTAAATTTATTACCTATCCCAGGATTAGACGGGAGTCACTTATTCATTCAGATCATTGAGGTAATTATTCGCAGACCCTTGCCAGAAAAACTTCTTATTACACTCTATCGCCTGGGCTTTATTTTTATTTTTTTTATCATGCTTCAAGCATTTATTAATGATATTTTGCGGTTATAATGGCTTCTGTCATTGCTCAATTATGGAGAAATGTAAATGAAAAAAGTAGTCTTTTTGTTTATTTTAATCCTATGGATACCATTAGGATTTGCGAGTCACTCTCAACCACTTGAAAAACTCACGGTGATGTTAGATTGGTTTCCTAATCCTGATCACGCTCCTCTCATCATTGCTCAGCAACAAGGGTTTTTTAAAGAACAGGGCCTCGTAGTTGAATTTTTGGAACCAAATAATCCTAATGATGCCTCGCAAAAGGTAGCCGCACATCAAGCGGATATTGGACTTGCTTATCAACCTCAATTTATCGAACAAGTTGATCAAGGATTACCGCTCATCCGCATTGGAACATTAATTGACAAACCATTAAATTGTATCGTTGTACTCAATAATAGCGGGATTAAATCACTAACAGATCTGAAAGGAAAACATATTAGTGCAAACACAGGTGGATTATCTAGCATAATATTAACGGCCATGTTAGCAAAGCAAGGTTTATCCGCTAAAGATATTACGATATCACCAACGACAGAGAATCCAACGCAAGCATTATTGTCTCATCAAGTGGATGCGGTCAGTGGCATCATGCGTAATTTCGCCGTACCGCAATTAGAACAAGGGGGGCATAAGCTTGCTGTATTTTTTCCAGAGGAGCATGGCATACCAAATTATAGTCAATTAATTTTTATTACACATATGAATAACATCCATGACAAGCGTTTACCACGTTTTCTAACTGCACTTAAAAACGCGGTAGAATATCTAGATCTACATCCACGTGAAACTTGGCAGCAATTTGCCAAACAATATCCCGAATCAAATAACAAAGTAAATCGAGACGCTTGGTTTGTCACTATTCCATACTTTGCCGAAGATCCAGCAAGTTTTGATAATAATGAATGGAAGCGTTTTACTGAATTTATGTTCCAAAATAAATTAATCAAAAAAGTTCAGCCAATTTCACGTTATGCTGTTATGATATAACGCATTTGGATTGGATAACTTCATCCGGCTTAAATATGAAACGTTCGTCATATCAGCAGAGCTCGCTCACAGTACCCCTACTATGAGAAAATTGGTAACATTTTTATAATATTTTTATTTCATCTAAAGGAAAAGCGTTATGTTATTGTATATAATAATTACCATTCTGGTTATTAGTGGTATTTTGTTTTTCTCACTTCTAAAATTAATGGTTTCAAAATCAAGCAACGATAAAAATAGCCAACGTCTAGAAGAACAACTATCACAATTGGTTAAGCAATCCCAATCCACAGAGCAACAACTTAAAGAAAATCTCTTAATTAATTTTAATAATCTGCAACAAACTATTTTAGAAAAAATGAATCATGCTCGTGTGGAACAAGTTCAACACTCCTCTGAATTAAAAGAACAATTACAACATGCTTTTTCTCAACACCGATCTCGTTTTGATGAAAGACAACTAGAATCACTCAAAATTTTACAAGATACCTTACAAAAGGGAGTGCAGCAAAATCGTGAACAAGTGAAAGAATCGCTCACTGATTATGCTAAAGAATTAGGCAATCGTATTGAACAACTGACCCAAACCACTGAAACCAAATTGAAAGAAATCAATCAACAAGTTGAAAAACGGCTTGCTGATGGGTTCGAAAAAACGAATGAGACATTTAGTGATGTCATTAAACGATTAGCGCTCATTGATGCCGCACAAAAGAAAATTACCGAACTATCAAACAGCGTCGTTAGCTTGCAAGAAATTTTAAATGATAAGCGCTCACGCGGAACATTTGGTGAAGTGCAACTATCCGCATTAATCCATAATATGTTGCCAGAACAACATTTTCGCTTTCAACATCAACTGAGTAATAATAAACGTGTGGATTGTATGTTATTTTTACCAGAACCTACTGGAAACATTGCGATTGATGCAAAATTCCCATTGGAAAATTTTCGAAAATTAATAGATTCATCTTCTTCTGAGCTTGAAAAACAACAAGCTGAAAAACAATTCAAGATTGATATTCGCAAGCATATTCAAGATATCGCTGAGAAATATATCCTGCCAGGTGAAACGGCGGATGGTGCTGTTATGTTTATTCCAGCAGAAGCCATCTTTGCTGAAATTCATGCCCATCACTCTGATTTGGTCGAGTATGCACAACATGCTAAGGTTTGGATGGTGTCACCGACTACCATGATGGCAATTTTAACCACTGCACGAGCGGTATTAAAAGATGCTGCCACCCGCAAGCAAGTACACGAAATTCAAAAACACTTACGATTGCTAGCAGATGATTTTGAGCGTTTCCAGATGCGCATGGATAATCTCGCTAAGCGTATCGCTCAAGCACATACTGATGTTGAACAAGTCCATATTTCTTCTCGAAAAATCAGTCAACGATTTACTCAGATTGAACGCGCAGAAATTGAAGGATTAGCGGTTGAACAACCAACCCCATCTATTGTAGAAAACCCCTTAACCTCTCCTTCTATTGAATTAAAATCATAAATATTATTATTTTTCAAATACTTAATATTTTTATGACGCCTCCTGAGGAGCGCTTTTTGCGACGAAGGATCTCGATTTACTCCCGGGTCATCCTGAGGAGCGCTTTTTGCGACGAAGGATCTCGATTTAGGGAGTTACAATATTTCTAATTTACTTTATATTAATATCTCATTATAATGATTTTTGTTTAAATTATGCGCATCATAAAAACGAGAGAGTATCAACATGCGATCCCATCACCAGAGTATCAATAATAATAATGAAGCAGTTTTGATTAATCAATGGATCAAT
>MGXV01000068.1 GCA_001801485.1 Gammaproteobacteria bacterium RIFCSPHIGHO2_12_FULL_37_14
CGGTATACGGCTGATCTTACAACAGCTGTAGAACTTTTTTTACTTGTTACGTTAGTATATGGTTTTTTTGCTTTTGTCATTCTCAATTTTGCAAGAAGGCAAATTTTTTATACGTTGACTACTCAGCGTTGTATTGTGACATCCACATTTATTTTAACAAAAAAGAATTTTATTCCTTATAACCGTATTGCAGATGTGAATTTAAATCAAAACCTGATTGAAAGATGCCTTGGGTTGGCACGGGTTGTGTTATACACACAAGGTGATAACAAAAAAACTCCTAAGCTAGTGGGTATGCGATTTAATGACGCTGAAGAACTGTTTAATCGTGTTAATTTAATTTTGAATAAAAAAAGTGAGGACCTTGTATGAACATGTCAGATGAAAAAATGCTTTCACAAGCTTCTGTAGATCAGAATACAAAGGCTGGGCTACCTGCTTATTTAAATCAAGTCTTTCTCTGGATGATGTTTGCATTGGCTTTGTCAGGTAGCGTGGCTTACTTGTTAGGCCAACATCCTGTTTGGGAAGAAATGATAGTCTCGAGCAATACAAGACTTAATGTACTTTGGCTTTTACAATTAGGAAGTGTGCAAAAATAACTTTTACAGATTATTTATTTTTTCGGTTTAATAATGTAATTCCAATCACCATGAAATTTAGCTTTTTTGATATTAATTAATTTAAAATCATCATCAGATATTTTTATTCCTTTTTGATATTTTCTTTCATCAACAATGACTCTCACAGATAGCCCTTTTTTTGTTTTTGTACTGCCAATCAAATTAACAACTGTTTCTAAATTGACTAACGGTTTTCCGCGCCAATTCATAGTAATGAAACTAAATAATCGATGTTCAACTTTATTCCATTTACTTGTTCCGGGTGGAAAATGGCAAACATAAATATCAATATTTAATTCATCAGCTAATTTTTGTAACTCCCATTTCCAAAGACGAACTCTATGCCCATTGCTTCCACCACCATCTGCTGTCACCAGTAGCCGATCCGCTTTCTTGTATAATGGCTTACCCATTTGAATCCACCATGATCGGATAGCATTGACAGCAAATTCCGCAGTATCAGCGCTCAAACCAACCGACACCCAACCTTTGTTATGGTTTAAATCATAAATACCATAAGGCGCTACTTTTCCTAATTCTTTATTTGGAAAATCATCTTTTTTAACCTTAACAGGTTTTCCTTTTGGACAATATTCTTTACCAGAATTTCTATACTCGCCTATGTTTTCCTTCTTTTTTGTGTCGACAGAAATGACAGGGAAACGTTTTTTCTGAAATTTTTTGACTAAATCATTAATATAATGAAATTGCTCGTTTCGATCTGGATGATTTATTCCTTCTTTTGTTTTTCTATTGGACTGTAAACTGTATTCCAGTGTAGATAAACAGTCACATATCGTTCTAAAACTAATTGAATATCCTTGCTTGTTTAATTCCTCCGCAAGGTTTCGAACACTCTTACAGGTCCATCGCAAAGGAGATTCTGGATCTCCTCGACTAAGTGGTTCCACTAAATTTTCGAGATCGACCAATAAGTTTGGATGTTTCTTAATTAATGATTTGCGTCCGCCACCCGTGTTTCTTACACGAGCTGATAACTTTTTCTTTTTATTTTCTAATTCACGCAAGCCAGCATAAATTGTTGGTCTTGAAACGTCAGTGGCCTGATGCACAATCATGACACCACCTCGACCAAATTGCTTGTTATAGTTCTTTGCTTCTGTTGCACACCAGAGTCTCAGTGCTTTTTCGTTTAAACAAAAAGATAGTGCATCAAACTTTTCTTTGATGTATAAAATTGATTGTAAGTGCGTGTCCGTTTGCATTTATAAAAGATAGCATGTTTGTATGATATGTAAAAGTTATTTTTGCACGGGCTCTTAGCTATGGTTGTTTGCTTTCGCTCAGTAGCAAAACGATTTTTCACTTCTACAGTCATTCTTTACTATGCACTTTATGCTGCATTGACTGGCATTACATTCAGCATTATTTTTTATATCTTTACAGCTCAAAGTATTTTAGGTCTATTTATTGTTAGCATTTGTGCTTTCGGTGGCTTAGCGTTATTTGGCTTTATTACTCGTCGAGATCTAAATGGCATTGGTCGTTTTTGTACCATGGGTGCATTTGGATTATTGGGTTTTTATTTACTAAGTATGTTTGTACCTTCTTTAATGAGCTCAAGCATGCAACAAGTTGTTGCTGTTGTAGGTTTAATTGTATTTAGTGGTTTTACGATGTACGACATGAAAAAATTAAAAGCCTATTATAATCCGACTTGGTCTAAAGGGAAACGAACAAAAGAAGCCATCTTTGGCGGACTCATGCTGTATATCGATTTTATTAATATCTTTTTAAGCCTTTTACGATTGTTTGGCGGACGACGATAATGTTAATGAAAAACATGATGGTGTGATAAAATTTTTCTTTCTTTTGTAAAAATACTGTTCATTATGCTGAATAGAAATAAAGTTATACTTTTTTAAAAAAATGCATTAAGAATTTTAAAATAATAAAGCAGGAAAATAAATGTTAAATCAAGAGCTATTACGCGAACTAGAGGAACTGTGTTTTAATTGGGATGAGGATGTAAAAGGCCTATTTGATGCTTGTAGTCAAATTGTAGAAAAATATGTGGCTGAAAAAGAAAACAACCTAATCATATTAGATACATTGTCCGCATTGAATGAATCTTTAGAAAATCAATTGTCAAATCAAACAGCAGCTCGTCAACAAGTGCATAAAGAGTTGATATCTGTCATTTCTCGTAATATAGCGAAAAAACAACCTTTTTCTCGAACTCTATGGAATGTTACAAAAGTATTATTTTATGACCTTCCCTGTACCTTTGTGAAATATGCTTACGATCATCCTGGTCAAACACTCCTTATTATTGCGACTATATTGGTATTAGGACGAGCAGCCTCAAAAAGCGGGCCAGCGTTAATAAGCGATGCAGAAGAGGTATCGCCAAATTCTACTCCCACAAGCCTCTCTGAGGAAAGAGTAACCCCGGTACTTCAATTAGATCTGTCCTTATTAAGAAGAAGTTTTTCATCTCCTCGTTTTTTTACTTATTCGAAACCTCACCCCATGCCTGTTAATGAAGATATGAATGCAAATGAATTTATTATTCAAAAATTAAAAGAAAATAAAGGAATAATGATTGGTGATGCACATGGTGAACATAATATTGTTTGGTTTTTAATTGATAATATGGAATCTTTCAAAATGTCAGGAGCAAAGCATTTATATCTTGAAATGGTAGCTTCAGATCATCAAGAAGCAATCGATCAATTTTGTCAAACCGGAGAAAAAAATTACTTATTGAACATTTGAAAATTTGGGAAAAGTACGGACCTGGAACCGCGAATGCTTATTTTAAACTGATTGAAGCAGCAAAACTAAGTGATATTAAAGTCATTGGTATCGATGTTCGTTTAGGTATTGTTTCTGGTGGGGATGAGAGGCTCAAACGTTCTAATCCCCACTGGGAAGAAGTAATACGTATGAATAATAGAGTTCTTTCTCCTGATGATAAATATATGATTTTAGGTGGTGATGCTCACATACACACTGTTGGATCAGAAATAGATGGTGTCGATAAGTTATTGGGGGGGATTCCTACAATTATAATACAAGTTGGGAGCCCTAAAGTCATTACTACAGAAGGCACCTATGTGGATTATATATTAAAAATACCAGATGTTTCATCATCAATAGAGGTATCTTCTAGAGAGGTATCTTCTAGCAAAAAATTAGAATTAGGGTCTATGAATTTTTGAGTGGGTAAACTATCATATGTAGTATTAAGCTATGGACCACTATGGAGTTTTTATGAACAGTGAATACTTATTCAAAATGGCGTTAGGAATTGAATTACCCTGGGAAATTATCGATGTTAAATTTGAAGATTTGAAGCCAGGCAAAGAGCTCAACATTAATATTGATTTTAAACGAGGAAGTCGCTTCCCCGATAGCACAGGTGTGTTATGCGAAATACATGATACCGTCAATAAAACATGGCGGCATTTAAATTTTTTTGAGCATGCGTGTTACCTACATTGTCGAGTTCCAAGAATTAAAACGACAGATGGAAAAATTAAACTAGTTGAGGTTCCTTGGGCGCGCTCAGGGAGTGGCTTTACACTTTTATTTGAAGCCTATGTGATGGCATTAATTGAATGTGAAATGCCTGTTAATAAAATTGGTCATTTAGTTAATGAAAACGCACACAGGTTGTGGACTATCTTTAATTATTGGATTCGTCGTGCCTATGATGCTGATCAACCTAAACTTCCAAAGAAATTAGGATTGGATGAAACATCAAAAAAGAAAGGCCACGACTACATTACATTGGCAGTTGATCTTGATGAGCGAAGAGTATTACACGTGACAGAAGGCAAGGATAAACAGGCTGTAAAAGTGGTAAAAAGCTATCTGGAGTCAAAAGGAATTGATGCTAATAAAGTGGAGCATGCAAGTATGGATATGTCACCTAGTTTCATCTCTGGTGTTTCAGAATATTTTCCTAATGCAGAAATTCATTTTGATCGATTTCATGTTGTCAAGTTACTAAATGAAGCAATGAATAAAGTGAGACAGGCTGAAAGAAAAGAGCATGATGAATTAAAAGGGCATAAATATACTTTTTTGAAAAATCGAGATCATTTATCTGCTGCTAAACAAAAAACATTAAGTGAATTAATTACTCTCTATCCTACATTGGGTGAAGCCTATCGCTTAAAAGAATTATTTAATGATCTTTGGGAAATGGAAGATGAAGAAGAAGCCACTTATTTTCTCGTCGATTGGTGTGAGCAAGTTGAGAAATCAAACATTATTCCTTTCAAGCAATTTGTAAAAACAGTTAAAGCACATTGGATGGGTATAGTTAATTTTTGCGAGACAGAAATCAATAATGGTATATTGGAAGGTATTAACAGTAAAATTCAGTTAGCTAAAAGAAGGGCAAGAGGGTATCGATGTGTAGGAAATTTTATCAATATGATTTACTTTCTTTGTGGGAAGCTTAAATTCGATTACCCACTCTATTCTTCATA
>MGXV01000069.1 GCA_001801485.1 Gammaproteobacteria bacterium RIFCSPHIGHO2_12_FULL_37_14
CGGTTTGCTGTTCGAGAAGGTGGCCGTACCGTTGGTGCGGGTGTCGTCGCTAAAGTGATCGAGTGAGACTATTATGGCAATAGCAAGAAAGAGTCAAAGAATTCGTATTAGATTAAAATCTTTCGACCATCGATTGATTGATAAATCAACAAAAGAAATTGTTGAAACGGCAAAGCGAACGGGTGCGCAAGTGCGTGGTCCTATTCCCCTGCCAACACGCATTGAGCGTTATACAATTTGTATTTCGCCTAACGCCGATAAAGACGCACGCGATCAATATGAATTACGTACGCATAAACGGGTGGTTGATATCAACAGACCAACTGATAAAACAATTGATGCGCTAATGAAATTGGATCTTGCTGCTGGTGTTGATGTACAAATCAGCGTTGATGCAGAAGATTAAGTAATCGATCTTCGAGAGGGTGCTTCGCGCCTCCTCGACCAATCGGATAGGATTGATCTAGTAAATAGATTTTTAAAGTGAGACGACAGCAATGGCTATAGGTTTAGTAGGCAAAAAATGTGGAATGACACGGGTTTATACCGAGGATGGCGCTGCAATCCCAGTCACAGTGATTGAAGTGCAGCCTAATCGTGTTACCCAAATCAAAACAGTAGAGAATGATGGTTATCTAGGTATACAAGTCACGTCAGGAAGTCGTAAACGAACGCATCTGTCTAAACCAGAAGCAGGACATTTTGCTAAAGCTAGTGTTGAGCCGGGCGATATTCTTCGTGAATTTTATGTAGAAGATCCAAAACTAATCGATGGCATGACAGTAGGATCAGAATTAAAAGTGGATCGATTTGCTGCAGGCCAGTTCGTTGATGTTACTGGGGTGACGAAGGGAAAAGGATTTGCTGGTGTTATTAAGAGACATCATTTTAGTTCGCAAGATGCATCACATGGTAATTCATTATCTCATCGTGCGCCTGGTTCAATTGGCCAACGCCAATCACCAGGAAAAGTGTTTAAAGGTAAACGCATGGCAGGGCATTTGGGAAATGTGGTGAGAACAACGTTATCACAACAAGTTGTGCGTATTGATGTTGAGCGCAACTTGATATTAATTAAGGGTGCAGTACCAGGGTCATCCAATGCTTATGTCATTGTTCGCCCTGCAGTAAAAGCATCTGGGGAGAAAGTGTGATGGAATTAAAATTTGCAGATTCTCAAAAGAAATTTACTCTCGCAGATGAAGTATTTGCATGCGAGTTTAACGAAGCATTAATTCATCAAATTGTTAGTGCAAGCATGTCGGGAAGACGAGCTGGTACGAAGGCGCAGAAAACTAGAGCAGAAGTGCGTGGTGGTGGTGCAAAACCTTGGAAACAAAAGGGTACAGGAAGAGCACGAGCGGGTACGATTAGAAGTCCTTTGTGGCGTACTGGTGGTCGAACATTTGCAGCTAAGCCAAGATGTTATAAACAAAAAGTTAATCGTAAAATGCATAAAGGTGCGATGCGTTCAATTTTTTCTGAATTAATACGACAAGAAAGATTACTAGTGGTGAATACTTTTCAAATTGATGAGCCACGTACGAAAGCTTTATTAAAAAAACTGAATGAAATGAATATTGTTGACAGAGTTCTTATCGTTTCAGATGTAGTTGATAATAATTTATATTTGGCAGCGCGAAATATTCCTAACGTTGAAGTAAGTGATGCGGCAATGACTGCGGCGGATCCGGTAGCTTTAATAAAGGCTGAAAAAGTACTTATTACTGAAGCAGCGCTTAAAGAAATAGAAGGGTTGCTCCAATGAATCAAGAAAGAATGTATAAAATAATCGAATCTTCGCACATTTCTGAGAAAGCAACAATTCTCACTCAAAAAAACAATCAATATGTGTTTCGAGTGGTGCAAGATGCAACGAAAATTGAAATTAAAACGGCTGTTGAATTTTTATTTAATACGAAAGTTAAATCTGTACGCGTAGTGAATGTTCGATTAAAACAAAAAACATTTAAAGGTACTACCGGATATCGAAAAGCTTGGAAAAAGGCATATGTTTCCCTTGAATCCAATCAGAAGCTTAATATGGTAGGGGCGTAACGAGGAGAATAATATGACTATTGTTAAGCTTTCACCCACATCACCAGGACAGCGCTTTGTTATTAAAGTTGTCAATAAAGAAATTTACAAGGGACGACCACATGCGCCTCTAGTAGTAAAAAAATCTAAAACTGGTGGTAGAAACAACCAAGGTCGAATTACCTGCAGGCATATTGGTGGTGGTCATAAACAAAAATATCGTTTAATTGATTTTAAGCGAGACAAAGATGGAATTACTGCTAAAGTCGAACGTGTAGAGTATGATCCTGGTCGAAGTGCACTTATCGCGCTTTTATTATATGCGGATGGTGAGAGACGTTATATTATAGCGCCTCGCGGCATTAAGATAGATGATGAAGTGGTTTCTGGTAAAGATGCTCCAGTGAAAAATGGAAATTGCTTGCCATTAACGCATATTCCTGTTGGGTCAACGTTGCATTGTCTGGAGATGCAGCCTAATGGTGGAGCTAAATTAGCTCGCAGTGCTGGTGCTTCAGTGCAGTTAATTGCACGCGAAGGTGTATACGCAACACTACGTCTACGATCTGGCGAGATGCGTCGAATTTTATCGGAATGCCGTGCTGTTATCGGCGAAGTGAGCAATTCAGAGCATAACTTGCGCTCATTCGGTAAAGCCGGGGCAAAACGGCATCTTGGGATTCGTCCAACAGTGAGAGGTACGGCTATGAATCCGATTGATCACCCACATGGTGGTGGCGAAGGAAGAACGAAAGGTGGTCGTCATCCAGTTAGTCCTTGGGGTGTACCAACAAAAGGTTACAAGACACGAAAGAATAAGCGCACAAATAAATTTATAGTAAGTGCGGGAAATACTAGTAAGGGAGGAGCTTAAGGTGCCACGTTCAATAAAAAAAGGGCCATTTGTCGATCATCACCTCACCAAGCGTGTTGAAAAGGCTATTGCTACTAATGATAAGCGTCCTATTAAGACTTGGTCGAGACGGTCAATGGTGACCCCTGAAATGGTTGGGTTAACAATCGCGGTACACAATGGTCGATTACATGTACCGGTGTATGTTACTGAAAACATGGTGGGTTATAAATTAGGTGAATTTGCTGCGACACGAACGTTTCGCGCACATTCAGGTGATAGAAAAGTTAAAGGTGCAGAAGAGAAGGCATCTGAATAGAGGAAATGAGGATGGAAGTCGCAGCGAAATTAAAATTTGCAAGATTATCAGCGCAGAAATGCCGTCTTGTGTGTGATCAAGTGCGTGGTTTACCGATTGATCGTGCATTAGATATTTTAAAGTTTAGCCGAAAACGCTCAGCTTTAATGATTAAAAAAGTTTTAGATTCAGCCATCGCTAATGCAGAAAATAATCATGCTGCAGATATTGATGAATTAAAAGTTGCAAAAATCTATGCAGATCAAGGTCCAACTTATAAACGTATGCAAGCTCGAGCGAAGGGACGTGGAACACGGTTACTGAAACCAACTTGTCATATTACAGTTATTTTATCGGATGGGAGTAAACAGTAATGGGACAAAAAGTTAACCCAGTAGGTATACGTCTTGGCATTGTAAAAGATTGGGCTTCAAGATGGTATGCATCTTCTAAAGAATTTTCTGATACCTTGTGTGCGGATCTTAAAGTAAGAAAGTACTTAAGCAAAAAGCTAGCTCAAGCTGGTGTGAGTCGGATTCAAATTGATCGGCCGGCACGTAATGCAAAAGTGACCGTTTATACAGCTCGTCCCGGCGTGATTATTGGTAAGAGTGGCAAAGAAGTTGAAACGTTACGTAATGAAATACACCGTATTGTGAATGTGCCGGTACATGTCAGTATCGAAGAAGTACGAAAACCAGAAATTGATGCAAAATTAGTGGCAGAGTCAGTTGCCCAACAGCTTGAAAGACGCATTATGTTTAGACGCGCCATGAAACGAGCAGTGACGACAGCATTACGTGCTGGAGCGCTTGGCATTAAAATTAGCGTTAGTGGACGTTTAGGCGGATCTGAAATTGCTCGTACCGAATGGTATCGAGAAGGCCGAGTTCCTTTACAAACTTTTCGTGCAGACATCGATTACGCGCTGGCTGAAGCTTTCACTACTTATGGCGTCATTGGTGTAAAAGTATGGATTTTTAAAGGTGAAGTATTAGGCGATAAAAGCGCCCAAACAGAAACAATTGATAAGACGGGTAAGCAGGAGAAATAATCCATGTTGCAGCCAAAACGTACAAAATATCGTAAACAATTTAAAGGCCGTAATCGTGGAATCGCAACGCGCGGAACCAAAGTAAGCTTTGGTGAATATGGCTTAAAAACTTTAGATTATGGTCGTATTACAGCACGACAAATCGAAGCAGCAAGACGAGCAATGTCGCGTCATATTAAGCGAGGCGGAAAAGTTTGGATTCGAGTATTTCCAGATAAGCCAATTACTAAGAAGCCATTAGAAGTACGGCAAGGTTCAGGTAAGGGAAATGTGGAATACTGGGTTGCGTTAGTTCAGCCTGGTAAAGTAATGTTTGAAATTGAAGGGGTAACTGAAGATTTGGCTAGAGAAGCTTTGGGATTAGCGGCTGCTAAATTACCTGTAAAATCAATATTTGTAACGCGGACGATAATGTAATGATAGCGATTGAACTAAGAAATAAGAGTATTGATGAACTAAAAACCGAATTGCTAGCTTTATTTAAAGAGCAATTTAATTTAAAAATGCAACGAGGTATGGGTCAACCGCCTAAACCGCATTCCTTTAAACGAGTGCGATTAGATATTGCTCGTATCAAAACTGTATTAAAAGAGAAAGGCTTAAGAGTATGACAGCAGAGCAGACTGAACAGAAAGATCATTCTTCGTCTCGTACGCTAATGGGGAAAGTCATTAGCGATAAGATGAATAAAACAGTAGTCGTGCAAGTTGAACGAAAGGTACGGCATCCACTTTATGGAAAATATGTGCGGCGTTTTTCAAAAATGTATGTTCATGATGAAGATAATACTTGTCGCTCAGGCGATACGGTTATTATTAAAGAAAGTCGTCCAATATCAAAAACTAAACGATGGATGTTGGTTGAAATTCTTAAAAGAGAAGAGTAGAGCATAGACGTTTCATCTTGAAATAAATTAAATATTTACATCAAAACCGGTAGTTTTTAAATAAAAACATGATAATATGGCGAGCTTAAAACTCGTGAAGGTTGGGGTACAGCATGATTCAAATGCGAACAATGCTCGATGTGGCTGATAATAGCGGTGCACGTCGAGTCATGTGTATAAAAGTTTTAGGTGGTACGCGCCGCAGATATGCTGGTATTGGCGACGTTATTAAAGTTTCGGTTAAAGAAGCTATTCCACGTGGCAAGGTTAAAAAAGGTGAAGTATTGAATGCGGTTATCGTGCGCACAAAAAAAGGCGTGAGAAGAGCGGATGGGTCATGCATTCGATTCGATGGTAATGCGGTTGTTTTGCTTAATGCTCAACTGCAACCTATCGGCACGCGCGTATTTGGACCGATTACACGAGAATTACGTGGCGAAAACTTTATGAAAATTATATCGCTTGCTCCAGAGGTGCTTTAATCATGAAAAAGATTAAAAAAGGCGATGAAATCATTGTCATCGCTGGTAAAGATAAAGGAAAACGAGGAATAGTATTAGCGCTTGTTCAGAAAGGCAAGAAACTGTTGGTTGAGGGTATTAACCTTGCAAAGAAACATGTAAAACCGAACCCTAATGCTGGGGTGCAAGGCGGAATTATATCGAAACCAATGCCTATTCATTGCTCCAATGTAATGGTTTATGATCCTACTACCAAAAAGGGAAGTAAAATTGGTCGACGTATATTGGAAGATGGAAAGCGAGTGCGTTATTTTAAAAGCAGTGATCAGCTTGTAGATATTAAGGGGTAAGATGTCATGCCAAGACTGCTAGAAGTTTATCGAAAAGAAATTGTGCCGAAATTGAAGAAAGCGTTTGATTATTCTTCAGTGATGCAAGTTCCGCATATTGAAAAAATAACAATCAATATGGGTGTAGGCGAAGCTGCGCTTGACAAGAAAATTCTTGCAAATGCGATGAGTGATTTGGAGAAAATTGTTGGGCAAAAACCTGTTGCTACGCTTGCACGTAAATCGATCGCTGGTTTTAAAATTCGTGAAGGTTGGCCGATTGGTTGTAAAGTCACACTTCGTCGGGCCAAGATGTATGAATTTTTAGATCGTTTGATTTCCATTGTATTGCCACGTGTACGTGATTTCCGAGGCATTAGTGCACGATCATTCGATGGTAGAGGTAACTATAGTTTAGGAATAAAGGAACAAATTGTTTTTCCTGAAATTGAATACGATAAGGTCGATGCAATAAGAGGGATGGATATTACCATCACGACATCATCAAAATCGAATAAAGAAGCGTTTGCTTTGTTGCAGGCTTTTAATTTTCCCTTCAAAGAGAAAGAAGTGAGTTAAGATTATGGCAAAAAAATCAGTACGAAATCGAAATGATGTACGAGTGAAGCTTACCAATCGTCTTCGAGTTAAGCGGGATCAGTTGCGTGAGAATGTTAGTAATATCAATTTAAGTGATAAAGAACGATCTTTAGCGATGCATCAATTACAAAAGCTTCCACGCGATTCAAGCCCAACACGACGGCGGAATCGTTGTAAGCTGTGTGGCAGACCGCGTGCATACAACAGATTAACGGGCTTATGCAGATTGCATATGCGAATAGCAACAATTAGTGGCATGGTTCCAGGCATGCGTAAAGCAAGTTGGTAGGGGAGCACTTATATGTCAATGCAAGACCCAATTGCGGATATGTTAACAAGCATACGAAATGCCCAAAAAATGGGAATTCGTGAGGTTACTCTACCTTATTCGAGATTTAAAACTGAAATTCTCGCTATTTTAAAAAGCGAAGGATTTGTAGAAGAGTTTAATGTTTTAACAACAGGCAATAAAAAAGATATTACGGTTGCCCTTAAATACTATCAAGGCAGTCCGGTGATAGAAAAGATTAAGCGTATTAGCCGACCAGCATTACGCGTATACAGAGATTGTGATCAATTACCAGTTGTACGTGGTGGATTAGGTATTGCAATTGTTTCTACTCCTCGTGGAGTAATGACAGATAAAACTGCTCGGGCTCAACGAGTGGGTGGCGAAGTGTTGTGCACGGTAGAGTAGGAGACGGTAATGACAACATCACGAATTGGTAGACAACCGATAGTCATCCCTTCAGGGGTTGAGGTGAAGGTTCAAAATCAAAAATTGTCAGCGAAAGGTCCCAAAGGACAATTATCAATGCAGTTACATCGATTTGTGCAAGTAACTGTTAATGATGGACATATTAATTTGAAACATTATGAGCAATGCGGAAAAATAACTGGCTTAGAAACAAAGCTATATCGTTCAATTGTGGGTACCTCGCGCGCAGCTATTCAGAATATTATTTCTGGAATAACGCATGGATTCGAACGCAAATTAGCGCTTGTTGGTGTAGGATACCGTGCTCAGCTAAAAGGAAAAATGTTGTCACTTAGCTTGGGTTTTTCTCACCCTACAGATTTTGCAGTACCTGAAGGCATCACCATTGAAACACCTACGCAAACAGAAATTATTATTAAAGGAATCGATAAACGCTTAGTAGGGCAGGTAGCCGCAAAGATAAGAAGCATACGTAGTCCAGAGCCATATAAAGGCAAAGGCGTACGTTATGCTAATGAAATAATTGAACTGAAAGAGACCAAGAAGAAATAGTACAACGTAATGCTCGGGTTCTCTGAGCGCAAGAGTTTTACAGAAGGTAAAGTTATGAATATGAGTAAACGGTTATCAAGATTACGTCGAGCCAAGCGTACTCGCATGAGAATACGTTCATTGGGAGCAAAACGTTTGACTGTACATAAGACGCCACAGCATATGTACGCACAAATTACAACTTCAGATGGTGCTCAAATCTTAGTGACGGCATCGACATTAGATAAAGAATTAAAAAAGAAGTTGAAATCCACTGGGAATGTTGAAGCTGCGAAAGAAGTAGGTAAGCTGCTAGCCAAGCGCGCATTGAAAGCAGGTGTAGAAGCAGTCGCATTTGATCGATCTGGATTTTTGTATCACGGTCGCATAAAAGCTTTAGCGGATGCGGTGAGAGAAGCCGGGTTGAATTGTTAAAGGTGAATAAACTATGATGGCAAGTGCTGAACAAAGTATCAAAAGTGATGGTTACGGCTACATCGAGAAATTAGTTGCGGTCGCTCGTAATGCAAAAGTAGTGAAAGGCGGTAAGATATTTAGTTTTTCTGCTGTCACGGTGGTTGGCGATGGGAATGGGCGTATTGGTGTAGGTCGAGGTAAGGCACGTGAAGTTCCAGTTGCGATACAAAAATCTCTGGAAAATGCCAGAAAAAATATGCAACGTGTTGTGCTCAAAGGTGGTACTTTGCATCATGAAGTTATCGGTAAGCATGGTGCAACTCGTGTATTTATGAAACCAGCCTCAGAGGGAACCGGTATTATTGCTGGTGGTGCAATGCGCGCGGTTTTTGAAGTATTAGGCGTCAAGAATATTTTAGCAAGAATTGGTGGGTCAACTAATCCAATAAATGTTGTCAGAGCAACTATTAATGCGCTGTTAAGCATATCACCGCCCGAGTATATGGCGGCGAAACGTGGTAAAGCATTAGATGAGTTGTTGAACGAGGAAAAATAAAATGTATCTCAATACGCTGCAACCCGCACCCGGATCTAAGAAAAAATCTAAACGATTAGGTCGTGGTATTGGGTCTGGAAAAGGTAAAACATGTGGTCGAGGTCATAAAGGTCAAAGGGCTAGAGCAGGCGGCTACCATAAGGTTGGTTTTGAAGGTGGACAAATGCCGTTACAACGTCGAATTCCAAAATCAGGCTTTCGTTCTAGACAAGCTTTGTTACGTGAAGAAGTTTATTTATCTGATCTCAATCGTATTGATGCTGAAGTAATTGATCTAGCAGCTTTAATTGAATTTGGCGTAGTAAGAGCAAATACGAAAGATGCTAAAATCATTCTTTCAGGTGAATTGAAGCGTGCAGTGATTATTCGCGGCATACCTGTATCTGCCGGTGCTCGTAAAGCAATAGAAATGGCAAAAGGCAAGGTCGAGGCATAAATGGTTGCGAATAGGCTAGGTATTAATTTTAATTCAAGTGGATTTGCTGATTTAAAATACCGGCTACTTTTTGTATTAGTTGCAATTATTATCTTTCGAATTGGCTCATATATTCCTGTTCCTGGTTTAAATCCACTTCGTTTACAAGAACTTTTTAATGCTCAGCAGAATAATATTATTGGATTATTTAATATGTTTTCTGGGGGAGCATTAATGCGGTTTAGTATTTTTGCACTAGGAATTATGCCCTATATTTCTGCTTCTATCATTGTTCAATTGCTTACGGTGCTCTCGCCGCAGTTGTCTGAATTACGTAAAGAAGGTGAATCGGGACAACGTAAAATTAACAAATATACACGCTATGGAACATTAGTCCTGGCTGCGTTTCAAGCAATTGGTATCTCGAAAATGTTAGTGGCTAATCATGTTGCGAATGTGCCTAGTTTTTCGTTTTATTTTACGACGACATTAACGCTGATGACTGGAACGATGTTTCTCATGTGGTTAGGTGAACAAGTGACGGAACGTGGAATTGGTAATGGTATTTCGATGATTATTTTTGCTGGAATTGTTGCAGGCTTACCCGCTGCTTTAGGTAGAACCTTAGAGCAAGTGCGTGAAGGACAATTGCAGGTTATTATTTTGCTATTAATATTAGCTGCTGTGATTAGCGTAGTAGCATTTGTTGTTTTTATGGAACGCGCGCAACGACGCATCACTATCAATTATGCTAAACGTATGCAGGGCGGAAAAGTTTATTCAGCTCAAACGACTCATCTACCACTTAAAATTAATATGGCAGGTGTCATCCCCCCAATCTTTGCATCTAGCTTAATACTTTTTCCTGCGACCATTGCTCAATGGTTTGGTAATACGAAAGGAATGGAATGGTTAAGCCTATTGAGTGTATCGCTTCAACAAGGTCAGCCGTTGCATATGTTATTATTCAGTGCGGGAATTATCTTTTTCTGTTTCTTCTATACTGCTCTAGTATTTAATCCTAAAGAAACGGCTGATAACTTAAAAAAATCTGGTGCTTTTATTCCAGGGATACGGCCAGGAGACCAAACTGCACATTATATTGATGGTGTCATGACGCGACTAACGTTGGTAGGGGCCGTTTATGTTACACTTGTCTGTTTGCTCCCGGAGTTTTTAATTTTAGCTTGGCATGTCCCTTTCTATTTTGGCGGTACATCCCTGTTAATTATCGTGGTAGTGGTGATGGATTTTATGGCACAAGTACAAGCCCATATTATGTCATTTCAATATGAATCATTATTAAAGAAAGCAAATCTGCGAGGTGGTAACTTACGGCCGCGATAGGCCATGAGTTCTAGCAGAATATTGGGAGTCAGTGATGAAAGTAAACGCGTCAGTCAAAAAAATATGCCGAAATTGTAAAATTGTGAAACGAAAAAATGTGGTAAGAGTGATTTGCAAAGAAAAACGGCATAAGCAAAGGCAAGGTTAAGTAAGCGATGAGGGCACCGCTAGTTGTGCTTAAATAGTTGTGCTTAAGGTTAAAATGCAAAAAGAATCAAAGAAAAACGATATACTAGGTTGATTTTTTTGTGTTTGACTATTAAACTCATGCCCTTTTGCATAAGATATTTTGTATTTGCAAGGGTTCATTGCTTGAATGCGCTAACGATACAATAGTGAGTAAGTACAATAGTGAGTGCGCAAGTGTATGTAACTCATTGTATTTTATATAAATAGCATAGGGTTAAAATGTTTAGTTCATGTTTAGGAGTGTGAAGGAATGGTTGCTCGTATTGCAGGTGTAATAATACCTATACAGAAACATATACAAGTAGGACTGACTACTATTTACGGGATTGGAAAAAACCGTGCACGCACGATATGCCGTTCGGTAAAGCTTGATCCCAGTAAAAAAGTTAAAGATTTAACGGAAGCCGAATTAGAAAGCTTACGCGCCGAAATAAATAAAATTAGGGTCGAAGGCGATCTGCGTCGTGAAGTTGCGATGAATATCAAGCGCTTGGTTGAATTGGGGACGTATCGTGGGTTAAGACATAAAAGAGGATTACCTGTTCGTGGGCAACGAACACGCACCAATGCAAGAACTCGAAAAGGAAAGAGAAAAAGCATTATTAAAACAGCAGTTGCTGCTAGTTCAAGTAAAGAAGCGAGTAAATAACGATGGCGAAAACAACAACCGAAACAAAATCAAAGAAACCAGCAGCAGGAGCAGACATGCCTGTTGATGGAGAATCAGGAGCTGGAGAGGCAGGCGGTAAGGCGGGTGGCGGAGGCGGTAAAGCTGCTGCACCGGCAAAAGACCAGGCAGCTGCTGGTACAGCCAAAGCAAAGTCACGTAAAAAAGTTAAGCGACAAATCAGTGATGGTATTGCTCACATCTACTCATCATTTAATAACACCATAGTAACCATTACTGATGTACAAGGTAATGCAGTTGCTTGGACAAGTGCTGCTAATTGTGGTTATAGCGGTTCACGAAAATCTACGCCATATGCTGCAGGTGAAGCTGCACAAAAAGCTGGGCAAATGGTAGTTGAAGCATATGGAATGAAAAATGTACAAGTACGTGTTAAGGGTCCTGGTCCAGGAAGAGAATCTGCTATACGAGCACTTCATACGGTAGGATTAAAAATTATTTCTATAACTGATGTAACCGGAATCCCTTTTAATGGCTGTCGTGCACCAAAAAAACGACGAGTATAGTGAGGAGTAAGTATAATGGCACGATATTTAGGTCCGCGATGTAAATTAGCGCGTAGAGAGCGAGCTGATCTATCTCTTACGAGTGGAGTGAGATCACTTGATACCAAATGTAAATTAGATACTGCTCCTGGTCAGCATGGTGCACGTCGTGGACGTGAAACTGAGCATGGTGTACAGCTGCGAGAAAAGCAGAAAGTTCGTCGTATTTATGGTATTTTAGAGCGGCAGTTTAAGAACTATTTTAAGAAAGCAAGTCGTCTTAAAGGTTCAACTGGTGAAAACTTAATGAAGCTACTCGAGCGTAGGCTAGATAATGTTGTTTACAGAATGGGATTTGGTTCAACCCGTGCTGAAGCAAGACAACTGGTAACACACTGTGCAATATTGGTGAATGGTGAAGTAGTGAATATTCCATCTTTCTTATTATCACCTGGCGATATTGTTAGTATACGAGAAGGCGCTAAAACGCAGATTCGGATTCAATCTGCACTTACCTTATCGCAAGCTCGCCCTAGTTGTGATTGGATAGATGTTGATGTGACTAATTTCACTGGCACATTTAAGAATGCACCTGATAGAGATCGTTTGCCGCCCGATATTAACGAACAGTTAATTGTTGAGCTTTATTCTAAATAGTCGCGTCGCGAAATACTGTCATGTTGGGATGTTGACGTTACATTAAAAGAGGCTGTTACATGCAGAATAATCCATTTGATTTTTTAACACCGCGTGAAATTGCTGTTGAAACTATTAATCCTTTTCATGCAAAAATTACGCTTGAGCCATTAGAGCGTGGTTTTGGTCATACATTAGGAAATACTCTGCGTAGAATATTATTATCATCTATGCCGGGAGCAGCTATTGTTGAAGTAAAGATTGATGGTGTATTGCATGAATATAGTGCAATCTCAGGCGTTCAAGAAGATGTTGTTGAAATCTTATTGAACCTCAAAGGTATTGCTGTGCGCCTACATGGTCGACAAGAAGTTACCTTAAAGTTGAATAAAACGACTCCGGGACCAGTGATCGCTGGTGATATTGAACAAGAGCATGATGTTGAAATTGTTAATCCGCATCATGTGATAGCGCATCTTAATGAGAGCGGTTCATTAAGCATGACTTTAAAAGTAATGGTTGGAAGAGGATATCAACCAGCCGTAGTAAGAGCGCGTAAGTCAGAGACTAAAGCAGTAGTTGGAGCATTACATTTAGATGCAAGTTTTAGTCCAATTCGACGTGTTGCTTATACCGTTGAAAACGCTCGTGTCGAACAGCGTACTGATTTAGATAAATTAGTGATTGATCTTGAAACCAATGGTACTTTAGAGCCTGAAGAAGCTATTCGACGTTCGGCAACGATTTTGCAACAGCAATTAGCAGCGTTCGTGGATTTGCAATCCGCACCTATTATCCAAGAAAAGTCTTTACGAGAAGATTCAGTCAATCCTATTTATCAGCGACCTGTGGATGATCTTGAGTTAACGGTTAGATCGGCAAATTGTTTGAAAGCTGAAAATATTTTCTTTATTGGAGATTTAATTCAGCGAACAGAAGCGGATTTATTAAAAACGCCAAATTTAGGTAAAAAATCCTTAACTGAAATCAAGAATGTACTGGCAGCCCACGGTCTTGCTTTAGGTATTAAAGTGGATGGTTGGCGAACACCGTCACATGATGGCGAAGTTAAGAAATAATTTTGAATAAGATCCATTAATTGATGAAGGGTTATTATTATGCGTCACGGGAATAGTGGTCGAAGCTTGAGTCGTACCAGCAGCCATCGTAAGGCAATGTTTAAAAATATGATGGTTTCTTTGTTGCGCCATGAATTTATTAAAACAACGGTTCCAAAAGCTAAAGAGCTCAGAAGGTTTATGGAACCAATTATTACTTTAGCTAAAGAAGATAATTTACATCGTCGTCGCTTAGCTTTTACTCGATTAAGAGATAGAGACATTATTCAAAAGCTTTTCACCGACATCGGTCCTTTTTATAAAGAACGCGCTGGTGGTTATTTGCGTATTTTGAAATGTAATTACCGAAAAGGCGATAATGCTCCTATGGCTATTGTCGAGCTCGTTGCTCGTAAAGATGAAAGTGCGGTAGCGTAAATCTTTATCGCGCCAATAGACGAAATCCTTTCGTCTATCTGATAAGTCAGTATAAATATTGATCGCCCTCTTGAAAAAGGGGGCAGCTTTATTAGATAGATTATTTAAAATCCCACGCGTCAAATATCAAACAGATAGATCTTAATTGCATGATTTATGTGATATAATTACTATTATTTATCAAAATTTAATAAGCTCCGTTTGCCTGAGGAGTGTGCTCCTGAGCTTGTTGAAAGGTCATACGTGTCGAAGGGTAAAGTGATAACAAAAAGGGTTTTGTCAGGCATCAAGTAATTGATTAAATTAATATTTTAAGTCGAGGAGAATAATATGGGCGGGAATACAGAATTAGTGAAAATTTGCATAATCGGCAACTCGAAAGTTGGTAAATCAGTAATTAACCATCAAATTCAGACACCAACAGATCACATATCACTACAATATAAAGCTACTATTGGTTTGGATTTTTCTGTGAAAGAATATACTTGTTCTGATCAGACGCCTTATCGTGCTGAAATATGGGACACGGCGGGAAACGAGCTTTTTGCTGCAAGAGGTATGGGTTTAGGTAATTTTCGTGGCACTCGAGTCATATTTGCGGTTTTTAATGTAACAGATAAGAAAAGTTTTGAGGACTTTAAGGCTTTCTTGAATCAACATATTGCCGATCATCCAGATATCTCACCCAACGCTATACAATATGTAATCGTTGGAAATCATTTTCGAGGAGAAGAAAGACGGATTTCGCTGGATGATGCAAAAGCCTATGCTAACGAAAAAGGTGCTGGCTATGTCGAAGTGGATGCGACAGATCCAAATCAAGTAATGGATATTTTATTTAAACCAGCGATGGAAAAATTTCACCAGCGCAATCAGAAACAACAAGCTGAGAATGAAAAAATGTCGCAACCAGTTCCGATACCAGAAGCGCTACGAATAGCCTTAACCAAACATAAAACAATGCTAGAAAATCGTTGGTTTGAGAGACGTATTCTTAGTTATATATTCCGAACGGGCTATACGAGTAAGCAAAAAGTTGATGAAATTAACCATTTTCTGAATGGAAAAGAAGCGTTCGATGAAAAGATTCTCCTTCAAGGCCGAACAGGGAAAATGATCCAGCAATATTTTAATAAAGACGCGCTTCTTAAAATAAAAAGCGAGAGGCAACAAGACCTACAAAAAAACAAACTAAAGCAATAAATCAGGATAATACACTTATACTGGATGCCGTAAAAGTTTAACAAGTAGGGATTTTCTGTATGAAAAATCACGAAGCAGTGCCGGTAAAAATTCTGCTAGAAGGTAATACGCAAGTTGGTAAGACGCTTATCTTCGAGCAAATCAAGAATATAAATGACTCAAAGAAAAAAGCGCACACAAAAACTATTGGAATGGAATCTTTTGTACGTGAGTATGAGTTTGTTAACGATGATAGTTTGAGTTCGTATCGTCTTATGATATTCGATCAAGCAGGAGAGATAAGGTTCAAAAGTACTGTAAAAATTAAGAATTTAAATATTATCTGGTTTGTTTTTGACGTTTCGAATAATCATAGTTATGAAAACTTACAACAGCAATTAGATAAGCTAAAAGAAAACGAGCCAACATCACAAATTGTCATTGTTGGAAATATACGTGCCAATACTAGTAGAGTCGTTGAATATGATGTGGCTAAAGCATTTGCTGATTCCAAGCAGTGTGCATATGTGGAACTTGATGCATCGATTAATGAGCAAGTATATTCAAAATTACTCAACCCTTCGTTAAAAAAAATTCAAGATAAACATTCGGAATTAAAGACAGAATCGTCACCAGTGTTACCGAAAGAGCTAATACAAGCTTTAAGGGGACATCAATCCATGTTGAGAAATCGCTGGCTTGATAGACGTATTCTTAGTTATATATTTCGAACGGGCTATACGAGTAAGCAAAAAATGGATGAAATTAACCATTTTCTGAATGGTGAAGATTTTAATGAAAACATTCTCCTTCAAGGCCGAACAGGGAAAATGATCAGAAAATATTTAAGTAACGATAGGCTTCTTGAATTTAAAAAAAATAACGGTAATGGCGCAAACATTTCTCATAAAACCCCAAAAAAATAGGAAGTATCTTTTTTGCGAGGCTCTGCCTCGCAGCTAAACATTTACACAAATTGTCAGTCTCGGATATTAGAGACGTTATAAACTCCAGCTTGGGCATGTTTGCGCAGATCAAACAATAGTTATCATAACGAGGGTGGAAAATCGTGGAAAACAGAAAATTACCTTTATTGAATTTACCTTCAGAAATATTAGAAAACGACATTGGTAACAAATTAGACCTTATCACGCTTAGTCGAATAGTTCGCGTCAATAAAAAAGCTCCTCAATTATTTCAAAAACCATTTTTTAATGCACTATTAGAAAAATTGGCAGATTATATTGTCATTGAACCGACTGAACCCGACATTGAAAAGATTAAAAAGCTACTTGTTCAGCATCCTGAATTTTTATTAAAAAAAATCAAAGAAGTCATCAATCATACGGGTCGACCCATCGTCAATGTGACACTCTATCAATTGGCTTATGGTGAAGGCGATGTTGAAATGTGTGAAATATTGGAGCCATATTTTGCACGAGCTTGTGGTAGCTTCGCGGCTGGAGAAAATGAAAGACAAAAACAACTGCAAGAAAGATTTTCAGATCAAAATCAAGGAAAAGGATTTGATTTCAAGCCTATTATTCAAGCGATTTCAAATGAACAATTCAATCACGGCGAAGATGAAAATAATAAATGGATATTGAGTGAGGCAACATTAAAAGCAATCAATGCGTTTAGAAAAGGCTTTGATGAAAGTCAGCCGAAAATAATTGATAAGGGAATGCACTTTCGTTTGGAAACACTACAGGAATTGTATGAAGAATATGAGAGGATTGCACAACAATGGCAGTATGATTACAAAAAATGTGGTTTATTAGAAGACGGCGTCATATCGTTTGTTCTGCGTTATGTACCAGAAAATGATGCGCAAAAATTTAAACACGGGTTGTATCATTTGCAGGTTGAAGGATCATCCTGGAGAGAGAATTTTAAACGATCGAAGGTGACTCGCGACGGACATAATTTTCGAGGGGTCTTAGTTGCGGCGTCGCCTGACTTTCATCTCCTTGGCGCTTGCATTGATATATTATTCGGTGGCGAGTACGCGCTACGGCGCGCGGGATTCTGCACGGGTCAGTGCAAAACTTATGTCGAGCAAAAACTTCAAGCTTGCAGAACTTATGCAGCGGCGGAAAGAACCGAAGTCAGCATGTGTGATTTGTTAATGTGAGTCAGGATGATGTCGTTTTTTTACGATCTTGCTATACTGCCTGACGCATTATCTGTAGAAGTTTAGATTTGATCTGACACTCGCGGTAAATTGGAGTAAAATTCAATGAACCGTTTTCATAAATATTAACCATGCGCACTTTTATTCCAGACAGCTGCGTTTTCTGTCCAACCAGAGAATATATCAGTAAGTGTAATACTCCACACAAAACTTCCCAACAAGCTTGTACCACAATGAGCAACCGTATCAGCTTCTACAAAACCAGGGATCATTTCGTTCCATTGATTTGTTTTAATAGGTATGTGTTTTTTTAATAAACTTCCAGGTTTAGTTCCACAAATTCGTTTGGGATAATGGCTTTTAATAGGGCGTAATATCCGATCTATGGTTCTATCACTTATGATTAAAAGCTGTTCTCTTAATTCTTGATCAAGTGGTTGTATTTGCTCATAGTAAGGCAGCCAAAAAGGGATAGCAGTTTTCAGACGCTTACCGCCCTCCATGTTCAGTAACATCTATTTTGACGCAACGACCTAATTTTTAGCTTTTTTTATAAACCTTCTTTTAGCCTTTGGTAACATTATTTATGGCGCAATTCGCCCTTAAGCCTGCCTTAAGCCTATTTCATCCCTGCTGCATTATAATGGCAGCTATTATTTACACAACAAACAAAATAACAAATACATTAGCTTAACTAAAACGA
>MGXV01000070.1 GCA_001801485.1 Gammaproteobacteria bacterium RIFCSPHIGHO2_12_FULL_37_14
TCTTGTTCGATTTTAAAAAATGACTTGCTATCACATTTTTATTCATGCAGATTATGCAAGATTTTTGATTGGATTCTTTTAATTAATAAAACAAGGATAAAATGACCATGCCTAGTAATACACCGAAGTATATTTTTGAAAATGGAGTAATGAAAATCAACCCAGCGTATGGCGCTGAGCAAGCTAAACAAGGTAGCCCGACCACCGTAGCCACACCAGATAAAGCATTAGCAATTGTCTCTTCAACTCAAGATATTATCGAAGCAACACAGATTCAACAACAAGCGATTGGTCAGCCAATGCAGCTTTCGGAATCAACGACTGCTTCCATGACAATTATGCAAGATAAATATTTTCTCGATAAATTTAACGCGCCACAGCAGATTGATGGCGGACAAGTATTAGATGGGCTTTCGACATTTTTTTCAAAATATGAGGTACCCATTGGTTTAATTAATAAGCTATTAGCCTTACAAGAAT
>MGXV01000071.1:0-53439 GCA_001801485.1 Gammaproteobacteria bacterium RIFCSPHIGHO2_12_FULL_37_14
GTCCCTTTTTTTTCTGAAAAATAGTCACGTTACCGATAACAGGTGATTCATCAAGAAAATGCCACTTAGGGACTCCTGGATTTTGCTTATTAACGAGCAGAGAATCAGTTGCTTCTACCGAAGCATCGAATGATGTTGTATCGCTAGTTTTCATCGTGCAAAATTCTCCTCGCAGCTGAATGTTTTTGCTAGTTCAATATAATCCTCGTGAACGATTACGAGCGGCCTTAGGGATTACATACAATCAATTACTATTCTTTCTATTGTTGTTGATAGTGGTTACTTGGTTGTTAATGTCCGTGATTTCTGCACTATTTTGGAGAATAAATTGATCAATGTTTTTCTTAGTACTAGACTGTTTAACACTACCAAAAAATGATGGAGAATAAAATAGATTGCGACTTTGAATGATTTTGTCTTGTTTTAATTGAGTATGAATAACCGTCCAAAAATCAACTTTAACGTCGTCTTTTGTGCTGGCGAGGTTTTCTTCTGCACGTTTTATCGCTTGAAGCTTGTTGGTTTCATCCTTAAGTGCTGTGATTTTTTCCTCGGTTCTTTGTTCTGACATAAATAATTTGTATTTCCAAGTATGTTTACTCTTCTCAAGACGAACGTATTCATCAATAAGCAATTCGCTGAGTGCAGCAAAGAGATGGGAGTCAGAGATTTTACCAGGGGGAGGAGATTGAGAAAGAGGTTGCTGCTGCTCTATTGGTATTATTATGTTGCTTGGTTGTTCCTCAGGAATAGTAATATTTGGACGGACAGGTTGTGTTGAATCGCACGGTGTTTTTTGTCTTTTTTGTATTTGTTCGATTTCGATCTTGAAGATAGCCTTACCTATATTTGCTGTATGCTGCTCAATTTCTTCTTTAGTTGCTTCGGCGAGTTGAAATGTCTTCAGTTGCTCTTGAATGGATGTCACCCTATTATCTATATCTACTGATAACAACTTCTCCAATCGCTTTCTAAAGTTTTCTTGAATCTTTCCATATACATTGTAGGTATTGGTCAAAGTTTCCATCTCATTCTCGACCTGTTTTTTTAAGTCGCTTATGCTAGAATCAGCAGCGTCATAAGATGCCAACAATACACCTGTGCGATAGGCTAAATTCAATGTATCTGGAAGGCTGTCGATAATTTCTTGTTTGAAAAGTTCTATTTGAACATTAGCATTCTTCACTTTTTCATCGATATTGGATTGTGCATCCTTAATTTTTTTATCGAAGGTTTGTCTAATTTCCTCGAGCTGTTCATTTCCATTATTTTGAGTGCCATTTATACCATCACCAGTAGTAGCAGGTTCAGGTGACATATAAGGAGTATTGATTTTGGGAATGAATGTTTCACATTTCGCTAATAAGTTATTTACATGAGTATCAATAGTTTTTTTAATATCCAGCAATTTGAGTTTTTCAGTATTCATTAAATAGGTAATATTCCCTATAGCAGGGCTATTCATTAATGCTTTCATCGTGTTGCTAATAGTATTTATTGCGTCATCATACGACTTAATACAATCACCATCAGGAGAAATATCAGCAATATATTTTTTTGTCGTTTCATTTTTAGCAATCAATGCATCGTTTAGCTCCTCCATAATTTTTTTAAAGTCGCGTTCAATTGTTTCTTTGCCATCAAAAGTAGCAGAAAAACTAATTGTTTTATCTTTTCGACTTAATGCGTCAATATTGCCCGATATTGTCCGAATTAAATTGTCAATTTCTTTCGCTAATGCATCTTTCTTAGATGGCATGGTAGGATGAATTCTCATTAAGTTATCGTGTAGTACTTGCATATTGGTGAATGATTTTTTTTCAGTGTAGTTCTTAAGAGCTAGATTATATTGAGGATCGAATGGAGTGTTCGAGTTAATCATGGATTTAATTGAATCGTTTATTGTTTCAACTGCATCTGAAATGGATTTGTTTTGTTTCTCTACTTCGCCGTTGATTTCTTGATCATTATTAGCAATTTTTTCTTCTAGAAAGGGATCAATTAGGTCATTTATTTTTTTTTCAGCGTCTGATAAAAGACGGTTGACGCCAATCTTATAAGAATTCTCGGCAGTTTTTTTATTTTGTTGACAGTTTTTGATAGATGTATCTAAGGCAGCCTTTTGCTCATTAAATGGATGAATACGTTCGGCTATCTGACGATGCTGAGTATTCAAATCAGCAATCATCTCAACTAGTTCATCAAACTTTAAAGGCAGTTGCTTATAATGATGGAGCATGGTGTTGGTTTCTGTTAAAGACCAAGTTGAGGTAGGCATGGTTTTAAGAAAATTATCTTTTGTACGTTGGATATGGTCTTCTGCACTTATTACATTTTTATTGATTTCGGCATGACTAATCTCTTTATAAGAATTATAAGAAGCTTTAATTTTATTTATATCTTGTAAAAGGCTATCGTAACTCTCATATAAATGATCCTGAAATGTTTTTTCATTTGTAGCTGTAGCCCCTTTGATAATATGGAGCACTACATTTTTAGGTTTTGATGATTTTTTATTTTTTTCTAGTGGTAATGCATTCATCTTCAAAACGGTATCATAACAATTAAGCAATTCTATTTTTAATTGATGTAGATCATCACTTATCGTCTGCAAAGAAAGTTCATTGTTTTGATTTGATTGCTGCAGATCATGATTTATATTCTGGTTTTTTATTTTCTGGTTTTTTCTTTTCTTGGGAGTAGCGGTCTGGGGGGTGGGTGTTTGATTTGTATTATTCATAGGGGATATCTCGGGGTTAGTGTTTGAATTCTGATTTAATTCTTGAGCAAGTTCATTATGTTCTTTCACGTTGGTTTCGATGATTGATTTAGCATAAATCTCTAATGATTCATAACTATAACAACGTTTAGAAACATCAAGCAGATCACTTGGACGATATTTATCTTGCAATTCCTCACTGATAGCAAAAGCAAGCATTTTTATTTCATTTTCGTTGATTATTTCATTTGTCAGATCACTCCATACATCTCTCATCGTTGTTGTTAGCAGATCAACGGAGAGGTTTTGAGGTTGCTGGAATGCCATCTGGAGACGATCTAAATATTTTTTTGATTTTTCAACGGATTTCGTAATCATTTCATGGGTTAAATCAATATATGTTGAGTTTGATGGGATGAATTGATTGGTAGCTGTAGTCGCTTCATTAATTGTTCTATGCAACCAGTTTTCATTGCCCAAAATGACTTTTTTCTCAGTTCCTAGTACTTGATTGATGCCTAAGTAAGATTTGCGTTGCGCAATCTCTCGATATTGTTGCCGATATCGTTGGATAATTTTATATAGTTCTAGAATATCACTTAACTTAAGACGCATGATTTTATCAGGGTCTAATTTTGCACCATGAGTAAGTAAAAATTTTTCTAAGAAATAACGAGATACCTGTCCGACTCCGCGTAAATTGGGTATGTCAGCGCTTTTAAGTGCTGGAAAGTCTGGACTGTTATTATAATCGTATTGTGCATGGTCTTTTTCACTACCAGCCACTTGAGCATGACCTCCCGGTAGCTGGATGACATGTCTAAAAGTTGTTTGTAGTAAATCTGCAAAGATGCTAGAAAATCCAAAAGACTTCTCATCCAATGAATAAATCCCATGAAGGTTTTCAACCGTATTGGGTAGTACACGATGATCTTCTTTCGATTGAGCGGGACCCATCACAGGATCAATGCCGAAATAATTGATTTTGATGTGCTTTAAAGCAGAATCTCTTTTCATGAAATTAGCTAATTTTATTCCAGCTGCAGCTCCACGACTCCAACCGACAATATTGACGCGAGTAATTTTTTTTGCTTCTTTTAATGTCTCATGAATTAATTGATCTTGTTTAGAAAGCTCGCGTTGAGGTTCATTTTTTAAAACAGCAAGAATATGTAGTATTCGTTCATCCAGTCCGTAACCCCATTTTATGCCATCCCCTGTAGGATAAGGCGTTTGCTTACCATCCGTTGCTGAGGAAGGATAAGGTACCCACAAGCGATCAATATTTTCTTCACACCCAGGCCCATCCACAATAATTTTATCGATGTTTTCTTCGCCTTGATCAATAGCGTAAGCATAGCTAATATTTTCCCCGTCGAAATAGTTTTGGGTATTGCTATAATCGTTACGATTAGAACAAGTGCCGCAAAGATAAATGGTTACCGTTCGGCCTTCTTCCTCTGGAGTGGCTGAAGAGGTCGTAGGAACCCAAAAAAAATCACCAACACTGGATGTTAGTGAGGGATCAAGGTGTTGAGTTGTGCTATCGGCTAATACCTCAATAGGGTTTTCATTTGTAGGCGGATTACTTCTCACATCAAGCCTCGTTTTGCTTATTTTATTAATAATTATGAATTTTTGTTTAAAACAATAAGGTATTATACAAAATAATTTCAATAAATCATTAAGATAGTATTAATATTGAAAATTTTTTAATATTAATATTGAAAATTATTTGATCGAAGGCAGGCTTTTTTTGAAGTTTAATAAGCTATTTTTAGTGGTACTGCTAGATTTAGATAATGCAAAAATATTACGCGCTTGGGTAATTTCGGGGGTAGTCATTATAATATCCATTAATAAATATAATTCCTCAAATGTTTTAAGTTTTTTGGCTTTTTCTAGCGCTTGATGAAGCGTAACAATTTTCTCATGGGTTTTTTTGGAGGACATAAATAATCCAAATTTATTTATATTTACTCGGAAAAGTTCTTTTTCTAGTAATTTTATAAGTTCTTCTTGTTTTTCATCAAAAGGAATCGGTCGACGTGCTTGTTCGGTAATTGTTGTATCAGTTAGGCTAAGTTTGTAAAAAACAGGAGAAAGATTCGATGGTGTTTTACCGCCTTGATTAATTTGAGAAATATATTTAGTAATGGTTTCGTTAATAAAAGTATCTTTGTTGAAAGCTTTAGATGAAGCAAAAATTTGGTTTACTGCTTGATATTCAATACGATATTTGATCTGTTCAACTTCTAATCGAGTTTCTTTCAATGACTTCTTCAATAAACTCAACGACTCCTCGTCATCCAGAAATTGTTCTTTATACCTTTTAAGCTCTCGAGAAATAGAGTTTGTCACAATAGCAATATACAAATCTTGCAGCGCTTTACTATCAGAAAAATACTGTATTGCTGCTTCCTTAATTTTATTATTTAGTTTGTTAATAAGTGCATCAATAATTTCTTTTTTATTTTTCGGCTCTGCCATATTTGCCACCATTTGATTGATTAACTTCTTTATCTATTATTATAACTTATAATGAACCCCTGTTTGTCATATATTTGACAGTAAACAGTAATTAGTGTATTTGTTGCTCTTAAATTAATAATAATATACGAGAAGTGCAAAAATGAAACAAATCGCACGTTATTTCGCGAGATTCTTTGTTTATTTGCATTAACCACCACTATTTTTGCTGTATCTATTTGATTATATTGCAATAATACAAGGCCAAGCGACGCGCGAACGTGTCGGGTTAGATGGAGCGGTGTTTGGTGGATATAATTTTAACTAAGCTTTTTTGCAAGTGTTGTTAGCAAAAACTCGGTTGTTTGATACAGCCGAGTTTATTTTATAGAAAGATTCTTTTCGACAATCGCCAATGCTTGTTCCAACCAGGGAGTAAATTGTGCAGGATGAGACACTATTTCTTGATGTAATTCCTCAATTGAAATCCAACGATAGGCATGCACTTCTTCAGGATGAGGCTGAATGCTGATATCAGGTGGAACGTCGCCTAGCAACACATGATCGATTTCATTTTCAGATAAAGCATTTTGAAAATGAGCATTATAATGAAACCAACCGAGATCTTGCAGGGGTGTTTTAATAGTTAATTCTTCATATAAGCGCCTTTCAGCTGCTTGCATAATATTCTCGCCGGGACGAGGATGCGAGCAACAAGTGTTTGTCCACAATCCTGCTGAATGATATTTTTTGAGTGCTCGTTGTTGTAGCAGGAGCTCTAATCGAGGTTGCTTGCGGAAGATAAATACAGAAAAGGCTCGATGCAGCAAATTTTTTTTATGTGCCGATAGTTTTTCAGCATAACCAATTTCTTGGTCATGATCGTCAACTAAGATGACATATTCGGTTGCTGTCATGATGCTATTTCCAGTAAAATGGAGGCCTTTCAGAAAACTATATAGATATAAGCTGAGCAGGACCAGTTTAACGTATGTCTATATAACTAAGTACACTATTTGATTTCAAGTAAAATATGCGTTGGCAAACTACTAAATTAATGGCGACTATCCCTTTACGGGTAGTAGGGCCTGTGAAGGTAATCAGCACGGAAGTTAATGATGAGGTGCCTTTACCACTTGCTACGCTAGAGTCGCCGCTATGGCCATCTACTCATCGCGGCGCACGTGTCTGTACAGAAGCGGGCGGTATTCGCGCGACGATTATTGATGAACGTATGACGCGATCAGTCTTAGTAGAAGGTAGCACCGTCGAAGAGGTTTATCGAATTTGCACTGATATTAAACAACAGCAGGTTCATTTACAGTCTATTATCAAAAAAACAAGTCGTTTTGCTCAATTACTCGATATTCATACGCAAATAGTGGGTAGCTTACTCTACATTCGTTTTGAGTTATTAACAGGAGATGCTGCAGGCCATAATATGGTGACATTAGCATCTGATCGAATGCTAGATTGGATTTTGAAAAAGTATCGGCAATTACGTTATGTTTCTATTTCTGGTAACTATTGTTCCGATAAAAAAGTGTCTGCAGTGAATGGTATTTTAGGAAGAGGCAAAAATGTCATTGCCGAAACAAGTATTTCTCGTGTGCTATGTAAGCGCTTTTTAAAAACTACCCCCGAAAAAATTGTTGAATTAAATATTAAAAAGAATTTAATCGGTAATATTATTGCGGGTGGTTTGCGTACGGCTAATGCACATTTTGCGAATATGTTATTGGGTTTTTATCTCGCAACTGGTCAAGATGTTGCCAATATTGTGGAAGGCTCACAGGGAATTGTGTATGCGGAAGTACGTGAGGAGAGCCTATATTTTTCTGTTACACTACCCAATTTGATAGTGGGTGCAGTGGGTAGTGGCAAGACCTTGAATTTTGTTAAGGAAAATTTACAGTTATTGGGATGTTTAGAAGATCATCAACCAGGTTATAATGCAAGACGATTGGCGATTATTGCTGCTGCAGCTGTTTTGTGTGGAGAATTATCTTTACTCGCTGCTCAAACGAATCAGGGAGAATTAATGCGTAGCCATTTAAAAATGGAACGTTGAATTCACTTGATAGAATGTCAGTAAAGGAGAACGATATTGTGCATAAAGTTGGAATTGATTCTTTAGCTATTTATACTTCACGCTATCTGTTAGATCTAGCGATATTAGCTGAAGCAAGAGGCGCAGATCCTGATAAATATCGTAGTCAGCTTGGCCAACAAGCAATGTCTGTTCCACCTCCCGGGGAGGATATTGTTACCATGGCAGCGAATGCAGCAAAACAAGTATTGATGAATGAAAATTTAGATCAATTTACTATGTTATTGTTTGCAACAGAATCTGGAATCGATCAGTCTAAAGCGGCTGGAATTTATGTACATCATTTACTGGGCTTGTCATCACATTGCCGAGTGATGGAATTCAAGCAAGCATGTTACGGAGCAACAGCCGCATTGCAATTGGCAATGTCTTATTTACGAGAAAATCCTACTAAAAAAGTATTACTCATTGCTTCAGATATTGCTCGTTATGAATTACATTCAGCCGCTGAATCCTCTCAAGGTGCTGGTGCGATTGCTCTGATTTTATCTGCTAATCCACGAGTACTAGCTTTGGAGTCAGAATATGGTGTTGTGACTGAAGATGTGATGGATTTTTGGCGACCAAATTATCTACACCATGCGTTAGTAGATGGTAAATATTCCAGTAAACTGTATCTCACCATGTTGGAAAAAAGTTGGCATCATTATTGTGAATCATCAGGTCGAAATTTTCTTGATCATGATGCATTTTGTTACCATGTTCCTGTACCAAGACTGGTAGAAAATGCTCATCGACATTTATTAAAATTTAATAACCAAGTTAATCAGTTAGATAATTTTTTCCCATATTTGCAATCATCTTTGGAATATGGAAGAAAAATTGGTAATAGTTATACGGCAGCACTCTATGTAGCACTAGCTTCTCTTTTAGATTTATCAGAGGATTTAACAAACAAAAGAATTGGCTTTTACAGTTATGGATCAGGGTGTGTTGCTGAATATTTTAGCGGTATTGTGCAAGCTGGTTATCGTCAGGCATTGCATACAATTTACCATACCAATTTACTGGCTCATCGTACACCACTGAGTTATCAAAATTATGAAATGTTTTATTCATTTCAATACCCCGAAGATGGTAGCACAGTAGAAATGCCAAATTACCACACGGGTTCATTTCGTATTGCGAATTTGCAGAATCATAAACGAAATTATGAAAGAAATCCTCAATTAAATGTATCTCAAGGGAATGATCAAAAAAATGAAGATGAAAATATTTCATACTTGCATGTCGATAAAAAAGTGCAAGGAGTGTTATGAAAGTATATGCGCCTGGTAAATTAATTCTTTCAGGCGAGCATGCGGTTGTTTATGGTAAGCCAGCTTTAGCGATGGCAGTGAATCGATATGCTACTGCGACCGTTACTCGAGAGATTTTACCGAGAATTTTATTTGATTTATCTGATCTTGCTCATCGTGGTCATTTAAGTTTAGGTGCTGTGCGAAATTTAAAAGATAGAATTAAACGCAAATATTATCGATTTATTCAGGGTGATTTTAGTATTCGTGATGTTTTACATAAACCTTTTGAGCTGGCTCAATTTGCATTGAGTATTGTGATCGAATCGCTCAATCTATCGTTACCACACGGTGTTAAAATTCACGTCCAATCCGATATTCCTATTGGTTGTGGCATGGGCTCTTCTGCTGCAACCATATTAAGCGTGATGCAAGCTGTATCCAATCATTTACAATTATCACTTTCATCGGAATCTTTATTTCAATTAGCGCTAGAAGCTGAAAAAATGCAACATGGCTACTCCAGTGGTCTTGATTTGCGAATATCATTACAAGGCGGTTGTTTATATGTACATGGACAAGAGGTACAAGCACGGCCGCTTCCGAAATTTCCTATGTATTTAGTGAATACTGGGACTCCACTTTCCACAACAGGTCAATGTGTAGAAAAAGTTGCGACCTATTTTAAATCCCAACAACTGGGAGATGAGTTTGCAGCTGTAACAAATAGTATGGATGAAGCCTTACAACAGCAATCCTGGCAGAAAATGCAAATGGCTATACATGAAAACTATAAGTTATTAGTAACGATTGGAGTGGTGCCTGCTCACGTTCAACATTTTATTGCTGAAATTGCAGCGAGTGGTGGTGCCGCTAAGGTTTGTGGTGCGGGTGCGATTGCCGGCAATCAAGCGGGAGCCGTATTGATTATTCATGAGGATCAAGCGTTACTCAGTTTATTAGCAGCTCGTTTCGGTTACTCTGTTATACCAATTATGGGTGAATTTCGAGGTCTTCATGCAGTTTAAAGCTTCTGCGCCTGGCTCGCTAATGTTATTAGGTGAGTACGCTGTTCTTCATGGAAAGCAAGCCTTAGTTTGTGCGATCAATAAACGAATCACGGTTTCACTTTCTCCACGCACGGATCAACAAGTGATGATTTATTCAACGGATCTTGGAACATATACCACTTCACTGCAACAACTCAAAATTGAAAAACCGTTTCAATTTGTTTTGGGTGCATTCAAACATTATCAATCCAAACTGAGACAAGGTTGTGATGTAACGATTGAAACTGACTTCTCTGATCAAATAGGATTAGGTTCATCAGCAGCAGTGACGGTAGCGACATTAGCTGTTTTAGCAACTTGGTTTAACACTAAAGTTGCTCCATTAGATTTAATTCGTCAAGGACGTCATGTCGTCAATCAAGTTCAAGGAGTAGGATCAGGTGCAGATATCGCTGCTTCCGTATATGGGGGTGTCGTTGGATATCAATCGCAACCTTTATATGCTGAGAAATTTTCTGTGACGCATCCTATTACAGTATTATATGCTGGATTTAAAACACCAACTGTTGTTGCTATACAATCGGTTCGGGATCGTTTTCATCATCATGCTCATATTTTCCAACATATTTGTCACAGCATAGGTCAATGTGCCAGTGATGGCATTCAAGCCATTCGCAAAAATGAGTGGATAAAATTGGGTGAAATTATGAGTATGCAACAAGGTATGCTAGAAGCTTTAGGTGTTAGTATGCCAATTTTGCGAGAGTTACTCGATAATTTACGTAGCCAATCAGGAATTTTGGGCGCTAAAATTTCAGGTTCTGGATTAGGTGATTGCGTCATTGGATTGGGTGAAGGCTTCAGTAGTGGCAGTGCAACACATTATGTTCCAGTAGAAATGACCATGCACGGAGTGCTGAGTGAAAAAATCTGATGTCGTACATGCTATTTTTCACGGGAATATTCCGCAAAAACCAATACGAGAAAAAGGCTTAGCATTTGCACCAACAAATATAGCGTTGTGTAAATATTGGGGTAAGCGTGACACTGAACTTAATTTACCGGTGACCTCTAGTCTTTCAGTAACCTTGCCGGATAAGGGCACAATGACTAGTATGATGTTGCATGATCAACCATGTGATCGTGTGATTGTCAACAGTCAGGAGTTATCGGCAGAATCAACATTTGTCAAACGTTTAGTTGAATTTCTCGATTTATTCCGTCCTGCTAAAACTTGGTATTTGCAGATTGATATTGATATTAATATTCCTGTTGCTGCAGGTTTGGCATCATCAGCGAGCGGTTTTGCCTCATTAATTCTAGCATTAAATAATATATTTGAGTGGCAGTTAACGAATCGTGATTTATCTATATTAGCTCGCTTAGGTAGCGGTAGTGCTTCGCGTTCATTTTGGTTAGGATTTGTTGAATGGTACGCAGGTGTGCAACCGGATGGCATGGATTGTTTTGCAGAACCACTTTCTGTGGAATGGCCACAACTTTGTGTAGGATTACTAACACTTGATACTTCGGAAAAAGCTATTTCATCGCGGAAGGCGATGCAGCATACGGTAAATAGTAGTGTTTTATATAGTTGTTGGCCAAGAAAGGTTTCTCAAGATTTAGCCATTATCAAGCAAGCATTAAAAGTAAAAAATTTTCCGCTTTTAGGGGGCACATCTGAATCCAATGCATTGTCTATGCATGCAACGATGTTAAGCAGTTGGCCATCAATTTGTTATTTTTTACCTGAAACAATCGCAGCAATGCATAAGATATGGGCATTACGTCGTGACAATTTGGAGCTTTATTTTACCCAAGATGCGGGTCCAAATTTGAAATTATTATTTCTTGAGAAGGATCAAGACATAGTTAAAACACACTTTCCACAAGCAGAGAGGGTGAAATTATTTGAGTCGTAGTCATCACCGTTTGATGTAAACGTTTACCATGGTAGCATGGGATGGATGGTCACCTTTTTTGAATCCTCACCCTCACCTAAATTAAATTGTAAACGTGTTTTACCTGGTTTGCCTTTTTCACACATGGTACTTTCCTCTAATACTTTTTTATTTTCTCCCGTAAAATAGCGCGCTCTTTCTAATTGATGATAGATAGTTGGTGGTTGTGTCTGATTATGTTCTAATGTTCTCAGCCATTCTTGACGCAATTTCATATAAGTTTCCGATTCAAAAAAACGCGGGGTGCTTTTTAATGGAGTTTGCTGCCGTAAAATCGTTGCTCGTGTTGAGGAAATTGGTTGATCGGGTGGTAAGTGCTCCGCTGGAGGTAGTTGCGGTTCTTTAGGAATTTCTTCAACAACAAAATATTTTTGCCTCTTACGAGCATAAAAATTTGCTAGGCTTGTTGCGGTACCTAATAATTCTGCTGAAGCACAATCGGCATCTTCTTCTATTTTTTTACTAAAAAAATTATTAAATTTATCGCGACTATTACTCAGACTATAAGCATGGTATTTAGTTCTAGCGAGAACGAATTCATCAAATACTAGTGAACAAAACCCCACATATGCTAATCGCTTAGTCATCGCATCACCAGTCCACATATGTTCAAGCATTTTCAACACTATTCCTAGCCGTAAACCCCAAAAAATAGAATTCATTCCTACGAGTAATAAAGAATGATGGTGCGTGATATGCCTTGCTTCATGACCTCCTAAAGCATAAAGGTCATCATCTGGATAATTGGTCACATTGGGGTCAATGCGAATTCTTGCATAAGAATATTTTTCAGTTAATGATAAGCCGCTCACTGCATCCATAGCTGTTACTGCAGGATAATAAAATTGCGGATCTAAATGTTCATTATTAGGATAAACACCAAAATATAATTTTCTTTTATAGCCACTGTCGAGAACAGCTTGCCGTATGATTTCAAGTGCATGTGCACTTCTTAGTAAGGCTAATTTTTCATTAGGTGAAGAGGCTGCCTCTGACTGAGAGCGCAATTGCTGAATCGCTTCATTGCTATCCTTAGATAAGCCATTTTGGATATCGCGCTTAGGCATGGATAGGAGTACTAACTGATCAAAGACGATAGTAGTTACCATACCAATGAACCCCCCACCAGCCCATTGACTTAACGTTTTTATTAATACCTGAGAAAACTTCATGATCACCCCTATTTCAGTCGTTATTGATTTTTTATGGTAGTACTAGTACTTTTTTGTCATTATAACGAGCGGCAGTAGTATAGCAAATGAATTGTAAACAGACCCTAAAATATTCATTCCTCAGATTTTAATGCCGATACTGGTTAGCTTTCGCTGGCATGACAAGCTGTTGCTTATCCCAAATTTGTGTTACAACCGTTTCAGGTACGGTAATAATTTTAACTTATGGCGTGCCTGGGTTTAATCCCTGATCTTTAGTTTCTCGAGCTGCTTTTTCCGTTAAAACATCCTTATAAATTTGTTCATATTCATTTTTAATTTCATTGATATTGATTGCATCGACAAAATCTCGATAAAAAGGACGTCTAGTGGATTTTTCAGCATATTTTTCTTGATATTCAATAAATTCATCTTGTATAGCTTGAAAAACATAGTCGCCGTTTTGAATAATAAAATCTTGAAATTCAGGCATACTGATTAGAACTTTACGTATTTGCTGAATACGACTCGCCTCATGATTGGCAATATCATCAATTAAATTTTTCATGTTCCCGGTTTTTTCATCTTTTACAGCCAAATTTTTGCGAATATTCAATTCAGCAAGCGAGCGATACATTTGATCAGTCGTTAACACGAATTTAAGAAATGTTTTGAATTTATGAAAAATAAATACGGGATGAACAGCAAGTTTTATGAAAATTTCATTGTCGTGACGAGTAAACAAATTCTCTGCTGCATCATAAATAGCAGACATGGTATCAACCATGGATTTAGTTAAGTAAGTGATTTTAGTAGGCCAATAATAAAAACCATTTAAGGCATCCTGGATGTTTGGAAAATTACGAATGTCGTTTGCCGTGACAATAAAAGAAGTTTCATTCGGTAATCTGCCACGTAGCCAACGATCAATAAAATATATATCTTTAAATTTACTTAGAATTGGCCATAATGACATGTCAAAATCAATCATCGTTCCATCTTTTGCCATATTTCGATTATGATTATCGCCTTCTTCGAAAACGTATCGAGCCGACAGACCCATTCCTAAGCCTTTCACGATTCGATAATTTATTAAATCAGTGACACTAATTTTAAAATCTTTTCCAAAAATTTTTTCCTGAAGTACATCATTCCTGTCCATATTATCAAGGCCAAGATTTTTTTGTTTGGCGATTTTATCCATTTCTTCTAATTGTTTTATTTGCTCGATCGGAAATTCTTGAATGTTGCCTTGTTGAATAAGGGTTGATAAGGTTTGTGCACTTTTGAGAGTCATATCCAGTAGATGTGCTTCATCATGGTTTTTTTCCGGGAGAAATTTTTTTCGATCTTCAAGTAATTTTATCAATGGCGTTAGTGTAGAACTGCTATCAATATCTAATTTCAAAAATGTTTCTAGATAACTAGCTAGCCATACAGCAGTAGGAGTGATATCAGAATAAAAATTTAATTGATTTTTATAAAAGTTAATTTGATTTTTTGCGAATTGAGTCCATGAATTAAGATAGCTACCCTGTGGATCAGTAGCGGTTCGATCAAGGCATTTTGTTAAAAGTTTAATATTTTCAATTAATAGATGATGTTGATAATGACTATTATTTTCAATGAATTCAATATGAGTGTCTTTTTCTAGTAAGGGATCGCTGCGATTGGATTTAAATGGTTTACCTTTAGAATTAAGGCCGACAAACGAATAATCTTCCTTGTCATCGTAATAAGCATGCGCAGATGGAATCTTATCGGGAACTAATAATCGGTAACAGTCGCAGCAAAATGCTTCTAGCTCAGAAACAGGAGAATTGGGGATATTATTTTTGAAATAATATAAATGGGCTTTTTGTATCTCGTATATTTTTTTTTTGATTGTTTTATTGATGGCGTGGAAAGATTTTCTTTTTTTTGGATCTTCATTAGCTTTATTAAAAAAATTAAGCTCGCTGAGTGGTTTTGCTTTCGGTGGAAGGTAACTTGGTAGTAGAGGATCTAAAAGGTAAAAATCATTTAATTGCGAATTTAGCGAGCTTATCCCTAGTCCATTGTTAGCAATTTCTTCTGAGCCAGGTCTCCTTAACTCTCTGCCTGAAGCCATGCTTCGATCCCCCGGTCCATTTCTTATAAGGGTATTTTTTAACCCTATCAAAGAAATATTAAGGAAATCTTAAGAATAAAACAGTATAAATTTTGATCTATTCTTCGTTTGTTTAGGTAAATTTTTTATTTCAGATATTGGAAAATACTTCAAAGATGATTTGTAAGCTCGCAAATGCATATATTCCTGCAGCAACATCATCAATGACAATGCCAAAACCACCGTGTACTTTCTCATCGAGTAAGCGAATAGGCCAAGGTTTCCAGATATCAAAGAGACGAAATAATAAAAATCCCAGAATAATCCATCCATAGCCATGAGGCGCATGAATCATCGTCACAAAAAAACCTGCGAACTCATCGATACACATGCCTGGATGATCATGCACATTGATTTCTCGACTGACACGTTCGCATAGCCATGAACTTGCAGCGATAAATAAAATTACAAAGCTAATATAATAAAACGAAGATAAATGTTGTAATAACAAATAAAAAGGGATGGCCATTAATGTGCCGAATGTTCCTGGTGCAACTGGCATCACACCACTGCCAAAGCCAAAAGCAATAAAATATCGAGGATCTTGCCATATTTTGTCAGGTAGAGGTGGAATTGATTTGCTACGGTTTTTAATGACTTTAAAAATGTTGGTAACCGCTGGTTGCACCATGATATTGTCGTCCATCCTGATAATTTAATGTTAATCCAGTTTGTGCAGTGATCTTGCCAATGCAGGTATATTGACAAGGTTGCGATGCTAATTTTTCTATTAATTTAGCTTCTCGGATAGCCGGTACAGTAAAACATAATTCATAATCATCCCCGGCAGTGAGTGCTAATGCAATGGCTTCTTCGTTAGATAATGCGCGAGTCAGTGCTGGCGAGAGGGGAAGCGTATCGACATATAGAATGGCTCCTAGTTCACTTTGTTCTAAAATATGGCTTAAATCAGCAGCTAAACCATCTGAAATATCAATTGCTGCATGAGCAATATTTCTGAGCGATTCACCGATAGCTACCCGCGGTTCGGGTTGATTCAAGCGATTTAAAAGATAATGCTGATCTTGTTCGTTTAACGTAATATTTTTTTTTAGATAATGAAGAGCAAGACCAGCATCACCTAATGTACCTGTGACATAAATTAAATCGTCTGGCTTTGCATTTTTACGCAATAATGCCTGACACGTTGGAGTGAAACCAAATGCTTGGATGGTGATGGATAATGGCCCATGCGTTAAGTCACCGCCTATGAGTTGTATTTGATAATCGTTTGCGAGCATAAATAACCCACGGCTAAATTCTTGTAACCAGTGCTCATCATAATGTTCTAAAGTCAAAGCAAGTGTGATCCATGCTGGGGTGGCACCCATTGCTGCGAGATCACTTAGATTCACAGCGAGTGATTTGTAGCCGATATCGTAGGGCGAAGTAGATAAAGGAAAATGAACGCCAGCAACTAAGGTATCGGTTGTGATGATGAGTTCTTGTCCGGATGGGATAGTGACGATAGCAGCATCATCACCAATACCGCAATTCACATCGGATCGCTGTCGTGTTTGATTAGTAAAATATTTTTTGATGATGTCGAATTCATGCATTATCTAGCTCCCTTCAATCAGTCCCCCTTTGAAAAAGAGGGTGGGATGGGTTATTCAGTCCCCCCCTTTGAAAAAGGGGGGTTAGGGGGGATTTCCCCGCTGCGATTTTTTTTTGCCACCCGATCTAATATGCCATTAACGAATTTGTAACCTTCTACGGAACCAAATTTCTTAGTGAGTTGTAGTGCTTCATTAATAATTACGCGGTAAGGAACATCAGGACGTTTCATTAACTCATAAGTTGCCAAACGTAATACAGCAAGCTCCACCGGATCAATATCGTGAAAGCTACGTCCTAAAAAAGGTTTAATTTCTTGATCAATTTCCTGTTGAAATTGTGGAATACCATGTATTAATTCTTGAAAATAGGCTAAATCAAATTTTTTATCAATGTGATGACGCAAAAATTCACCTTCTAAATCATTCAGAGGTGTCCCTGCGATTTGCCATTGATACATGGCTTGAATAGCATAACGTCGAGCATTATGCCGAGCTGCAAAATCAATGGGTTTGATTTCTTGATCGTTTTGTGGCTGTTTTGGGTCGTTTGGCATGTCGAGTAAGCCTGGTAATTTCTCTTCTAAATTCATCGATATCTTGAAAGCAACGATAGACAGATGCAAATCGAACATAAGCAACTTGATCCAGTTGATGCAATTCTTCCATGACCCATTCTCCCAAATGAGCAGAAGGAATTTCCCGTTCTCCGCTGGTTACTGCTTTGCGAATGATACGTCCAATTGCAATTTCAACTTGTTCAATACTGACTGGGCGCTTTTCTAATGCGCGCATCATACCGGCACGTAATTTTTCTTCACTAAATAGGGCTCTACGTCCATCACGCTTAATGACACGTGGTAAAGTTAACTCTGCAGATTCATAGGTGGTGAATCTTTCTTTGCATTTTGGGCATTCGCGCCGCCGACGTGTTTGATTGCCTTCACGAAGCAGGCGCGAATCAATGACTTTAGTATCATCCGTATGACAAAATGGGCAGTACATGTCTGAACTTCGCTCACAATTCGGAGAGTGTAGCGGATTTATGTCACTATGCCTAGCCTAGATGTTGATGAGAGCAAAGAAAAAATACTTATCTTTTCCGCTGTAGCAAATATCCAGTCAAATCGCGAAGTAATTGCGCTTTATGCCCAAACACATTAATCGCCTCAAGCGCATCATAGTACAGTGTTTGAACTCTTGCTTTTGCTTGATCCAGTCCACAGAGCAATGGATAAGTCAGCTTGCTATTTTTAACATCCATTCCTTGAGGCTTACCGAGTTGTTCAGTAGCTGTTTCGACATCTAAAATATCATCTTGAATTTGAAATGCCAGGCCGATACCTTCGCCAAATCGTGCAAGCGATTGATGATGAAGTTCATCGTCATCATTAGAGCTTAATCGCCCTAATTCAACACAAGCAGATAGCAGCATCCCGGTTTTTAAGCGATACATACTTTCTAATAAATCTTGAGAAATAGCGCTATCACTCATCGCTGATAAATCCAATGCTTGACCAGCAGCCATGCCAAAGGGACCGCAAGCTTTACTTAACGTGCTCATCATTTCTAAACGTCTTTGTGGTCGTAACGAAGCTGGATGACTAGCAATTATTTGCATCGCTAGGGTATGCATCGCATCGCCGGTTAACACAGCCATTCCATCGCCATAGACAGTGTGACAAGTCGGTTTACCACGACGTAAATCTGCATTATCCATACAAGGCAAATCATCATGGATGAGCGAATAGGTGTGAATCAGTTCAACCACGCAGGCAGGTATATCGCTATTTTCCAAAGGCGCATCAAAAATTTGTCCAGTGGCATAGATCAACATAGGCCGAATAAGTTTGCCTTGATTGTGTAAAGTATATTCCATTGCATTTTTTAGTTCTAAGGCGGGGATATTTTGTAGGTAAACATGATAAATTTTTGCCAGGCGCGCAGAACAAGATTGTAAAAGTGTCTCTAATGATAAATTAGTTGTCGTGCTCATTTTTTTCAGGGCTCTCATCTTGTTCTTCCTTATAGATTGATAATTCTTCCTGAGTATTATGTTGGATGAGGATTTGTACCTTTTGCTCTGCTTCTTCAAGGGTCTTTTGACAATGTTTAACCAATGTTACCCCGCGCTCAAAATGCGTAAGAGATTCTTCCAAGGTCAACTCCCCATGTTCCATTTTGTCAATGAGTTGCGTCACCTCAGAAAGCGATTCTTCAAGACTGGGTAGCTTATTAGGTCGTTTTGTCACTGGACACTTTCCTCCTTTACAGGATGAAAGGTAGCGCATATTTGGTTGATATACAAGAGCTAGTACGGGTTTCGAGCATGGCTAAAAAATTATTGTCCTTGAGCTAGAGTAAAGCCCAATTGACCGTCAAAAAGATATAAATTTTCTGTTTTAATTATCTCCAGTCCCAGTGCATTACATTGAGAAAGAAGTTGAATGATATCTTGCGGAGTAATCGATTTAAGATTGTTAAGATCAGCTGAAGATTGAAATCGACAAGCACAATGACGGAGATATGGCGCTTCTATCATGCTATTTGGCCAGATTTTTAAGCCACGACTAGTAATCACAATCAATTGTAATGGACTCATTAGCGTTGATAATTTCTCAGCGAGATCTTTCGCCGGAATATCATTGTGATTGTCGATAAAAAGATCAACTCCTACTAGTTTCTTATCACTGCAAACATGGGGACGACTACCATAACATTCAATTCTGGTATAGGCTCCTTTTTTGTAGTCTGTTGGTTTAAAATGCACTGGCTGTTGGCCAAGTCGTTCTATTACTGCATTAGCAAAAGCTTGTGTTCCTACTTTTTGTTTACTGTAGGTGGAAGAATAAATATCTCCGGTATGAATGCCTTCTTCTAAAGTTTTTAACCAAGCATTTTCAATGAGTGAAGCGACTTCAGGTTGATTAATATGAACCAGCATTTGAATGGCTGCATTCAATAAACCAGAAGGATTCGCTATGTTTTTGCCAGCAATATCGGGTGCTGAACCATGAATGGCTTCAAACATGGCCATCTGATTGCCAATATTGGCAGAGCCGGCAAGGCCGACTGATCCGACTACTTGAGCAGCGACATCTGAAATAATGTCACCATATAAATTGAGAGTAACAATCACATCAAATCTTTCTGGATGACTAGCGAGTAAAGCAGTGCCGATATCAATAATTAAATGTTCGTGTTCGATGGCAGGATATTCAGCAGCAATTTCATTAAAAATACGATGAAATAATCCATCCGTCATTTTCATAATATTATCTTTTGTAAAACAAGTTACTTTTTTACGATTAAATTTTTGTGCATACTCAAAAGCATATTGAATAATTTGTTCACAACCAGGTTGCGTGATTAGTTTCAGACACTGATAGACACCCTCTGTTTGACGATATTCGATACCGGCATACATATCTTCTTCATTTTCACGAATGATTACCAGATCAATATTGGGATGTTGAGTGGCCACAAATGGCGCGTAAGAAACACAAGGTCTCACATTAGCAAACAAGCTAAGTGTTTTACGCAAGGTGACATTCAAACTTTTGTATCCACCACCTTGGGGGGTGGTGATAGGTCCTTTTAATAATACTTTGGTACGTTTTAAAAGTTGCCAGGCCGAATCAGGAATACCAGATGTATTGCCTTGAAGATAAATTTTTTCGCCGATTTCAATTACCTGAGGGTCAATTTGTGCTTGCGCGGCATCCAGAATATTGAGCGTTGCTTGCATAATTTCCGGACCAATACCATCACCGTATGCAATAGTAATCGGAGTTTTAATGCTCATAATGTGCTCCTCTTTCTAATTATAAATTATTGCACTAACTCAGTCACAATCTTCTCCATATGCATTGAACGCGAGCCCTTCACTAATATAGTTGTTTGATTAAATAAAAATGGTTTAAGTGCATCAATTAATTTATCTTGCTCACTAAAATGGTAGGCACCTTCGCCAAATGCATTAGAGCAATGTGCGCTTAATTCACCATACGTAAATAAATAATTGATACCAGCTTCTCGAATTTTTTCACCCGCTGCAAAATGTAAGGGTTTAGCTTCCACTCCTAATTCCTTCATATCACCTAATACAAGAATTTTTTTGCCATGGAAAGTAGCTAGCGTTTCGACAGCGGCTTGTAAAGAAAATGGATTAGCATTATAAGTGTCGTCAATAATATTGACGCCATTAGAAAGTGTATGTAATTGTAAGCGGCCTGGCGTCGATTCTAAATTTTCTAATCCTTGCTTGATGAGACTAAGATCGATACCAATTGCTAAGGTAGCAGCCATGGCAGCCATGGCGTTTAGAATGTTGTGTTTACCGAGCAAAGGAAGCGTGAGTTCAATTTTTCCTTTAGGTGTGATGAAGGTGATCGCTGATGGTTGTGTAGTGTCATGCTCCACTCGTATGTCAGCGTCAGGATGGTAGCCAAATGTTAGATAAGAATGATTTTTAATTTGCTCCTGCCAAAAACTAAAAAAAATATCATCTCGATTTAAAATCGCCATGCCATTTGGCGCTAGTCCAAGAAAAATTTCTGCTTTTGCACGCGCGACGCCAGCAATGGTGCTGACTCCTTCCAGATGGCCAGCCGCTGCATTGGTAATAACAGCAACGCTTGGATGAGCTAGTTTCGTGAGATATTCAATTTCGCCAAAGTGATTCATGCCCATTTCAATCACCGCATAGCGATGTTCGGAATGGAGACGAGCAAGCGTTAGAGGTAATCCAAGATGATTATTCAATGTGCCATGTGTTGCCAATACTTGCGCAGTATTTCCTTGGCAGGCAGCTGTAAGAATAGCGGCTAACATATTTTTTAATGTGGTTTTACCATTACTCCCAGTGACTGCAATCATTGGAATTTGAAATGCTTTACGCCAATTAGCACTGAGTTGTCCCATCGCCAGAACCGTATCTTTTACTTGGATTTGTGGGAGTGAAGAAGTCACGAGTTGGGAAACAAGAGCTGCCGCAGCTCCTTTTTGATAGGCTGATTCGATATAGGCGTGTCCATCAGCTTTAGTTCCTTCAATGGCAATGAAAAGATTACCAGGCTGAAGTGTGCGTGTATCAATACTAAAACCATTGAATTTTTTATCAGCGAGTGAAGCTGGGATATTGATGCTAAGGCAGTTTGCAAGTTGAGCCAAATTCATTTCAATCATCATTCAATCCGCGCTAGAATTAATTAAAACATGTTGAGTATATCATTCTTAACGGAGAATTTCCTCAGGACAGATTGGACAATCCTGGGTAACTGTGCATCTCATCAATACTATGTTTGGGACTATGTTTGGGCGATAGTGGTTTCGAACCACTGACCCCTACCGTGTGAAGGTAGTGCTCTCCCGCTGAGCTAATCGCCCTTGTTACCTTGAGGATTCTAGGAAGGCGGCTTGGAAAGGTCAATAGGAACGAGTACAATTTCACAGCTCAAAGTAAATAGACGAATATCACAATAGGAGTCAGTAATATGGCGAATCAAAATAATGAGATTATTATTGAAAATAAGCACTTAGTTGAGATCGAAGTCAATGAAATTCCTGCTGCTATTTATAGCAACTGTTGTGGTTTGATGCATAGCGTAGGAGAATAGCGCGGAGTTTTCATGTTAATTGGGGTTAATTGGATATCACCGAATGCTTCACCAATCATTCGAGAATTGATTGATCAAGGTACCATTGATTTTTGTGAAGTGATGGTCGATAACTTTGCACATCTTCCCGCGAAAGAAATTCGCTCTGCACTAACAGATATCCCTATTGGTTTGCATGTGGTGACTTCGCGTTTTCTAGAAAAATCTTTGCCTGAATTAGAAATCTTGGCAAAAAGCCTACGTTATTGGATACGTGAATTACAACCGCTCTATGTTTCCGATCATTTAGCACGTTACACCATCAATGCTCAATATCTACCTTTTGTCATCGAGCTGGATTATAAAAAAGATTTTTCTTATGTGAAAGATCGCATTTTACAATGGCAGGATATGTTAGAGTCGAACATCCTATTTGAAAATTATGCATCCATTACCTCATTTGGCAGAGATCAAGTAAATTTCTATCAAGCATTAGCTCAGGAAATTAATTTGCAAATGTTATTTGATTTTTCGAATGCTTACATAGCCGAGTACAATCAATTCTGCCCAATAAAAATGTGGAATGAATTGATTCATCATACTAACCATTTTCATGTGAGTGGCTTTAGCGTGGATAAAACATCACAGCTTGCTATTGATACCCATGATACACCATTAGCACCAGAAGTATTAGAAAGTATGAGATCTTATTTGCAACATCATCATCAAGCAAGCACTTTAGTAGTGGAGTTTGATGTGAACGCGGATATTAATTACTGGAAGAATGAACTTGGAAAAGTAAAAAAGTGTATAAGCGCATGATGAATTTAAGTGAAGTAAATAATTTGCAGCATCTGAGTAGAATAAGTTGGCAGCAGAAATTATTCAAATTGACGCCAAAATTAGTGGCAGTTGTTAAGGAAGATACTAACGTTATCCTGAAATTATTTTTACAGGCAATGGAAGAAAAAAAACGATTACTCAATTGGATGACGCATATTCATTTGTTACATTGGCTAAGCGAGCATAAAACGTGGCGAGCTAGTCTGAATCAAGATACTATCAAAGAATTAATGACGGCGACGGTTATACGATGGTCGTTAGTTGGATTGGAGCATATTGATACGAAAGGTATCGTAGTGTCATCACTTCATTTGCCTGACATTGCTGTGGGATTATGGAAAAGTAAAAAGATTGGTGAATTGAACAAGCTAGTCAGCATTCAGCTTCCTCAAGATTACCAACCTCAGCAAGACAGCTATGCACTTGCTTATCAACACTATTGGCAAGGCTTAATATGGAATTCATTTGATGAATGCGACACGCACCTATGAAAAAAATTACTCTACTGGTTATTGAAGATGAAGAAGCAATCCGCGATATGTTGCGTTTTTCTTTGCCGGCAACTGATTTTGTATTGCTTGATGCGGAGAGTACAAGTAAAGCAATGAACATTTTGGCATATCGTATTCCTGATTTAATTATTTTGGATTGGATGTTACCTGATAAAAGTGGTATCGATTTTATCAAAGTAATCAGAAAGCAAGATATTCTCAAAGATATGCCGATTATTATGCTCACAGCAAAAGCTGAAGAAGATAACAAAATTAAAGGTTTAACCGTTGGCGCAGATGATTATCTCACTAAACCATTTTCACCCAATGAACTTGTTGCTCGCATTAAAACAGTATTGCGTCGAGGTCTAATCAAATCGACATCTGGAGAAATTAAAATCGGTAACATCATATTAAATGTCAACAAATGCCAAGTGTTTATTGACGAACAATTATTAAAGTTAACGCCGACTGAATATAAAATAATTCATTTTTTCATGTTGCATCCTAATAAAAAATATTCTCGTGATCAGTTGATTACCCATATTTGGGGGCGTAATGCTTATATCGATGAACGAACCATCGATGTGCAAATGAAGCGTTTACGGCAGAAATTAAAGCCTTTTGGCTATCATCATCATATTAAGACCATCAGAAATGTCGGGTACTTTTTTTCGGGAGAAAGTGATGAAAAAGCACAGTGATCCTCACTTGAAAAAATTACCTAAACTTGTCAAAAATTATATAGAACATTTAGAACAAGTAAGAAGTGATTTTGTGGCGAATGTTTCTCATGAATTACGCACACCCTTAACAGTGATCCAAGGTTATCTTGAAACATTAATTGAAAATAAACTGCCAGATAAAAAAACATTAAACAAAATTTTTATACAGATGTATCAACACAGTTTTCGCATGGCAGATATTATTGAAGATTTATTATTGTTATCTCATTTAGAAAGTGAGGATCATCTATCTGATGAAAGAAAAGGGATTAAAGTGGCTGATATTTTAAAGACTATCAAATTAGACGCAAAAAATTTGAGTGGAGAAAAGCAACATAAAATTAATTTAAAAGCTGATGCTAGAGTTTTACTGAATGGAGCTGAGAGCGAGTTAAGAAGCTTATTTTCTAATATTATCGTTAATGCCATCAAATATACCCCTAATAAGGGAAGCATTCATATTGAATGGTATGGCGATAGTCATGGGCAGGGCATATTTCGTGTTGCCGATACAGGCATAGGCATTGCCAAAGAACATCTTCCGCGAATTACTGAGCGATTTTATCGAGTGGATAGGGCGCGCTCACGTGAACGAGGGGGGACAGGATTAGGCTTGGCTATTGTGAAGCATGTTTTACTTCGGCATCATGGTCAGTTGGAAATTGAGAGTGTACCCGATAAGGGCAGTACCTTTACCTGCGTTTTCCCTAAAGAACGGATTATTTTACTACCTCCACAAGCCTAACAGGCAACGCTTGTCATCAAATTGTCATCAAATTTGTGCATGATGGCGCTAATACTATTTTTAAAGCGCGGGTTAAATAATGTTATTTAAAAGAATCGGTCATTATTTTAAACAGTTTAATACTTTTCAAAGAGCGCTTGTTACCGTGGGGTGTCTAATTGGTTTGCCTTTGGGTATTCTGTTAGTTTTACTCGGTGTTGCTGCTTTACCCTTTCCTGGAATGCCATTATGGTTAGTTATTGCTACCTTTGTACTCCTGGTGACTGGAAATTTTGCTTCGGTCGGTCACTATGTTGGGCAAGCGCTTGATACGATTGTCAGCATCAAAAAAAACGGGTTAAATAATGAAAAGATTGCCACGATATGTGGTTGCGTCATTGGGCTTGCATTATCAATTCTAACGATTCCATTCCATTGTATTGGCATACGATTTATTGTTGATAAAGCACGTATTCCTATCGGAGCGATACTCGCTTATTCTATTCCTCTCACCTTGGGACAATTTGGTTCGGCTTGTTCGTATATCGGCAGAGCAATCGATAACCTTTTTAATAAAAAAACCATTTTTCATTTTTTCAAATCGGTACTTAATTTTTTTAAAAAAAAAGAACCACTTCCATTGCCTTCGCTATCAGAAAAGCAAGAAGTACCTCAGAGTTATCAAACTATGCATAGGCATTTAAAGCCTTTGAACCGATCATGTTCTTTGCCTGATTTAAGAAAAGTTCATCAAGGGGCTCAGGATGAAGAACCAATCTGCTACAATACTCGCTTTACTCGCTTTGCTGAAATCAGGGAATTGACAGCCAACAAACTATTTCTAAAGGTAAAAGAAGATGATTCGTACAAGATTCGCCCCTAGCCCCACAGGATATTTGCACATTGGTGGTGCACGCACAGCGCTTTATTGCTGGTTATATGCACGCAAAATGCATGGCTCATTTATTTTACGCATAGAGGATACTGATCTCGAACGTTCTACCCCCGAATCGGTACAAGCAATATTAGATGGTTTAGCCTGGCTGGGATTGGATTATGATGAAGGTCCGTATTATCAAACCAAGCGTTTTGATCGTTATCGTGCTGTAGCAGATCTTTTATTGGAGCAAGGAAAAGCATATCGTTGTTATTGTTCTAAAGAGCGTTTGGAACAACTACGCGCAGCGCAAATGGCTAACAAAGAAAAGCCACGATATGATGCACATTGTCGCCATTTAACGACATCTCAAGAAGGTCCGTATGTGGTGCGTTTTAAAAATCCGACGGAAGGGGTGGTGGAATTTAATGATTTGATTCGTGGCAAATTAAGTTTTGCTAATCAAGAATTAGATGATTTAATCATCGCTCGCAGCGATGGTACGCCGACATATAATTTCACAGTGGTGGTGGATGACTGGGATATGAACATTACTCATGTTATTCGTGGGGATGATCATATCAACAATACGCCACGACAAATTAATATTTTACGAGCGTTAGATGCAACCTTGCCACTTTATGCGCATGTCCCGATGATTTTAGGGGGGGATGGTAAACGTCTTTCCAAGCGTCATGGTGCAGTCAATTTATTGCAATATCGCGAAGAAGGTTTTTTACCAGCGGCATTAATTAATTATTTAGTACGTCTGGGTTGGTCTCATGGCAATCAAGAAATTTTTTCAATAGAGGAATTAATTAATTATTTTGATATTCATGAGGTAAATCGTGCGCCTGCTGCATTTAATCAGGAAAAACTATTGTGGCTGAATCAACATTATATGAAAACCAGTGATCCTGCTATTGTCATGAAGGAACTGGTTTGGCAGTTCGAGAAATTGGGAATGAACTCAGCGAATGGACCAGCATTAAATGATCTGATTAAAGCGCAGTGCGAACGTACTAAAACATTACATGAAATGGCTGAACGTAGCCGTTATTTTTATGAAGATATTCAGCTAAGTGAAGAAATGAAAGCGCACTTTACTGCAGATTTAATCCCAGCGTTAACGATGGTGCGGGATCGTTTAGCGCAATTAACCTCTTGGACAAAAGAAGATATTCATAGGGTGATATTAAATACCGCTGAACAGTACGGTCTTAAAATAGGTAAATTGGCTCAACCTCTACGAATTGCCCTGACAGGAGGAACCATCTCTCCCTCTATCGATGACACAATCTTTTTGGTTGGCAGAGAACGGTCAATTGAACGGCTCGCTAGAGTAGTGACCTAGCTAAGTTGTTCGTTGTTTTTGCCAGTATGACGGAAACGACAGCTTTTTATTGACAAACATTGATAGCCCTCATTAGAATCGCTGCTCTCTCAGAGATTTATTCAGGGGCTATAGCTCAGCTGGGAGAGCGCTTGCATGGCATGCAAGAGGTCGGCGGTTCGATCCCGCCTAGCTCCAAAGTATACTCATCAATATTGTTGTCCCCATCGTCTAGAGGCCTAGGACATTGCCCTTTCACGGCAGTAACAGGGGTTCGAATCCCCTTGGGGACGCCAAATTCATCAATAAATTCATTGAATTAAATGGTTGTTATTGACCTCAAACCCATCGATCTGTATAGTTATTGATCTATTTTAAAATAAAAACTTGGGGCGAGTCTAAGAATGGCCAATTCATTAGCTAGAGTGAAAGAAGAATATATTAAGTTAAGAAACCTGATTGCCACACGGCAAACTTTTGAGCACGCACACTCTGAAAAGCCCTATAGCAACCACCCGACTATGTCTACGTTTCCTAATATTGATGGTTGGTGTTTATTACAACTCGCTGTAAGAATTGGCGATCTTGATGAAGTAAAACGGTTAATCGAGGTAGATGGACTCAATGTTTCTCAGCAAATGCCTTTATATAATGCCACAGCACTAAAAATTGCATTTATCTTCGGTCATAAGGAAATCGTAAACTATCTGCTTGCGAAAGGCGCGTCTATTCTTGAATGCGATCGAGATGATATAACAGATACTGATTGCCTAGCAATTTATGATAATGAAGCAAAACAATTGCTAAAAAATCGTGATCAAACCCTTTGCTATGATGCAGAGGTACCCAATTCAAAAAAAACTTATGCTGATCTTGCTGCTGAAATTGGTGATGAAACCTACTTTATCACGAGCCGTTTAGAGACAATTGAATTCTTTGATATGTCAATGGCCTTAAACGAAAAAATGTCACCGCTACATCGCGCTGTGGCAAACAATCAACAAAAAATTATACGATTATTATTAGATAATAAAATTGAAAAAGATGCCACAAATGAATATGGAAATACAATTCTCCATACAGCCATTCAAACCAAAAATTTAGAATGTGTTAAATTATTATTAGGCTATGATGTAAATATCAATCATCACAGCTTAAGTGGCCCTCCACTCTATCTCGCCATTTCTTTAGGTGAAACAGCTATTGTTAAAGAACTACTGAGTCGTGGAGCTGACCCATTTGTAAAAACGTATATTGATGAGACAATTTTTCATGCTCAAGCACAAAATGGCATGGATTTATCGGGACTACTCCCTAATACATCTGAAATTGAATTACTGAAGCAAAGCAAAAATATTTATGGGCAAACTCCGGATGACTATTTACAAAAAAATTTAACGCGAAGCATTAATCAAGGTAAGTTAATAAAAAAGATTGGCTATTTTTTAGATCTAAATTATCGAAATAAAGAATTTTTTTCACCTAACGGATATTGTAATGGCTTAACTTTTCTTTATCACTATTATGATTCAATTAATCAACTTGATGTTTTCTATAAGATATTAAACACCATCAGCTCATGGGATGGTAGTGAGAAACAGTTGCATGAACTATTTCCATCTTCGCTTGATGATTGCAAAAATCTAGATGAATTATTGGAAACGTTTCTTAGCCATCTTACTTTATTCCATTCAAAATGGCGATATAAAGGTTATGAGCAACAAAAAGACGACGAAGCTGAAGAAGAAAAAATCGAACAAAAAGACCGAAAAAAGCAACTTGCGATTGTTGATAAGCAAATTAATTTTATCATACCGTATACTGATTTTTTTGCTACTCAAAAGCAATTATCTGAGCTTTTAACTATTTTATGTGGGTTACCTCAGGGCACTCATATTGAATTTGGTGGTAGCCACCATGCAACAGGAGCTAAAATTCTTCCAGAGAAAAAATATAGTTACTTTGACACAAACTTTCGCGCAATTCTTGATCGCTCTTATGAAAGCCAAATACTAGCAAATTTAATTATCCGAACAAAACATGAAATGCTACAACAACCAGTTTGGCAAGCAGAAAAATATGGGATTGGCTTTATGGCGTATCATTTTCCTTGGGAACAACATATTGATGCTAACTTTAATTATTATGCAGCTCTACCTAAAAACAAAGAAGAAGCTTGTGTAATGGAATTTCCTGAAAATAAATTTACACCGTTACACATCGCCATATTAACTAATAGCATGGATAATCTAAAAAAACTCATCCAGGATGACTATTGCGATGCTAATCAGCAAGATGCTCATGAAAGATCACCACTTGATTTAGCTTATCTCTACAAAAACGAAATTGCTTTAAATATCCTGCTAAAAAATTGCAAACAAGTTCTAGACTGTTCGAGATTGATGAATTAAAATCTGAATAAACAAGACTGGAACTTAATCAATTTAATTCTCGATCGAAACAATTATCAATGTTCACCTGAATTCTTATCCAGTCTGATTGATGAAACTTTTCAAAATAATGATGGTGCATTATCATTATTAGAAAAATTATTCCAATTAAACAAAATAGATAAAGAAAAAACGATTAGTGTTGCTATTTCGAAATTTCATTCAACTACGAATAATGAAAGCACAAACCTTACTAAAATCAAGCAAGTGAATAATTTTCTTTATCAAAAATACTACGAGGTTAAAGATAAAGATGGTAATAATTTATTAATGATTGCAGCCAAAAATCGCAACATAAATAGCTTACAATTTTTACTTGAAAATTATGGTGAAAGACTTGATCCCACTAACGCAGCGGGTGAAACTGCAATCTCTTTATTATTTGCTAATAGCAATCACAAATTCCTTTATTGCTTCCAAAAAGAATTAAATTCAATCTTAACATTTCTGCCCGAGCGGATAACGATTGAAGATAGTCAAAAAATATTGGAATTTTTACATCGAGCAGGCGAACCTTTACTTTCAGGTTTTCTCACGCGTGTTTGCGATGCTATTGGTGATGTTTCTCAACTCATTGAAAAATCCATTTTTAATCACAACTTAATCATACCATTTGTAGTAAATAATGATTTTACTATCGTTAATGAGTTAATAAAACGCTCACCTAAAAGTATTACCTTCCAAAGAAAAGGTGATGCTTATACTGCTTTACACTTTGCATTATTGATGAATCCAGAAGAACTCAGAGAAAAGCATAAAATAGCTAATCGCAATATTATTAAATTACTAATCGAAATGGGAGCAAATTTGGATTTAGCTAATACCGATGGTATATCCTGTCGCGATTTAATTAAACAACATGCAGATCCAGAAATTTCGAGCATGGTGAGCAGATTCGCTCATAGAGCACTCTAGTCAAGACTAAGTTATTTATAAAATAGCGGCACTTTCATTTATAAAATAGCGGGTATATAATATATAAAATCGCGGAAACAGCTGATGACTATACTTTACCCACGCTGGCAAAAATCTAGTATTAACAAAGGCATGAAAACACGCCGCGTTCTACTATTAAATGGGGCTAGACAATGCGGAAAAACGACTTTAGCAAGACAGCTTGCTATTAAAGACGCTTTATATCGCACATTAGACGATCTTGCATTAAGACAACTCGCTGAAAATGATCCGCATGGCTTTGTTAAACATACCCATAGAATGCTTATTATCGATGAAATTCAGCGCGTACCCACTTTACTCTCTGCAATTAAAATGGTAGTTGATGAAAACACGCGCCCTGGTCAGTATTTGCTAACAGGTTCTGCCAATATTCAATCTCTTCCCAGCGTTCAAGAATCATTAGCGGGGCGCATTAGAAAAATACGTTTACGTCCACTCTCTCAGGGTGAGATTCTGCATGCTCATCCTAGCTTTTTAGAGAATGCCTTTAAATTGGCCTTCTCTAAAAAAGATAAAAGTAAATATGATCGTAAAGAAATGCTCCATATAGCATTGCGTGGAGGATTTCCCGAAGCCATTAAGCTAGGAATGAATGACCGTCAGCAATGGCATAACGATTATATAACTGCTCTACTTGAGCGCGATTTAAGCGATATCGCACGAATTACACATCATAATGCGATGCAAGAACTTGTGCACACATTAGCGGCATGGTCTGGTAAATTAATGGATATTTCTAGTATCAGTTCAGGCCTTGCTATCCGACGACCTACTATCGAATCCTATATTAATGCACTTGAATCTCTTTACCTTGTAGAACGTGTTTACCCTTGGACGCATACTGATTATGAGCGTGTAGGTAAACAAACAAAATTATATATGCTAGATTCTGGTTTAATGGCTGCTATTCTTCATTGGCAAATGGCTCAAGTTGAATTAGATTCCGATCGTTCAGGTAAATTAATTGAAACATTTATCTTCAATGAACTTGCTGCACAAATTGATACTCACGAAGGCAAATATAAATTATTTCATTATCGCGATCGCGAACAACGTGAAATTGATTTTTTGATTGAACGCGAAGATCAAGCATTACTTGGTATTGAAATTAAAGCCGGCTCATCTATTAGCACTTCTGATTTTAAACATCTTAAATGGTTTAAAGACAATATTGCCAAAAAAAGATTGTTTATTGGTATAGTGCTTTATTCCGGCGAGTATGCTGGATCCATGGGAAGTAATTTATGGGCAATTCCATTTGATGCCGTATGGAAATAAATTTGCATATCGCTGTAATTGCAGCTTAATTATTTTCTTCTCCGGTTTCGTTGTTTAGTAAAAACTTTATAAACGCTCTTACAGTGGGTGGAATTTGTAAACCTTGCGCATAAATCGCGTAAATGGGAATGTTAGGGGGCATGTATTCATTAAACAAAAGTTTAATATTCCCTTTTTTTACTTCCTCAGCAATAACGTAAGAAGGTAATCGCGCAATGCCACAATTATTTAATAACGCTTGCAAAATAGTTTCATAGGTGTTGCATGCTAGGCGTGATTTAACATAAATGTCAGTATGTTTATCGTCTATTACAAACGGCCACCGTTCACTTACTTCTTCCGTGGAATACACTAAGCAAGGGTGATCTGCTAATTGCTGAGGAAATTTAATCTCCGCATGCTGCTTTAAATAATCAACTGAAGCGCAAACTTGTAATTGATAATGCCCAATTAATTTGGCGACTCTATCAAGTGGGGGTGTATGGGTAAGGCGGATGGCAACATCAATTTTCTGTTCGAGTAAATTTAATTTTTCCCCCGTCAATTTTAGATCTAGACTGATCTCAGGATACATTTTTAAAAATCGCGGTAATTGTTTAGCAAGCTTGTGGGCCGCATAAGCTGAGGGGGCGGTAATGCGTAGTAAGCCTGCTGGTCTCTCTTGCAAGGAGGCTAGCGTTTGCGTGGCGTTATGATATTCCAAAACTATATTGCGGCTATGTTTAAAAAGTTCTTCACCCGCAAATGTTGCTTGCAAATGCCTAGTATTGCGCTCTAATAATTTCACATGCATAGACTTTTCTAGCTGGCTTATCTGTTTGCTAATAAAAGCCTTAGATGCTTCAAGGCGTTTTGCCGCCTTGGTAAAACTCCCCAAATCCACAACATGATAAAAAACAACGAGTTGCGATAATATGTTCTGCATATTGTTTCCATTGGTAAACACTTTGTTTAAATTTACATATATTGTAGTTAAATATAAACAATGTTTCAATGGTTTAATAGTTTACAGAGGTTAATTTTATGAAAAATCATCTTTCAATTCCGACTTATGGAAGTTACCTTCCGGTTGAGATTACCATTGTCGGTAAGTTGCCTTGCGGTAGTGGTAAGAGTTTTCTGGATGCAGCATTTATTCAGCAAGCTAAGCATGAAAATTACGTCGAGGAATATTGCGAACAAAGCGCCTTGATTGGTAAAACAGATTTTGCAAAAAATGAACCTGCGGCTGTTTATACGTTTGGTGTAGATACGCGTGATATCTTATTTCATAGGCATGATGGACCTAGAGTGATTATTGGTCTTGTAGGAGCGTCAGGATGTATTTTGCGCTTTAGTCTAGCAACGCCAGATGAGGCAAGATTGTCGCCACATTTGTTTATTGATAAAATGCACATCGTGAATATCCAAGCGGATTGTATGTTTGTCTTGCGTTTCAATGGGACAGTATATCATCAATTTGGGCCACAAAATCCAGATGAACAAGCATTTTTTGCAGTGTCGGTACATACCGATGAAGCATATGGATTAAGTGGTGAATTATTAAAAACAGTTTTAAATAATCAAGGTTCTATTCCTTTGCTGACTGAGCCTGCTCCTAAGCAAGTTATGGAGTTATTACAGCAGCCAGCTATTTACAGTAATGCCATCGTGACTAATTTAGATTTTATTAACTACCCAACATAAAGAGGAAAATCATCATGAAAACCAAAAAAGTACTAGCCAGTATTTTATTAACAAGCGCAATGACCAATGTATTAGCAGCACCGGCAGCAATTGATAAAATGCATTGTTCACAAGCTGCAAAAACGACGCAGCCTTTCATCTTGGTATTAAGTAATAATGATTCGTTAATTGACTCTATTACGCAGTGCGCAAAAGATGCTGAATTAACAAGCGCATCAGTGAGTGCATTGGGGCAAGTGCATCATCCAGTATTAGCGTATTTCAGCAGTAATCCTAATGATAAACCGACATTAACCAAGTTTAATGGTTATTATGAATTAGCTAGTCTAAATGGAAATGTCACTAATAATAACGGTAAATATTATACCCACGTGCATGGTGTATTAGCAGATAAACAATTTCGTGGAATAGCAGGCCATGTGAATTCTGCAAAAATTGGTTTAACAGCAGAGGTTACTATCGTGCCATTTCCAGCAAGCATTGATAGAGTTGTAAATGAGAAAACAGGTTTTGGTCCTATTGCAACTCATAACTAGACTATAAATAAGGAAATTAGTATTGTTTTATCTTGCGCCTTGAAGATTAAGATAAATAACTCACCTTTGGCCTATTAACCCTTCCTCTCGCATTTTTCGTCATGTTTGACGAATCATCGCATACAAATCCCCTGGATTTGGAATACTAATTTTAATTTTTTCTTAAGGTTAGCTACGTATCATTCAATAATCAAAGAAATAGGTGAAATCACAGAAAATAATTGGCTATAGGAATCATCGCAAGAAGGACCATTAGTTCAATTAATATACTACACAGAGGTGTTGTTCGATTTAGATGAGGATAGATAAATGCTGAATCATTATACAATTTTAAAGCTCAATCCAAATGGCATGAATGAAAACGGAGAAAAATATAGTAGTAAGGAAATAACAAACAATTACAGAAAATTAGCATTGCAATATCATCCTGATCATAATCCTGATCCTACAGACAACAAATCATTTATTACAATTACTACATCTTACGAGATTTTAATAGATCCAGAAACACGTGATGCTTTTGATCGAGACCTAGAAAGCAATCCTAGCGCATTTTTTGATAAAAAACATATATTTGTCAATTTAAATGATGAGATTCCTATTAGTCATCATGATGTAGACAATACTAATTTAACCATGGTTCCTTGGAAGCTTACTCAGATTGATTTAACACAATTAATTGTTAATGCAGAATATGGACCTGAGCAAATATTGCAAATTGCTTCAGAAAATTTAGTGTTTGCTGCAGCTATATTAGAAAACAACCAGGTGTTGATGCTCCTGACTCTTTCTCAGCATTTTGAGTTGCTATTCATTCTATGTAATAAATTTATTAATACCGAACAAGCGCGACCTAATTTGATAAAAGAGCTTAGACAAATCCCCAACGCAAAACAATTAATAGAGCGGCTAATAAAAAAAGAAGATGGCCATAATGTTGCATTTGTCTCCGCGTGTCAAAAGTACCCGGCACTGGCTAATAGTTTTGTACAAGATCTTTTCGGCGAAGATGCAAATAAAAAATCCTCTCCTTTATCAAAAACCACCCTGCTACAACTTAATACCATTATTCCTTGCGCGGTTGATTATTTAATCGAATTTTATGCGAATCATTTGACCTTGACAGGACTCGAATATGTTTTGGAGGTAAATTCTGCTAGAAAAGCTAGTATTCTAACTCACTTTTATCAAAAAGCTAGTCCAAAATTTATAAAGGAGTGGGTAGATTATCGAACGCTCATAACACAAATTGAAAAAGAGGGCATAGAAGCATTACAAAAAAATAGTCAGTTAGTTCATTTATACGGTACGAAAACTTTTTCTTTGTACGAATCTTTAAACAAAAAAATACCTTTTGATTTCAGCAAGCATATGTTTGATTACACTATATTCAATATTTTGATCCAAGATGAAACCTGTGAATCTTTTACAAGGGAATACTTACCTTTACAACAAGAAGAGTTTGTAGACGCTCTACAGCAGATATTATCTTCTTTTAGTCATTCAGCTAGTAACGATTTCAAATTCGATTTTATCAATACGCCGGTTAGTGAGCTGCTGCTTAATCAAATTTCTTTTAACGATTTTAGATCCTTTCTTAAAAAGATCAGTTTAAATATCATCGCAGATCAATTCTTAGAGAAATTTATCAATTTTATATTAACAAGAAAAGATTCCACCGATGTTCAACCTTTTTTTCTTCAACTGCTATTGCAAACCGATAAAAGTGTTTATCAATGCCTACAAAATAACCGGGCTTTATTAATAGCGCTTTTGAATAATTCATATTATCAAAACGAGATAGCCACAAATAAAACTTTGGAAAAGAAATTGGCCATCACAACAGCAAAATTTAATTTTACTGATGAAATTAAGATGGAATATTTGTCTCCATCTTTTAGCCTTATTCATGGTGCTGCTCTAGAATTTTATCGTTATAAAAATTCTGATTTGATAATAAAACAGGATGAATTTTTCCCGCTATGGGAGCAAACAGGTTTTTTTGAGGATTTACTTTTAATTAAAACGGATCACCACGACGTCGATTTTTTTCTCCTTGAAGCAGCTTTATCTCAATTACATCACTCATCAGAAAGCAAACTTTTAGATGAATATCCGTATTTAGTCACTCGGCTTATAAAAACGCTGGCTAAGAGCAGTGATATGAAGGCAACAGCTCTCTTAGATCTTTGTCGCTCAAGCCGCTTAGCGAATCTACTCATTAATGAAATCGAACGAGAGATTAGCACTAAATATTATCCTGAAGGCTCTATTTTTAATCTAGCTTATCTACTGATTCAAAATCAATTATGGGCGGATCAATACTTTACTGCTGGAATTGCAAATCGATGGCATGAAATATTCGAAACAGAAATCTTTAAAAAGAATGTTCTAAAGAGCTGGGTAATTTTTGAGGGTATTCACTACAAAGATAGACAATTGGTGAAATCTTATTCTAACAATGATGAGCAGCATGAACAGAATTTTGCGCAAATATGTCATGATTTTAAAACTCATCTATTACCAAAGTATCCGAGAGCCTCTTTTTCTCGTTTTCTTTTATTAAAGGAATCCCAGCCATTTCAAAATGCACTGACAGCTCATGAGAAGTTGACTGATTTTTTATCTAAAATTAATGGGAAGCCGCTTACAGAATTGGATGGAAATTCAACATTAGAAGCGTTATTAACATTGTTGCACAAGACAAAGCTAGACTTTAATGTATTAAGTCGAGTTGAAGTTTCCCTGAAGGATAATGCACCAGAGTTATTAATAGCGACATTAACAATGATAGAGGAGGATAGTCGCTTTCATGTACCTGAGTATTTACAAGCTGCCTTTAAAAGTTGTCACACTGGATATAGATTAACCCAGCCGCTTGAGTTAATTTTTCTTAATGTAGCAAAGAGAAATATTGAAAAATACCGTCACACCATTAGCGGAGATTCATTATTAGCCATGTATCTAGCGCATGGTGAGGAAATTATGCCATTCATGACATGCTACGGTCTACAAGATAAATTACTTGTCACTGAGCAATTAAATCGCGTCCTTACCAAGGTGAAAACAGGCGCCCATCAATTTCAAACACATGAAGTTGATGAACAACAACTTGTTAGAGGTTTGCTCGAAGGTTTTGAAAATATTGTTAACGAGGCAGCTAGGGATATACAGAAAATCGTTTGCACTAATAAAATAAAAGAATATTATGCTGAATTAACCACTACAATAAAGAAAAATAATATTAATGACCCTCATCTCAATTTATTAATTGATACTTTTCCTCGTGAACAAAATAAAAATCTTTTGTTGTGGCTAGTTTCATTGGAAAGCAAGCAGGATGCTTTTGCGAAACAAACACTGTTAACTTATTTAAGTGATCCGCATCTGGTTGCAAATCAAGACTTTATTCAACATATCGATTGGAAGTTTTTAATTGAAATGGTCGGTGATTCTACTAACATCATGCTGCGTATCATTTTAAATAGCGTTGCTTTATGCGCTAAAGTTAATGCGACACCCGAGTTCGACACGATTCTTGACAAGATTAATCATTGGCCAGATAAAACGAACGATAGTTTTGTCATGTATCTATTACTGGTTTGTTACAGCTATATTGCCAATAATGAATTTCACAAAGCGTATGAATGGTACGATAAGCATTCGGAGTATTTGGTATCTTCTGATATCAAGGTAATGAATGAACTAAAATTAGTACAATTGCGTATAGATAAAATAAATGGAGCACTGGACGATAATAAGAAAAAATTAAATGCTATTTTGAGTGAACAATCCGTAGACATGCAGTTGGAAAAATTAGCATTATTAGATTCATTACAAACTGAGCAACAATTTCCCGCTACTATTTTTAATATTGAGACAGACTTACTAAAGTTAGATATGAATAATAAATTTTTAAAAAAAATAAAGGATGAATTAAACGTAAGGTTGGAGAGTGTAAAGGCTTCTGCTACTCAAATTGGTTTAGATCTCCAATCAGAATTTGAAAAAGCTCAACGACAGCAACAATATATTTTACTTTCGAAACAAATACAAAAATTAGGCGAAGAGATTGTATGTGCGAACCAAGGCTTGGCTAATGATAGTTTCGCAATAGATTGTCTTGATTATAACTATTCGTATGAAGAAAACTTTCAGGAGACTTTTGATCGCTTACTTAAGCTCAAACAAAAGTTACCATCATTAAGAACGTATCGAGATTTATTTGAAGAACAACATGATGCAATCAATCTGCAAGTAGAAACATTATCGGAGTTAGATTCTTCTTTGGCAGAAAAAGTTAAAAAACTATCCACTAATGTTAGTTGCAATTATAGACGATGTGAAGGTCTGAATGATCAATTAGAGAAAACAATTAAACGTCTTTACCAGGAAAGAAATAATAAAACTGATCAAAATGATCCTATGAAAGTTAAACTGATTAAAGAGTACATGAAAGATAGAAGCTGTAACATAAAAGATTCACTCTATTTAGAAAAAATTGTGAATGAGGTGAGGTTTGCTGACTTACATGCTATTTTTGCGAAACTTGCAGAGGAAAAATCAGCTCCAGAAACACCTCGATATACTCAGGATGATCTTTGTCAGTGTAAGAGAGAGATCTATTATTTTTACTACCTAGAATCTAAGAGAGACAATAAGCGTATTGCCATTGCCGCTCTGCTTAGCTTTATTCCGATCACTTGGTTTGTAACGATTCCTTACCTGGCGTATAAATTATATAAACGTCATCACGGTATTCAAGTATCATCGCTGGATCCTGAGAGCACTCATAAGATTCAGTCTCCACGTCGATATTATGGTGATCTACCCTATAGATCATCTCACCAGAGAGCTAATCATTTATTTAATAAACAGGGCGAATTGCAAAAAGAAATCTATTCCCCAGGATCGCTACTAAATAGTCAAGTAGAAAGCACGCTTATCCTATCCACGCCACAACAAAAAGATAGAATAAATTTTTCACTGAGTGCTTCGGCTATCGAAACGAATAAAATTGATAAAATTAAATTGAAAGCAAAATATGATTGTAGCAAACAAGAAAGTAAAGATATCGTTAGAGCGCATAGGGTGTAAAAGTGAATATAATACTGTTGACTAGTAGATATAAGTCATACACAATCGATTAATTTTAGACCATTACTAGTGGAGAATGTCATGCCAAATCTAAATAAGATAGTTACTTACTCTCAAGGCAACCTCGATAAATGGAATAGAAAAGAAAAAGAAGATGCAGGGAAAATAGCGGCACTATCCCAGAAAATCAGTGTCTATGATCAGACATGTACTAATCTAAGTGCTCGGACGTCTTCTTCAACAACTGTCACAAAACATTTACGGCTACGCGAGACTGAGCTACAAGGGTTTAGAGTGAAAGCTGATGGGAAGAGGCAAAAGCTAGAGAAAAATATTGAGTTTTATCGAAAACATCAGCTAGCTGCGATAGACTTTCTAAAAAATTTGACAGTCACGCCTATGCAAGCATTTACTGATTTGCGCAACAATATCGAGACGCTCTTTATTCGATATGATCGAACCCATCTTATTCAAGATGTTAGGGTACGTCTATGTCTGAATGGTCTTAAAGAAAGGCTCGATCTCATTGCGGCTACTCTTGATTCGAAAGATGATGATGCAGCCTGGAGAATTAGATACGTTCAGTTGTGCGGATTTCTCTACGATTTACATCAACAATATATCAATGAAAATACAAATATAGAAAAGGATTTATTAGAAATATTTGTAGAGCTTCTTAATAGGTGTCATGTAGAATGGAATGCTGATTTACCTGACAAATTAGCAACAGGCTCAAATTGTTTCGATCATTTTACTTCGTTTGAAGATAACGGCAAGGCTTTTGTTAGTAGATTTCATCTGACTGAAGATCAATTATTTGAGGCAGAAAAGAGAGCCTTTAATAATGCAATTCAGGCTTTATCGGATAAGCAACTATCATCAGAACCAGTTTTATCCAAACAACTCAGTAATCTGATAAATTCAGTTAAGGAAAAAGTTTCAGGCCAAGAAAAAAAATATAGAGCGGAATTAAAAGCAAATGAAGCTAAGGAAAGCTTTTTACATCGTGCTACCCACAAACCAGAATATCATCTCTCTACACGATTGATAACGCTCGTGCATCAGGTCTTCTTTCAACCATCTAACCATCAGGATTCATTCTTAAAACTAAAACGATGCAATGATGGCCATCCCAGCGATCATCCTATATCTTCTGATAATATGTCATCAGACGTTGCATTAGACTGTCTTATACAATTATCCCCATATCTTGCAGGTAAACCATCTCCTCATTCGACAAGACAAAAAGTGCTAGGTGCGGTGATTGCATTAATTGGCGCAGCTATCGTAGCAGCAAGTGTCGTCACGGCCTTGGCTACCTTTGGTGTTAGTACGCCATTAAGTGCGACGACATTAGCAATTGGCACTTCTCTCCTTTGGCATGCCGGTAGTATTGCTGCTGCTGTGGTAGGTGTCGGAATAACGGGATCAGGTATGGGAAAATTTGCTTCGAGTATGCCGCAAGGCGAGTTTAAATATACGAAACAAATAATTGATGATGAGCAGGCTAAGAAAAGAGATGTTTTTAGATCATTTAGATAATTGATAGAGATGAAAATTTTAGATCGGTGAGGACGATAAGCCATGACACAAACGGATGTTATTAGCACCCAATCATGTAATAAAGAATTATTTTTACATCAACTAAGCACGAATGCTAAAGATCTAGTTGAAGGATTAGTTAAGCAGATCAGATTGGGTTTGCAGCAATACGATGACAATCATTTTGAGATAGCAAGAAATATACGCTTCATTCTCTATCAACGAGAAAAAAAACTAAAAGCTATTCTAACAGCAGAAATAAAAGATAAAGAATGGCAGGTTAGATATGCTCAATTGTGTGGTTTACTAAGAGCCATGCTCGAGCAATTGAATTCACAAAGTGAAAATATCGATACAGAGTTCAGTGATTTACTCCATCAGTTAATTGCGACAATTCACGTTTATGATGAGAATGATCTGCCAGATGACCTAAAGACGGGACAAAGTTGTCAGCAGCACTTTGCGGCATTATGCGATACGAATCCTAATATATTTCAATTAAAACTTAGCGATCTTGAAACAGTCGAGCAGAATGAGTTTGAGAGCAAGATAAGCAAATTGCTAGAAGGACTTCAAAATAAAGATGATCCGATTTCTAAACAAATTCGAGCAACAGTTACTGCTGTACACGAAGAAATTAACGATCAATGCGACCAATTTAAATTAAATAAGCCGAAGAAATTTAAACCTGAATTTGCAAAATATACTAAAGTTCTTAATATAGCTGCAAGTTTTATTGACCAGCCTATACGAGGAGATGTATTAGATTCTATTCGAATAATTCGTCTCCGAGGAATGGCAGATTTAGTAAATGATCAACCTTCTCCCCCCCCTAAAAAAGTTGTTGGCGCAATGCTAGGGTTAGTAGCTGTTGCTATGATTGCAATGGGCATAGCAGTAGCAGTCAGTGTCATCACTCCCTTTAGTGCTTTGGCTTTAGTGATTGGTACGGCTTTAATGTGGAAAGTTTCTAGCTTGACTGTATGTGGCAGTGCAGCAATAGTTTCTACTTTAGGCAGTGTTGGATTATTTTCATCTAGTATGCGATATGGGGCATCTAAGGAAATAAAAAAACTTTCTAATATTTTAGCCAAGGAAAATTCTGAAGCCTCTCGTCGGAGGACATACTCAGGTTATATAGGGAGTTTGTAGTTATGATAATGAGAGAGTTGAGCGATCATCTATCAGTTTATGAATTTTTATATTAAGTGCTAGCGTACCAAGTTTGTTCTAAAAACATCCTAGCTGAAGTAGTTAATTTACTTAACCATGGTTTTTTCATTTCATAGCTTATCTCAAAAAGCTTCGCATTTTTACTACATTCGAGTAAATAATCATCGCTCGTTTGGATGATATCAACTAACTGTAAACTTAATGCATGTTGACCTAACCAGTGTTCGCCAGTTGCAATTTTTTGTATATCTATTTGCTGACGATAAGTTAAAATGAGTTGTTTAAATTGTTGATGGATATCTTCGATTTCTTCGTGCAGCTTTGCGCGTCCAGCATCAGTGTTTTCACCAAACACCGTCACGGTTCTTTTATACTCGCCAGCGGTATGTTGTTCAAAGTCGATATGTTTATTTTTTAATAAGCGATGAAAATTAGGTAATTGAACGATTACTCCAATTGAACCAACAATGGCAAATGGTGCGCATAATATTTTATTAGCGACGCAAGCCATCATATATCCACCACTAGCAGCCATTTTATCAATAGTAATAGTTAAAGGAATCTGTTTAGCACGTAATCGCATTAATTGTGCTGCTGCTAAACCGTAACCAGGAACGGTACCGCCAGGACTCTCAAGACGTACGACTACTTCATCCGTTGAAGTAGCAACATTTAAAATTGCGGTTATTTCTTCACGTAAGTCTGCTACTGCAGAGGCTTTAAGATCACCATGAAAATTTAGTACAAAAATATTCTTAATTTTTTTGGCCGACTTTTCGTTTATTTTATCTTCATTTTTTTTATTTTTTAAATATTTCTTAAATTGTTTTTTAGGTAAGGTTTCAACCATTAATGCTTCAGTGTTTTCTTGATATTTCTTGTTAAGGTTTTTTATGATTAACCGGCCTTTAATTTTTTCTTTGCTTTTCATCAATAGGGCAAAAAAGGCAATGAAAATAATTAAAATAAATATGACAAGAATAAGTGATTTTGAAGCGAAAAGTGCAAGTTCAATAAAAGCTTGAGACATGAGTATTTCCTATCGCAAAGTAGTCGGTTTGATTAAAATAATTTTTTGTAACAGCGTTTTGTGTTTATTGATGGGTAAGGTCACGGTGATTTGTTTCCATTCCCATTGAGGTGTTGCTATGGTCGATATAATATTATTAGCTTCTAACGCACTATCACGACGTTTTCGGAATAACCAACTATAAGAGCGAGGAATGACGCCAATGGTGCCAACCCATAGTGGTGATCGTGATTCTTTGATGATACGACTAGATTCCCAAAGTCGTAGTACTAAGAGTTTTTTAGCGGTACCGACATGTTTCACTAGAATCAGCGATGGTTGCTTATCGAGATATTGTGGAGAAACTAATGGCAAATATTGTGAACTGCGAATATCTGAGATTCGGTGTAAGGTGCTGATCCAATCTCGAGGCGGAGGAAGCGCCCAGCCCACTTTCAGTAAACTGTTTTTTATTTTAGAGATGTCGCCTACCCATTGAATATTAATATTTTGTGAGGGAAATCCAAAAAGACTAACTCGTGGTTCCGGAATAGCTTCATCTTTTATCCACCAAGTTTTTAAATTTATTTCGGTTATTGGCCAATCCAATTGAGTGAAATTAATTTTAAATTGATTAAAATGCTGATGGTAAAACCAAGAATAACTAAGCGATAAAGTTAATAGACAGACAGTTGAAATTCCAACTAAGCTAATCGGTTTTTCGTATTGGCGATGGTAAGAAAGAATAATTAAAATCAACAATGCAGCGCTTAATAACCATGCGGCGAGCACGTCGGTAAACCAATGTGCTCCCAAATAAACGCGTGACATACCTACCAAAAAACTAATTATTGCTGCAGGAAAATAGATCAACCAACGACGTTTTTTAGGCAATGGTGAAGCAATCATAAAGGCAATACCCATGTAAATAGTTGCCGAGAGAACAGCGTGACCGCTGGGCATTGAGAATCCTTCTGGAGTTTGGAAAAGGCCCCAGGGCCGTTGGATTTGCATAAAATGTTTAATGAATGAAATTCCACCCATAGCAAATATACCTAAAGCAAGGGCATGTACAGCAGCTCGACCGCGTTTTTTGATGAAAAGCCAAACGACCAGAACAAATACGACAGGAAGAATCACTTGTCGTTGGCCAAGAAAGGTAATGCTAAGCATGATACTATCAAGCGTATGATTACGCATGCCGCGGAATAAATGATATAACACATCATTTACTAAAATATTGGATGCTCCAACATATTTAATATCAACCAATAGAGCAAACAAGGCAATACTGGTGAGCAAGAAATAAAATACGAGTGTTAATTGCCCATGATGTTGTTGCGGATCATGATGTTTCAACATAATCGTTGTTATACGAAAATAGCGTGATTTTTTTAATACATTCCAGAATCGAACAAGCATATTTTCAGTTTGTTGACTGATTAATTGCAATATCTTATAAACAAACCAGCAACATAATAAAATAAATAGAGTAATTAACAACAATACTAGCATGACATGCATAGCAATATCAGGCGGTAATTCAAGTGATGCAGCCCCCAGTAAAATGCCTGGTAACATATAAATAGGTGCCCAACCGATTGCTGAAGTTATATTTGCAATGGTAAATAATAAAGGTTTCATTCCTAGCATGCCCGCTACCAATGGAACAATTGCTCGAACTGGACCAACGAAGCGGCCAATAAAGACACTCATCACGCCGTATTTAAGAACAAATCCTTCACCTTTTTCTAATAGATTAGGATTCGTACTGAATGGCCAAATTCTGCGTAGTCGATCATTGAAATAATGCCCCATCCAATAACTGATACCATCACCAATAACAGCACCTAACATGGCCCAAAATAAAGTTTCCCATAGCGGGATGATGCCTGCTCCAGCTAAAGCGCCAATGGCAGTCATTGTAATTGAACCGGGAACAATCGTACCGATAATGGCTACCGATTCACTGGCTGAAATAATAAAAGTAACGAGTCCAGCCCATTGTGGATTAGCATTTAACCATTGTAGAAGAGGTGCAACAATATCTGACATTCAATGACTCCAAAACTTGGCAATTTTTTTATACAAGCAGCGTCGTGAGCAATTACCTTTTTATTTCCATCGATGCCACGCATTCTACTTGCGATCAAGTTTTTCGTTAAACGCTGCGGCTTGCTGATCAGCATGGTAGGAAGATCTTACCATTGGACCACTGGCAACCTGTTTAAAACCTAGTGCATTAGCAAATTCACCAAGTTGCTTAAATTCTTCGGGAGTAACATAACGTGCAACCGGCAAATGATAACGACTGGGTTGCAAATATTGTCCTAAGGTTACCATATCTACCTTGTTAGCGTGAAGATCGATTAGTGTTTGTTCAATTTCAGCATTTGTTTCACCTAATCCTAGCATTAGTCCTGATTTGGTTGGAATGCCAGAAAAACGGTTTTTGAATGATTGCAATAAGCTTAAGGAATGAAGGTAATCTGAGCCAGGACGAGCTTGTTTATAAAGCCGAGGAACGGTTTCAATATTATGATTAAAAACATCGGGCAAAGCTTTTGCTGTTTCATCTAATGCAATTTGCATACGCCCGCGATAATCAGGCACTAAAATTTCAATTTTTATGGGAGGATTTTTTTCTCGAATTGCTTGAATGCAGGCGGTAAAATGACTTGCACCACCATCAGGCAAATCATCACGATCAACTGAAGTAATCACAATATAACGTAATTGCATCTTTGCAATAGTATCAGCAAGATGTATCGGTTCCTCAGCATCAAGAGGATCAGGCTTTCCATGTGCCACATCACAAAAGCTACAACGTCGGGTGCATTTATCACCCATAATCATAAATGTGGCGATACCGTGTGAAAAACACTCAGGAAGATTCGGACAAGAAGCTTCTTCACAAACCGTTACTAAATGATTTTCTCGTAGTAATTTTTTTAGCTCGTTGATAGCTGAAGAAGCAGGGATGCGTACGCGTATCCAATCCGGTTTGCGTAAGGGATTAATGGTAGGCTCAATTTTGATTGGTATCCGTGATAATTTATCTGCTCCCCGCTGTTTAGGATGAACCATAGATTGCTTCCTCTGACATAGTATATTTAAACAAAACTGGCGCTATTATACCCTAATTTTTTGAATAAATAATTTGCTAATTCTTTAGCTGTTTGATAGACATTGTTTGGACCGTCGAGAACTGAGCATTGTGTCATCAGTAACCCTGGAAAGCCACAGGGATTTATTTTTGTAAATGGCTCTAAATCCATGGCGACATTTAAAGCTATCCCATGATAGGAACATCCACGACGTATTCGTAAACCGATGGAACAAATTTTATGTTCTTTCATAGAAGTAGAAGGATCTAATTTCTCTCTCGTCTTTACATATACCCCAGGAGCGTTGCAATTCGTATAAGCTGGAATATGGTATGAGGATAATAATTCAATCACGGATTGTTCAAGTAGTGTGACAAATTGACGTATATTAAATTTTTTACGTTTAATATCGATCAGTGTATAAACCATTAATTGACCGGGACCGTGATAGGTGATTTGCCCACCGCGATCGGTTTGAATCACTGGAATATCATTGGGATGAAGTAAATGTTCAGGTTTTCCACTTTGACCTTGAGTAAATACAGGATGATGTTCGAGTAACCAAATTTCATCCGCAGTATTATCTGTGCGTTTATCCGTGAATTCTTGCATGGCTTGCCAGCAATTCAAATAATGTTGGCGACCAAGCCAACGAATATTAATGGTATGAAAAATCATAACGAACAATCTCAGACTTTGGATTGGTAGTAGAATTCTTTTGCAACGGAAGATTTTTCTCAAATAAAGTTTGTGAGGATGGATAAATTTTTAGTGGTAGTAAATCGTTGTCCTTCTCGCGTTTTTGTTTTTTCGAGCTAATCGGATTGTTATCCTCCTCGCATTTTCGTTTTTTCGAGCTAATAAAATTGTCCACCGGCGCATTATCAATCATGGGTTGAATAGACTTGGTGGTTTGCCAATCAGGATGAAATAAAAGTGATTGATAATGCCAATCGATTTCATAACCTAAATATAATATTGCATTTGGATTAAGGCGTTTGAAGATGATAGGTGTTCTTCCATCGCTTTGTAGAATAACCAGTGAAAGATTAAATTCTCTTGAAAAAGCTAGAATAGTTAGGTGATCAGCCCACGTTCCGCTTTTGCGTAGTTCGTCGAGATATTTTTCGGGTGTTTCTTGATCCATAAATCCGCCGTACTCTTTTAGATGTTGCTCAATGTGATCCGCTGTCTGAGTACGAAGTACAGTGGGATGAATAGGATCAGATGAAGAAGGTAAATGTTTTATCATTTGATCGGCTGCGGCATGAAAGAAACAATCCCCATCAGATTCTGTATCTAGTACTTCATATCCCCATGTTTTTGCTTCATCTCGTAATGCCTTTCCCAATGCAATAACACGCGGATACTCATGAGCATGAGCATGAGCATGAGCATGAGCATAGATATTAAATAATGATTGATGCTTATCCAGTAAAAATGTTTTCTTGAAAACACTTTTAATTTTATGGCAATAAGTAATAGAGTCTTGTAAAGCAATGACAGCCTCTTCGTGATGATGTTGCCGAATACAGTAAAGTCCTAAGCGTTTATAGTGTTTTGCGATATCACAAATATCATCCTCGGTTTTTACAGTAATTGATTCGAGAAAATGAATACCTTCTCGTTGCTTCTCTTCGATATTAGCTGTTTTATTGCTAGATTGGCAGTATAGACGAGCAAGCGTAGTATATACCCATGCTAAACTTCGGTTAAGATGATTAGATTCTTCAATAGATTGTGGATTTAATCGCTTTAAGCAATCAATTTCGATGATTAAGGTATCAATCGCTTTCGTATATTTTTTTTGTTCCAGATAACAGTTAATTAAACTATTCAAATAGATTGATGGATTCATTTTATCTTTACCTTGAGAAACAATTGCACATTCAAATGCATCAATAGCTTCTTCTGTTTTCGATTGGTATTCATAAATATTACCTAAATTAAAATGGGCTTCGGCAAGATGATGACGTAAATGAGACTCATTTTTTATAAGCTTGCAATACTTTATGCTTTCCTGCGCGTTTAAAATAGCGGGATCATCGATCTCTTTGTCAAAAAGATAAATGCTACTCCTTTTTCTATGACAATTCGCTAGCATCTCGTAGTCGTAATCAGTTAGCTTAATTATTTTTTTATAATAAATGATGGCTGCTTGATATGTAGCGAGTGCTTGATTGTATTTTTTAGCTATTTGATATTTTTCCCCTCGGCGATAGTTTTTATCACCAAAATAGCGATGTAGCGGATCCCACTTTTGAGGAAATTCTCTTGATGTAAATGTAGGAAAGTGCATAATGAAATCTATAATAGTTTTTTGTTTAGCTCGAGCTGCCCAAAATAAAACAGTTTCATTCCTGTTGTTTTCTTCAAAAATGCGGTGAGGCTCCACGCGTAATATGTTTTCAACGACATCATATTGACCTGAGGCAGCCGCTGCATGTAAATCGGTTGTTCCATCATTCAATCGATTTATAATTTGATTTTCAGGGTTGACAAGATACGGAATAATATTTTTATCTGAATTTTTTAATGCCCAAAATAATAAATTCTCATTACTTTTACTGGCGTCTAAATCGGCTTGTGCATTTTCAATAAGATATTTTAAAGTAGCAAGGCTGCCAAATTGAGCTGCTTTGGCTACTACCGTGATGGTATAGGGATGTTCCAGTGCATTCACACTAACTTTTTTTTCTTCAATGAGTTGTTTGACTTTAAGATAACCATTTTCCTTGTCTGTTACAGCAATATATAATTCATGGAGCATATCTCGTATCCCATCTTTAGTTATTCCAAACCGACAGTAGCTGTCAAATCATATCAATATAATCATCCAAGAAGTGGCCCAACGGTAAAATTTTTACCCAAATTTTATCATTTCTAAATGCGAAAAGAAAAAAATCTCTCAATGAATGGCATAATCTGATCATTTATTTGTCTAATTTTTTTAAGATGACATAATGATTGGTAAAATTCTATTGCACTATAGTAGTTGAGGCGATTTTTCATTATTATCTCGATTGGTTAGTGTTTGCATCTATAAGCCGGTGTAGCTCAGTTGGTAGAGCAACTGATTCGTAATCAGTAGGTCCGCGGTTCGACTCCGCGCGCCGGCATCAGTAGAAACAAGGGGTTGGGAAACAAAATGAAAATTTGAAAGTTAGCGTGTCGACTATATGTCGAACTTGCGTTGTAGGTTAATGTTTCCTTTGAACAAGAAATCACCTAAAAATTCCTATGAATAACATCATGAAAAACATGATTTTACCCCACTTCAATAGACACTTAACTTTATTAAACTATGAGTCAAACAAAGAGGTGTTAAATGAGATCTGCATGTTCATTTTTACCACATGTCGATCAAATCGACATACCCACAAAACATGTCGATTTTTTTCTATTATTTCGACATATACATGAATTAAGTTTATATATTCAAGATCTTATTTTGATAGAACTTTGACTAGTTCATCGTTGATATAGTATTGTTCACGCCCTTTTTTGATATTACGTAATAAGCCGATCTCCTCTAAAGTTTGGAGATAAACAGCAGCTGTTTGGCGCTTGGCGATCCCTGCTTCTTCCAAAAAACGAATTTTACAATAGGGGTGTTCAAATATGGTTTCAATTAAATCTTTGCTATAAATTTTGGGTGCTTTAGCTTTAATTAATTCTTTTGCTTTATCCATTGCAGTGTTGATGTTGGTTACACGTTGTTGTGTTTCTAGTGCTGTTGTTTCAATCGCCTCAAGCATGTACGTCACCCAATCAACCCATGCGCCTTGTTCTGTTACGCTGCGGAATCCTGCATAGTAATTTGATTTCGTCCATAAAATATAATGGCTAAGAAATAAAATAGGAGAATCAAGCAACCCTTTTTCAACGAGAAATAAGATGTTAATGATACGGCCGGTACGACCATTACCATCAACAAAGGGGTGAATCGCTTCAAATTGATAATGTAATGCCGCCAATTTAATTAAGGGGTCAATTCCATCTTCGTCATGAAGGAATTTTTCAAGATTGCTCAGCTTGTCACGAATAACTGATTCACCTTCTGGTGGGGTGTAAATGACTTCACCTTTTGAGTTGGCGATCTTTGTTCCGGGTACTTTACGAATACCGATATTCTTTCCTTTAATAATTTCTGCAATTTCAATAAATAAATTGGTAGCCAATGGTTTTTTCTTTAGAGAGGTAAATCCATGCCATAATGCTTGGCGATAAAGTAGTACTTCTTTGGCATGGGGATTTGAAGCTAATTTTTCATCGGCGGCGGCGCTGTAAAGTTCGTCATTCGTTGTAACGATATTTTCTATCTCCGAAGATAGGCGTGCTTCTTGCAGCACAATGCCATTCACAAGAATGCCTTGATTAGGAATGGATTTTACTGCGCCTTTCAGTTCAGCTAATGCTCGGTTTGCTGAAATTGCTTTTTTTAATATTGCTGTGGCTTCTAAGTCAACTGCTGGTGGCAGCAGTGGTAGATCGTTATAAGGTTGATTAGGATTCATTTCAGTTCCCTTTTGCTAAAAATATAAGTTCCCAAAGTATTATTAATTTCGCAGTACGTTCCAAATTGGAACATACTCAATAACATTGTCTTATCCAGCCTTTTGAACTGTTGCAAATTTTGCAACAGTTCGCTTTTTGAGCTTAAATCGACTCGTCACCAGTACGTGCCAATTTTGCACATACTGGATTTGTGTCTCTGATTTGCTTTTTTCTGTTCTCATAACATATCTCTACTTAAATTTGTTTTTCCTGTATTTGATACAGGGGAGTAACCGATGATTTCTCTAATTTCATTTGAAGCAATAAATGGTCGGCAATCATTTGCATGGGCTTACGTAAACGCTCTACGTCTAACATAATGTAGCCCGCAGTCACATCACCATTCATTTTATGATTCAATAATCGTTTCAGTGCGTAAGCTGCAATATCAAGACTTTCTGCAATGGTAATAAATGTTCGGCGCAAATCATGTACCGTGAATTGGATGCCTGTTGCTTCAATGACTTTAGCCATTTGTTTGCGAGGCTCAATGATATAGCCATCTTTGCCTGTGCCGGGAAACACATAGCCATTATGTGAATTTTGATAGCGCGCTAATAAAATTTCATATAAATAATCAGATAAAGGCAGGGTGTGTGGTTCTCTATTTTTTGTGTCTATGATCCTGAATGATTTGAATTTTAAATCTACTTGATTCCACTTTAATTTTGCTGCTTCCTGTCGGCGTAGTCCCGTAAACAAAATAAATAATATGTAATCCCGCAGAGTTTCATTTCCAAGATTTTTTACGGCAGCGTACCAATCAGCTAATTCATGGGATTTGATAAACGTTTGGCGACGCTCAATGCGATACCAAGCGCGATTTTGTGACAACCATTTTACGGGATTCTCAGTGATGAGTGATTTGCCTTGTGAATCTTCATATTGGCCTGCTGCAAAATTAAATAGGGCGCGTAAAACACGCATGGCTAAGTTAGCGTAAGCCTCACCATTTTCTTTGCCTAATTTCTCATGGAGTTTAGTTACTTTATCTTTGGTAATTGAAATCAGCGGTTTATTTTTCCAAGCAACGAAAGCAATGGTTAAGACGCGGTTGTAATCGTAAAGAGTTTTGGGCTTTAAAGATTTGCGTGCTTGTAAATAATCCTGCATAACTTCTTGAAGTGTTACTTCGCGCATTTTAGCAGTGTGCTTTTCTGCTAGTGGGTCTATCCCGCTTGCGATTTGACCAAGTAATATTTCTGCATTTTTGCGGGCTTGTTCAGCAGTTAGCTCACCAAAGCGTCCAATTTTAATACGACACAAATTCCCTTTAACGAGCTTCTCAACAATAAAGGTTTTGGCGCCACCAGAGGTTACTCTAACGCCAAAGCCTTTTAATTTATCGTCATAATAGCGTTTTTGACCTGTTTGCCCTGAGCTACCTTTCGGCGGTATAGGCAGCTTCTCAACGCTTGTTTTGGTTATGTGCATTTATTTCTCAACTTATGGCGTGTCTAAACAGTGTCGAATGAGTGTGTAAAACTCGTTAAAACAATTTATAACTAATTATAAGATATAGGATATTGAAAGTAAAAGACTTTAAAAAATAATCAAAGAGTGTCGAAACTGATAAAAGATGGTAATTTATAAGTCGTAATCAGTAGGTCCGCACTTCTATTTAGAATTTGCCTGGTTAAAAATAAAACAATTAAATTCTTGAGGTTCCCTTTTGGTGATGGATTGACATTGGTGTGTAAAAAGTAAAAGGATGTATGGTTGAGTAAAGAGGGATGATGCGCCAAAATTATGTGAAACGAGTGCCAGTCAGCAAAATCCTATTTGCCACCATGATTTCTCCGGGCTATTTATTTACTAATTCTCTAATTAACAGGGGATCATTTTGAATGCATTTCAAATAAGCACGGCTAATGCTGTCAGGATCACGCTGGCCTTGCTCCCATTTACGTAACGTTTCAATATTAATATGATAAACAACAGAAAATTCACGTTGTGATAGCTTTAATTTTTTACGTAGCCTGCCAACATCAGGCGAAGTCTGTAGTGTCACTAGCCCTTTCTTTTTAGCTTCCTTCAGTACGCTAATTAAATCTTTGCCTAGTTTACTCATAGTAGTTACTCCAATAATTCTTTAATCAGTTTGCGTAATTCTTCTTTTTCACCAGCATCAATGTTTTCTTGGTTGGATTTCTTGAACATCGATACTAATAAAACAAGTTGTTCGCCATCGAAATAATAAAGCACCCTAAGTCCGCCGCGTTTCCCACCTCCTTTCCCAGTTATCCAACGCATCTTTCTGATGCCGCCAGTATCTTTAATAATTGCCCCCTGCTCAGGGTCAAGAGCCAGAGTATCGATTAGCTCTTGAAGTGTTTCTGGTGTCATGGCTTTTTTGGCTAAACGCATAAATTTTGGTGTTGCTTTAACCTTTATCACGGTGTATTCCTTTTGTTAATTATAGCACATAGTACCAGTAGTACAATGTCCTATATATTGGATATTTTTTGCCTATTGTTATTATTAAGATCAATGATGTTATCTGGGTTTTGTGAAGAATCAATAAGTTGACTAAGTCTTTTTTCCCAAGCTTATAAAGCATTGTGCTTCTCATCGTCATACCCATGTTTAATGTAATGCTGCTCTGTAACTCCTGTTTTAACATGATTAAGAATGCGGCTTAATGTTTCACCTGAAATTCGTAATGAAGCCATATGTGTTGCCGCTGTGCGCCGACAATCATGCACGCAAAAGCTTTTTACATCGGGAAAAACATGCAAGCTGCGTCTTAAAGCATGATCAACGGATTGGCCGCGTATGGATGCATTGGTTCGTTCTGATGGAAATAACCAACGTGAATCTGCATTTATTTTTTTAACTTCAGATAATAATTCTAAACCCAACAGCCAAAATAACGTCTAGGCTATAAAACTGTACCTCATACATTATTGCACACCATGGTGACGCTTGTGGCCTGCGATTTGCAGGCTGCATATGTTTTTGCAAGGCTGATGTTTTTGCTCGACATAAGTTTTGAAAAAAGGCACGCGCCCGGCCCCCCAGCAGCTCGCCACCACGTGCGTCCGCCCCGCTCCAGTACAGCATAATCAAATCCCAAACCAGAAAGAGAATCAAA
>MGXV01000071.1:53464-53709 GCA_001801485.1 Gammaproteobacteria bacterium RIFCSPHIGHO2_12_FULL_37_14
CCTGCGCAAAATCTTGCGCAATGTTTGCTGGCAGAAAACGCTGTGTAAAGCCAGACACTTGACACCAAAATAAATCTAGTTTAAACCAATCCCAGTAAACAGATTGTTGATCATAAAGCTCAAGTGCCTTGAGGAGGTGTTGTGGGTTAAACACTTTTTCTTCGTAAGAAAGCGCGGTGAAATCAGCTCTAAATTGATTGAGCGATTGACAGAGTAGTGAATCATCTTGCTTTTTATTTAATGCA
>MGXV01000072.1 GCA_001801485.1 Gammaproteobacteria bacterium RIFCSPHIGHO2_12_FULL_37_14
TCCGGTGATTGCAGAATTGCGATTCGCGCCATCGTCTAACAAAGCAATTACTTGCGCAACATGGCCACCACGAGCATAACCACTCACTGCTTCATCGCGACTGGCACCTTGCTGCAATAAAAACGCAACTTGTTTTTCATTACACGCCAAAGCATATGCCCACACAGCAATATCTTTGTTTCCACCGGATTTTAAGAGCGCATTTGCATGCTCAACATGTCCGCCTTGCGCATATCCCCAGAGTGCAAAATCCGCATTTGCCTGTTGAGATAATAAATGATTTGCTTCTTTTACATGCCCACCAAATGCGTATCCCCAAAGTGCTGAGTCCATGCTATCTTTTTTGTTATCCCCATTCTCAATGAGAACTTCGACGGTAGGAACATTACCAGCCACGGACCATCCCCTAATAACAGCATTATAATCATCCGAATCTTTGGCATTTTTTAAAAGTTCATTCACTTCATTCACAAAACCACCTGTTGCATAACCTTGCATGGCATCGCGTTTGCTTGCATGAAATTCATTTAATAAAAATGTTACAGCATCATGATCGCCTGATTTTGCTAAAAGCATCACGGGAGAATAAGTGCCGTTATATAGATCAATACACGCTTGCGCAATTACCATTTCAGATAATTTTTTTGTATTTTTTTCTTTTGCGTATTTACATATGTTTTCAAAATTTGACATGGCGATTATCTCTTATTTATTAGATGCATCAATGATCTGTTGCGCATGTCCATCGATATCACCGCTATCACTGCTCAATGAGAAACATGCTGATTGCTCATACAACACATCCCGCTCATCACGCAGGTTTTGCAAAAATTCCTTGTAATCTTTACAGGGTAATAATGGGCGAAAATTTGAAATTCGCTCTAATTGCACCTCAATGCTCACTTCTACGTAGACAGTGAATTCTTTGGATAATAATTTTCGATTATGCGCAGAACAAACAATGCTATCGTCTGTACAAACGACGATATTATCTTCCTGGCTTAAACGCTCCAAGATTTGAGACAAGCAGTTTTGAAAAGCTGCCTCACCTTGTTCACCCAGAATTTCAGTGCTAGCGCGTCCAATGGATGGTGCTAATGCATAATCAGCATTCACATATTTCCAACCCAATTTTTTGGCAACTGCTTCTGCCAGCACACCTTTGCCTGCGCCTGAATGACCGATCAGAAATATACGTTTTGGTTTGTTTGGCATGGTACTGCTCCGAAGACTGCTATTAATTAAGGTGTATTTATTATACCCGTCGGCAGTACGGAAAGTTACCGTAATTTTACTATATTGAGGCCTCTATTTTGTCATCCATTCTTGACAGATGGACAATCAGATCTCCTTTTCTGATGCGTTTTCGCACAATCTAATAAAAACCATGCGTTATCCTCAGTTGCAAAAACTAAATTTAAGTTTTCCACAGGATTATCAACAGCGCCTGGGGATTTTTTTGCAGCAAATCAGACGTCGCCAAAGTTGATATGGCCAACAACATCAAGTAACGTATCGTCAATTTTCACCTCAAAATAGCAGAGCCTCATAATGAATATATCCCCGCCCGATACCGAACAAGCCGAGCAGTTGCATAATGGTCTTCAGTGGGAAACGCCAAGCGTTTTCAAGCAAGATCATCAGGAATCATCACCGTATCCGCTCGACGCACTCCCCAGCATTATTCAAAACGCTGTTTCTTCTTATCAAAATTATGGTCAGCAGCCATTGCCAATCATCGCTTGTAGCGCGCTAGCAAATGTATCGCTTGCATGCCAAACATTAAGTAACGTTGCTCGGGATAAATATTTGGTAAGTCCGGTGTCACTTTATTTCATAATTTCGGGATTATCCGGGGAAAGGAAGTCAGCTTCCGACCACACATTTGGCGAGGCCGTCAGACAGTGGCAATTGGATACGCGAGAAAAATTAGCGCCTGAAATCAAAGTAGCTGAAATCATACACAGAACCTGGTCGGTTGAAAAAGAAGCGCTATTATCACAAATTCGCCGCGATACCATGTTGCATAAAAATACCAATAATCTGCATGAATTGTTGATCGAGCATGTCTCCAACGAACCGCATGTCCCGTTATTACCAGTTCTATTTTTTGAAGACACAACGCAGGAAGCATTGGCAGAACATATCGCATCCGGCTGGCCAAGCGCTTCTTTGTGGTCAGACGAGGGTGCGATTATCATGAATGGGCACGGAATGCAAAATAACACGACAAAATTTATTGCGTTATTGAATCGCTTATGGGAGAGCAAACCATTTATCGCGCATCGAAAAACAACCAGTAACTTTACGGTTGCCAATCGCAGGCTCACAATCAGTTTAATGATGCAGCCGATTATTCTTGAACAGATGCTCGCAAAAAATGGTGGCATTAGTCGTCAAACAGGATTTTTAGCAAGAAGTCTTATTGCCTGTCCAAAAAGTGAAATGGGTAATCGTTTTTATAAAGAGCCTCCGGCCAAACTCCCTTCAATGCAGAAGTACCACAATAGACTATTGGACTGTCTCGATAACACTTTGGCATTAGACAAACACGGCTGCCACAATTTGCCGACTCTCAATTTTTCAAAAGCGGCAAAGATTGAGTGGGTAGCGTTTTTTAACCAGCTTGAATCAGGACTGAGTGATCCAAAATTATGGAAGAGCATCAGAGATTTTGCGAGCAAAGCAGCTGAAAATGCAGCGCGTCTTGCCGCCCTGTTTCACTTATTCAACGGATCATCCGCCTCGGAGATCAGTGCGGAGAATATGGATCAATCCATCAGCGTTATTCGCTGGCATTTGAATGAAACCAAGCGTGTGCTCGGCAGCCAATTTTTAACACCCACACAACAATCGGCAAACAAATTGCTCAAGTGGATCCTGGACCATGAGATCAGAGAAACATCACCTCGAGAACTTGTTCAATACGGACCAATTCGCGACAAAGACAAACGTGATGAAGCGATTGAAACCCTGATTGAAGACAATTGTCTAAAAGAATTCAAAGCAAAAAAGAAAGTGACGTTAGTGCTCAACCCTTGTTTTTACGAGTGAGTAAAACCTGCTACAGTTGCTACTATTGCTACAGTACCAAATCAGAGTACAACCACGCCTTTAAAAACCAACTTCACACACCATCCAATGAGCAAGGTCAACTGTAGCAACTGTAGCATTGGATCAAACATTGATTCCATTGGCATTGATACGGTAAAAAGTGTACTTTATAGTATGTGGTATGTACTACAGTATGGGATGGACTAAAATGGAAATTTGTCATTTTCATAAGTTAAGTTCAGCGATCAGAAGTTGAGTTCAGCAATTAAGAATTAGGTACGAACTGATCATTTGAAGTACCTGCTTTACTCATAGCGAAATTTCGAAAAAAGCTTCTTCGCTTGCGCCAGGATCCAACCAACGTACTCCGGACACCGTATTTAATGCATTTGGAAAACTCATCCATCGTTCAACGCAAAAAAATGGCTTTTCAGGAACATTGTAGAGCTGCATATACGAAAAAATATTGGGGTCTTGAATGCCATACACGTTTGTTTTTAAAACATCACCATTTGGAAATGTGAGCGTTGCCAATTTATCTTCACCAAGCATGCACAATTGCTCATTGATTTCTGGATTTGTAATATTAACAGGTGTTTTAAATACGGGTTGATCGCCAATAATGTCGGTTAATGTTTCATTATATTTTAAGCGCTTGACGGGCTGAAAATTTAAAATAACTTTTTCTTTTCCGTGCTCCATATCGGGCGTTAAAAAATAAGGATGAAAACCCGCATAGTATGGCATTGGTTTTTCTTTTTCATTATTTTTGTAAAGTTGATGACACTCAAATTTTCCATTATGTACTACGAATTTTAATTTAATTTCAAAATGAAAGGGGTAGCATGCTAGTGTGTTTTCATTTTCTCTTAGGACAACTTCAATTGAATTGTCTGAGACGTTCACAACAGTCCATTTTTCAAACCAAGAAAACCCATGGATTTTCAATTGATACTGTTTTCCATCATACAGATAAATTCCTTCTTTTCCATTTCTAGATATTCGCGCACAAATAGGAAATAAAAAAGGGATACCGCCGGGTAAATCATTAATTTCTTTATCCCACGCATAATCATGTAAAAAAACAGTTTCGCGCGAACCTGATTCAAATTGTAATATTAACGATGAAACAAAAGCCCCGCGCTCAGGAACGACAGTCGCTTTTGTTAAACCATTGCTGGATGTAATCGTATATTTTTCCATTAAATTTAATTTCCTAAATAACGGCTTGCTACGCCTGCGCGTAAATTCGCTTCGATTTTTTCAAGTGACGTACCTTTTGTTTCAGGCACTTTTAGATAGACAAATAAAATACCAATTACGCAAATAATGCCATACAAAGCAAACGTTCCAGATGCATGGAAATATTTAATTAACGACAAAAACGTGAGGGATACAATAAAATTAAATGCCCACTGCATTGACGCCATGATACTGGTTGCAACACCACGCACTTGTAATGGGAAAACTTCGGTGAACATCAGCCACATAATCGGTCCTAGGCTGATCGCAAAACCAATGACGTAAAATATGATACTCGTAAATGCAATCCACTTTAAATCTATTGTTGCAAACATATAACTTAAACTTAATCCAAATAAGCACAGCGCCATCAATGTCATACCAACATACAACAACGGCTTTCTGCCGACTTTGTCGATTAATGGAATCGCTGCGATTGTCGCGAGCACATTGACAGCACCAATACCCATGGTTGCCATAATCGCAATGGAATTGCTGGAAAATCCAGATAATTTAAAGATCGTGGGTGCATAATAAATAACGGTATTTATCCCCGTAAATTGTTGGAAAAATCCTAAGCCAAGCCCAATCCATATCGCAGGTCTTACCCATTTTTTCAATAAACCATGCCAATCACCTTGTTTTGAAACGCTTTCTTTAATTTCCTTAAATTCAACTTCCACATGAGTCGAATGACGAATCTTTTTTAATACCGCAATTGCTTCATCAAATTTTCCTCTCAAACACAACCAGCGGGGACTGTAAGGCAGAAAAATTAAGCCTATAAATAAAATCACTGCAGGGATGACGCCCACCATAAACATGTTGCTCCAATCACCCGATTTTGAGAAATACTCGTCTACAAAATAAGATACAAAAATACCAACAGTGACCGCTAATTGATTTAATGACACCAGTGCGCCACGTAACCTTGTGGGTGAAACTTCAGAAATATAAAGTGGTGCGGTGAAAGAGGAAATACCAATTCCTAATCCTAAAATAATTCGACTAATCACCAATGCCGCTACGCTGGTAGAATATGCGGAAGACAGTGTACCGACGATAAAAATCAATGCAGCAAGCATTAATAATCTTTTTCGACCGAATCGATCGGCAGCTTTACCGCTGACTGCTGCACCCACAATCGCGCCGATGAGCGATGCAGATACAACGACACCGTTCATAAATGAGGTCAGATGGAATTGGGTTTTGATAAATAAAATCGCGCCAGAAATAACACCTGTGTCAAATCCAAATAAAATACCGCCAATGGCTGCGATACTCGCGACAAAAATAACAAACCCATTCATCGGATAATGCAATAAAGAATCATCCGAGCTGGTTCCAACATCCTTGTTTTTCATATTTGATCCCTCAAATGAAATTAAGCCTTAGCAAAACTAATAACACTTTTAAAAATATCTGGTGCTGGTGGCTTCAACAATAATTCCGCATATTGTTCTACAGAATACCGTTTAATCAAGCCAGGTGGCAACAGATTCATTTTAGCGGATAAGGTATTTAAATGCTGTATAGCGCCTTGAAAATCTTCATGTCCCGCATTCACAGATCCCACTATATCTTGGTTTTTAAGAACAATATCTCGCATGATAGTGCCTGCGTTAATATCGATGGATTCTTTACGACCGGGAATGCCTGTCCACACAAAAACACCGTTGTAACCGAGCAATGGAAACATTTCGAATGATAGTTTTGATGCACCAGATCCATCAAAAATAACATCAATATTACCGGAAATAGACTTTCCTAATTGCGTAATATCACTTGTTTGTGCCGACACATAATGTGCACCCAATATCGTTGCAATTTTTGCGCGTGATGTGTTTTCTGATTCTAGTGAATATACCGTTACATCAAATCCACGAATAACGCAAACAAGCGCCGCTAACAATCCAACAGGACCTGCGCCAATAACGATGGCGTGATATTTATCCATATCGGCACCACCCCATGGCAATCTTTTTTGGATGGTGTAAATTTCGCGAACCGCTTTTTCAGCGATTGTTAATGGCTCGGTTAATATGCCGATATCTTTCAAATTAGCGGGCACATGCAACATATATTTTTGATCATCTACTACATATTCGGTCATAAAGCCGTGTATGCCGTTAATGCCACGTTCTTTGAAATCCCCGGTATAGCAAAAATCTTGTCTTCCGGCTTGGCATGCCATGCAATATTTATGCGGGCAGGGGCGACGCACCATTGTCACGACTAAATCGCCCACCTTTAAATCAGTTACGCCAGAGCCGATTTCTATTACTTGGCCCAATGATTCATGACCTAAAATTAAAAAATCAGAGCCTTCGGGTGGCGCGCCGTATTTAAATTCACATATTTCACGATCAGTCCCGCAAATGCCGACATCCAATATTTTTAATTTTACCTGTGTGGGCGATTCTATTTTTGGTTCTGGAACATCAATTAACTTAACTTTTTTTTCATTGGGAAAAACGGCAATGGCTTTCATATGATTATTCCTCTTTAAAACAGGGCTCGTTGACACCAGGCACATCGACATCAATTGCAAAAACACATCCGGCTTGCGGTTGATTTTTTAATTCAGACGCTAAAACATCTCTTTTTGCAGATGTTACAAATAATGTTTTTAAATCAGAGCCGCCTAAGCAACAACTGGTTGGTGCTGAAACAGGCATTTTAATGACTTGATCAACTTTTCCGTCAGGATCATAACGTGTGACACGCCAACCATTAAAATGACAACCCCACAAATATCCTTGTGAATCAATCGTCATACCATCAGGATATCCTGCATTTTCAGGCACTTTTGCAAAAATAACCGGATTGTGAATTTCACCCGCATCACTGTCAAAATCATAACGATAAATAATGCATTTTGGAGAATCTGCGATATAAAAATATTTTGAATCTAAGCTTGCTATTAATGCATTGGCAACAATAAAATTACCCGCCTGCTTGATTAATTTTTTTTGTAGGGTGAATCGAAGAATATCGCCTGTCGGTTCAGACTCAGCAAGATCTTTGCATCCCACCCAAAAACGTCCCAGGCGGTCGCAATGACCATCGTTAAACATGCTTTTTTCTGCAGTTTTTTCGGATAATTTTGCAAGATAATTTATTTGATTGGACACCGGATTTAAAATCGCAATGCCATTTTTTAATGCGGCAATTAATCCGCCGTTTTTATTCGGCGCAACACAACAAATATCGGCTGGCATGATCCACGATTGATGATTATTATTTTTTGGGTCGAGCCGATGTAATTCAGGTTTGATAATATCCACCCAATACAACACCTTTTCAAGCGGATGCCAAATTGGACCTTCGCCTAAAATACATGGCTCGTTGTAAATGCAGCGAATTGAATTCATTCTTTACCCATCGGAACGTGTTTGACTAGCGCTGTTTTTTCATGTCTCCAAACAGGATCTGCTGGAAATAATGAATTCATAAATACGACCTGTGGTGGTTCTACAAACCAAGGCGTTACCGTGTCACGCCACCGAAAAAAATGAGGTGTATTTAAATGCGCATCAAAAGCCGCTTCGTCTT